>NZ_JBVPGT010000031.1:0-494378 GCF_055817355.1 Enterobacter sp. PL_is379
CTCCCAAACCAAGGTTTTCGAAAATGCGTGTTTATCAATTAAGTGGCATGATTTCCGGTTTTGACGGAGAGAAAGACCATGCTTATTGGATACATACGCGTGTCAACAAATGAACAAAACACCGCCTTACAGCGTGACGCGCTGCAGCGTTCAGGATGTGAGCTCATTTTTGAAGATAAAATCAGCGGTAAATCGACAAACAGACCAGGGCTCAATCGTGCCCTCAGACAGCTGAATGCGGGCGATACTCTCGTTGTATGGAAACTCGATCGGCTCGGGCGCAGTATGCGCCACCTTGTTTCAATGACCGAGGAACTACGCCAGCGAAGCATTAATTTCCGCAGTTTGACTGACAGCATTGATACCTCAACGCCAATGGGGCGTTTCTTCTTCCATATTATGGGAGCGCTTGCTGAAATGGAGCGTGAACTCATTGTCGAGAGAACGTGCGCCGGGCTGGCCGCAGCGCGGGAACAGGGACGTATTGGTGGCAGACGCCCTAAATTGACGCAGGAGGAATGGGCTCAGGCTGGAAGACTGATTGCTGCCGGAGAATCCCGGCAGCGCGTTGCGTTAATTTTTGATGTGGGTGTTTCCACGCTTTATAAAAAATTCCCCGCCACGGTAATCGGACAATCGTTGTGCCAGTCACCGCTGGACGGTGACAGTTAGCCCATAACAACTCCAACCGCGACAATATCACTCACCAACTAACCAAGGAGTTAAACGGATGAGTGATTTTCACCACGGCGTGGAAGTTATCGAAATCAACGATGGCACCCGCACCATTTCCACCGTCTCGACGGCAATCATCGGTATGGTCTGTACGGCCAGCGATGCTGACGACAAGACATTTCCTTTAAACGAGCCCGTGCTCATTACCAACGTGCAAGCTGCGATTGCGAAAGCCGGTAAGGCGGGGACGCTGTCCGCTTCTCTGCAGGCGATCGCTGACCAGTGTAAACCGGTTGTCGTTGTTGTTCGCGTGGCTGAAGGCACCGCTGAAACACCGGAAGAGGCGCGCAAGCAGACCGTTTCCAACATCATCGGTACCACCGACGAAAACGGTAAATATACCGGCCTGAAGGCGCTTCTGACTGCGAAAACGGTAACCGGCGTTAAGCCACGTATTCTCGGCGTCCCGGGGCTGGATTCTCAGGAAGTGGCGACCGCACTGGCCGCGATGTGCCAGAGCCTGCGCGCGTTCGGCTACGTCAGCGCATGGGGCTGTAAAACCATCTCTGACGCGATCAACTACCGCAAAAACTTCAGCCAGCGCGAGCTGATGGTTATCCATCCTGATTTTCTGGCATGGGATACCACCACGAACGCAACGACGACGGCCTGGGCAACCGCCCGCGCGCTTGGCCTGCGCGCCAAAATCGACCAGACAATCGGCTGGCATAAAACCCTGTCAAACGTTGGCGTCAACGGCGTTACGGGCGTAAGCGCCTCTGTCTCCTGGGATCTGCAGGAACAGGCTACCGATGCGAACCTGCTTAACCAGGCGGGCGTCACCACGCTGATTCGCAACGACGGCTTCAAATTCTGGGGTAACCGTACCTGCTCAGACGATCCGTTATTCGTCTTTGAAAACTACACCCGTACCGCGCAGGTGCTGGCCGATACCATGGCGGAAGCGCACGCGTGGGCGATGGATAAACCCATCACGCCAACGCTTATCCGCGACATCGTTTCTGGTATTAATGCCAAGTTCCGCGAGCTGAAAACCAACGGCTATATCGTCGACGGCTCCTGCTGGTATGACCCTGAGTCTAACGATGCATCAACCCTGAAAGCGGGGAAACTGTATATCGATTACGACTACACCCCTGTCCCGCCGCTGGAAAATCTGACCCTGCGCCAGCGCATCACCGATACCTATCTGGCAGACCTGTCAGATTCGGTTAATAGCTAAGGAGCTGCAGCATGGCGTTACCACGCAAACTTAAATACCTGAATATGTTCAACGATGGCCTGAGCTATATGGGCGTTGTTGAGTCTGTGACCCTACCGAAGCTTACCCGCAAGCTGGAGAAGTATCGCGGCGGCGGTATGCCGGGCTCGGTCTCTGTCGACCTCGGTCTGGACGATGATGCCCTGGCGCTGGAGTGGACCGTTGGCGGTCTGCCGGACGCCGCGCTGTGGGCGCAGTATGCCTCTCCGGGCGCGGACAGCGTGCCGCTGCGCTTTACCGGCTCTTATCAGCGCGATGATACCGGCGAAATCTCCGCCGTCGAAATCGTCATGCGCGGCCGTCATAAAGAGTTCGATGGCGGTGAAAACAAGCAGGGCGAGAGCGGCACCACCAAGATGTCCACCGAGTGCGCGTACTACCAGCTGACCATTGATGGCAAAGAGATCATCGAGATCGACATCATCAACATGGTGCTGAAAGTCGACGGCGTCGATCGTCTGGCAGAACACCGTAAGGCCATCGGCCTGTAACCCTTTAACCGGCCGGGATTACCGGCCGGTGAGTTAACTTTCTGAAGAGTAAAGAAATGGAAAATATCAACGAGACCGCCATGCACGAAAGTGAAAACCCACATATCGTCACGCTTGATAGCCCCGTTCAGCGCGGTGAGCAGAAAATTGAACAGGTGACGGTTTCTAAACCCAATGCGGGAACCCTGCGCGGGGTATCGCTGGCGTCGCTGGCGCAATCTGACGTCGATGCGCTGATTAAGGTGCTGCCGCGAATGACCTCTCCGGCCCTGACCGAGCATGAGGTTGCGCGCCTGGATGCCTGCGATCTGCTCTCTTTTGCAGGTAAGGTGATCGGTTTTTTGTCACCGGCTTCGGCTCGCTGAAATTTCCAGAAAATCTGTCGGTCGACGATCTGATGGCGGATATCGCGGTGATCTTTCACTGGCCGCCGTCAGAACTGTACTCCCTGAGCGTGACCGAACTCCTCTTATGGCGCGAAAAAGCGCTGCAGCGAAGCGGAAACCACCATGAGTAATAATGTCAGTCTTCAGGAGCTGCTTAAGGCAGTCGACCGGGCAACCCGACCGCTTAACGCTCTCCAGAACGCCAGCGTCACTCTCGCAAGCGATATCCACGATTCGCAGACGGCGTTGGGGGCGCTTGATGAGCAGGCGGGGCGTATTAACGGCTTCAGGAAAGCAAACGCCCAGCTCTCCGTGACGGAGCAGTCGCTTGCTCAGGCGAAACAGCAGGCAGCGGCGCTGGCGGTGCAGCTTAAAAACACGCAAAACCCTACCCAGGCACAGGCTGATGCGCTGTCCGCAGCCCGAAAATCGGCGGCCGACCTTAAGCTTGAGTACAACAGCTTACGCTATTCGGTACAGCGCCAGCGCACTGAACTTGCCCAGGCGGGAGTCAACACGCGTACGCTCTCGTCGGATGAGCGTCGTTTACGAACTCACATCAGCGAAAAAACGCAGCAGCTTAACCGACAGCGTGATGCGCTGGCCCGCGTCAATCAGCAGCAGGAGCGGCTGAGTACCGTTCAGAATCGCTACGAGTCAGGCAAACGCGTTACCGCGCGGGTGCGCCAGCTTGCGAATGCGGGGGTGGGAATGGCCAAAGCGGGCTTTGACCAGACGTCCCGGTTTATGGCGCCAGGCATCAGCGTTGAAAAGCAGATGTCGGCCATTCAGGCAAACCTTGGCCTGGCGAAGGGGGATTCCCGGCTTGAGGCGATTCGCCAGCAGGCGCGGGAGGTCAGTGCCAGGACCGGAGTACCTGCAGATACGGTCCTCCGGGCACAAACCGAACTGACTCGTTCAGGCTTTGATGCCGATGGGCTGCTTGCGGCCACCGCGCCAACGGTCAACCTCAGCCTGGCGGGGAATGTCGACGCGGTTAAAGCGGCCGATATGATCGCCAGCACGCAGGCCGCGTATAGCCTGGCCGATGCGGATGCGGGACGCATCGCAGATGTGCTTACACGCGGTTTTACCTCCTCGAATACTAGCCTCGCTGAGATGGTGGCGGCAGTCACCTCTGCAGCGCCCGCTGCGGATGCCGCCGGTATGGGGATTGAAGAGACCACCGCGCTGCTGGGCGTTCTGGCGGAAAAAGGGATGAAAGGCGCCGCCGCCGGGGACGCGCTCAGCGCGATGTTGCGCCATGTTCAGACTCCGGATGCCATAAAAGCCTCGGGGGCGCTGGCTTCCGCCGCGGGTGATGGATCGCTTGATGAAAAACGCCAGCAGTTGCGGGGGGCGAAGGGGAGTACCGCGCTCGCGGCTTCCGTGCAGACCGATAATCTTGACGGCGATATCAACCGATTCCAGGCCGCGTGGAACGGGTTGAAGATTGATGTATTTGATAAAGCGGATGGCGCTCTGCGTAACCTGATAACAACCGCAACCGGCTGGCTTGGCACGGCCTCCTTTTGGGTGAATGCCAACCCTGAGCTGACGCAGACCCTCGCCAGCGTTGTTGTCGGCGCGCAGGCGTTTGCTGGCGTACTGGGTGGCGTAGGCACGCTTCTCGGCCCGGTTCTGACGGGCGTCAATATGGTTATCACCGCGGCCGGGATGTTAGGAACGGTATTCAGCGTGGTGGGCGGCGCCATCATGACGGTGCTGGGTGCCCTTAGCTGGCCGGTGATTGCCCTTGGCGCGGCGATTGCCGCCGGCGCCTTACTGATTTTCAAATACTGGGAGCCCATCAGCGCCTTCTTTGGCGGAGTGATGGAAGGGCTTTCAACGGCTTTCGCACCGCTGGGTGCGCTGTTCTCACCGGTGATGGCGGTATTTGACGCTATCTCGGAGAAGCTGGGCGGTATCTGGCAATGGTTCACCGACTTAATCACGCCGATCAAGGCGACGCAGGAAACGCTGGATGGCTGTAAAAACGCTGGCGTGATTTTTGGACAGGCGCTGGGTGATGCGTTAATGGCACCGCTTAATCTCTTTAACAGCCTGAGCGGCAAGGCTAGCTGGCTGCTGGAGAAACTCGGTCTTATCAAAAACGAGTCGGGTAATCTCGATGCCGCGGCGGAAAAAGCAGGCGCGACATCCTCTTCTGCGGGCAGTTCGTCCATTCCGGTGGCGGGGATCTCTGGCGTCGGCCTGGGGTATCAGCCAACCCTCGTGCCGGGAGGACGCTCTTACGTCGATCAGAGTAAAAGCGAATACAACATCACGCTGCAGGGGGGCACGGCTTCAGGAACGGATCTGACGCGTCAAATCCGGGAGACAATAGATAGCATTGAACAGGATAAAGCGAGACGGCAGCAAGCCAGCTTTATGTAAGGTTGAGGAGAGAGAAAATGTTAATGGTGCTGGGTCTGTTTGTCTTTGAACGACGAACCTTACCCTATCAGACAATGCAGTTTACAAAGGATTATCGCTGGGCGTCCAACAATCGGATCGGGAAACCTAAAGCCTGGCAGTACCTTGGCGAAGGCGAGACATCTTTTACCCTCTCCGGACTGCTTTACCCTGAGCTCACGGGAGGGCGGCTTTCCCTCAAGGCGGTTGAGCTGATGGCGAATGAGGGGCGGGCATGGCCGTTGATAGACGGTACCGGCATCATTCACGGCATGTTTATCATTGAAAAAGTCACGCATACGCATTCGGATTTTTACAGTGACGGTACCGCCCGAAAAATTAATTTTACGCTGGAACTGAAACGCGTGGACGAATCGCTGATGACGATGTTTGGCGATCTGAGAACCCAGGTCGAAGAGCTGGTGACGAGCGCACGTAATAGCATTGGAGGGCTGGTGGGATGATTACGGAAATGAATATCCGGGCGGGTGGGAAAATCACCCCTGATTTTATGCTTAAGCTTGACGATCGCGATATCACACAAAATTTCAGCCATCGTCTTATCAGTCTGAGCATGATCGACAAACGTGGACTGGAAGCCGATCAGCTGGATATTCAACTGGATGATTCCGACGGGCTGTTAAACTTGCCGGCCCGGGGGGCAAAGCTCTCCTTATGGCTGGGATGGGAGGGAACCCCGCTCCAGCCGAAAGGGAACTTTACGATCGATACAATTGAATTTCGGGGCGCGCCGGACACGCTGACCATTCGGGGATGCAGCGCTGATTTTCGTGGAAAGCTAAACGTGCGGCGCGAACAGTCGTGGCATGACACGACGATCGGCGCGATAGTCAATACTATCGCTCAGCGTAACCAGTTAACTGCCAGCGTTGCGGCGGGACTTTCATCGATTGCTATTTCTCATATCGATCAGTCTCAGGAGACCGACGCTGCATTTCTCACCCGACTGGCCGAACGTAATGGTGCCTTTGTTTCAATCAAAGCCGGCAAGGTTATTTTTATGAAATCGGGGCACGCCGTGACGGCCAGCGGTACGCCGATTCCCTTAATGATGATTGAGCGTGGGGACGGCGATAAGCACCTTTTTTCCGTCGCAGACCGTGAAAACTATTCCGGCGTGACGGCCAAATGGCTGCAAACGCGCGACCCAAAACAGCAAAATCCTCAATTGAGTATTTTCCGTCAGTCAGGGGGGCAGCCGATAGAAGCACTTCAGCACCCGGATGCCGCCGCACCGGTAGCGGGAGCTGAAGGCAAGGAGCAGAAACCGCAAGAGAGGCTGGTGGGATCGGCGGAAAACGTATTTGAGCTCACCACGGTGTATGCCTCTGAAGAGCAGGCTCTCAGGGCCGCAGAGGCGAAGTGGCGCGCGCTGCAGCGGGGTACCGTGAATTTTTCTATCCAGCTGGCGCTGGGGCGAGCCGATCTGTACCCCGAAACGCCGGTATTAGTAAACGGTTTTAAACGCGTCATTGACGAGCAGGCGTGGATCATCAGCGAGGTGGTGCATACCCTCAACGATAGCGGATTTACCACGCAGCTTAAGCTTGAACTGAATGCCACTGACGAAAAATTTATTGTTGATAGTGAGTAATACAGTTGCTATTGGTTTTATTTTGGGTATTATCGATTCACAAAATGTGAATCAAGTGGAGGGGTACATGTTTCATTGTCCTAAGTGCAAGCATTCAGCGCATGCGCGTACCAGTCGCTATTTAAGTGAAAATACCAAAGAGCGCTATCACCAGTGCACCAACGTGGACTGCAGCTGTACGTTCGTGACGATGGAGTCCGTGGAGCGCCTGATTGCGACCCCCGGTGCCTCTGAACGTGTCCGAACGGCTTCGCTGAACCACGGTTAGCGGCTGCGTCATCGGCTCAAAAAAGCCAATAAAAAAGCCACTCAATTGAGTGGCTTAATCATATGATTCTAAAACTAAAATTTGGTGGCCCCTGCTGGACTTGAACCAGCGACCTGGCGATTTTGAGTCCCAATTTAAAGACTTATAAAACAAGAAATTACTTTTTAATGGGTTTTTGCATCGAATAATTTCAAATATGAAAGCATAGTGAATAGGTCTGCTGCCATTTTGCTGCCAATGATGCCTATAAAAAATGATAATCGCCATTCAAGAGGTAGAGGGCTAAACCAATCATAAAGGAGCCGAACAGCGAAAACACAGTGTTATACCAGTAGAAGTAGATAGGTGTTTCGGATCGGTAGATGTAGTAATTTTCATATGTGCCTTTATACCAGCCGACGAAGACCCCACTTCTAAGAGCTTTTGCTGAATGAAAAATCATCCACAATCCGCAAAGAAGTACACAGGTCAATACTAATAATGTATCCCATTCCATAGCTTGTCTTATAAAAATAACGCCTTAAAAAAGTGTTAGTGGGTTGAGCAATGTCGCTTCATTCAGGTGGTCATGTGCAAAGTGAGCGTAGCCGAGAAACTCGAAAATTTGGAGCTATGGAGACGCGCAGCAACGCGCTGGCTTGAGGTGATGTATTTGCCAGACCAGACCGATAAAACGCGCGCAGCGGCAGCGGTACGCCGCAATAACTGCCAGAGAATGCTTAACAGCATAAAGCATGATTAAAATACCCCAAACGTATAAGAAGTGCGGGGAGCCGGCACCGGGTGATCGAGCGGGGTATTGCTATCGAGGGAGGCTACGTGCTGGCAGACCCAGGGGGCGAGAGAATTGGCACTAAAAACAATATAGGGCGGATTAACCGCCCCCTTTTTTTTACGCTGTTACACGCTCGTTCCATGCGTCTGAATATTGGACGTTCCCATCGCAATACTTCCAGGTGATCCGCTCATAGCGCAGCTGTACGCCCTCATTATGATTATGCATCTGTAAACCTGGCTCTTTGCAGTTATGCATAACTGAGTTAATGCTGACTACCCGCACATTCTCAAGCAGCATGTTGAAATACTCGACCTCTTGCCCCGCGTCGTTGATTCTGTACCACTTAATTTCAACGCTTTTAAGCGTCTGGCCGGTTGCTACCGCTTTATAGAGATACGGGCTGGAGCTATCAAATTCTTTCTCGATCATAAGCGGCGCATGTAAGCGTGTACCCGTGATTTTGCCCGTGTTGCTATCGGTTGGAACAAGCAAGCCGTGACTAAAAGAGAGAATTTCTACGCTACTTTCACGATCCTGAACATCTACAGACCCCCTGATCAGGTTGCCGCCATCGTCTTTAAGCCACATGTAAGCTGGAATAGCCATTTTAAAACTCCATTTTATGAGGGTAAACCCTCATTAAACGGCTAAAACCGGATCGCAGGTGATACAAATTGTGTTATCGGTATGAGTGATTAAAACGCGTTAAGCATTGATATTAATAATAAAAATGATTGATTGATCTCAAACAGTACCGTGCAGCGCCGTTGCTCTTATGTTGCTGGTTTTGCCAGGCAAAAGGGAATAACGATGGCATGTATACCGATTTACCCGCCCCGCGGGCTGGAAATTTTGCGCGAACACATTAGGCTCGCGCGGGCGCGTCACGGAGTCCAGGATATGGCTACCCCGCTTACGTATACGTGGTTTTATGAGCGAGTAAGAAACGGCGGGGTGTGGGATTACAAACAACAAAAACGGGCTTACGCTGACTTCGGGAATTTTCATTACGGCGCAGTGGGTTATGCAGCGTGCATACCTGCAAAGATTTTGCTTATTGCCGCCGGCGCGGCGCAGTGGAAAGCCGGCACATCAAGACCAGAGTGGGGGAATTTCACGGGGGCCCCGCCGTTTGGTGATGATCCGATGGACCAATTTTGGATAAAGCAAGGCATAGACTATGTTAAGCAGCACCACTATTAAGGCGTTTAAGGCGTTGCATTGGGTGGCTACAATTACGATGGCCATCGTGATCGCTGGGTACTGTTATTTCCAGCATATACAGCGTTTAACTGTTAGTGATCGGCTTTATGAAGTTCGCCAGC
This sequence comes from Enterobacter sp. PL_is379, assembly GCF_055817355.1. Taxonomy (NCBI): domain Bacteria; kingdom Pseudomonadati; phylum Pseudomonadota; class Gammaproteobacteria; order Enterobacterales; family Enterobacteriaceae; genus Enterobacter; species Enterobacter sp. PL_is379. The sequence continues at coordinate 9,236 of NZ_JBVPGT010000031.1, forward strand.
TCACGCCCCGGACCTGGTTATACATTACTGAGTATGACGGCTCGAACATGACCACGGGGGAAGTGTATCGTTATTTTTTAGCGAGCAAGATTGACGGCGATCCGCTGGTGGCTCTCGAAAAACAACATATCGCGCCCACGCTTACAGCGAACACCGCCCGCGCGAAAGTTGACGGCATAGGCAACAATATCTCATTTACTGTTTATGGCACCGTGTACAGCTTTACAACGTCCGCATTTTTTTATGATGCTGAGGGAATAGCGGCCGCGCCGTCAATCGACTTAACGGCCCGTGGCGAGGGCTGGGACAAGGGGAAATTTAGTCGATAGTAAAAATCCCTTGCAGTCGGGTCAATGACCCGATTAGCCGCGTGTAAGTTTTCACGGCGTACCCGTAGCGGTTCATGGATCAAAAGTACATTGTGATTGCCCGCCGGGCACAAATTGGGTTATTGCCCCGGCAGGTCAATGGCTGGGGTGTGGGTGAGATCCGGTTGATGTTGCCAGGGAAGAACTTCCCTGCAAAAATTACAGCCAGAATCACCCATAACGATTCAGGGATGTTCCAGTTTCCCCCTGAAGGGACGCTGCTTGAAGTTGCTTTTACTGGCGGAAGGCCGGATAAGCCCTTTGTGCGGCAGACCGTGCCGGAGGGAACCAGCTTACCGGATATCCAGCCAGGCGAGCAGCTGCAACAGCAGCGTGCGGAAGTGTCGCAGCGCGTCACCCAGGCGGGCGACTGGGTGAGGCAGACAGACCAGACGATCAGTGAAACATCTATGACGCGGATGGTTAAGGCCGATACGGAACAGCGGGAGCTGGTGAGCCGGAAAACTACCATTAAGGCAACGGACAAAGTTACGGTGCTGGGCACGTCTACGCTGATGGCCGGAGCCATTCAGCAGGTATGTACAGGCGATTACAGCCAGGCAGTCAATAACCGCGTTGCGAGTATCGGCGGCAATGATGAAACGGACATTGCCGGGAGCCATACAGTCACAACGGGTAAAGACCTGATCGAGAAAATTGGCCAGATACGTAAAAGCGTGGCGGCAGTACAACAGCAGATTATTGCCCCGGTAGTGTGGATTGGCTCTGGCACAATCAACGTGGCGCAGTTGATGCTCGACACGCTCGATGTGGTGAAAGAGCTGGCAGAGCAAACGGCAAGCCACACGCACAGCAATACGGGAGCACCGACCAACGCGGGAGCCATCCGGAACACCGGAACGAAAGCGGACACGCTGAACGGTAAATACTCCCCGGTGATTGGCAAATAAACCATTTAAGACCTGAGCCCGCGCAAGCGGGTTTTTTTATGCCCTTCATCCCCTGGCGGGGCGTCTCTTCTCTATCCTCACAAACAGACTTTACCACGCGCACCCAGTAGCGCTCTGTCGTGTTCCAACCTTTCAGGCAGTCAGCGCCACCCTTAAAGCAGATCGCACCCACAGCAGGGCGCTGGCGTGTCACAGCATGGCAAAAAAAATCTCTCGCAGACAAAAATCGCACTACACCGCACCCGCCTGCGGTTTTTGGATCGTAAAAATTTTTCAGTTGGATTTTTTTACAAACGACCCCGCCAGCCCGCGCCGCTGCTGGGGCGTTGCAGTGAGGTGCAAACTGAAAAGTGTGAAAAGAATTTCAGTTTTTTCAGTGAAAAGGATCTGCGGAGGATCTAATGAAAACTACAACAAACAGATAAATAAGGATATTTTGTGTTTTATGTGAGTCGAAAAGATCAAATTGTGTGAGAGTCGACAGACAAAGAAAAAAGCGAAAAGCCTTGGCTGGCGTGGGTTTCAGAAGATGCAGATGCTTATCAGATAATGAAATTTGTTTCTGTGTAGTTCTGTGTGTAGTTCGCAAAGTATGAACTACACGCAGAGCTACACGGTAAGCAAGGGTCTATAGATTCGTTATTGTCTTGTGGTGAGTGATAGGGTATAACAGCAAGCGTAAGGTTAATAAAATAGAGAGGTATCAGATGAATAGTGGTTTCTTTATATCTCGCTCCGACTTCCAAAAAATGTCGGAACGAACACAAGATGAAATTTTGAGTGCAGTAACTGGCGAGGATAGCTCTCAACAACCAACCACTGACTATAGCGGTCTGGCTGCTGATCTTTCTTCTTTACAGGCAACCCAATTTGTTAAAGGTTTAAGTGGTAAATCCAGAAGTGTTTTGAAAGCGATACTTGAAATTAAAGGTGTTGAATCAGGATTTTGGATGTCCACACTCGCCTTAACCTTAATGGTTAGCGCTGACTCATTAACAGGAGTTTGGTCGGGGCTGACTCGCAGAAGCAGGACTGTGACTGGAGATGAAAACGCCTATCTGATTGATTGGGTGTGGCATGAGGCTGAAAGTGATTACTTTGGCACTCTTAACACGGTGACGATTAAGAACCTTAAAAAAGCGATGAATATTCGATGAATATAAATGGTGAAGCCCCGACTGTTCGAGCAGTCAGGGCTTCGGTTTTGCTAAATCCCCAGCAAGGAATTCAGACATGCACAATGTATCAAAGAAGGAACTGACTTTCCACGAAACCCCGCTTGCCGCTATTAATCGGAACGGTCAAATCTGGTTTACATCCTCTGATATAGCAAAAGCATTGGGATACAGCAGCGATGATTCGGTGAGTCGGATTTACCGGAGGAACATAGACGAATTTTCAGCGGGTATGTCTCAGACGGTCAAATTGACCGCCTCAGGAAATTACCAGAAGACGGCGCGAATATTTACCCTGCGCGGCACACATCTGCTGGCTATGTTCGCTAGAACGCCAGTTGCGAAAGAGTTCCGCCGTTGGGTGCTGAATATTCTTGATCGTGAATGCCATCCGCGAAGACTGCCCACACCGGAAATATTGACTGCTATTTGTCCGTGCTGTGGAAGGTCAGCAACCATTATTGACAGCAGATACATTACCCGGCATCGCACAGAAATTATTGCGCGGTGTGATCAAGCGGATTGTCCAGACCAGCAATTTAAATCTGAGGTTACTTTCTCACATTACATTGAGAAAAATGGTAACGACCAGACTCTGAGGGGCATGATTCGTTCGTTATCAATGCATCAAAAGCAGACCCTCATCCGAATGCTGTCTGACTCTGCCTGATCCTTGAGGGGACAAAAAGGGGACACTGGCAAATCAGCTAACAAAAAGGCCACTCGCAAGAGTGGCCTAACTTTATGTATTTACTGCTTAAATTTGGTGGCCCCTGCTGGACTTGAACCAGCGACCAAGCGATTATGAGTCGCCTGCTCTAACCACTGAGCTAAGGGGCCGTGGCGGTGAATTATAAAGTAACTCCCCGCAGCAATCCAGCCATTCACACCTGCCTGCTGTTTTTATAAACAACGCATAATCAATCCTTTATACTTCCCTGACGATGTATCGAGCGGGAGTAAAGATGATCAACGATATTCTGGCCCCAGGCCTGCGGGTGGTGTTCTGCGGAATCAACCCGGGCAAGTCCTCGGCGCACACCGGTTTTCACTTCGCCCATCCGGGCAATCGCTTCTGGAAGGTAATCTACCAGGCCGGGTTTACCGACAGGTTACTCAAGCCCGAAGAGGAGCAGCATCTGCTGGACACGCGCTGCGGGATCACCATGCTGGTCGAGCGGCCGACGGTGCAGGCGAGTGAGGTCAACCTGCATGAGCTGCGCAGCGGCGGGCGGGAGCTGATCAAGAAGATAGAGGATTATCAGCCGGCCGCGCTGGCGATCCTCGGCAAGCAGGCCTACGAGCAGGCGTTTAGCCAGCGCGGGGCTAAGTGGGGTAAGCAGAGCATCATGATTGGCGTTACGCAGGTGTGGGTGCTGCCAAATCCAAGCGGGCTCAACAGGGCGACGCTGGATAAGCTGGTAGAGGCGTATCGGGAGCTGGATGAGGCCCTGATGGTTCGGGGGCTTTAATCCTCTGCGGCCTGATGCCCTCACCCTGGCCCTCTCCCACAGGGAGAGGGAATAAAAAAAGCTCCCCGAAGGGAGCTTTTTCACGGTCAGGACAGGTTAGTCGTCCAGGAAGCTACGCAGCACTTCAGAGCGGCTTGGATGACGCAGCTTACGCAGCGCCTTCGCTTCGATCTGACGGATACGTTCGCGGGTAACGTCGAACTGTTTACCCACTTCTTCCAGCGTGTGGTCGGTGTTCATATCAATACCGAAACGCATACGCAGGACTTTCGCTTCACGGGCGGTCAGGCCGGCCAGGACGTCGTGCGTTGCGGCACGCAGGCTCTCGGTGGTGGCAGAGTCCAGCGGCAGCTCGAGGGTGGTATCCTCGATGAAATCACCCAGATGCGAATCTTCATCATCACCGATTGGTGTTTCCATGGAGATTGGCTCTTTGGCGATCTTCAGCACTTTACGGATCTTGTCTTCCGGCATCAGCATGCGCTCGGCCAGCTCTTCCGGCGTCGGCTCGCGGCCCATCTCCTGCAGCATCTGGCGGGAAATACGGTTGAGCTTGTTGATGGTCTCAATCATATGCACCGGAATACGGATGGTGCGCGCCTGATCCGCGATAGAGCGGGTGATCGCCTGACGGATCCACCAGGTTGCGTAGGTGGAGAACTTGTAACCACGACGGTATTCAAACTTATCTACCGCTTTCATCAGACCGATGTTGCCTTCCTGAATCAGATCCAGGAACTGCAGACCGCGGTTGGTGTATTTCTTGGCGATAGAGATAACCAGACGCAAGTTCGCTTCAACCATCTCTTTCTTCGCACGGCGGGCTTTTGCTTCACCGATGGACATACGACGGTTGATATCTTTAACCTGCTCGATGGTCAGGCCGGTCTCTTCTTCAATCTGATGCAGTTTCTGCAGGCCGCGATGCACATCGTCCTTCACGTCGTGCAGTTTTTCAGACCATGGCTTGTTCATCGCGATAGCCGCGTTGAACCAGGTTTCGCTGGTTTCGTTGCCGGTGAAGAGGGTGATGAAGTTCTTCTTCGGCATTTTGCACTGCTCAACACACAGCTTCATGATGATGCGTTCCTGGGTACGTACGCGATCCATCATCACGCGCATGCTGTTTACCAGGTAGTCGAACTGTTTTGGCACCAGGCGGAACTGTTTGAATACTTCAGACAGTTTCAGGATCTCTTCCTGTGCGGCAGCATGGCTGCGGCCTTTCGCTTTGATGGTGTCACGCGTCACTTCGTACTGGGTACGCAGCTCGGCAAACTTCTCACGCGCCAGCTCCGGGTCGATGCTGTTGTCATCGTCCGCAGTATCGTCGTCGCTCTCTTCCTCATCTTCGTCTTCGTCATCATCCATCTCTTCCTGAGACAGTTCAGAACCGACGTGAGTGGCGGTAGGCGCCATATCTTCTTCAGCGTTCGGGTCGACAAAACCGGTGATCAGGTCAGACAGGCGCGCTTCTTCCGCTTCAACGCGATCGTACTGCTCCAGCAGATAGGTAATCGCTTCAGGGTACTCGGCAACAGAGCACTGAACCTGGTTGATCCCGTCTTCGATGCGTTTTGCGATGTCAATTTCGCCTTCGCGGGTCAACAGTTCAACGGTACCCATTTCGCGCATGTACATGCGGACCGGGTCAGTGGTACGCCCGATTTCAGATTCCACGCTGGACAGTACCTGTGCAGCAGCTTCTTCCGCATCTTCGTCAGTGTTGTTGGAGGTTTCAGCCAGCAACAGATCATCGGCATCCGGTGCTTCTTCCATCACCTGAATGCCCATGTCATTGATCATTTGGATGATGTCTTCGATTTGATCTGAATCGACGATATCTTCCGGCAGATGGTCATTGACCTCGGCATAGGTCAGATAGCCTTGCTCCTTACCACGTTGGACAAGAAGTTTCAGCTGTGACTGCGGGTTTTGCTCCATAAGACGGTATCCACACTTAATTCGTTTGATTGGTGTCGGCGATGGGGCTGCCAACCTTTAAAGCGAGGGCGTACTTATATTTTTGCCGCTGCCTCTCAGTGCGGCTGCCGGGGGCTTCCCGATCGATATTCGGCACTTAAGCCGTTAAATTTCTTTATTTCTTCGCCAGTTCCTGGTTAATCATCCAGAGCTCCCGGCGTTCTTCGCTGCTTAAACCGTGTGTGCGCTCGCGAGCTATCAACTCTTCCTGGCGCAGCTCAAGCATCGAATCAAACATATGGTTGAGTGAGTCGGTGAACGTTTTTTCTGCAATATCCTTATCTGCTATATCGTCCCACATCGACAATTTTTCAAGGGTAGCGGCCTCTTTTGTACCGCGATAATGTTCTAAAAGTTGTCCGGTGGTCAGACCTGGCTGTGATAAACACGTGTTGACCAGTTCTGAAAATAAGCCAAGTCCGGGCAATTTTTCGTGGTTCAAACCCGCCAGCGACGGCACCTGTGGCGCCAGTTCGGGGTTTTGCACCAGTAACCCTATCAGTATACGCATGGTTGTGCGTTTTAGCTGAGGCGCGGGGCGAACCGCGCCGTTTTCAGCCTGTTTAGGCATTAAACGTTCAAGCTGGCTGTCATCCAGAATGCCGAGCTTGTTGCCTAACTCCTGACGCAGGTAAATGCGCAGCGTTTCGCCGGGCACCTGGCTGATTAACGGCAGCGCCAGCGTGCTGAGCTGCGCGCGCCCGTCAGGGGTACTCAAATCGACCTGCGGCATCAGGCTGTTAAACAAAAACGTGGAGAGCGGCTGAGCCTGCTCCATCCGCGCTTCAAACGCCGCTTTGCCCTCTTTACGCACCAGCGTATCCGGGTCTTCACCGTCGGGTAGAAACATAAAGCGTAGCTGACGCCCGTCGGTCATATAGGGTAGCGCGGTTTCCAGCGCGCGCCAGGCGGCGTCGCGTCCTGCGCGGTCACCGTCGTAACAGCAGATGACGTTGTTGGTCACCCTGAACAGCAGTTGAATATGATCGGCGGTGGTGGACGTTCCTAACGATGCAACCGCGTAGTTGATGTCGTACTGCGCCAGTGCCACGACGTCCATATACCCTTCGACGACCAGAAGACGCGGAGGTTCCGCGTTATCCTGCTGCGCCTCATAAAGACCGTAAAGTTGGCGGCCTTTATGGAAAATATCGGTTTCCGGGGAGTTGAGGTATTTCGGCAGGGCATCACCCAGCACGCGACCACCAAAACCAATTACCCGGCCTCGCTTGTCGCGGATTGGGAACATCACCCGTTCGCGGAAGCGGTCGTAGCTTCGTCCCTGGTCATTGGTGACCAGCATGCCTGCATCGATAAGAGACTTACGATCTTCGCTATTGCCGCCAAAACGCTTTAACACGTTGTCCCAGCCGGGCGGGGCGTAGCCAATAGCGAAACGCGCAATGACATCGTCGCTCAGTCCGCGCTTGTTCAGATACTGACGCGCAGGCTCAGCCGCAGAGTGCTTAAGAGACTGTTGGTAAAACGAATTCAGGCCATCCATCAGTTGATACAGCGTTTGCCGTTGATGGCGCTCGATCTGACTTGGCCCACTGCCTGCTTCATACGGCACTTCAAGGTTATGCATCGCCGCCAGCTCTTCGACGGTTTCAACGAACTCGAGCTTGTCGTAGTTCATCAAAAAATCGACGGCATTACCGTGTGCGCCACAGCCGAAGCAATGGTAGAACTGCTTTTCACCGTTTACGGTGAAGGAGGGGGTTTTTTCGTTATGGAACGGACAGCACGCATGGTAGTTCTTGCCCTGCTTTTTCAGCTTTACCCGCGCGTCGATGAGATCGACGATGTCGGTTCTGGCAAGCAGGTCATTGATGAAAACGCGTGGGATTCTTCCGGCCATATGCCCCAAAATTTTAAGCGACTTATAAACGAAAACAAGCCGCGCATTCCTTCCGGAAGCACGGCCTTACGACTATTACTCTGTCTGTCAATTGAGGGCTGAGGCCCTCAACCAATTAGTACAGACGAGTACGGCGTGCGTTTTCGCGAGCCAGTTTCTTCGCGTGACGTTTCACAGCGGAAGCTTTAGCGCGCTTACGTTCGGTCGTTGGTTTTTCATAAAACTCACGACGACGAACTTCAGCCAGAACACCTGCTTTCTCGCATGAACGTTTGAAGCGACGCAGTGCTACGTCGAACGGCTCGTTTTCACGTACTTTAATTACCGGCATGTAACTCTCACCTTTAATAAATTCGGTTTGCCGCTGGCATCAACGCCAGCTTATTTCAAAATGGTGCGGAATTTTACTGCAAATGCTGCTGCTTTGTAAAGCACCGATGCGATTTTGAAAGGGACTTTAATAAGGGTGAGGAGTATACACGAGCCTTCTTCCTGGGGCGAACAAAGTTTTACATCAACCCGCCCAGGCTCTACACTGCGCGGTATTGAAACGAGGTAAAACAAGTCATGCGTGTACTGGGTATTGAAACATCCTGCGATGAAACCGGCATCGCCATTTACGACGACGAAAAAGGGCTTCTGGCCAACCAACTGTATAGTCAGGTGAAATTGCACGCTGACTACGGCGGCGTCGTGCCTGAACTGGCCTCTCGTGACCACGTGCGTAAAACGGTTCCCCTGATTCAGGCGGCGCTGAAAGAAGCAGGATTAACGGCAAAAGAGATTGATGCAGTGGCGTATACCGCAGGCCCGGGCCTGGTCGGTGCGCTGCTGGTTGGCGCAACGGTTGGCCGTTCGCTGGCGTTCGCGTGGGATGTGCCAGCGATCCCGGTTCACCATATGGAAGGGCACCTTCTGGCGCCGATGCTGGAAGAGAATCCGCCTGAATTTCCGTTTGTGGCGCTGCTGGTCTCCGGCGGTCACACGCAGCTGATTAGCGTAACGGGCATTGGCAAATACGAGCTGTTGGGCGAGTCGATCGACGACGCCGCCGGCGAAGCCTTCGACAAAACCGCCAAGCTGCTGGGACTCGATTACCCTGGCGGGCCGATGCTGTCGAAAATGGCGTCACAGGGAACGGAAGGGCGCTTTGTCTTCCCGCGCCCGATGACAGACCGTCCGGGGCTGGACTTCAGCTTCTCCGGGCTGAAAACCTTCGCGGCCAACACGATCCGCAATAACGATGACAGCGAGCAGACCCGCGCCGATATCGCCCGCGCGTTTGAAGATGCGGTGGTGGATACGCTGATGATCAAGTGCAAGCGCGCGCTGGATCAGACCGGCTTCAAGCGTCTGGTGATGGCGGGCGGCGTGAGTGCCAACCGTACGCTGCGCGCGAAGCTCGCCGAGATGATGCAAAAGCGTCGCGGGGAAGTGTTCTATGCCCGTCCGGAATTCTGTACCGATAACGGGGCAATGATCGCCTACGCGGGTATGGTGCGCCTGAACGCTGGCGCAACGTCCGACCTGAGCGTGTCCGTGCGTCCGCGCTGGCCGCTGGCGGAACTGCCTGAGGCGTGAGTTTTTTTGTCCGGTGGCGCTGCGCTTACCGGGCCTACGGTTTTGTAGGCCGGGTCAGGCGAAGCCGCCACCCGGCAACAAACCGCACTACACCCGCAGCATCCCTTTCTCTTCCAGAAACGCAATAATCGTCGCTAAACCGTCCCCCGCCTTCAGGTTGGTAAACGTCCACGGACGCTCGCCGCGCATGCGGTTGGTATCGCGCTCCATCACCTCCAGCGACGCCCCCACGTACGGCGCGAGATCGGTTTTGTTGATCACCAGAAAATCGGACTTAGTGATCCCCGGCCCGCCCTTGCGCGGGATTTTTTCCCCTTCGGCCACGTCGATCACGTAAATAGTCAAATCCGCCAGCTCCGGGCTGAACGTCGCGCTCAGGTTATCCCCGCCGCTTTCAACGAAGATCAGATCCAGATTGCCGAACTTCTCACTGAGCGCTTCCACCGCCGCCAGGTTCATTGAGGCGTCTTCGCGGATAGCGGTATGCGGACAGCCGCCCGTCTCCACGCCCACAATGCGCTCCGGCGCCAGCGCGCCCGCCTCGGTCAGAATGCGCTGATCCTCTTTGGTGTAGATATCGTTGGTCACCACCGCAAGATGATAGGTATCGCGCATCGCCTTGCAGAGCGCTTCCAGCAGCGCGGTTTTGCCCGACCCTACCGGGCCGCCTACGCCCACGCGCAGGGGATGTTTGTAATCAGCCATATTGACTCCTCAGGAACGGAATAGTCGAGAATATTGGGTTTCGTGGCGCGCGGAGGCGATGGCGGACAGCGGCGTTGCTGCCCCCAGCGCGTCGTCGCGACGTAAAAATGCCTGTTCAAAACCAGCGGCGTAGTGGTCGCTCAGTTCGATAATCAGCTGCTGTGCGGCCTGCTGCCCAAACGGCACCAGCTTGACGCCTGCCATCACCGCGCTCTCAATCCAGCTGTAGCCAAGGCTCAGCGCCAGCTCGCGCACGCTAATGCCCCAGCGTACGCCGAGCCAGGCCATGCCGCAGAGCTGGCTTTGCATAAACAGCGGCAGCCATTCGGGCGGACAGTCAGGTTCCCAGCTCTTAATCAGTCGCGTAAAGGCCGCCCCACGGTTGCGCTCCTCTTCGCGCAGCTCGCGCGTTTCACGGCAGGCGAGCAGGTATGCCGTCCAGCGTTTGGCCGTTGCCAGATCGTGCCGATCGCAGGCCTGACAGAGACGGATAAACAGCGGCAGATCGACGCAGAAAAAGCTCTGCTCCATCTGCTGTATTTGCCAGCGTTTAAAGGCCCCGGCGTCCGTGACCCAGCCCGCCTCAACGGCCCACTCCAGCCCCTGGGACCAGGTAAACGACCCGACCGGCAGGCTGCTGCTGGAGAGCTGCATCAGGCGCAGCCTCTGGCGAGCGTGCTCCATCAGCTCATCAGCGCCAGCAGGGCGGAGACAATCAGCCCGCCGCCGAAGGTTTTACGCAGGCCGTCGTGACGGCGCAGCAGCAATCCTGCGGCGAAACTGGCGCACAGCACCGCGGCGCTGGCGAACATAAACCCGCTGGTGAAGAGCCAGAAGTTATGGCCGGACATCTCCACGCCGTGCGCCCAGCCGTGGAACATCGCCAGGGCAGGCACCGCCAGCAGCAGGCGATTTTCGGTTTTAAACATCATCACGCCGCTGACCGCCAGCGAGGCAATAATCAGCATCTCCATGCCGCTAAAGCCGCCGAGCAGACTGCCCGCAACGGCACCGACAAGCATCATCCCGAGGGTGGCAAACGGCAGCAGGAGCTTGCGGCCGCTCAGCGCCGACAGCACGCCTGCACCGGTCAGCATCAGGAGATGATCGAGCCCGGTCAGCGGGTGGAAAAAACCGGCCTGAAAGCTGTCGGCGCCGTGGCCGGGATGCGCGAGCGCGGGAACGGAAAAGGCCAGCAGTAACAGGGGGAGTAACTTGCGCATGATGGATCCTTAATGTGAATGGGTATGAGCGTGGCTATGGCTGTGGGCATCGCTGGCATACGCGCCCGCTTCCGGTTCAAACGGCAGGCTGGCGTAGGTTACCTCCAGCCCAAACTGGCGCAGCATGTCGTCGAGAACGTGATCGTGGTGATAGCGCAGTTCGCCGGGCATGACCTGCAGCGGCACGTGGCGGTTGCCCAGGTGGTAGCAGGCGCGGGCGAGCAGGAACGGATCGGCGCAGCGCACCACGGAGACCGACTCCGGGGCGGCGATCACTTCAATCACCTCGCTGCCGTCGTCGGTAGTCAGCAGGTCGCCCCCGCGCAGCAGCAGGCCGCGCGGCAGCATCAGCCCGGCTTCGCGGCCGTCGTTCAGCGCCACGCGGGCGCGGCTTTTCACCCGCACGTCAATCGGCAGCGTGACGCTGGCGGTAGTCTGATGCGCATGGTCCAGGCGTTGGGTTAAATAGATCATCATCACTCCTCAAAACAGGAAATAGCGTTGCGCCATCGGCAGAACGTCAGCCGGTTCGCTGGTAATCAGTTCGCCGTCGACGCGCACCTCGTAGGTTTGCGAGTCGACGGTGATATTCGGCTGCAGCCCGTTGTGGATCATGTCCGCCTTTTTCACCGTCCGGCAGCCTTTTACCACCGCGGTGGCGCTTTGCAGGTTGAGCTGCTGCGGGATACCGTTCGCACTGGCCGCCTGCGAGACAAACGTCAGTCGGGTGGCGTGGCGCGCGGCGCCCAGCGCGCCAAACATCGGGCGGTAATGCACCGGCTGCGGCGTGGGGATTGAGGCGTTGATATCCCCCATCGGCGCGCAGGCGATCATCCCGCCCTTGACGATGGTGGCGGGTTTGACGCCGAAGAACGCCGGAGACCAGACGACCAGATCCGCCAGCTTGCCCGCCTCAATCGAACCGACCTCATGGGCGATACCGTGGGTCAACGCCGGGTTGATGGTGTATTTGGCGACATAGCGCTTCACGCGGAAGTTATCGTTCTCGCCGGTCTCTTCCGGCAGCGCGCCGCGCTGGACCTTCATGCGGTGCGCGACCTGCCAGGTGCGGATAATCACTTCCCCGACGCGGCCCATGGCCTGAGAGTCTGACGAGGTGAGCGAGAACGCGCCGATGTCGTGCAGCACGTCTTCGGCGGCGATGGTCTCCCGGCGAATGCGGGATTCGGCAAACGCCACGTCCTCGGCGATATCCGGATCGAGGTGATGGCAAACCATCAGCATGTCGAGATGCTCGTCGATGGTATTCACCGTGTAGGGCAGGGTCGGGTTGGTGGAGGAGGGCAGAATATTCGGGTGCGCACAGGCAGTGATGATATCCGGCGCGTGGCCACCGCCCGCCCCTTCGGTGTGGAAGGTGTGGATTGTGCGCCCGCCAATGGCGGCCAGCGTATCTTCGACAAACCCGGACTCGTTCAGCGTGTCGCTGTGCAGCGCCACCTGAATGTCCATCTCTTCGGCCACCTCCAGCGAGCAGTTGATCGCCGCAGGCGTCGCGCCCCAGTCTTCGTGGATTTTAAGCCCGATGGCACCCGCGGCAATCTGCTCGCGCAGGGCATCCGGACTGGAGCCGTTACCTTTGCCGAGCAGGCCGATATTCACCGGCAGCGTATCGGCAGCCTGCAGCATGCGGGCGATATACCACGGCCCCGGCGTACAGGTGGTGGCGTTGGTGCCCGCCGCCGGTCCGGTGCCGCCGCCGATCATGGTGGTGACGCCGGAGACCAGCGCCTCTTCCGCCTGCTGCGGGCAGATCCAGTGGATGTGGGTGTCGATCCCGCCGGCGGTGACGATCTTCCCCTCGGAGGCAATCACTTCCGTTGCCGCGCCAATCGGGATCGTCACGCCGGGCTGAATGTCCGGGTTTCCGGCTTTGCCAACGGCGAAGATCCGCCCGTCCTTGACGCCGATATCGGCTTTTACGATCCCCCAGTGATCGACGATCAGCGCGTTGGTGAGAACCAGATCCACGCAGCCGTCAGCGGTCATCTGCCCCTGGCCCATTCCGTCGCGGATCACCTTTCCGCCGCCGAATTTGACCTCTTCGCCGTAGACCGTGAGATCGTCTTCCACTTCGATCCACAGCTCGCTGTCGGCCAGCCGCACTTTATCCCCGGTGGTGGGGCCAAACATATCGGCATAGGCCCGGCGCGAAATCTCAGCCATGTTTCACCTCGCCCATCACCTCGCCGCGAAAGCCGACAATGCGCTGCGCCCCCGCGACCTGAACCAGCGTGACTTCCCGCTTCTGGCCGGGCTCGAAGCGCACGGCGGTACCCGCCGGGATGTTCAGCCGGTAGCCTCGGGTCACCTCACGATCAAACTTCAGCGCCGGGTTGACCTCGTAAAAGTGGTAGTGCGATCCGACCTGGATCGGCCTGTCGCCGTGGTTTTCAACAATCACGGCTTGGGTTTCGCGCCCGACGTTGATCGCAATCGCGCCGGGCTGGATCTGATATTCGCCAGGGATCATCATGTGCTCCTTAGACGATCGGGTTATGGACGGTGACGAGCTTCGATCCGTCCGGGAAGGTGGCTTCGACCTGAATATCCGGGATCATCTCCGGCACGCCCTCCATCACCTGGTCGCGCCTCAGGACGTGGCGGCCTGCCTCCATCAGCGAGGCGACGGTTTCACCATCGCGCGCGCCTTCCATGATGAAGGCGCTGATCAGCGCGACTGATTCCGGGTAATTGAGCTTTACCCCGCGCGCAAGGCGGCGTTCGGCAACCAGCGCGGCGGTGAACAGCAACAGCTTGTCTTTTTCTCTGGGGGTCAGTTCCATAACGTTTCTCTTATGTCTGCCAGATACGCGGCGAACAGGCGGTTTTGGTGGTGAGAAGCGGGCGAAGCGACTGCCAGACGTCGCGCATCACCCGCTGACAAATCAGGTTATCGTGGGAGAGAAAACGCACCGACAGCAGGCCATCGGTGAGCGTTGCACCTGCATAATTTTCCAGCGGTGCGAGGCGTTCACGCACCGCGTCGAGATGTTCTTCCCGGGCAGGGTAGAACAGCAGCGTGCCGAGCCACGGATGCCCGGCGACGGGCGTGAGATCGCCGTCGCCAAGGTGCTGACGCTCAATCAGGCGCGGCTCGTCATCTACCCACACCTCAAGACGGCTCTCCAGCGTGCCGTGACTGAAGGTTTCGTTTATCACCGGGCGGCCCAGGCAGTACAGCTCCCACGCCAGCAGCGTGCTGGAGGCCTTCAGATGAAAAACGGAGCGCAGCGCGGCATTCGCGCCGGGAAAAATAATCGTGTCCTGCGGCAGCCACTCCAGGGTGGAATTTTCCTCGAGATAAAAATGCTGATTCAGGCGAGCCTGTGGGCCGCTGCTGCGATAGAACTTGCTGGCACCGGGCATGGTGATAAGCGCATGGCTTTTGGCGTCCAGACGCACGGTGATATCCAGCGTATCGCCGCCCACAACCCCGCCCGGCGGGTGCAGCAGATAAAGGTGGCAGGTTTCCCCTTCGGGGTAAAACGGACGTTGAACGGTGAGCGGCCCGACGTGGTGGGCGGAGTGCAGGAGGGTTTTCTCAGAAGTGTGACAAAACTGCAGGGCAAGCGATGCCTGCCAGCCTTTGTACGAATTATCAGTGACCTGAGCTGCTAACATGCTGCATCCATTTCCACACCATCGGGATACGTTTCAGTATGCCCTGGCGGAAATGAAGGCTGTCATATGAGTCGCTTATGGATAAAAAAGCCGGCTCTTGTGAGCCGGTTTGCGGGACTAGCGGTAATCCTCCGCATCCACATCATACCCGGACGGCTCCCAGCGGATTGCCAGCAGCGATGCCAGGCCAATAAACGGCGCCAGCGCAATTACCCAGAACACGGCGGTATCCAGCGAGGCGACCAGTAGCGGGAACAAGAACAGCGACAGCGTCGAGCTGCTGCGCATCAGCGTCTGGTTAAGGCCGACGCCAACGCCGCGCAGCGAGGTCGGGTAGCTCAGCGAGGCGAACGTCATGGTATGCGCGCCCGGGCCAAAGCCTTGACCGAACAGGAATAGCGCCAGCATCGCCACGGCGAGAACGCCCGCGGTGGCGCCTTCAGGGCGACCAATCAGCGCCAGTCCCAGCAGCGCGACCAGCTGGCAGGCATAACCCGCAAGCGACATCCGCCAGGCGCCGAAGCGCGGTACGTAGCGTACCGCCAGCAGTCCGCCAACGAAGGCAAACAGCAGGTTAAGCGCCAGAGATATCAGGATGGTGGTGAGCATCGACTGGACAAAGAAGCTGGAGATGATCACCGGCAGGCCAAACGCCACGGCGTTATAGGCAAACGAGGAGACGACGGACAGCAGCGTGGCGAGCGTCGTGCGGCGTAAGTAGATGCCGCGGAACAGGTTCAGATAGTTTGACCATTTCGCTTTATTCACGACAGGTGCGGGCTGGCTGAGCGCGTCCTGCGGCACGTGGGCATTGATGTTATACGACTGGCGTAAAATGGACGCCGCCTCTTTCAGGTTGCCCTGATTCGCCGCCCAGACCGGCGATTCGCTCATGTAGCGGCTGCGGATGGCGATAATCACCAGCGCGGGCACCGCGCCAAAGCCGAGAATCAAACGCCACAGCCAGTCGCTGTGGCTTTCCGGCAGCACGGCGTAGAAGAAAAGCACCAGCAGGTAGGAGATGCTGATGGCGGCATACCAGGTGGGGCACCACATCGCGACGCTGGAGGCCTTATTACCGGGCCCTTTCAGCCTGGCGAACTCGCTTAAAAACGCCATCGCCACGGGAAGATCGATCCCGACCCCGAGCCCCATCACAAAGCGGGCGCCCGCGAGCACATATTCGTTCGGGGCCAGTGCACAGGCGATGGCGGCCACCACGAAGAACACCATATCAGCCATAAAAACGCGGTAGCGCCCGATTTTATCCGTGAGATAGCCGCCAAGCAGCGCCCCGACAATGGCGCCAAAGGTAATCGCCGAGGCCACCATACCGGTACCGGTGGGCGTCAGGTTAAATTCGCGGGTGATGTCTTTAATGCCAAATGCCAGCGCGCCCAGATCGTAGGCATCGAGGAAAATGCCGCCCAGCGCGATACCGACTACGATACGGGCGTTTGCCCGGCCCTGAGAACCGTCATTAACGAGGCGTGATACATCCGATGCACTGCGCACCCACTGGATGTCGCCATCAGGGGGAATACCTGCCGTTGAAAGGGGAGTAGATTCTGTGATTTCAGTCATTTTTTTCTTATGTGGTTGTGTTGTGTTCCTAACAGTTACCACAGGCAGAAGGTGACCAAAATCACATTTGGCTATAAGGCATAACTAACCCTTCGGAGCGTCTTTTTTCTTTCTCTTGAGCTTCGTCCAGATTTTGGTCTCCTGACGACGCCACAGGCGCTGGATATTGTCGTGATGACGCAGCAGGATAAGGCAGGAGAGCATCGACACCGGGAAGGTAAACTGGGGTTTAAACCACCAGACGTAGAATGGGGCGATCAGCGCGCTGACGATGGCGCCCAGCGACGAATAGCCGCTCAGAAGAATGGTCAGAAGCCAGGTCCCGGCCATCACGCCGGTTAAGTCCCAGCCAATGGGGGCAATGGCACCAAAGGCGGTCGCCACACCTTTACCACCTTTGAAGCCGAAGAATACGGGCCAGATGTGGCCGACGCAGGCAGCAATAGCAATGAGCCCCAGCCAGAACGGCGTGACGCCCAGCGCATACGCGCCCCAGACGGGTAGCATCCCTTTCAGAACATCAAAAATCAAAACCGCTACGGCTGCTCCCTTGCCGCCAATTCGTAGTACGTTGGTCGCCCCCGGATTCCCGGAACCATTTTCACGCGGGTCAGGTAACCCGGCAATGCGGCAGACCAGAATGGCGCTGGAGATTGAGCCGCAAAGATAGGCGAGGAGGATCATTCCAGGCGCGATTGCACTCATAACGCTGTTCCGTTTTGAAAATGTATCTGTATTCTCAGCATCTGTGGATAATACGCATAATTCGCCGGAAGTGGTATCCGGTTTAGCCAAAAAGCAGGCAGGTCGTGATGGATATTGTATTTATAGAGCAACTTTCGGTAATCACCACTATTGGTGTTTACGACTGGGAACAGACCATCGAGCAGAAACTGGTGTTCGATATCGAAATGGGCTGGGATAACCGCAAATCGGCAAAAAGCGATGACGTGAACGACTGTCTGAGCTATGCCGACATCAGTGAAACGGTCATCAACCATGTGGAAGGGCAACGTTTTGCGCTGGTCGAACGGGTGGCTGAAGAAGTCGCAGAATTGCTGCTGAAAAAATTCAACTCACCGTGGGTGCGCATCAAGCTGAGCAAGCCGGGCGCGGTGGCGCGCGCCGCCAACGTTGGCGTCATCATTGAGCGTGGCACAAATCTGAAAGGCAAGAATTAACGTCATAATTGCTAAACCAATTTAGGTTATACCGGTCTCAGGACTGTATCTTATCGGTTGTCCATATGGGACACCGTTTTTTTATATCTTTTTAGGGGTTTATAGATGAGCGATATGCACTCGCTGCTGGTGGCGGCAATACTGGGTGTGGTCGAAGGATTGACGGAGTTTTTGCCGGTGTCCAGTACGGGCCATATGATTATCGTTGGCCATCTGCTGGGCTTTGAAGGCGATACCGCCAAAACGTTCGAAGTGGTGATCCAACTGGGGTCTATTCTGGCGGTGGTGGTGATGTTCTGGCGCCGTCTGTTTGGTCTGATCGGCATCCATTTTGGCCGTCCGCCGCAGCACGAAGGGATGAGTAAAGGTCGCCTGTCGTTGGTCCATATTCTGCTCGGGATGGTCCCGGCGGTGGTGCTGGGCCTGGTTTTCCACGACGCTATCAAATCGCTGTTTAACCCGATTAACGTGATGTACGCGCTGGTGGTGGGCGGCTTCCTGCTGATCGCTGCGGAAGTGCTGAAGCCAAAAACGCCGCGCGCGGAAGGTCTGGACGATATGACGTATCGTCAGGCGTTTATCATTGGCTGCTTCCAGTGTCTGGCGCTGTGGCCGGGCTTCTCGCGTTCAGGTGCAACCATCTCCGGCGGGATGCTGATGGGCGTAAGCCGTTACGCCGCGTCAGAGTTCTCGTTCCTGCTGGCGGTGCCGATGATGATGGGCGCCACCGTACTCGACGTCTATAAGAGCTATCACTTCCTGACGGCTGGCGACATTCCGATGTTCGCCGTTGGCTTCATCACCGCGTTTATCGTGGCGCTGATTGCCATCAAAACCTTCCTGCAGTTGATTAAGCGTATCTCGTTTATTCCGTTCGCGATCTATCGCTTTATCGTGGCGGCTGCGGTGTACGTGGTCTTCTTCTGACCGATGGCCCTCAGTCTTTTGGCTGAGGGCAATGCTTTTCTTTCCAGTCAGACACCGCCTGAATTCGCCGTTTCGTGAGTTCTTCGCGAATTTCCGGTCCTTTGAATCCCGCCTCGACAACGTCCTTCGTGGGCACCGCTTTCGCCACCTCCCAGGCTTTACGCAGTAAACGTCCCTGCGGGTAGTCGCACGCTTCAAACCCGGTACGCCCGCGCACGTCAGCTTCGCTGGTCAGCGCGATTTGCTCTACGCGCTGGGGTTTGCGCCAGGCGTCGATGTTATCGAAAAGCTTAACGATGGTGGCCGGTTTCAGGATCGGGAAGGTGTGGATCAGATCGTGGAATTCGGCCACCAGTTTCGCCAGATCGCGGATCTCGTTCGGCACGCGCAGACGCTGGCACAGCCCCTCGACCAGCTTCACCCCTGCCGGACCGTGTCCGTGGTGGCGAGGCCAGAATTCTTTTGGCGTTAAGCCTTTGCCGAGATCGTGGCACAGGGTGGAAAAGCGCACGTCCACGTCAGGGCTGAGCATGGCCGCCATGCTCAGGGTCATCAGCGTGTGTACGCCGGTATCAATTTCCGGGTGCCATTTTGCCGGGGCAGGTACGCCAAACAGCGCGTCTATTTCCGGGAACAGCACCTTCATCGCGCCGCAGTCGCGCAGGACCTGGAAAAAGACCTGCGGGTTACGCGTGGTGAGCGCATTTTCCGTCTCTTTCCAGACGCGCTCTGGCGTCAGGTGTTCAAGCTCGCCCGCCTCGGTCATGGCGGTCATCAGCGTCATTGTCTCATCGGCAATACGGAAACTGAGATGGGCGTAACGCGCGGCAAAGCGTGCCACGCGCAGCACGCGGAGCGGATCTTCAGAAAACGCCGGGGAGACGTGACGTAAAAGACGGTTGCGCAGATCGTCCTGACCGCCATAGGCGTCAACGATCTGCCCGTGCTCGTCCTGCGCCAGCGCGTTGATGGTGAGATCGCGGCGCAGGAGATCTTGCTCCAGCGTCACGTCCGGCGCGGCATAGCAGGTGAAGCCCGTATAGCCCGAGCCCGATTTCCGCTCGGTACGCGCCAGGGCATACTCTTCACGGCTTTTCGGGTGCAGGAACACGGGAAAATCGCGGCCTACCTGCTGGTAGCCCGCGTCGAGCATCTCTTCAGGGGTGGCGCCAACCACCACCCAGTCTTTATCTTTGACCGGCAGACCTAACAACGCATCACGTACCGCACCACCGACCAGATAACTCTTCACGCCCAACTCTCCCGTTTTCTCTTTTCCAGAATGATACGTAAGTCTGGCAGAGAAGACGAATTAGTTCATCCAGCGGTCTTTACGCTTACGGCTTGGGATCAGATGCGGCAGGACCAGACCCAGTACCAGACCCACGCCCAGCACGCCACCGCCATACATAAACCACTGCATGATAATGGTGCGCTGTTTGTCGTCGAGCTGCAGGTTGGCGGCATTCACTTTCTTCTGCGCGACAATCAGCTCGTTTTTCAGTTTCTGGTTCTCTTCTTTCAGGCCGTTAATCACACCGTCGCTTTGCGCCACTTTCTGCTGCATTTCAGCGGTGCGCTGGTTCCAGGTGCCGTCGATGTTGTTCAGCTTGTCGGTCAGGGTCTTCACCTGGTTTTCCAGATCCGGCACGCGCGTGCGCAGGCTTGGCACGGTGCTCAACTCTTTCAGCGGGATCCAGGAAGTACGACCGGTACTGTCGCGAACCTGACCGTAGTTGGTGTCCGCATTGGTTTGTAACAGGGTGACTTCCTCGCCGGCATTTACCGTGCCCACGAGGCGATAATTATCTCCGGGGCCACTGCGTACCCAGGTGTTCAGTTCGTCAGAAACGTAACGCTTTTCTTCAGCGTGCACGGCGGTTGCGGCGCTAAAAGCGAGTAAAGTAAGTCCAATCAGGCGTAATTTAAGCATCATTAGTCGTTATTTTCATAAATAGTGGAACGATAGTAGTGGCAACAGTGTCTCTACGCAAAGCATTCGTCAGCAATCAGAATCATCTGTGTCACGACTCTACACATTTACGCCCGACAAATTGCTCATTGCATGGCAATTTGGCGCAAAATACTATGTACTGACAAACAAATGGCGAGGAAGTTCGCCCTCATTGACGCGTCTGTGACGCACGCAAAAGTACAAGGCTATGGCACAAGAAATCGAATTAAAGTTTATCGTCGAAAAAGACAGCGTTGACGCACTCCGCCAGCATCTGCATACGCTTTCCGGCGAACACCATGCACCGGTACAGCTGCTTAATATCTATTACGAAACGCCAGACAACTGGCTGCGCCGCCACGATATGGGGCTGCGTATCCGGGGCGCGGGCGGGCGCTACGAGATGACGATGAAAATTGCCGGCCGCGTGATCGGCGGGTTACATCAGCGCCCGGAATACAATATCGACATCAGCAAGCCAGAACTTGAGCTGGAACGTTTCCCGGCGGAAGTCTGGCCGGAAGGCGAGCTGCCTTCCACGCTGGCGGAACAGGTGCAGCCGCTGTTCAGCACCGATTTCTGGCGCGAAAAATGGCTGGTGACGGAAGGTAAAAGCCGCATCGAAATTGCCCTCGATCTGGGGGACGTGAAGGCGGGTGAGTTCCAGGAACCGATTTGCGAACTGGAGCTTGAGCTGCTGGAAGGGGACGCCAACGACGTGCTGAAGCTGGCGCGCAGGCTGGTGAACCAGTCCGGATTACGTCAGGGAAGCCTGAGTAAAGCCGCGCGAGGTTACCATCTGGCCGCCGGAAATGCGCCGCGCGTGCTGAAAGAGACGACCATTTTGCACGTTGCGCCGAAAGCCAGCGTTGAACAGGGTCTGGAAGCCGCGCTGGAGCTGGCGCTTTCTCAGTGGCAATACCATGAAGAGCTGTGGGTGCGGAATGTGAAAAACGCCAAATCCCACGTGCTGGCGGCGATTGCTCTGGTGCGCCATACCCTTGCGCTGTTCGGCGGTATTGTTCCTCGCAAAGCGAGCGCTCACTTACGTGACCTGCTGACGCAGACCGAAACGCTGATGCTCTCCGATGTCTCGGCGCAAACGGCGATCTACAGCCCGCAAACCGCCACGGCAAAACTGGCGCTGACCGAGTTTCTGGTGACGCGCGGCTGGCGCGCCTTCCTGGATGCGAAAGCAGAGGCCAAAATCGCGGAAAACTTTAAGCGTTTCGCGGATATTCATCTTTCCCGTCATGCCGCTGAACTGAAGAGCACCTTTGCCTATCCGCTCGGCGATAAGTATGGCGATCAGCTTCCCCGTCTGTCGCGCAACATCGACAGCATGCTGCTCCTTTCCGGTGCCTACGACGGGCCACAGGCGCAGGCGTGGCTGGAAAACTGGCAGGGGCTGAAGCATGCCATCGAAACCCGCCAGCATATTGAGATTGAGCATTTCCGTAACGAGGCCATTTCGCAGGAGCCGTTCTGGCTGCACAGCGGAAAACGTTAACTCTGGCAAGGAACCCCTAAAATGCCGCTTTCTTCACCTTTACAGCAGCAGTGGCAGACCGTGTGCGAACGTCTGCCTGAGTCATTACCGGCGTCATCGTTAAGCGAGCAGGCGAAAAGCGTACTCGCCTTCAGTGATTTTGTGCAGGAAAGCATCACCGCCTACCCGGACTGGCTGATGGAGCTTGAGAACGCACCGCCGCAGGCGGACGAGTGGCGGCACTATGCCGGCTGGCTGCATGCCGCACTCGAAGACGTAGCGGATGAGACGACGCTGATGCGCGTCCTGCGTCAGTTCCGCCGTCGGGTGATGGTGCGCATTGCCTGGGCTCAGGCGCTGGAGCTGGTGAGCGAAGAGAGTACGCTGCAGCAGCTAAGCGAGCTGGCGCAAACGCTGATTGTCGCCGCGCGCGACTGGCTCTACGCCGCCTGTTGTAAAGAGTGGGGCACGCCGTGCAGCGAGGAAGGGGTTCCTCAGCCGCTGTTGATTCTGGGGATGGGCAAGCTGGGTG
Source organism: Enterobacter sp. PL_is379 (assembly GCF_055817355.1). Taxonomy (NCBI): domain Bacteria; kingdom Pseudomonadati; phylum Pseudomonadota; class Gammaproteobacteria; order Enterobacterales; family Enterobacteriaceae; genus Enterobacter; species Enterobacter sp. PL_is379. The sequence goes on from NZ_JBVPGT010000031.1 coordinate 31,827, forward strand.
GCTGCGAGCTGAACTTCTCCTCCGATATCGACCTGATTTTTGCCTGGCCCGAGAACGGCTCCACGCGCGGCGGCCGTCGCGAGCTGGACAACGCCCAGTTCTTTACCCGTCTCGGGCAGCGTCTGATTAAGGCGCTGGATCAGCCCACGCAGGACGGCTTTGTTTACCGCGTGGACATGCGCCTGCGGCCGTTCGGTGACAGTGGCCCGCTGGTGCTGAGCTTTGCCGCGCTGGAAGATTATTACCAGGAGCAGGGGCGCGACTGGGAGCGTTATGCGATGGTTAAAGCGCGGATCATGGGCGACAGCGACGACGCCTACGCCAACGAGCTGCGCGCCATGCTGCGCCCGTTCGTGTTCCGTCGCTATATCGACTTCAGCGTCATCCAGTCCCTGCGCAATATGAAAGGGATGATCGCCCGTGAGGTTCGCCGTCGTGGGCTGAAGGACAACATCAAGCTTGGCGCGGGCGGCATTCGCGAAATCGAATTTATCGTCCAGGTCTTCCAGCTGATTCGCGGCGGGCGTGAGCCGTCGTTACAGTCCCGTTCACTGCTGCCGACGCTGAGCGCCATCGAGCAGCTGCACCTGCTGCCGGACGGCGACGCGCAAACCCTGCGCGAGGCCTATCTATTCCTGCGTCGTCTGGAAAACCTGCTGCAAAGCATCAACGACGAACAGACCCAGACCCTGCCGGGGGATGACCTTAACCGGGCGCGTCTGGCCTGGGGGATGCGGGTGAACGACTGGTCAACGCTGACCGAACGGCTCGATGCCCATATGGCAGGCGTGCGCCGCATCTTTAACGAACTGATCGGTGATGACGAAAGCGAATCGCAGGACGATGCGCTTTCCGAGCACTGGCGCGAGCTGTGGCAGGATGCGCTCCAGGAAGATGACACGACCCCCGTGCTGGCGCACCTGAGTGACGATGCCCGGCATCGCGTGGTGGCGCTGATCGCTGATTTCCGTCTCGAACTGAACAAACGCGCCATCGGCCCGCGCGGCCGTCAGGTGCTGGATCACCTGATGCCGCACCTGCTGAGCGAGGTCTGCTCGCGAGCGGATGCGCCGGTGCCGCTGTCGCGCATGATGCCGCTGCTGAGCGGGATCATCACGCGTACCACGTACCTTGAGCTTTTGAGCGAGTTTCCGGGGGCGCTGAAGCATCTGATTACGCTCTGCGCCGCCTCGCCGATGGTGGCCAACAAGCTGGCGCGCTATCCGCTGCTGCTGGATGAACTGCTCGACCCGAACACCCTGTATCAACCCACGGCGACGGATGCCTACCGGGACGAGCTGCGTCAGTATCTGCTGCGCGTGCCGGAAGAAGACGAAGAGCAGCAGCTGGAGGCGCTGCGCCAGTTTAAGCAGGCCCAGATGCTGCGCGTGGCGGCGGCGGACATCGCCGGAACGCTGCCGGTGATGAAAGTGAGCGATCACTTAACCTGGCTCGCGGAGGCGATCATCGACGCGGTAGTGCAGCAGGCGTGGGTGCAGATGGTGGCCCGCTACGGCCAGCCGAAGCACCTTGCTGACCGTGAGGGGCGAGGGTTTGCCGTGGTCGGTTATGGCAAGCTTGGCGGCTGGGAGCTGGGATACAGCTCCGATCTGGATTTAATCTTCCTGCACGACTGCCCGGTTGACGTGATGACCGACGGCGAGCGCGAAATTGACGGGCGTCAGTTCTACCTGCGCCTGGCTCAGCGCATTATGCACCTGTTCAGCACCCGCACCTCGTCGGGCATTTTGTATGAAGTCGATGCGCGCCTGCGTCCGTCCGGCGCGGCGGGCATGCTGGTCACCTCAACGGAATCCTTCGCCGATTACCAGAAGAATGAAGCCTGGACGTGGGAGCATCAGGCGCTGGTGCGCGCCCGCGTGGTGTATGGCGATCCGCAGCTCAAAACGCAGTTCGATGCCATTCGTAAGGACGTCATGACCACCCAGCGCGAGGGCAGTACGCTGCAGACCGAAGTGCGCGAGATGCGCGAGAAAATGCGTGCGCACCTGGGTAATAAACACCGCGATCGCTTTGATATCAAAGCCGACGAGGGCGGGATTACCGATATTGAGTTCATTACCCAGTATCTGGTGCTGCTCCACGCGCACGACAAGCCGAAGCTGACCCGCTGGTCCGATAACGTGCGCATTCTGGAACTGCTGGCGCAAAACGACATCATGGACGAGCAGGAGGCGCAGGCCTTAACCCGCGCCTACACGACGCTGCGCGACGAGCTTCATCACCTGGCGCTGCAGGAGCAGCCGGGACACGTGGCGCTGGACTGTTTTGTCGCAGAACGCGCTCAGGTAACGGCCAGCTGGCAGAAGTGGCTGGTGGAACCGTGCGTAACAAATCAAGTGTGATATTATCGCGCGCAAATTGTGAATCTTTCTGGAGTCAGGAATGAAAGTAACACTGCCAGAGTTTGAACGTGCTGGGGTAATGGTTGTTGGGGATGTGATGCTGGATCGCTACTGGTATGGGCCGACCAGCCGCATCTCTCCGGAAGCACCGGTACCGGTGGTAAAGGTCGACACCATTGAAGAGCGTCCCGGCGGCGCGGCAAACGTGGCGATGAACATTGCCTCTCTGGGCGCGCACTCGCGTCTGGTTGGCTTGACCGGCATCGACGATGCGGCGCGCGCGCTGAGTAAGTCGCTGGCGGACGTGAACGTGAAGTGCGACTTCGTTTCTGTTCCGACCCACCCGACCATCACCAAGCTGCGCGTGCTGTCTCGCAACCAGCAGCTGATCCGCCTCGACTTTGAAGAAGGGTTCGAAGGCGTTGATCCCGAGCCGCTGCACGAGCGCATTAACCAGGCGCTGGGCAATATCGGCGCGCTGGTGCTGTCCGACTACGCGAAAGGCGCGCTGGCGAGCGTGCAGACGATGATCCAGCTGGCGCGTAAAGCCAGCGTGCCGGTGCTGATCGACCCGAAAGGCACCGACTTTGAGCGCTATCGCGGCGCGACGCTGCTGACGCCAAACCTCTCCGAGTTTGAGGCGGTGGCGGGCAAGTGCAAAACCGAGGAAGAGCTGGTTGAGCGCGGCATGAAGATCATTGCTGACTTTGAGCTGTCCGCGCTGCTGGTGACCCGCTCCGAGCAGGGGATGACGCTGTTGCAGCCGGGCAAGGCGCCGCTGCATATGCCAACCCAGGCGCAGGAAGTGTACGATGTGACCGGTGCCGGTGATACGGTGATCGGCGTGCTGGCGGCGACGCTGGCCGCAGGAAACTCCCTGGAAGAGGCGTGCTACTTCGCTAACGCCGCGGCGGGTGTGGTCGTTGGTAAGCTCGGTACCTCAACCGTTTCCCCAATCGAGCTGGAAAACGCGGTGCGCGGCCGTGCGGACACCGGTTTTGGCGTCATGACCGAAGACGAGCTTAAAGTGGCCGTTGCCGCCGCGCGCAAGCGCGGTGAGAAAGTGGTGATGACCAACGGCGTGTTTGACATCCTGCACGCGGGCCACGTCTCCTATCTGGCGAATGCGCGCAAGCTGGGCGATCGCCTGATTGTGGCGGTCAACAGCGATGCGTCGACGAAACGCCTGAAGGGTGAAACGCGTCCGGTGAACCCGCTTGAGCAGCGGATGATCGTGCTCGGCGCGCTGGAAGCCGTGGACTGGGTGGTGTCGTTTGAAGAAGACACACCGCAGCGCCTGATTGCCGGTATTCTGCCGGATCTGCTGGTAAAAGGCGGGGATTACAAGCCGGAGCAAATCGCGGGCAGCGAAGAGGTCTGGGCCAACGGCGGCGAGGTGATGGTGCTCAACTTTGAGGACGGGTGTTCCACCACCAACATCATCAGGAAGATCCAGAAAGACAGTCAGTAAAATAAACGGGCCAGCTGGCCCGTTTATTTTTTCACCCTCTCCCTGTGGGAGAGGGCTGGGGTGAGGGCATCAGGCCGCACTTACTCCTGGTCATCCACCGGTGGAATGGCCGGTGCTGGCTTCACTTCTTCCGGCGCATTGCGGTTTTCCAGCTCGGTCAGACGCTGTTCCAGCAGCGCCAGCTTCTCGCGGGTGCGCAGCAGAACCTGGGTCTGCACGTCAAACTCTTCGCGGCTGACTAAATCAAGGCGAACCAACTGCGCCTGCAGCGTCTGGCGGATTTTCTTCTCAACGTCATCACCAAATTCACGAATGCCTTTTGGCATGGATTCATGAACCTGACGCGCGATCTGCTCAATTTTCTTCGGGTCAATCATTGTCGTTTCCCTTGATGGAAAGGTGTTAGTGTCCATTGTAGCGCGTCATGCCCGGGGTAAACAAAATTGTTTGATGCTTATGCATTGCCCAGGATAATCAATAGCGTTATAGTTATCTCGCTTATTCTCAGGGCGGGGCGAAATTCCCCACCGGCGGTAAATCAGCGTGACGCTGAAAGCCCGCGAGCGCTTTGGGTGAAAACTCAAAGGTCAGCAGATCCGGTGTAATTCCGGGGCCGACGGTTAGAGTCCGGATGGGAGAGAGTAACGATCCAGTCGGGCATGGGCCCGCTCACGTTATCTTTTTGCCGCTTATACGGCGCTCCTAAGACTGCCCTGATTCTGGTAACCATAATGTTAATGAGGTTTTTTTACCATGAATCAGACGCTACTTTCCTCTTTTGGCACTTCAACTCAACGTGTTGAACATGCACTGGATGCACTGCGCGAAGGCCGCGGTGTGATGGTGCTTGACGATGAAAACCGTGAAAACGAAGGCGACATGATTTTCGCCGCCGAAAACATGACCGTTGAACAGATGGCGCTGACCATCCGTCACGGCAGCGGCATCGTATGCCTGTGTATTACCGAAGATCGTCGTAAGCAGCTCGAGCTGCCGATGATGGTCGAAAACAACACCAGCGCCTTTGGTACCGGTTTTACCGTGACTATTGAAGCGGCGCATGGCGTGACCACCGGTGTGTCTGCGGCTGACCGTCTGACCACCGTACGTGCCGCGATTGCTGACGGTGCGAAGCCATCCGATCTGCATCGTCCAGGCCACGTCTTCCCACTGCGCGCGCAGGCGGGCGGCGTCCTGACCCGCGGCGGTCACACCGAAGCGACCATCGACCTGGTGACGCTGGCGGGCTTCAAACCTGCGGGTGTGCTGTGTGAACTGACCAACGATGACGGCACTATGGCGCGCGCGCCGGAGTGCATCACCTTTGCGCGTCTGCACAACATGCCGGTGGTAACGATTGAAGATCTGGTGGAGTATCGCCAGGCGCACGAGCGCAAAGCCAGCTGATAATAAAAACGCCGGGATATCCCGGCGTTTTTTTACCCGATTCCTGCGGTCTGCAGCAGAACCAGGCTTAATCCCATCACCGACATTCCGCACAGCACGCCATAGCTGGGGTTGTTGTTAGGATCTATCTCCTTCGCCAGCGGCATCAGTTCATCCACCGAAAGTGCAACCATGATCCCGGCTACCGCTGCCATAATCGCCGCCATCACTACCGGAGAGACCAGGCTACCAAGGATCAGCCAGGCCAGCACGCCGCCAAGGATTTCGGCCATCCCGGAAATACCTGCCCAGAACACCGCGGTGCGTTTCGAGCCCGTGGCGGCATAGACCGGTCCGGCGACGGCCAGTCCTTCAGGAATATTGTGTAAGGCCACCGCCAGTGCGATGCCAAAGCCCATTTCCAGATTGCTGCTGGCCGTCACGTAGGTGGCGACCCCTTCCGGGAAATTATGCAGGCTGATGCCCAGCGTCAGCAGAACCGCCGTTCGCTTAATATTCCGCGGCATGGGCGTTACGTTTTTCTGCATTAAATCCTGCGGATGCGCGTGCGGCAGCATCCGGTCGAGGGCAAAGTATCCCAGCAGGCCAAAGACAAACATGCCGTAGCCCAGCAGCGGAGACATGCCTTCTGTGCCCAGCGCGGCAGGCAGCATCTCCATCAGGGAGATGAGCAGCATGATCCCGGCAGCAAAGCCCAGCGAGAAGGCCAGCACGCGGTTAGAGGGCTTTTGACCAAGTACGCCGAGGATCGCACCGATAAAGGTCGCAGCACCCGCGAGTATGGTCAGGATCAAGGGGACTGACATGCATAACTCCTTGTGATAATGATTCTCATTAATATAAATGATTCATTTCTGGCAAAGCGAGGGGCGAACCCCGGCTTTACACATTCCTTACATTCAAATTTCCTGATGATGATCTTCACGCTTATCTGCGTTCATCTTTGCCGGATTGCGCGTAATGTAGCACCATTAAATTGACACCTTCTGTAAGGATATCATCATGACTTCTTCCCGTATGCCAGCCCTGTTTTTAGGCCACGGCAGCCCAATGAACGTTCTGGAAGACAACGTCTATACCCGCGCATGGCGTAGCCTGGGCGAGACGTTGCCGCGTCCAAAAGCGATTGTGGTGGTATCCGCGCACTGGTTCACCCGCGGCACGGGCGTGACCGCCATGGAAGCGCCAAAGACCATTCATGATTTTGGCGGCTTCCCGCAGGCGCTGTATGACACGCACTATCCAGCCCCCGGCTCGCCTGAGCTGGCACAAAGGCTGGTGGATCTGCTGGCGCCTGTTCCTGTAACGCTGGATAAAGAAGCCTGGGGTTTTGACCATGGCTCCTGGGGCGTGCTGATTAAAATGTATCCTGATGCGGATATCCCGATGGTGCAGCTGAGCATCGACAGCACCAAACCGGCCGCCTGGCATCTGGAGATGGGCCGCAAGCTGGCAACGCTTCGTGATGAAGGCATCATGCTGGTGGCAAGCGGAAACGTGGTGCACAACCTGCGTACGGCGCGCTGGCACGGTGAAAACACGCCATATCCATGGGCGACCGCTTTTAACGACTACGTTAAAGCGAACCTGACGTGGCAGGGTCCGGCTGAGGAGCATCCGCTGGTGAACTATCTGGATCATGAGGGCGGTTCGCTCTCTAACCCGACGCCGGAACACTTCCTGCCGCTGCTGTACGTGCTTGGCGCGTGGGATGGTCAGGAGCCGGTTACGATCCCGGTCGACGGGATTGAGATGGGAAGCCTGAGTATGCTGTCGGTGCTGGTGGGGTAATAAAAGCAAAACGGCAACTTCAGGTTGCCGTTTTTAGTGTGTGCACCCTCTCCCTGTGGGAGAGGGCTGGGGTGAGGGCATCAGGCCGCAGTCTTACTCCACAAAAATATGCGGATAGAACCGCGACAGATCCTGCGTGATCAGCGCGCGATCTTCGCGAATGCCAATCCCGGCCGGTTGATCGTTGACGAGCCAGCTGCCAATCAGCGTATAGCTGTCGCCAAACTTCGGCAGTGGATAGAATTCCTGGACGATCATCCCTTCTTCGCCGTACGGCCCTTCAACCGCTTCCAGCGTCTTACCGTTTTCGATAATCGACACGTTCGCACCTTCGCGGGAGAAGATCGGCTTAACGACGTATTTCTCCATTTGCGGGTAATCATCTTCCGCAAAATATGCTGGCAGCAGGTTAGGGTGATTCGGGAACATCTCCCAGAGCATCGGCAGCAGGGCTTTGTTAGAGATAATGCTCTTCCAGGCCGGTTCCAGCCAGCGCACGCCCGCGTCTTCCAGCTTGGTGGAGAACATCTCGCGCAGCATATACTCCCACGGGTAGAGCTTGAACAGGTTGCTGATCACCTGATCCTGCGTATCCGTAAACTGACCTTTTTCACCCAGGCCGATATCCTCGATATAGAGGAACTCGGTCGCCACCTCCGCTTCGGCAGCGCAGTCCTGCAGATACTGAACCGTGCCACGGTCTTCTTCCGTGTCGCGGCAGCAGGCAAGATGCAGCAGGTTGAAGCCAAACTGCTCGCGCAGCTCGGCGAAGCGCTCGATCAGCTTCTCCTGCAGGCTGTTGAACTGGTCGCTGCCTTCCGGCAGGTTTCCGGCATTGGCCTGGTCTTCCAGCCAGATCCACTGGAAGAACGCCGCTTCGTACAGGGACGTTGGGGTATCGGCGTTGTTTTCCAGCAGCTTAGGCTCGCCTTTGCCGTCCCACGCCAGATCCAGGCGAGAGTAAAGCGAAGGCTGATTCGTTTTCCACGACTGGCGGACAAAGCTCCAGGTGTGCTTCGGAATGCGGAACTTTGCCATCAGCTCGTCGCTGTCGATGACCTTTTCCACGACCTTCAGGCACATCTGATGCAGCTCGGCCGTCACCTCTTCCAGCTTCTCAACCTGGGCCAGCGTGAGCTTGTAGTAAGCGTCTTCACACCAGTACGGCTCGCCGTACATGGTATGGAAGTTAAAACCGTACTCGGTGGCTTTTTCGCGCCAGTCCGGGCGCTCGGTGATACTGACTCGTTCCATGATCAGCCGCCCATTGAGCGAGTAGAGGAGGTGCCTGTCGCGCTGCGCTGCATGCTGGTCTGCTTCGCCACCGATTCACCAAACCCGCCGCGGGTGATGGTGCTGGTCGTCGCAGGCTTCGGCGCCATTGCCGTTTTCGGTACCGTCACGGTGCGGCCAGGCGTCGCTGCGCCGTAGCCTTTACCGCTGGCATCGGTATATTGACCGTAAGCCGGGCTGGCCGGGTTTTTCGAGCTAAACAGCGGCTGCTGCTGGTAGCCTGCACCGCCGCCCATCAGGCGACCCATCATGTAGCCTGCCATCAGCGGCATCCAGAAGCTGCCGCTGGACTGCGCCTGCGCCTGATTTTCAGGTGCGGTGCTGGCCTGGGCCGGTGCCTGCTGGCACTGACCTTCACCGAATTCCGCCACGCAGTCTTCGCGTGAGGCATATTTCGGCGCGGTACGTTCTGCTTCTTTCAGCGCGCTCGTATAAGCCGTTTTACACTCGGCGGCTTTGCCGGTTGCGGCAGAGCAGTCGTCTGCGTTTTGATACAGCGAAACCGTTTCGTCATTTTTCTCACAGCCTGCCAGCATAAAGACAGCCGTGACCGCCAGCGCAACAGGGGTGAGGTGACGCGCGTTCCAGCTCTTGCGGAACGAAGCGTGATTTATAGATTTTGTCCGTTTCATCTTTGTCTTCCAGGACCCAGTGGTAATAACGCTCAGGATAGAGGATGAGTGGTTGAAAATGAAGCGAAGAGGGGCGGAATCAGGGGGATCTTTACGTTGGCTTACGTTCGGATGTGATTCAGATGCGCCCTCTCCCTGTGGGAGAGGGGCGGGGTGAGGGCATCAGGCCGCAGCAGGCCTGATGGCACTCACTCTTAGTTACGGAACGGATTATTGCCCTTGCTGGCAGGCGCTGTGGTGCGTGCGGCAGCGGGCTGTGCAGCAGGGGTGTTGCTGTTAGCGTTGAAGTTATCAACCGCGGCAACCTGGTCAGGATTCTCAGGTGCAACGCTCTCCGGAGAGGTGGAGACCGGCTTGCCCAGTGCGCTGTTCAGCATCTGCAGGTCTTGCTCGTTCAGCGTACCCAGAGCCTGCTTAATGTTCAGCTGGTTAATCAGGTACTGATAACGCGCGCTGGAGAGCTGCTGTTTCGCGTTGTACAGCGTAGTGGTCGCATCGAGCACGTCAACGATAGTACGTGTACCGACCGAGTAACCCGCTTCCATCGCGTCCAGGGAGCTCTGTGCAGACACAACGGCCTGTTTATAGGCGTTGATGCTGCTGATAGAGGCGTTCACGTTGTTGAAGGATGAACGTACGGTCTGCACCACGTTACGATGCGCGCTTTCCAGCTGCTCGCTCGCGCCAACAAAGTTGTACTGCGCCTGTTTCACCTGAGAGTTGACCTGACCGCCCTGGTACAGCGGCAGAGAGAAGCTCAGGCCCACCTTGTTCTGGCCCATATTGCTGTCATTATAACCCTGCGAATTGGCACCATTCGTTTTAGAGCCACTGTAGGTGGTGTCAGAGATACCGGTAGAGGCGCTCAGGCTCAGGGTTGGCAGATGACCGTCCTGCGCCTGACGAATTTGCTCGCGGGCCAGGTCCTGGCTCAGACGCGCCTGTAGCAACGTCAGGTTGCGGTTTTCCGCCTCTTTCAGCAGGGCGTTAACGGCCTGCGGTTTATCCGTTTTAAAGCTGTCGACGTTCAGAGACGCCAGCTCAGGATAATAATTCCCGGTGACCTGACGCAGGGATTCCAGCGCGTTGTCGAGGTTGTTACGCGCAGTCACTTCGTTGGCCAGCACGGTGTCGTACTGTGAACGGGCGTTCTGCACGTCGGTGATCGCCACCAGGCCCACGTTGAAGCGCTGGGTAGTTTGATCTAACTGGCGGTAAATCGCCTGTTTCTGCGCTTCGGTGTAGGAGAGCGCGTCAATCGCGCTCAGCACGTTGAAATACGCCGTGGCCGTGTTCAGGATCAGCGTCTGCTGGTCGGTCTGATAGGTCACATCCTGGATGCCTGCGCTCTTTTCCTGCAGGGTCAGGGCACGCCATTTGGACATATCAAACAGCGTCTGTGTTAATTGCAGTGAGGCGCTGGTAGCATTGGAGTTTACGCCGTTAGCGTCGCGGAAACCGTTGCTGTAGGTATAATCTGCACCTAACCCTAACTGTGGCAGCAAGGGGCTACGCGCTTCGTTAATCTTTTCAAACGCAGCATCACGATCGGCCGCTGATTTACGTAAATCAGGGTTGCCCAGACGTGCCTGCTGGTAGACCTGTAACAGGTTTTCCGCCTGGCTCATTGCACTGAAGCCCGTCAGGCTCAGGCCGATAAGGATGGGGAGCAATTTCTTCATTTGCATTCCTTGTTGTGAAGCAGTATTAGCGCTGATCTAATTAAAAAATAATTGCCGATTCTAACAGAATCTTCCATACCAAAAGGTTGGCGTTACGTGCCATCTGGCGGTAATTTGCACCAATCTACCATATAGCCTTACAAACGGCAGCCAAACAGCCTTGAAATTCACAATTTCATCACCATTGCTACCAGGACTCGACTCATGCAAAAACCAGATAAGTTGCCCGTGACTTTCGCCAAAAACGATGTAGAAATTATTGCACGAGAAACGCTTTATAGCGGTTTTTTTTCAATGGATCTTTACCGTTTCAGGCATCGCCTGTTTAACGGGGAAATGAGCGGCGAAATCAGACGCGAAATTTTTGAGCGCGGGCATGCGGCAGTCTTGCTACCCTTTGACCCAGTGCGTGACGAAGTTGTGCTGGTGGAGCAGATCCGCATCGCCGCTTATGACGTCAGTGAGAGCCCGTGGCTGCTGGAGATGGTGGCCGGGATGATCGAAGAAGGCGAGTCGGTCGAGGACGTCGCCCGGCGCGAGGCGCTGGAAGAGGCGGGGCTGGTGGTCGGCCGCACAAAACCGGTGCTGAGCTATCTGGCAAGCCCGGGAGGCACCAGCGAACGCTTATCCATAATGGTGGGCGAAGTGGACGCCACGACCGCAGAAGGCATTCACGGTCTGGCTGATGAAAACGAAGATATTCGGGTTCATGTGGTAAGCCGGGAACAGGCTTACCAGTGGGTAGAAGAGGGGAAAATCGACAACGCAGCGTCTGTCATCGCCCTGCAATGGCTACAGCTGCATTATCAGACATTACGAAACGAGTGGAAAAAATGAAGCGCTATACGCCTGACTTCCCAGAAATGATGCGCCTGTGCGAAACCAATTTCGCACAATTGCGCCGCCTGCTGCCGAAAAACGACGCACCCGGCGAAACGGTAAGCTATCAGGTGAGCAACGCGCAGTATCGATTAACGATAACAGAATCAACGCGCTACACTACGCTGGTGGAGATTGAGCAAACGGCACCCAGCATTAGCTACTGGAGCCTGCCGTCGATGACGGTACGTCTCTATCACGACGCGATGGTCGCTGAAGTGTGTTCAAGCCAGCAGATCTTTCGCTTCAAGGCGCGGTATGATTACCCGAATAAAAAGTTGCATCAACGCGACGAAAAGCATCAAATTAACCAGTTTTTAGCCGACTGGCTAAGATATTGTTTAGCACATGGAGCAATGGCGATTCCGGTTTGTTAGCGTCATAAACCTACCTAAGGACACCATTTGGAAAGCCTGTTGAACCTGACTGTTGCTGGTGGCGCGCCAGTCAGGATATTACAAATCACCGATACCCACCTTTTTGCCGAAAAGCATGAAACGCTGCTGGGGGTGAATACCTGGGAGAGTTATCAGGCGGTACTGAGCGCCATTCACGCTGAAAACCGTGCATGCGATCTGATTGTCGCAACGGGCGATCTGGCGCAGGACCAATCTTCCGCGGCCTACCAGCATTTTGCTGAAGGCATCGCGAGCTTTAGCGTGCCTTGCGTCTGGCTGCCGGGAAACCATGACTTCCAGCCTGCCATGTACAGTTCTCTTCAGGATGCGGGTATTTCTCCGGCGAAATGTGTTTTTGCGGGTGAACAGTGGCAGATCCTGCTGCTGGACAGTCAGGTGTTTGGCGTCCCGCACGGTGAATTAAGCGAGTTTCAGCTCGACTGGCTTGAGACCAAACTGGCTGCTGAACCTGAACGTCATACGCTGCTGTTGCTTCATCATCACCCTCTGCCGGCGGGCTGCAGCTGGCTCGATCAGCACAGCCTGCGCAACTCCGCGGCGCTGGATCGCGTGCTGGCGAAGTTCCCGCGGGTGAAAAATCTGCTGTGTGGGCATATTCACCAGGAGCAGGATCTCGACTGGAACGGGCGCCGCATGCTGGCGACGCCGTCGACCTGCGTTCAGTTTAAGCCGCACTGCGCCAACTTTACGCTGGATACCATCGCGCCAGGCTGGCGCTGGCTGGAACTGCATGCCGACGGCACGCTGACCACGGAAGTCTGCCGTTTGACCGGTGCAAAATTCCGCCCTGATACCGCTTCAGAAGGCTATTGATGTCTACGCTCCTTTATCTGCACGGATTCAACAGCTCGCCACGCTCCGCAAAAGCGACACAGTTTCGCCAGTGGCTGAGCGAGCATCACCCCGACGTTGAGATGATTATCCCTCAGCTGCCGCCTTACCCGGCAGAGGCCGCGGAGATGCTGGAATCCATTGTGCTTGCGCACGGCGGCGAAACCTTCGGTGTGGTCGGTTCATCCCTGGGCGGGTATTACGCTACCTGGCTCTCGCAATGCTTTATGCTGCCCGCCGTGGTGGTTAATCCGGCGGTACGGCCATTTGAGCTGCTGCGGGACTTTCTTGGCGAAAACGAGAACCCCTACACCGGCCAGCAATATGTGCTAGAGTCACGCCATATTTACGATCTCAAAGTTATGCAGGTCGACCCGCTCGAGGCGCCGGATCTCATCTGGCTGCTGCAGCAGATGGGAGATGAAGTGCTGGATTACCGCCAGGCAGTGGCGTATTACGCCTCCTGCCGCCAGACTATAGAAGAGGGCGGAAACCATGCTTTCACGGGCTTTGAGAATCATTTCACCCAGATTGTCGATTTTCTTGGACTGCACAGCCACTGACAATCAATGCGAATTGCTAGTTAAATCATGACGCAAACCTATAACGCTGATGCCATTGAGGTCCTCACCGGGCTTGAGCCGGTTCGCCGCCGCCCGGGGATGTACACCGATACGACGCGCCCAAACCATCTGGGCCAGGAAGTTATTGATAACAGTGTGGACGAAGCGCTGGCGGGCCATGCCAAACGCGTTGACGTCATCCTGCACGCCGATCAGTCGCTGGAAGTCATTGACGACGGGCGCGGCATGCCGGTGGATATCCACCCGGAAGAGGGCGTCCCGGCCGTTGAGCTGATCCTCTGTCGTCTGCACGCGGGCGGTAAGTTCTCCAACAAAAACTACCAGTTCTCCGGCGGCCTGCACGGTGTGGGGATTTCCGTCGTCAACGCCCTGTCAAAACGCGTGGAAGTGAACGTCCGTCGCGACGGTCAGGTGTACAACATCGCGTTTGAAAACGGCGAGAAGGTGCAGGATCTGCAGGTTGTCGGGACGTGCGGCAAACGCAACACCGGCACCAGCGTTCACTTCTGGCCTGACGAAAGCTTCTTCGACAGTCCGCGCTTTTCCGTTTCCCGCCTGACGCACCTGCTGAAAGCCAAAGCGGTGCTGTGCCCGGGCGTGGAAATCACGTTTAAAGACAACGTCAACAACACCGAGCAGACCTGGCGCTACGAAGATGGCCTTAATGACTATCTGTGCGAAGCGGTAAACGGCCTGCCGACGCTGCCGGAAAAACCGTTCGTCGGCAATTTCACCGGCGACACCGAAGCGGTGGACTGGGCGCTGCTGTGGCTACCGGAAGGCGGCGAGCTGCTGACCGAAAGCTACGTTAACCTGATCCCGACCATGCTGGGCGGTACGCACGTCAACGGCCTGCGTCAGGGGCTGCTGGATGCGATGCGTGAGTTCTGCGAATACCGCAACATTCTGCCGCGCGGCGTGAAGCTGTCGGCGGAAGATATCTGGGACCGCTGTGCCTACGTGCTCTCCGTGAAGATGCAGGATCCGCAGTTTGCCGGTCAGACCAAAGAGCGCCTGTCGTCACGCCAGTGCGCGGCGTTCGTTTCCGGCGTGGTGAAAGATGCGTTTACCCTGTGGCTGAACCAGAACGTGCAGGCGGCAGAAATGCTGGCGGAAATGGCCATTTCCAGCGCCCAGCGTCGTCTGCGCGCCGCCAAGAAAGTGGTGCGTAAAAAGCTGACCAGCGGCCCTGCACTGCCGGGCAAGCTGGCGGACTGTACCGCGCAGGATCTCAACCGTACCGAACTGTTCCTTGTGGAAGGGGACTCGGCGGGCGGGTCGGCCAAGCAGGCGCGCGATCGTGAATATCAGGCGATCATGCCCCTCAAGGGTAAGATCCTGAACACCTGGGAGGTCTCGTCTGATGAAGTGCTGGCCTCGCAGGAAGTCCACGATATCTCGGTGGCGATCGGCATCGATCCGGACAGCGACGATCTGAGCCAGCTGCGCTACGGCAAGATCTGTATCCTCGCGGATGCGGACTCCGATGGTCTGCACATCGCCACGCTGCTGTGCGCGCTGTTTGTGAAGCACTTCCGCACGCTGGTGAAAAACGGTCACGTCCACGTGGCGCTGCCGCCGCTGTACCGGATCGACCTCGGCAAAGAGGTTTACTACGCGCTGACGGAAGAAGAGAAAGCGGGCGTGCTGGAACAGCTGAAGCGTAAGAAGGGCAAGCCTAACGTGCAGCGCTTTAAAGGGCTGGGCGAGATGAACCCGATGCAGCTGCGCGAAACCACGCTGGATCCGAACACGCGCCGCCTGGTGCAGCTGACGATCAGCGACGAAGACGAACAGCAGACCAACGCTATGATGGATATGCTCCTTGCCAAGAAACGTTCGGAAGACCGACGTAACTGGCTACAGGAGAAAGGCGATATGGCGGATATTGAGGCCTGATGCCCTCACCCTAACCCTCTCCCACAGGGAGAGGGAATGGATCGTAGGCCCGGTAAGCGTTAGAGCCACCGGGCTTTTTTACGTCAAAACTCCATCTTCACCGTCAGCTGCACTTCGCGCGGGTCGCCAATCTGGTTACCCAGATTGTTGGTGGCGATAGATGAGGTGTAGTAGGTCTTATCAAACAGGTTTTTCACGTTCACCTGCAGCGTCACCGGATACTGCAGCTTCATCTTATACGCCGCAAACGCATCCGCCACGAAATAGCCCGGCAGATAGTAATCCGCACCGTTGGTTGCGGAACGACGACTCACGCCGTGCCCGCCGCCGCCCAGCGTCAGGGTATTCCCGGCAAACGCATTATGAATGTCGTAGGTCAGGAACAGGGAGCCGGTATGGCGCGGCACGTTCGGCAGCGGTTTTCCCGCATAGTCCGGGTCTTCCAGCACCTTCGCGTCGGTATAGCCATAGCTGGCGATGATATTGGTGTTCTCGGTCAGCGATCCGGCAAGATCCACCTCCACGCCCTGGGAGCGCACGCGGCCCGCCGTTTTGGCGATGGTTTCACCCCCCACGCTTTCGTTGTACAGCACGTTGCGTTTATGAATATCAAACAGCGCGATATTGGCGGTAACCCCGTCGAACAGGTCGAACTTTGCGCCCACTTCGTAAGCATTCGACGTTTCCGGCGGCAGGTCGCCGATGTAGCTCGCAATGGACGACTGCGGCATAAACGTCTGCGAGTAGTTGGCAAACAGCGAGACCGCTGGCGTGAGCTTATAGACCAGCCCCAGCTTCGGCGTCCACTGTTCGTCACGGCTGTCGGTGTTGACGTTGAACGGGCGGCCTTTGCCCGCGTACTGGGTGTAATACTGATAGCGCATCCCGGCGACGGCGATCCACTTATCGGTCAGGTACAGGGCATCCTGCGCGTACGCAGAGTAGCTTTCCTGCTTGAGCGTCTGGTCGCTGTCGGACGCCGACACGGTGGTGCATTTGCCGAGATTGCCATACGTCGGGTGATAGATATTGAAATCCTTCACGTTTTTACAGCGCATCATATCTGTGCGCAGCAGATCGTAATTCTCATACGACACGCCGGTCAGGATCTCATTGTAAAAGCCCGCAATATCGACATTCCCCTGCAGATCCGCACGGGTGCTGTGCATGCGCTGGGTCGAGCCCTGGGTCGCATCCACGCGGCGGGTCAGGTTGCCGGTTTTTGAATCGTAGGCCATCACGCGGGCCTGGTTATCGCTGTATTTGTCCTGGCTGTAGCTGTAGTCAAACTTCGCGGTCCACTGGCTGTTGAGGCGATATTCCGCGTTGAGCTGAGCGAGGTCGGACTGGCCGTCGGTGATGTTAAACGGCTCGTCAAAGCGGGTTTTGCGATCGACATCGACGGCCTTTTTAGTGTTGAGATCGAAGATCGTTCCGCGATCGAACGGCGTCTTATAGTCACGATGCGAATAGAGCACGGTCACGGTGGCATCGTCGCCAAACCAGGTGAGCGACGGAGCGATAAAGGTGCTGCGTTCGGTGCCGAAATTACGCCAGTAATCCTCGTCCTGATATTCGCCCGTGAGGCGATACGCCAGGCGCGTGCCGTCAATCGGGCCTGTCACATCGACCTGTCCGGTGCCGCCGCCAAAGCTGGAAGAGGTGGCAGAAATCGAGCCGCCGAAGGTTTTCTCCGGGCGTTTGGTGACGACGTTGATCAGGCCGCCCGGGTCGAGAATGCCGTACAGGGTCGAGGCCGGGCCTTTCAGCACCTCCACGCGCTCCGTTGCGGCATTGAAGCTGCGCGGCAGGACGGTGCGCAGACCGTTGGTCATGATTGACCCGTCGCGGTTCGCGCCAAACCCGCGGCGCACAAAGGCATCCTGCGTGCCGCCCAGGGTGTTGGTCTGCACCACGTTGCTGACGTTATAGAGCGCTTCGTCCAGCGTGGTGGCGTGCTGATCCTCCAGCACTTTATCGCTGACGGTATTCACCACCTGCGGGATATCCAGCATCGGCATGTTGGTTAACGTCGCGGTGGAGGTATTCAGCGGCTGGTAGCCGTTGGTGGCTTCCGCGGCAGTATTTGGATCGGCGGTGACGGTAAGCGTTTCGCCGTCTTTAGCCGCGGTGGTGTCTGCTGCCTGCACCAGCGGCGCCATAAACAGCAGTGAAAAGAGCGCGCGCCCTTTTACCCCAGAGAGTGAAGGTGTGAACGTAGCCATTACATCTGTTATCCCGAAATATACCGCGAATGCGTTCGCGGCAAACTGTGTGAGTCATTGCCCTTTACGGTCTGTCCGTTAGCCGGAAGTGGCATCGGACATGTAATTGAGAATCATTCAATCATGCGGGGATGTAGTAGTAAATCGAAAAAAGAAAAAATCGACTACAGCGTTTAAATGTGCAGATAAGCGCATAGGGATGTGAATTAACTTATTGAAATTAATGTTCTTATAAACCTTAATGCGTTCATCTTTACTCTGGGTTACCCCTGATTTATTCAGGGTGTTTCTTCGCTTGACTACTACATGGCGCAGCGTCAAACTCTCAAAAGAGAATGAGTTTTATTTTTATTTGTTGGTTTTTCATTACGTTGGCGTTCACGTGGCTCACAACACACACAAACCGGGTCTGGTTCTGGAGAACCTCTCTGCGGGCTATCAGAAAAAAATCATCGTTGATGATATCTCCCTTGCCATCCCGCAGCAGAAAATGACGGTGCTGGTAGGGGCGAACGGCTGTGGGAAATCCACGCTGTTGAGCACTATCGCGCGGCTGCTGCAGCCGCTGGGGGGAACCGCGCTGCTGGACGGTAAAGCCATTCATGAGCAGCCCACCAAAGCGGTCGCCCGTCAGCTTGGCATTCTCCCGCAGTCTCCGCTGCTGCCGGAAGGGTTAACCGTTTTTGAGCTGGTCTCGCGCGGGCGTTTTCCCTGGCAGAACTTTATGCGCCAGTGGAGCGACGAGGACGAGCGGGCGGTGGAAGAGGCCCTGCGTCTGACCGGCACGGCAGAGTTTGCCCATATGCTGGTGGAAAGCTTGTCCGGCGGGCAGCGTCAGCGCTGCTGGATCGCCATGGCGCTGGCGCAGCAAACGCCGTATATCCTGCTTGACGAGCCGACGACGTATCTCGATCTCCGCTACCAGGTGGAGATCCTGGAGCTGCTGCACGCCCTGACCCGCCAGCACGGGCGTACGGTGGTGGTGGTGCTGCACGATCTCAACTTCGCCGTGAACTACGGCGATTCGCTGGTCTTTTTACGCCAAGGGAAAGTTGAAGGCGTATTGCATGAGGGCGATGCCTGCACGCCGGAGCTGATCAAAGCGGTGTTTGATGTGGACGTGCATATGTCCATCAACCCGTTGACCGGCAAGCCGTTCTTTATGCCGTTTCGCCAGAGCATCGAACAGCCATGATGCGTGCTTCTCTGGCCTTCCTGATTTTTACATTGCTGCTGGCACTGGGCGCGATTGTGCATCTTGGCATCGGGGCGCGGTTTATCCCTCCCCGAACGGTAGTAGAGGCATTCTTCCATTTCGAACCGCGCAATTTCGACCATAACGTCATCATCAGACTACGACTGCTGCGCCTCTGCGCCGCGATGGTGACCGGCGCCGTGCTCGGCGTGGCGGGCGTGCTGCTACAGTCCGTGATCCGCAACCCGCTCGGCGAGCCGCATATTCTGGGGCTCAACGCCGGGGCCGCGCTGGCGGTAGTGATTACCAGCGCGCTTGGGCTGTCGCTGCCGTTTGGTCGCCCGCTGATTGCCGCCGCCGGTGCCGCCGCGCTGTTTCTGCTGGTGCTGATGTTCTCCTCGTCCGGTCGCACCGGGCTCACGCCGATGAAGGTCACCCTGTGCGGCGTGGCGATGTCGGCGTTTGCATCGTCGATTACCGCCGCGGTGTTAATCCTGGATGAACAGACGCTGCTCGCCCTGCGCACCTGGCTGGCGGGCGATATCGCCGGAGTCAACGCGCAGACGCTCCAGAGCGCCCTGTGGGCGGCATCCGCCGGTTTTGTTCTCGCTATCGGGCTGTCGCCCTCGCTCAACATGCTGGCGTTGGGCGACAGAATGGCCCAGGGGCTTGGCGTGTCGCTGCTGAAAACTCGCCTGCTTGCCCTGCTGGCCATCGCGCTGCTCTGCGGCGCGGCCGTCTCTGTCACCGGGCCGATTGGCTTTATCGGCCTTGTGGTGCCGCAGCTCATCCGCCGTCTGGTGTCGGTCGATTTACGCGTGATGGTGCCGCTGTCGGCCCTGTGCGGCGCGCTGGTACTGCTGCTGGCGGACATCGCTGCCCGCACGCTGTTTACCCCCTGGGAGCTGGCAACCGGCATCATGACGGCCCTGGTCGGCGCGCCCGTGTTCATCTTTATGGCGTCGAGGATGTTCAAATGAACCGGGCCGGACTCCGCGCGATCCGCGTTGGCTACCTGTCGGCGCTGGTTCGTCCGAAGGCGCTGGCGTACCTGTCGCTTTTCGCGCTGGCGGCGCTAAGCCTGCTGGGCTTTGGCCTGACGCACGGTTCTCTACCCATTCCCGCCTCTGCCATCGGGCGCGCGCTCTTTTATCCAGAAAGCCTGGCGGCCGACACGCGCTACGTCGTGATGGACATCCGCCTGCCGCGCCTGCTGATGGCGATACTGTGCGGCGCCATGCTCGGCATGGCAGGGGCGACAATGCAGTCCATCACCCGCAACGGTCTGGCTGACCCCGGGCTTATCGGCGTGAAGGAGGGCTGTAGCGCGGCGGTACTGCTGCTGATTTTTCAGTTCCCGGCGCTGGGCCTGGCCTGGCGTCCTCTGGTCGGCATGGCCGGCGGGCTGCTCACCGCGCTGCTGGTCATCGCCCTGGCGCGCGATATCTCGCGTCCGCGGTTCATCCTGATCGGTATCGGCGTGTCATGGGCGTTTGCCGCGGCGATGGGCGTCTTTATGACCACCGCCGACGTGCGCGACGTGCAGACGGCGATGCTGTGGCTGGCGGGAAGCCTGCACGCGGCCAACTGGACGTTGGTGGGGCTGGCCGCGCTCTGGACGGCTCCCGCGTTTGCGCTGCTGCTGTTTACCGCGCGGGCCGCGGACGTGGCGTTGCTTGGCAATCAGGCCGCCGCAGGTCTTGGCGTGCGCACAACCCGGCTGGCGCTGCTGCGGGTTCTCGCCCCGGTGGTGCTGACGGCGGCCTGCGTCTCCTGCGTGGGCAGCATTGGCTTCGTGGGGCTGATTGCCCCGCACATGGCGCGCCTGCTGCTGCGCGGTGGGCAAACCGCGCTCCTGACGGGAAGCGCCGTGCTGGGGGCGCTGCTGGTGCTGCTGGCGGATAACGTCGGACGTCTGGCATTCCTCCCGCTGCAGCTGCCGGCGGGGATTGTAATTTCATTGATTGGCGGACCGTTTTTCCTGCTGCTGCTCTGGCAGCGTCGGGACAGATTTTAGGGGACTATGATGCGCGTACTGTTTTCGATGCTGTTGCTGGTGGGGTTCGCGGTGAGCGCGGCGGAGCCGACGCAGGTATTTACCGACGATTTGGGACGCGAAGTCGTTGTGCCGGTTCATCCGAAGCGGATTGTTTCATTACACGATCTGGATATCACCATTCCGCTGATTGAGCTTGGCGTGCCGCCTGTGGCGAGCCATGGCCGCACGCGGCCGGACGGCAGCCACTTTCTGCGCTCCAGCGGCATGTTAACCGGCGTCGACTTCGATAATTCCGATATTAAATTTATCGGCACGGCCGATATCGACATAGAGGCCATCGCCGCCGCAAAGCCTGACCTGATTATCACCGAGCCGACGCGCAACACCCCGGTGGAACAGCTGGAAAAAATTGCCCCGACGGTAAGCATCGATCATCTCGACGGCGGCGCGCCGGAGATCTACCGCAAGCTGGCTCAGCTGACGGGAACGCAGGCGAGGCTCAAGGTTCTGGAGCGGCGCTATCAGGAGCAGATTAAGGCGCTGAAGGCGACAATTGATACCAGCAAGGTGACCGTGTCCGTGATCCAGGCTAATCAGGGGAAAATCAACGCCATGCATAGCTACCACTCGCTGGGCCGCGTGCTGCGTGACGCCGGATTCAAATTCCCGCCGCTGATTGAGTCCATCCCGGAAGGGGGGCGGATTGACGTCAGCGCCGAGCGCCTGCCGGAGCTGGATGCCGATTTCGTCTTCGCCACCTGGCGCGGGGATACGGGCGGTAAACCGCAGGACGAGCTGGCGGCGATGGATGCGGTCATGCCGGGCTGGTGTCAGTTCCTGAATGCCTGCCGAACCAGGCACTACGTGCTGATCTCGCGTGAAGAGGCGATCTCGAATTCGTTCGCGTCATTAGGGCTGATGGCCGCGCAGGTGCAGTCGCAGATTGCCGGGCGTCCGCTGCCGGAGGCGTCACGGTGATCCGAAGAGTCGATGTTTACGGTGAGCGATTCCGCTCGCGGGCGCATCAGTTGACGCCGCGTCTGCTGCAGGTCGCACGCTATATTCATGACAACCGCGAGGTGGTAATGGAGCAGACCGCCATGGAGATTGCCGCCGTATTGAAAACCTCGGACGCCACGGTAGTCCGCGCCATTCAGGCGCTGGGTTTCGCCGGGCTGCGCGATCTCAAGCAGACGCTGGAGCAGTGGTTTGGCCCGGTGGTCACCTCCAGCGAAAAGATGTCCACCACGGTGAATACGCTCGCCAGCGACGTCAATGCGAGCATTGATTTCGTGCTTGAGGGGCATCAGCACACCTGCGAGGTGTTATCCGAGCCCCACAACCGCTACGCGATGGCGCAGGCGGTCTCTCTTCTGGCGCAGGCGAGGCAGGTCGCCATATTTGGTATTGGGGCCTCCGGCATTCTGGCCGAGTACACCGCCAGGCTGTTCAGCCGTATGGGATTACCCGCCACGCCGCTCAACCGTACCGGGATCGGGCTTGCCGAACAGCTGATTGCGCTTCAGCGCGGCGACGTGCTGGTGATGATGGCGCAGAAATCCGCGCACCGGGAGGGGCAAACCACCCTGCGTGAAGCAAAACGTCTGGGCATTCCCACCATCCTGCTGACCAACGCCCTTGATTCGCGTTTCAGTAAGGAGGCCAGCGTGGTGATCCACGTTCCGCGCGGCGGCGAAAAGGGCAAAATCCCGCTCCACGGCACGGTGCTGCTGTGTCTGGAGATGATCATTTTATCCGTTGCCTCCACCGAGCCGCAGCGCACCATTAAGTCAATGAAGCGCATCAACGAGCTACATCGCGGGTTAAAGCCGGGGAAGAAAAGCAGCTAAAAACAACAAAGCCCGGTGGCGCTAGCGCTTACCGGGCCTGGATCTGTTCTCCCTCTCCCTTGGGGAGAGGGCCGGGGTGAGGGGAAACTTAAACCCCTTGCTCCAGAATGCGGATGTGGGTTTCCAGCACGTCACCCTTCACCGCGTCGCTCCACGCTTTCATGTGCGGGGTCTGCAGATGCGCTTCAAGATGCGCGACGGTTTCCCACTGCTCAACCATGATGATCGAGTCCGGCGCGGTCGCCTGGAAGCTGGCGTCAGTGGCGGCATCCACCATCGGCGCGTAGCCGTGGCAGCCTTCTTCTTTCAGTACGGTCGGGATAATTTTCGCGAACTGATCCAGCACCGCCTGGCGGTGATGTTGACCTGGACGAGTACGGATTTCTGCGATAACGGTAAGCATGTTTACTACTCCTTTAATTCCAGGCTACCAGTTAAGCAAAAATTTTCGCGAGATGCTTGCGATATTCTGCGATATAGCTCGGGACATCAGGCATTTTAATCACGTCGTTGACGATAAAGGTCGGCAGCGGATCCATGCCCAGGAACTGATTCGCCTTGTGGAACGGCAGGTACGCGCCGTCCACGCCCACGCCTTCGAAGAACTGATCTTTCTCGGTGAAGGCTTCCAGCGGCGCGTTCCAGGTCAGTGACAGCATATATTTTTTGCCCTGAATCAGACCGCCTGAACCGTATTTTTTGGACGCGTCAGAGCGGGTGCGACCGTCGCTGGCATACAGTGAGCCGTGACCTTCGGTGAACACGTCGTCCATGTATTTTTTCACGGTCCACGGCGCGCCCATCCACCAGCCTGGCATCTGCCAGATCACCACGTCAGCCCACAGGAAGTTCTGCACTTCGGCCTTCACGTCGTAGTTACTGTCTGCACGCACGACCTTAACATCATGCCCGGCGTCGCGCAGGAAACCATCCGCGACCTCGGTCAGGGTGTCATTCAACTGGCCTTTAGAGTGCGCAAATTCTTTTGCACCGTTAATAATCAGAATGTTGCTCATTTTTTGTCCTCGACGATGAGAGTATGCCGGGTATTCTACGCGCGAGGACGGAGCGGAAAAATGAGCAAAATGTGCAAAGTCTTTTGCGTTAAACGCAATAATTCCTTACCAGCTGACCTTCGCTTCAAAACCACCTTCAGGGGCATTGCTCAGCGAGACGCGCATCCCGTGCAGCGCGGCGATGCGTTTTACGATGGATAATCCCAACCCGCTGCCCGTGGCATCCTGACCCGGCGGACGATAAAAGCGCTCGCCGATGCTCGCCAGCGCGTCCGGTGAAATCCCGGGACCGTTGTCGCGCACGCTAAAGCTACGCGCGTCCAGCGTCACGTCCACCACGCTGCCGTGCGGGCTGTAGCGAATCGCGTTATCCAGCAGGTTGCGCACCAGCAGGCTCAGGAGCAGCGGCTGGCCCGTACGTGTAACCTCTGGTGCATGGATATTCAGGCGAACATCAATGCCTGCCTGCTGCGCCGGATGCCAGATATCCAGCACCGCCGACTGCAGTAGATCGGCAAGCGTTATAGGTTCGACATCGTCCAGGTTGTCCAGCGTATCCAGACGCGACAGCGTGAGGAGCTGGTCCACCAGCCGGGAAGCGCGGTCGATTCCCGCATGCAGCTGCGTCAGCGCCTTTTCCCGCGCCTGCGGATCGTCATGAGAGAGCTGCGCCACGTCAGTTTGTACCTTCAGGGCCGCCAGCGGGCTGCGCAGCTCGTGGGCCGCATCGGACGTAAAGCGGCGCTCGCGGGTCATCATCTCCTGGGTGCGCGCGAAGAGATGATTCAGCGCGTCGAGCAGGGGGCGTACTTCTGTTGGTACGCCCTCCGTCGGCAGGTTATCTGTGGCGTCCGGCGAGCGGGAGCGCAGGGTCTGTGCCAGCTTTTTCAGTGGCTTCAGCTCCCGACTGAGGAGGAGAACCAGCAGCAGCAACATCACGGGCAGCGCCACCAGCCAGGGGGTCAGTTGTGAGCTGACCACGTCCAGCGCCATATCCTGGCGGTACTCCCACTCCTGACCGACCACCACGCGGTACTTCCCGTCGGGTGAGGTCAGCCACAGGAAACGCCATTCGTCGTTGTCGTCCTGGAGCTGCCCGTTATCAAACCCGTCGCGGCGATAGTGGTACGGAATATCGCGCCCGTTCTCGCCGTCGTTCAGCAGCATTTTGCCCTCGACGCTGTAAATGGCGAAAGCCAGCGCGTCGTCATCCAGACGACCATGCTTCACTTTTTTGGGGATCTCACGCATGCGTTCGGGGGCGCGGATCTCGTCAAGATCCATCGTCAGCAGCCGTTTGGCAAACAGCATCTGCTGCGTGTCGAAGAGCTTATCCAGCTTGTGGGTGGTCTGCTGCCAGGCCACCAGGCTGGCGGCAAACCATGCCGTCAGGGAAAGCGCTAAAAAAAGGAGCGTCAGGCGCAGCTTCAGGCTCAGGCGTTGCGTCAGCTTCATGCGTCACCCAGGATATAGCCGATGCCGTGCACGGTGCGGATAAACTCGCTGCCAAGCTTGCGGCGCAGATGATGAACGTGAACTTCGATGGCGTTGCTGGAGACGTCGTCGTCCCAGGTATAAAGCTTTTCCTCGATAAGCTTTCGCGGCAGCACCCGGCCCGCGTTACGCATTAATAGCTCCAGCAGCGCGAACTCTTTCGGCTTCAGCGTCAGCGGCTCACCGTCCAGCGTGGCGACGAGTCGGGTCGGATCGAGCGTGACCTTGCCGTGGCGTAGCTCGCTATGCGTCTGGCCGTGGCTGCGGCGGACCAGCGCCTCAAGGCGGGCACCCACTTCAATCAGCGCGAACGGCTTACAGAGATAATCATCCGCGCCAAGACGCAGCCCCTCCACGCGCTGGTTAAGCGCATCCCGTGCGGTCAGGATCAATACCGGCTCGCTGCGCCCGCTTTCGCGCCACGCGCGCAGGATCTCCAGACCGTCGATTTCCGGCAGCGTCAGATCCAGCACCACGGCATCATAGGGCGCAGAAGCGAGCGCGGCCTGACCGGTTTTACCGTCGGTAAACCAGTCCACGCTAAAGCCCATTTTGCTTAACCCCGCCTTGATACCGTCACCGATTAACCTGTCGTCTTCTACCAGTAAAATGCGCATGTTCCCTCCTTGATGCCGTCAGTCAGTAAACCCTCTGTAAGCGCCTGCTGTACAGCAATAATAAATAAATTTTTCCCTTAAGAAGTTGTTAAGGATTACCCTGTTTAATGGACTGCGAAACCAGATTAAAGGGAGAGTTAATATGAAAAAATTCGCTGCTATTGCCGCCATCATGATGATGACCACTGCCCCCGTTTTTGCCGCGCAGGGCGGATTTAACGGCCCGTCTGCCGCACAGACCCAGACCCAAACGCAGGCAGGCGGTTTTGTCGATAATGACGCCAACCTCACCACCGCGGTGAAGGTGAAAGAGATGAAGGACGACAGTTGGGTGAAGCTGCGCGGGAACATCACCCAGCGCCTGTCCGATGACCGCTACACCTTCCGCGATGAGACCGGCACGGTGAACGTGGAAATTGACCACAAGCGCTGGAACGGCGTGACCGTCACCCCTCAGGATAAAGTGGAAATCCAGGGCAAGGTCGATAAAGAGTGGAACGATTTTGAAATCGACGTGAAGCAGGTCATTAAGCTGAACAAATAACCCTGAAAGGGCCGCATAAGCGGCCCTTTTTCTTTGTGACTCAACTCGCCAGATAAGGTAGTATCT
The DNA here is from genome assembly GCF_055817355.1 of Enterobacter sp. PL_is379. Taxonomy (NCBI): domain Bacteria; kingdom Pseudomonadati; phylum Pseudomonadota; class Gammaproteobacteria; order Enterobacterales; family Enterobacteriaceae; genus Enterobacter; species Enterobacter sp. PL_is379. The sequence goes on from NZ_JBVPGT010000031.1 coordinate 58,087, forward strand.
GCGGCAATATTGCCTGAAACCCTTCGGTTTCTGAGTTGAGGAATCACACGTAATGAGCGATATGGCAGAGCGCCTCGCGCTACATGAATTCACGGAAAACGCCTACCTGAACTACTCCATGTACGTCATCATGGACAGGGCGTTGCCGTTTATCGGGGATGGCCTGAAGCCCGTTCAGCGCCGCATCGTCTATGCGATGTCCGAGCTGGGGCTGAACGCCACCGCCAAGTTCAAGAAATCCGCCCGTACCGTCGGTGACGTGCTGGGTAAATACCATCCGCACGGCGACAGCGCCTGCTATGAAGCGATGGTGCTGATGGCCCAGCCGTTCTCTTACCGCTACCCGCTGGTGGATGGCCAGGGGAACTGGGGTGCGCCGGACGATCCGAAATCCTTCGCGGCGATGCGTTATACCGAATCCCGTCTGTCTAAATATGCCGAAGTGCTGCTGGGCGAACTGGGTCAGGGAACCGTTGACTGGGTACCGAACTTCGACGGTACGCTGCAGGAGCCGAAGATGCTGCCTGCGCGTCTGCCGAATATCCTGCTGAACGGCACCACCGGTATTGCGGTCGGTATGGCGACGGACATTCCGCCGCACAACCTGCGTGAAGTGGCGAAAGCCGCCATCACCCTGATTGAGCAGCCGAAAGCCTCGCTCGACGATCTGCTGGATATCGTGCAGGGTCCGGATTTCCCGACCGAAGCCGAAATCATTACCTCGCGTGCGGAAATCCGCAAAATCTACCAGAACGGTCGCGGCTCCGTGCGCATGCGCGCGGTGTGGAATAAAGAAGACGGCGCCGTGGTGATCACCGCGCTGCCGCATCAGGTTTCCGGTGCCAAAGTGCTGGAGCAGATCGCCTCCCAGATGCGCAATAAAAAGCTGCCGATGGTGGACGACCTGCGCGACGAGTCTGACCACGAGAACCCGACCCGTCTGGTGATTGTGCCGCGCTCCAACCGCGTGGACATGGAGCAGGTGATGAACCACCTGTTTGCCACCACCGATCTGGAAAAAAGCTACCGCATCAACCTGAACATGATCGGCCTCGACGGACGCCCGGCGGTGAAAAACCTGCTGGAGATCCTCACCGAATGGCTGACGTTCCGCCGCGATACGGTACGCCGTCGTCTGAACCATCGTCTGGAGAAAGTGCTTAAGCGCCTGCATATCCTTGAAGGTTTGCTGGTGGCGTTCCTCAATATCGACGAGGTGATTGAGATCATCCGTACCGAGGACGAGCCGAAGCCGGCCCTGATGTCGCGCTTTGGCATCAGCGAAACCCAGGCCGAAGCGATCCTCGAGCTGAAGCTGCGCCATCTCGCCAAACTGGAAGAGATGAAGATCCGCGGCGAGCAGAACGAGCTGGAAAAAGAGCGCGATCAGCTGCAGGCGATCCTCGCGTCCGAACGCAAGATGAACACCCTGCTGAAGAAAGAGCTGCAGGCCGATGCCGACGCGTTTGGCGACGACCGTCGTTCTCCGCTGCACGAGCGCGAAGAAGCGAAAGCGATGAACGAGCACGACATGCAGCCGTCCGAGCCGGTGACCATTGTCCTGTCGCAGAGCGGCTGGGTGCGCAGCGCCAAAGGCCACGATATCGACGCGCCGGGGCTCAGCTACAAAGCGGGCGACAGCTTCAAAGCGGCGGTGAAAGGGAAGAGCAACCAGCCGGTGGCGTTTATCGATTCCACCGGCCGCAGCTACGCCATCGACCCAATCACACTGCCTTCCGCGCGCGGGCAGGGCGAGCCGCTCACCGGCAAGCTGACGCTGCCGCCGGGCGCGACGGTTGACCATATGCTGATGGAAGCCGATGAGCAGAAGCTGCTGCTGGCGTCCGATGCGGGCTACGGCTTTATCTGTACCTTTAACGATCTGGTTTCCCGCAACCGTGCCGGTAAGGCGCTGATTAGCCTGCCGGACAACGCTCACGTGATGGCGCCGCTGGTGATTGAGAACGAAAGCGACATGCTGCTGGCGATCACTACCGCCGGACGTATGCTGATGTTCCCGGTCAGCGATCTGCCGGAGCTGTCGAAAGGCAAGGGCAACAAGATTATCAACATCCCGTCGGCGGAGGCCGCGAAAGGCGAAGATGGCCTGGCGCACCTCTTCCTTCTGCCGCCGCAGAGCACGCTGACCATTCACGTCGGCAAGCGCAAAATCAAGCTTCGTCCGGAAGAGCTGCAGAAGGTGGTGGGTGAGCGCGGTCGCCGTGGCTCGCTGATGCGCGGTCTGCAGCGTATTGACCGCGTGGAGATTGACTCTCCTGCACGCAGCACCGCGGGTGACAGCGAAGAGTAATGTCGTGATATCCCCCTCTGTCCGGAGGGGGAATTTCAATAAAATTTCCCGTAAAATCGTTGTTAATTCGTGCGTTGCGATTAACAATACGCGCTCGTAATAAAGTCCTTACCTGGCCACAGGTGAAGTATAATTGTCAGCTGTTGGGGCTTCAGAGGTCGCTATGCTATATATTGTTCGTCTTATTCTTACCGTTATCTACTGCATTCTGGTCTGTATTTTCGGCTCTATTTATTGCCTGTTCAGCCCGCGTAATCCGAAGCATGTCGCCACCTTCGGCCATATGTTTGGTCGCCTTGCGCCGCTGTTCGGTCTGAAGGTTGAAAAACGTCTGCCGGAAGGGGCGGAGAATTTCGGTAACGCCATCTATATCGCCAACCATCAGAACAACTACGATATGGTGACGGCCTCTAATATCGTGCTTCCACCGACCGTGACGGTGGGCAAAAAAAGCCTGCTGTGGATCCCGTTTTTTGGTCAGCTGTACTGGCTTACCGGTAACCTGCTGATCGACCGTAACAACCGTGCAAAAGCGCACAGCACCATTGCGGAAGTGGTGAATCATTTTAAAAAGCGCAAAATTTCAATCTGGATGTTCCCGGAAGGGACGCGCAGCCGCGGCCGCGGCCTGCTGCCGTTTAAAACCGGTGCGTTTCATGCCGCAATTGCGGCAGGTGTTCCAATTATTCCTGTGTGCGTTTCCAATACTTCGAATAAGATTAATCTTAACCGCCTGAATAACGGGCTGGTGATTGTCGAAATGCTGCCACCCGTCGATACCAGCAAATACGGTAAAGATCAGGTGCGCGAGCTGGCCGCGCACTGCCGTGATCTGATGGCTGAGCATATTGCGCTGCTCGACAAAGAAGTCGCAGAGAGAGAAGCCGCCGGTAAGATTTAATCCGGCGTTGAAGGGAAAACGAATTCCCGCGTTGTTAGTCGTTTCAGATGGAGCTTATATGTCACTCAGTCGGCGTCAGTTTATTCAGGCTTCGGGGATCGCCCTTTGTGCGGGTGCGATGCCGCTGACAGCCAGCGCCGCCGGGCAGCAACAGCCGCTGCCTATTCCGCCACTCATTGAATCCCGTCGTGGTCAGCCGCTTTTCCTGACTCTGCAGCGCAGCCACTGGTCCTTTACCCAGGGGACGCGTGCGCCGGTCTGGGGCATTAACGGACGTTACCTTGGGCCGACCATTCGCGTGTGGAATGGCGATGACGTAAAGCTCATCTACAGTAACCGCACCCCTGAAAATGTCGCCATGACCATCAGCGGCCTGCAGGTGCCTGGCCCGCTGATTGGCGGCGCGGCGCGAATGATGTCTCCCAGCGCCGACTGGGCGCCCGTTCTGCCGATTCGCCAGAGCGCGGCAACCCTGTGGTATCACGCCAACACGCCTAACCGCACGGCGCAGCAGGTCTATAACGGCCTGGCCGGAATGTGGCTGGTGGAAGATGAGGTCAGCAAATCCCTGCCGATCCCGAACCACTACGGCGTGGATGACTTCCCGATTATCATCCAGGACAAACGTCTGGATAATTTCGGTACGCCGGAATACAGCGAACCGGGCAGCGGCGGCTTCGTCGGCGATACGCTGCTGGTAAACGGCGCGCAGAGCCCGTTTGTCGAAGTGTCCCGTGGCTGGGTGCGCCTGCGTCTGCTCAACGCGTCTAACTCGCGCCGCTATCAGCTGAAAATGAGCGATGGCCGTCCACTGCACGTAATTTCCGGCGATCAGGGCTTTTTACCGGCGCCGGTTTCCGTCAAACAGCTGGCGCTCTCGCCGGGTGAACGTCGCGAAGTGCTCATTGATATGACCAATGGGGATGAAGTGTCTGTCACCTGCGGTGAAGCGGCCAGCATTGTTGACCGTATTCGCGGGTTCTTTGAACCGTCGAGCATACTTGTCTCGACCCTGGTGCTGACCCTGCGTCCAACCGGTCTGCTGCCGCTGGTGACCGACAGCCTGCCAATGCGTCTGCTGCCGCAGGAAATCATGAGCGGCTCGCCGGCGCGCAGCCGTGATATCAGCCTGGGCGACGATCCGGGGATCAACGGCGCGCTGTGGGACGTTAACCGCATCGACATCACCGCGCAGCAGGGCACCTGGGAGCGCTGGACGGTTCGCTCGGATATGCCGCAGTCGTTCCATATTGAAGGGGTGTCATTCCTGATCCGCAACGTTAACGGCGCGATGCCGTTCCCGGAAGATCGCGGCTGGAAAGATACCGTCTGGGTGGACGGTCAGGTTGAACTGCTCGTCTACTACGGTCAGCCTTCGTGGCCACACTTCCCGTTCCTGTTCCACAGCCAGACGCTGGAGATGATGGACAGGGGCTCCGTGGGGCAGATGCTGATCAATCCGGCACCGTAAATTGCTTTTCTCCCTCTCCCTGTGGGAGAGGGCTGGGGTGAGGGCAACAGCCTGCATAATACCCCTTCATTTCCCACATTGATCCAGCGTATAATCCCGCTCCTTTTGTCTATTTTTTCTTCGGAAGCATTATGAGCGCAATTTCCCTGATCCAGCCGGATCGTGACCTCTTCTCCTGGCCCCAGTACTGGGCGGCCTGCTTTGGACCGGCGCCGTTCCTGCCGATGTCCCGGGAAGAGATGGACCAACTGGGCTGGGACAGCTGCGACATTATTCTGGTCACGGGCGATGCCTACGTTGACCACCCGAGCTTCGGCATGGCCATCTGCGGCCGTATGCTCGAAGCGCAAGGCTTCCGCGTGGGGATCATCTCCCAGCCTGACTGGAACAGCAAAGACGACTTTATGCGTCTGGGTAAACCCAACCTGTTCTTCGGCGTGACCGCAGGCAACATGGACTCGATGATCAACCGCTATACCGCCGACCGTAAGCTGCGTCATGACGACGCCTACACGCCGGATAACGTGGCGGGTAAACGCCCCGACCGCGCGACCCTCGTCTATACCCAGCGCTGTAAAGAAGCCTGGAAAGACGTGCCGGTGATCCTGGGCGGCATCGAGGCGAGCCTGCGCCGCACCGCGCACTATGACTACTGGTCAGATACCGTTCGCCGCTCGGTGCTGGTGGACTCCAAAGCCGACATGCTGATTTACGGTAACGGCGAGCGTCCGCTGGTAGAAGTGGCGCACCGTCTGTCGCAGGGCGAGCCGGTGAGCAGCATCCGTGACGTGCGCAATACCGCGATCATGGTAAAAGAGGCGCTGCCGGGCTGGCGCGGTGTGGATTCCCGCATCATTGATATGCCGGGCAAAATCGACCCGATCCCACACCCGTACGGTGAAGATCTGCCGTGTGCCGATAACAAGCCGGTTGAGCCGAAAAAAGCGGAAGCGAAGGCTATCGTCGTGCAGCCGCCGCGCCCGAAACCGTGGGAAAAGACCTACGTGCTGCTGCCGTCCTACGAGAAGGTGAAAGCCGACAAGGTGCTCTACGCGCACGCGTCCCGTATTCTGCACCATGAAACCAACCCGGGCTGCGCCCGCGCGCTGATGCAGAAGCACGGCGAGCGCTTTATCTGGATCAACCCGCCGGCGATCCCGCTTTCCACCGAAGAGATGGACAGCGTCTTTGCGCTGCCGTACAAGCGCGTGCCGCACCCGGCGTACGGCAACGCCCGCATCCCGGCGTATGAGATGATCCGCTTCTCGATCAACATCATGCGCGGCTGCTTCGGCGGATGCTCCTTCTGCTCCATTACCGAGCACGAAGGGCGTATTATTCAGAGCCGTTCGGAAGAGTCGATCATCAATGAGATCGAAGCGATTCGCGACACTGTGCCGGGCTTTACCGGCGTGATTTCTGACCTCGGTGGCCCAACCGCCAACATGTACATGCTGCGCTGCAAGTCGCCGCGCGCGGAGCAAACCTGTCGTCGCCTCTCCTGCGTCTATCCGAGCATTTGCGAGCACATGGACACCAACCACGAGCCGACGATCAACCTCTACCGCCGCGCGCGCGATCTGAAGGGCATCAAGAAGATCCTCATCGCGTCCGGGGTACGTTACGACATCGCCGTGGAAGATCCGCGCTACATCAAAGAGCTGGCGACGCACCACGTCGGCGGCTATCTGAAGATTGCGCCGGAGCATACCGAAGAAGGCCCGCTGTCGAAGATGATGAAGCCGGGCATGGGCAGCTACGATCGCTTTAAAGAGCTGTTCGACACCTATTCGAAGCAGGCGGGTAAAGAGCAGTACCTGATCCCGTACTTCATCTCCGCCCACCCGGGCACGCGCGATGAGGACATGGTGAACCTGGCGCTGTGGCTGAAGCAGCGTCGCTTCCGTCTGGATCAGGTACAGAACTTCTATCCGTCACCGCTCGCCAACTCGACGACCATGTATTACACCGGCAAGAACCCGCTGAGTAAGATTGGCTATAAGAGTGAAGAGGTGGTGGTGCCGAAAGGGGATAAACAGCGTCGTCTGCACAAGGCGCTGCTGCGTTACCACGATCCGAAAAACTGGCCGCTGATCCGCCAGGCGCTGGAAGAGATGGGTAAAAAACATCTGATCGGCTCGCGCCGCGACTGCCTGGTACCGGCTCCGACGCTGGAGGAGATGCGCGAAGCGCGTCGCCAGAACCGCAATACGCGCCCGGCGCTGACCAAGCACACGCCAATTGTGCATCAGCGTTCAAACGGTAGGGCGGGAACGAAGAAGAACGTAAAACGTAAGATCGGTTAAACCTGTAACAATGCCCGGTGGCGCTGCGCTTACCGGGCCTACAGGTCAGCGCGTAGGCCGGGTAAGGCGCAGCCGCCACCCGGCTTTTTTCTGCATAAGGATAGGAGGCCAAAAATGAAAATAAGGAAGTTAACAGGAACGATGCTGATTGGCCTGACGTTATGCGGTTGTGTAATGCACCGCCAGACACAGCCAGAAGTGGAAGGACGTCTAATCGACAGCGCAGGTAAGCCAGTCTCTGGCGCTAAAATAACATTAGAGAGGGAGCAAACGCTTTCTGACGACAACGGTCGTTTTGCTTTTCAGAGCCAGCATGAGTGGATCTTTTTTCTGCCAATAGGTCCGATGGACTGGATTTATCACACCCCGCTCCAGATAAGTGTCAACGGAAAGGAATATGATGCAGAAGCAGGCGGCGGTCTCGGTGGGCCACATAAACTTGAAGGGAAAGCGTATAACGTTATTTGCACATTGCCTGATCTTCCCGGAGAAGCGAGATGTCAGTCCGGTTTATAGATTAAAACGAGCCCGGCGGAAGACCAGGCTCGTTTTAGGTATTACCCGCCAAACTGATCCGGGTCCGGCCCAAGCCGCTTACCCTTATCCAGCTTCGCAATCTCACCCAGCTCGTCTTTGTCCAGACGGAAATCCCAGACGTCGAAGTTCTCGGCGATACGCGACGGCGTGACTGATTTCGGTATCACCACCAGGCCGTTGTCCAGATGCCAGCGAATGACGATCTGCGCCGGGCTTTTGCCGTATTTATCCGCCAGTTCGCGGATAATTTTTTGATCGAACACGCCCTGGCCACCCTGCGCCAGCGGGCTCCAGGACTCGGTCTGGATTTTATGCGTGGCGTTCCAGGCGTGAAGCTGACGCTGCTGCAGCAGCGGGTGCAGCTCGATCTGGTTAATGACAGGCGCGACGCCCGTCTCGTCAATCAGCCGCTGCAGGTGATGAACCTGGAAATTACAGACGCCGATGCTTTTCACCAGCCCCTCTTTCTGCAGTTCAATCATCCCTTTCCAGGCATCAACGTAGTGATCGATAGCCGGAACCGGCCAGTGCATCAGCCAGAGATCGACGAAGTCGAGCTGGAGTTTTTCCAGGCTCTCTTCCAGGGCTTCGCGGGGACGTTTTTGGTCGTCGTTCCAGAGTTTAGTGGTGATGAACAACTCATCGCGAGGGACACCGGCGCTGGCCAGTGCGGTACCCACGCCGTCCTCGTTTTTGTACGCGGCGGCAGTGTCAATCGACCGGTAGCCGACTTCCAGGGCTTTATGAATGGCGGAGACGACCTCGTCGTTACCGGCTTTCCATACACCTAGCCCCAGCTGGGGCATCACGTTGCCGTCCTGCAGCTTGATTACGGTTTGGTTTGCCATTTTTCCTCCTTCAGGTGCGCATCGCCGGAGGGTTCCTCCGGCGATGGGGTGTGCATTAAGTCTGGACGAAATGTCAAAAAACGAAAGTCGGGGGGACAAAAACGCTTAGCGTGCCGCCTCGTAAATACGACGGCTGACGTCCAGCGTGATGTCGCCGTGCTCGCCCAGATGGGTCATACCGTGCTCTTCGAGTTTCGCCAGCAGGGCAGGGATAGAGCTGCCGTCCAGGCCGTAGCCAGACAGACGCGTTGGCACGCCCAGACCTTCAAAGAAGCTGCGGGTCGCTTCGATGGCGGCATCAATACGCGCATCGTCAGAACCCTCGGTGATGTTCCACACGCGTTCAGCGTACTGCAGCAGTTTGGCGCGTTTGGTGTCGCGTTTTTCGTTCCACAGGGCAGGCAGCACAACGGCCAGCGTCTGAGCATGGTCCAGACCGTGCATCGCCGTCAGCTCGTGGCCCAGCATGTGGGTTGCCCAGTCCTGCGGCACGCCAGCCCCGATCAGGCCGTTTAGCGCCTGCGTGGCGGCCCACATTACGTTGGCGCGAACGTCGTAGTTTTCCGGCTCTTTCAGCGCTTTCGGACCTTCTTCGACGAGCGTCAGCAGAATGCCTTCCGCGAAGCGATCCTGAATTTTGGCATTCACCAGATACGTGACGTACTGCTCAACGGTATGAACAAAGGCGTCGACCACACCGTTCGCTACCTGACGCGCAGGCAGGGTGTAGGTGTAAACTGGGTCCAGAATGGCGAACACAGGCTGAACGTGTTCGTTCATGAATGCTTGTTTGTCGCCGGTGGTTTTACGGGAGATCACCGCGCCCTTGTTGGATTCAGAACCGGTCGCTGGCAGGGTCAACACGGAGCCCATCGGGATAGCGCTTTTGATGTCGCTGCCGCGGGTTTCCAGAATGTGCCATGGATCGATGCCGTCAGCGTAGTGCGCTGCCGCCGCGATGAATTTGGTACCGTCCAGCACGGAGCCGCCGCCGACCGCCAGCAGGAAGGTGATGTTTTCTTCGCGGGCGATTTTCACCGCGTTCATCAGCGTTTCGTAAGACGGGTTTGGCTCGATGCCGCCGAACTCACGAACGTCCAGACCGTCCAGCGCGCTGTAAACCTGATCCAATACGCCGGTTTTTTTCACGCTGCCGCCACCGTAGGTGATCAGCACGCGGGCGTCAGCAGGGATCTGCGCGCGCAGATCGGCGATAGCGTCTTTACCAAACAGAATGCGGGTTGGGGTGTGAAGATTAAAGTTGTTCATTGCTCGTTCCCTTTAGTGGGTGAAAAACCGTGGTGGCGCAGAGGGCGACCTGATGCTGCTCATTGTGGCCGCCCGGGGCTACGCCCTCAATGCACATTCCTGCCGATGTCTTGCCCATTTCTACAGAGCGCTGGAGAAAGCGCGGAAAACAACGCACACTGTCAACGTCGAAAACCGCACCCGGAGTAACGCAAGATGAACCGTGAGGCTATCTGCCAGCAGCTCACTGCGCAGATTAAAAGACTGATAGATAACGAAAATGGCGTCAGTGGCCTGCTTCCTGACATTCGCCTGCTTTATGGCACTCAGCCAGGGACGCGCACGCCGGTCATGTACCAGCCGGGCATCGTTTTTCTCTTCTCGGGCCATAAAATTGGCTATATCAACGAGCGCGTGTTCCGCTACGACACCAATGAATATCTGCTTCTGACGGTACCTTTACCCTTCGAATGTGAAACCTTCGCGACAGAGGCCGTTCCGCTGGCGGGTATTCGCGTCAACGTCGATATTCTGCAGCTGCAGGAGCTGCTGATGGAGATAGGCGAAGATGAACTCTTCCAGCCTTCGATGGCGTCGAGCGGGATTAACTCGGCGACGCTGTCGGAAGAGATCCTCTGCGCCATTGAGCGTCTGCTGGACGTGATGGAGAGGCCGCTGGACGCGCGCATTCTGGGCAAGCAGATTATCCGCGAAATTCTCTACCACGTGCTGCTGGGCCCGGGGGGCGGAGCGTTACTGGCCCTGGTGAGCCGACAGACCCACTTCAGCCTGATAAGCCGCGTGCTCAAGCGTATCGAGAGCCAGTACACCGAAAACCTCAGCGTCGACCAGCTGGCGGCGGAAGCGAACATGAGCGTCTCGGCGTTTCATCATAATTTTAAATCGGTGACCAGCACCTCGCCGCTGCAGTACCTCAAAACCTACCGGCTGCATAAGGCGCGGATGCTGATGATCCACGACGGCATGAAGGCCAGCGCGGCGGCGATGCGGGTGGGCTACGAAAGTGCGTCGCAGTTCAGTCGGGAGTTTAAGCGCTATTTCGGCGTTACGCCGGGAGAAGATGCATCACGTATAAGAACGATGCAGGGAGTCTGACGAAAAACGTAGGCCGGGTAAGCGATAGCGCCACCCGGCTTTGTTGAATTATGCACTGCAGTACTTCTTCTTAATCACCACTGCGATAGTCCCCACCAGGCCCGCCACCAGCAGGAACATCGGCAGCACCATCAGGAAGGTCATCACCTGATCTTCGTGGTGTTTCACGAAGGGGATCATATTCAGCGCGTAGCCGAGCGTCGTCACCACGCCAACCCACAGCAGGGCGCTCAGCCAGTTGAAGAACTGGAAGCGGCGGTTCGACAGGCCGGAAATGCCCGCCATCGTCGGCAGAAGGGTGCGAACGAACGCCAGGAAACGCCCCGCCAGCAGCGCCAGCAGGCCGTGCCGGTCAAACATGCAGGTCGCACGCTGATGATATTTATGCGGCAGCTGCGCCAGCCAGCTTTTGACGACGCGCGTGTTCCCCAGCCAGCGGCCCTGCAGATAGCTCAGCCAGCAGCCCAGGCTGGCTGCGGAGGTAAGGATAACCATCGTTGGCGTGAAGTCCATGACGCCTTTACCGATTAACGCCCCGGCAAGTAAAAGCAGGCTGTCACCGGGTAAAAACGAGGCTGGCAGTAATCCATTTTCCAGAAACAGAGTTGCGAACATCACGAAATAGACGATACCGACGACGTGAGGATCCGCCAGCGCGGCAAAATCGTGGTGCCAGAGCGCCGCAATAATATCTTGAATAACAGCCATGGACTTTCCTGTGGAACAGCAGATATAGCGCTATTGTACTCCCTTATTCGCCCGTCGGGTTTGATCCCGGGCGCAACTCATGCAGACTTTTCCGCTTGCGGTGTCCATAAAAGCGTCCAGGGAGTACATTTTCAGCCAGCACTCTACACGATACGCTCGAACCCTGCTGCTAAATCCGCAATCAGATCGTCAACATTTTCTAAACCGATATGCAGTCGAATCAGGGTACCGCTGAAGTCCACGTCGCCACCGGGGCGCAGGGCCGCAATCTGTTCCGGCTGGTTAGCCAGGATGAGGGATTCAAAACCGCCCCACGAGTAGGCCATGCTGAAGAGGGTAAAATTATCCAGATAGCTTGCCAGCTCGTCATTATTCAGCCGTTTTTTCAGCACAAACGAGAACAACCCGCTGCTGCCCGTAAAGTCACGTTGCCAGAACTCATGGCCTTTACTGCCGGGTAGCGCGGGGTGATTCACGCGCTCAACCTGCGGATGCTGCGCCAGCCATTCGGCCACCTTCAGGCTGCTTTCATGGTGCTGACGCAGGCGAACGCCCAGCGTGCGGAGTCCGCGGCTGGTCATGTAGGCCGTGTCGGCATCCACCATCTGGCCCATCAGGTAGGCGTTTTCACGCAGCTGATCCCAGCAGCGCGCGTTGGAGACCGCAGTACCGATCATGCCGTCAGAGTGGCCAATCAGGTACTTCGTCGCCGCCTGAATCGAGATATCAATGTCGAAGTCCAGCGCTTTGAACAGCACGCCTGCCGCCCAGGTGTTGTCGATCATAACGATCGCCTCTGGCGCTTTGCTGCGCACGGCCTTCACGATAGCCGGCACGTCGTGAATTTCCATGGTGAGCGACCCCGGCGATTCCAGGAACACAATGCGCGTGTTTGGCTGAATAAGTTCGGCAATACCTTCACCAATCAGCGGGTCGAACCAGCCGGTGGTCACGCCGAGCTTGCTGAGAATTTTGGTACAGAAGTCCTGGCTGGGTTCGTAGGCGGTGTTGGTCATCAGGATGTGATCGCCCTGTTCCACGAACGCCAGAATGGTGTTGGCGACTGCAGCCGCTCCGCACGGGAACAGCGCGCAGCCTGCGCCGCCTTCCAGCTCGCACATCGCCTCCTGCAGAGAAAAATGGGTTAGCGTGCCGCGACGGCCATAAAACAGGCCGCCTTTCGCGCGGTTGCGCGTGGCGATTTTTTTCTCCTCAACGGTATCAAACACCAGCGAGGAGGCGCGTTGAATCACGCTGTTGACAGATCCCTGAGTATATTTTTTGCTGCGTCCTGCCTGTACCAGCGTGGTATCAAGATGCTTCTTTGTCATGTTCGCTAACCCTGTTTTTATACGTCTGGACGTCCAGACTACCACGATTGGAAAAAACTGCACCCGCAGGCTTATCGAATAAGCAGAAAATATTAGCAAAAAAACGCATAAGAAATTTTTACTGCGTAAGCGCAAGGAAAGTGAACGAAAATTGCGGCACTATGCAAATACTAATGAGAACTACTATCAATTCGACGACGTTTTGATATTATTACGTTCAGATTTTGTGATTTGCGTCCTGGAGATACAGAGTGGGTAATAATTTGATGCAGGCGGATCTCTCCGTTTGGGGCATGTATCAGCATGCTGACATCGTGGTTAAGATTGTGATGATCGGCCTGATTCTGGCGTCCGTTGTCACCTGGGCTATCTTCTTCAGCAAGAGCGCCGAGCTGCTTTCGCAGAAGCGTCGTCTCAAGCGGGAACAGCAGCAGCTGGCTGAAGCCCGCTCTCTGGATCAGGCTTCAGACATGACCTCATCCTTCCACGCGAAAAGCCTTACCACCCTGCTCGTGAATGAAGCGCAGAACGAGCTGGAACTCTCCGCGGGCAGTGAAGATAACGAAGGCATCAAAGAACGTACCGGTTTCCGCCTGGAGCGTCGCGTGGCGGCCGTTGGCCGACACATGGGGCACGGCAATGGTTATCTGGCGACCATCGGGGCGATCTCACCGTTTATCGGCCTTTTCGGTACGGTCTGGGGCATCATGAACAGCTTTATCGGTATCGCGCAGACCCAGACCACCAACCTGGCGGTTGTGGCCCCGGGTATCGCAGAAGCGCTGCTGGCGACGGCGATTGGTCTGGTCGCGGCGATTCCGGCGGTGGTTATCTATAACATCTTCGCGCGTATGATTGGCAGCTACAAAGCCACGCTGGGTGACGTTGCCGCGCAGGTTCTGCTGCTGCAAAGTCGCGATCTCGACCTGAATGCCAGCTCGGTTAAGCCGGTGCACGCGGCGTCCAAACTGCGCGTGGGTTGATAGTATGGCGATGCGTCTAAACGAAAATCTGGACGATAACGGTGAAATGCATGAGATCAACGTGACGCCGTTTATCGACGTTATGCTGGTTCTGCTGATTATCTTCATGGTGGCTGCGCCGCTGGCGACGGTGGATGTGAAGGTAAATCTGCCTGCCTCATCCAGCCAGCCCCAGCCGCGCCCGGAGAAGCCTATCTACCTGTCGGTGAAGGCGGATAAATCCATGTTCCTCGGCAATGACCCGGTGACGGCCGACTCTGTCATCCCGGCCCTGGATCAGCTTACGGGCGGTAAGAAAGACACCACGGTCTTCTTCCGTGCGGATAAAACCGTTGATTATGAAACCATGATGAAGGTAATGGACACGCTGCATCAGGCGGGTTACCTGAAGATTGGGCTGGTCGGCGAAGAAAAAGCGGCCAAAAAATAGAACGAAAGCTGGCGAAAGCCAGCTTTTTTGTTTTCTGCCACGCAACATCGTTATTATTTTCTGCTGTATATCCCCATTCTTCATATTTCCTTATCAATAAAGCAATAATTAATAATCCATTGATAGTTAAGTAAATATCAGTATTCGGCTGAGCCATTAAAATATATCGTTGGCTGAAATGGCGTCGGGGAATATCCCCACTACGCTTAAAAAAGATAATAAAAACAAACCTTCTTCGAAGGCTCTTTTCACCTGCACAGCAAGAGACTCCCTATGGCTACGATGACATGGCTGTATCCGCACGCGCCTCAAAACGATCTGTTTTCGCTTTCTGCCATTCGACGACGCGCCGACAGGCTAATACTGGTGCTCATCTGGTCGCTGTGGGCCATCTCGCTGGGCGTGGGCTATATCAACGAAAACATCATGCAGGGGGCGATTGTCGGCACTTCACTGGCCTGTTTATCGACGCTGCTGACGATGGTGTTCCCCGGCGCGCTGTTACTCCGCCTGAGCTCTGCGTTTGTGCTAATGGCATTTTCCGCGCTGCTGATTCATCTGGGCGAAGGTGAAACCGAATACCATTTCTCGGTTTTCGTCCTGCTTTCCGCGCTCCTTGCCTGGCGAGACTGGCGCCCGCTGGTGATGGGGGCGGCGGTCATCGCATTACATCACCTGGTGTTCAACTATCTGCAGGAAAACGACCTGTACGGCGTCGTGGTGTTCATGCACACCGGCTTTCATATGGTGGTTTTCCACGGGCTGTTTGTGGTGGTCCAGACCGCGATCCTGGTGCTGTTGGCGATTCGTATGGAGCAGGACGCCCGCTCGGCGAGCGAGGTGGCAAGGCTGGCGGGGGTGATCAACCGCGAACCGGGGTACCTCACGCTGGCCGTCGATGCGGCACCCGCAGAGTCTCCCTTTGCCCGCACGTTCAGCCTGACGCTGGGCACCATGCGCGCCACGCTTGAGCAGGTCAGCGCCAATATTGGGCAACTGCTGGAGGCATCCCGCGCGTTAGGACAACGCAACAGCGCGCTGTCGGAACGTACCGATCACCAGGCAAGTTCGCTGGCGACGGCAGCCAGTGCGATGGAACAACTGAGGGCTGTCGCCACCCTGACCAGTGAAAAAGCCCGCCAGGTTCGGGAGGTGGCATTCAGTACCAGTAACGTGGCGGAGCAGGGAGGCCATAACGTACGGCAGGCGATTGCGGCGATGGAGCACATTCGCGAGGAGTCGCAGCGCATTTACGCCATTCTGGAGCTGATCGACGGGATTGCGTTCCAGACCAATATCCTGTCGCTCAACGCCTCGGTCGAGGCTGCCAGAGCGGGGGAACATGGCAAAGGCTTCGCGGTGGTTGCCTCGGAAGTGCGCGTGCTGGCCCAGCGCAGCGAGGGGGCTGCAAAAGACATTCGCCAGCTGCTGACCGCATCGCAGGCAACCACGCTGCAGGGCGTCGAGCAGGTTGAGCAGGCCGGTATGACAATGAAGTCGATCATTGAGAGCATTGAAGGGCTCCGCTCTCTGCTGGAGGAGCTGTCGCAGATGAGCGAGCAGCAGCGGGCGAGCATTGCGCAGATGAACGACAGTATTGCCAGCATCGATGCCAGCGTGCAGGAGAACGTGCGTCACGTAGCGCAAACGCTGCAGGTGGCTGAAGCGCAGCGGCAGCAGACGGGGCAGTTAAAAGAGGCGATTGCCGTATTCAGATTTAATTAGCGTTGCGGTTCGGAAGGGGCGCTGGCGTCAGACGCCAGCGCGTCCTCATCAAGCGCAACGCAGGTGACGTTTGAGGTGCGGTACTCACCGTCTGACAGTTTGCGCGTCAGGCGCAGAGTGGCGATTTCTCTGGCAAGCAGATACTGGTAATTGGCCTCGAGGCGACCCAGAAGCTTCTCTTTCAGCTCTGGCCGCTGTTCCATGATGGCGTTCATCACGGCACCGTAAATTTCTTCTTTGACCTGTAGCGGATAAATTTCACGGCGATTCTGCCATTTCAGCCGCACCAGCGTTGCCGGGATCGATACCAGGTCCTGGGTAATACGCGTCATCTCGTCATTTTTTGTGTTTCGCAGCGCATCGAGATTTTGCTTTAAGATAAATTCATCACTTTTCTTATCATCTAAAGTCAAATAAACGTCGTTGTTTTTAACTTCCTTCACGTTAATCCTCCCCCAGGCTATAAAAAATTGGGTTGTTTTTTTCGCGCGTAATTAAGTTAAGCCAAATTTCATTGCCCGCTTCGTTAATTTCTTTGGTCTTTTCGGCCAATATTTGACTTAGTTTCTGGGCATCTATTTCTCCTTCGGCCTGCAGATCGTTCAGCAGGTGGACGAAGGCTTCAATTTTTATGGCGCGAAATAAGCGGTCTTTAATATGGCGATCGTGCTCTTCCAGCAACATATTACGGGATTTGCCGGTGCGGGAAACACCAATTAATATATCAGGCTCGAAATCAGAGAGCTTTCTTTTCCCCTGAGTGAAACTGGCCTCTTTTTCTGCTTCCGTCGGTTGCTGTTCCACAGGCGTAATGTGGTACTTAGCCGGGACGAGATAGTCGGGCAGCATTTTTAATTTCCTTTAATTTCAACAGGGTGGGGTTGGTAAAGGCGTGAGATTCGTTGACAATATCATGAGGCAAATTTAAAATCAAAAAAAATGGAGCCTACCCATGAACAGCATCTTTTTTACGGTCATCACATTACTATTACTGACCGCTGGTGTTCTTTTATTGATGCAGGAGTTCAATAAAACGAAAGTGTCGAAAGACACCAGTGAACCCCCGCAACCTGAACTGATGACAAAAGAGGAAGGTGAAGACCATTTCTCTGTATTGATGAACTCCGTTACGCCGGTCTGGTACTGGCGGGTGAACCACGAATATATCGACTTTTTACACGCGACAATTAAGCGCATGAAAATGTCGGAAATTAATGATACGCCCGGACTGTTTGAGGCGCAGCGTCGCTGTAGCGACCTGAATTCAGCCGTGTATAAATATTATGACAATATCAAAAAGCGCTGCCTTAACGGCGAGAAGGTCTCTTATTCCGATCTGGACGTATTAAATTTGCGGCAGTGTTTTCGCGAGTTCAGTCTGGAAGCCTATCCTGAGCTGGTGGCGCTTGTCTGGCCGGAGTACGCCCGTCCCGAGGTTAACCCGGACAACGTCTGAGTGGCGTACTGTTGAGTTATTGCAAACAGTCAGCGCCGTTGAGATATACTGGGCGCTGGTTTCTTTTGCAAACAGGACTTTATGGAACGCTTTTTTGAAAATGCCATGTACGCCTCTCGCTGGATACTGGCCCCCGTCTATTTTGGCCTTTCGCTGGCGCTTGTCGCGCTGACGATTAAGTTCTTTCAGGAAATCCTGCATGTTCTGCCGAACATTTTTTCCATTGCCGAAGCGGATTTGATTCTGGTTCTGCTGTCGCTGGTGGATATGACCCTGGTGGGCGGGCTGCTGGTGATGGTGATGTTCTCCGGCTACGAGAATTTTGTCTCCCAGCTTGATATCGACGAGCGTAAAGAGAAGCTCAGCTGGCTGGGCAAAATGGATGCGTCATCGCTGAAGAATAAAGTGGCCGCGTCGATTGTGGCGATCTCCTCTATTCACCTGCTACGCGTGTTTATGGACGCGAAGAACGTGCCGGATAATAAACTGATGTGGTACGTCATTATCCACCTGACGTTTGTGCTCTCTGCGTTTGTGATGGGGTATCTGGATAAGATCAGTAAGAAGTAAAGTACACTTTACCCCTCACCCTAACCCTCTCCCCAAAGGGGAGAGGGGACTGCTCGGTGCGGCCTTTCTCCCTCTCCCCTTTGGGGAGAGGGCGGGGTGAGGGGCAAGGGCATCAGCCCGCACTATTTCTCAGACGACGCCTGCCACAGATTCAACTCCCCATCCGCAACATGCTGGTCAATCCGCTTGAGTTCGTCCTCCGTAAAGCGCAGGTTTTCCAGCGCCTGAACATTCTCTTCCAGCTGTTCCGGGCGGCTTGCGCCAATCAGCACGGACGTCACGCGCGCATCTTTCAGCAGCCAGCTTAGCGCCATCTGCGCCATGGTCTGACCGCGCGCCTGCGCCATTTCACTCAGTAAACGCAGGCTGTTCAGGTTGGCTTCGGTCAGCATTTTTTCGTTCAGACCGCGGACTTTCTTGCCTTCACGCTGCATGCGTGAATCTTCAGGAATACCGTTCAGGTATTTTCCGGTCAGCAAACCCTGCGCCAGCGGGGTAAAGGCGATACACCCCGTACCGTTTGCTTCCAGCGCATCCAGCAAACCGGTCTTATCGACCCAGCGGTTGAGCAGGTTATAGGACGGCTGGTGGATCAGCAGGGGGATCTTCCACTCGCGCAGCAGCTCGGCCATTTTTTGCGTGCGCCCGGTTGAGTAGGAGGAAATGCCCACATACAGCGCTTTGCCGCTCTGCACGGCGTGGGCCAGCGCAGAGGCCGTCTCTTCCATCGGCGTGTTTTCATCCACGCGGTGGGAATAGAAAATATCCACATACTCGACGCCCAGGCGCTTCAGGCTCTGGTCGAGGCTGGCGAGCAGATATTTGCGGGAACCGCCCGAGCCGTACGGCCCTGGCCACATGTCGTAACCCGCCTTGGTGGAGATAATCACCTCGTCGCGGTACGCGGCGAAGTCCTCACGCAGCAGGCGGCCGAAATTCTCTTCCGCGCTACCCGCCGGAGGTCCGTAGTTATTGGCGAGATCGAAATGGGTGATGCCGAGGTCGAAGGCTTTGCGCAGCAGCGCGCGCTGGGCATCAAGAGGCTGAACGTGGCCGAAGCTGTGCCACAGTCCCAGCGACAGCGCAGGAAGGCGCAGACCGCTCTTTCCACAGTAGCGGTACTGCATATGTTCATAGCGGGTAGCGTCAGGGTACCAGGACATGATGTCTCCTTTTCTTATCGATAATTTTTTGAAACGTCGTTTTCATTCTGAACTTATCACATCACTAAGCGCGAAGATAATGGTTAACGGCGGCTGTGCGACCAGTGAAGCCACGCTAATTAAAAATGATCACAAAACGTTATAATTTCCCTCGTTCCTGCCGATAACGAGAGTAGTACTCGCCTCTGGGCGAACTCACCCTCACGGCAAGGAAGACTTATGAATATGCTCCGTAATTTCACGATCCGCTTCGTCATGCTGGCGATTCTCGGGATCTTTTGTTTAATGTGGGCGGGTGTTGGACTGTACAGCACCTGGTCCCTGTCTCGCGTGACTGATGGCAACGAGGTGGACCGCCAGTTGGTCAAACAGATGACGGTGCTCAGTCAGGGCAACGATCAGTATTTCCGCTTTGTGACCCGTCTGAGCCGAGCGATGGAAGTCAAAGCTGCAGGCGGCACGCCGGATCTGGCCTCTGCCCAGCAGGCGCTGGATAACATGGGCAAGAAGCTGGCTGAAATGAAAGCCATTTCCCCTGGCCCGATGG
Source organism: Enterobacter sp. PL_is379 (assembly GCF_055817355.1). NCBI lineage: Bacteria > Pseudomonadati > Pseudomonadota > Gammaproteobacteria > Enterobacterales > Enterobacteriaceae > Enterobacter > Enterobacter sp. PL_is379. Next base: position 77,738 of record NZ_JBVPGT010000031.1, read on the forward strand.
ATGAGCAGATCTCTTCCCGGGTGATCGGCACCTGGCAGGCGCTGCTTGAACAGGGCGTGACGCCGCAAATGCAGCAGGCGAAGCTGGGCGCGCTGGACGGCTACCGTCAGCAGGCCAACAACGTCACCCCACCGCTGAGCCGCGCGTTCGGCGCGGCGGCTGAAGAGTTCAACAATGCTGCCGCGAAGTCGCTCGACAGTACCCGCGTGGTGGTGGACGGCCTGACCAGCATGACCCGCACGGTGATAATCGTCGCCACGATTATCGGCCTGCTGATCCTGTTCTTCACCGACCGTTACCTGGTGGCGATGCTGGTCAAACCGCTGGACCGCATTCGCCAGCAGTTCCGCCAGATTGCCCAGGGCGATCTCAGCCAGCCCATTGAGCCGTTCGGCCGCAACTGCGTGGGCCAGCTGGTACCGCTGCTGAGCGCCATGCAGGACAGCCTGCGTGAAGCGGTCAGCACGATCCGCTCCGGCAGTGAAAATATCTGGCGCGGCGCGACGGAAATCTCCAGCGGTAACAACGATCTCTCGTCCCGTACCGAAGAGCAGGCGGCTGCGCTGGAAGAGACGGCAGCCAGCATGGAACAGCTGACCGCCACGGTGAAGCTGAACGCGGAAAGCGCGCGTCAGGCAAGCCAGCTGGCCGATGTGGCCTCTACCACTGCCAGCCGCGGCGGCTCACTGGTGGAAGAGGTGGTGACCACCATGAGCGGGATTTCGGAAAGCTCGAAGAAAATTGCTGAAATCACCAACGTAATCAACAGCATTGCCTTCCAGACCAATATTCTGGCACTCAATGCGGCGGTTGAAGCGGCGCGCGCGGGCGAACAGGGGCGTGGTTTCGCGGTAGTGGCAGGTGAGGTCCGCAACCTGGCAAGCCGCAGCGCCAACGCGGCCAAAGAGATTGAGGGGCTGATTACCGACTCCGTTTCCCGCGTCGAGCAGGGGGCGAAGCTGGTGGGCGACACCGGCACCACTATGGATGCGATTTTGCGTGACGTGACGGAAGTGACGACCATTATGAAGCAAATAGCCTCTGCCTCTGAGGAGCAAAGCAAGGGCATTTCGCAGGTCGGGGTTGCCATTACCCAGATGGACGGCGTTACCCAGCAAAACGCCTCGCTGGTTGAAGAGGTTTCCGCGGCGGCGGCGGCGCTGGAGCGCCAGACCGAAGATCTTCAGCGCTCGGTGCAGAAGTTCCGCCTGACGGCATAACGCAGCGCTGCAAGGCCGCCTTGTGCGGCCTTACATTATTAACGTCTTCCCCTCCAGCTCGCGCTGAAACTGCTATTCTTTTGCTAACCCCCCTGACGTTCTGGGCTCTCTTCTATGAGGTGTTGCTATGAACAGATCGTTATCTGTCATCCCTGTTCTCTCTTTCATTTTTCTGATGCTGTTTTCGGTTTTTGCCAGTGCGACCCAGCAGGCGCAGGAACGGCGCGTGGCGCGTGATGTCAGGCAGGAAACCCGCGATACGTCACGGCAGGTGAAGCAGACCTGCGTGGCAAACAATAACCAGAGTAATCACGACTGCCGCCAGGACAAGCGCCAGATGAAACAGTCCGGACGGCAAAAAGCGCGGGATATTAAGTATTAACATAACAGGTGAGGCGGCATGCAAGCGTATTTCTTGCCGCCTTTTAAAAAAACGTAAGTCAATATTTTTTAAATATTAAAGTATTTGCTTGTAACAATATATTTGGCATTTTCTGCACATTCCAGAACATGAAAATTAATATTGTCTTAAGATTCAGCCGACATAATGAATTATCTTCTTGATACCGGAAATAATTCAATTTATGAAAAACCGTATTATTTTATTTGCTGCCCTGGCAGGTTTTGCCGTGGTCAATACAGCGATGGCCCAGAGCGTCACGGTCGATGTCCCTGCCGGGTATAAGGTCGTGATTGTTCCGCAGTCAGCCACGGTTCCTGAGGCGGTAAGCGTTGCGCCTGCACCTGCACCTGCACAAACAACGTATGTCGCCCCTGCACCGGTCTATCATCCGCGTGCACGCCATGTGGCGAGCGTGGCGGAAGGGATGGTGATTGAGCATCAGTATGACGATCACCATTGATGTATTCCGGGTGACATTTCTGGCCATAAGTTGAGGGCAAATAGTCGTGATTGGGTGCAGGGAGTTATTACTGAACAGTCATGAGGCCGGGCACGCGCTGCGACGCCCGGCGAAGTTTATCAGTGCGTCGCTTCACCAATCAGCGCGCCCGTTCCCGCGCCAACGGCCGCACCTTTCAGCACGCTCTTGCCGGTAACCGCCGCGGCACCTGCGCCCACGGCAGCACCTACCGCACCACCTTTACGCGCGGCTTTACCTTTGTCGCCGTTTTTGAACATGGAACCGGTGCCTGCGCCAACGACGGCGCCGCCAACCGTCGATTTCAGATCTTTACCCGTCGCCGCGCCAATGGCTGCGCCTGCTACCGCGCCAGCGGCGGTTTTGTCGATGGCCATTCCCGAGGTGGAAAAAATGAGGGCGCTGATAACCAGCGTTGTTTTAATAAGTTTCATAACAGATCCTTTGTGACTGCTGTCGGTTGATACGTTGCTTCTCACTCTGAGGTGAGAAAAACGCACAGATAGTGCCAGCAATGCCGGCTCAACCTTTAGGCCAATCATGCCCTGAGCAAGGATCTCTGTTGCCGGGCGGCGATCCGCCCGGCTAGTCGTCACGCCTGACGTTTGTCTTCTGTATTGGTCTCGAAGTCGCTCGCCGCGTGGCGTTCGTGGAGCTGCTCGTTCAGCTCGCCGCTGGTGCGGTTAACGATACGTCCGCGCTTAACGGCATGGCGGTTCGCCACGTCTTTCGCCCAGCGCTGCACGTTGGTGTACTTTTCTGCGTCGAGGAACTCAGCGGCGTTATACACGCTGCCCAGCGCTACGCAGCCGAACCATGGCCAGATAGCGATATCCGCGATGGTGTACTCCTCACCCGCCACGTAGCGGCCGCGCGCCAGCTGTTTATCCAGCACGTCGAACAGGCGTTTGGCTTCCATGGTGAAGCGGTCAATCGCGTACTCAATTTTCACCGGCGCGTAGTTGTAGAAGTGGCCAAAACCGCCGCCGAGGAACGGCGCCGCGCCCTGGAGCCAGAACAGCCAGTTCAGCGTTTCGGTGCGTCCCGCCGGATCCTTCGGCAGGAAGTGGCCGAACTTCTCCGCCAGATAGAGCAGAATATTGCCGGACTCAAATACGCGCGTTGGCGGGTTCGTGGAGTGGTCACGAAGCGCCGGTATTTTCGAGTTCGGGTTCACCTCAACGAAGCCGCTGGAGAACTGATCGCCCTCGCCGATGCGGATCAACCACGCGTCGTACTCCGCGCCCGTCACGCCCAGCGCCAGCAGCTCTTCGAGCATGATCGTCACTTTCTGGCCGTTCGGTGTTCCCAGCGAGTAGAGCTGTAGCGGGTGCGAACCGACAGGTAGATCTTTCTCATGGGTCGCGCCGGAAATGGGGCGGTTGATGTTGGCGAACGCGCCGCCGTTGTTCTTTTTCCATTCCCACACTTTTGGTGGCTGATACGTGTTGTCTGACATGTTGGCCTGCCTTTTGAGTGATGTGTTGAGGCAGTGTAGCAGGAGATTTGTGAAGCGTTTAACCAACTGAGCGTAATCGATCTGCCGCTATTCCTTCCGGCGCTTATATATATCAAATCCGGCATAAGCTTAATCGAAAATCGCATTTTCATAATTAATGCGTAAACGGATAAAGCTGCATATGATGCTTCAACATAAATAAAAGATGCAGTAATAAACACTTTATAAGGCAAGGAGTTAGTGAGATGCGCAAGCTTCTGTTATCGGCAGTGGTCGTTTCGCTCGCGTTAGGCCTGGCGGGCTGTGATGATGCGAAAAATAAAGAGACCAATACGCCCTCAGCGGCAAAAAGCGACGCGCTAAAAGAGGGCGGTTCGCTGATTATCGGTATTACCTCCGGCGACCCGTTAGCCGTTAATCCGCTCTATGCCAGCGACCGTACCACGTTAACGATCATGCAGGCGCTCTATGCCCCGCTCTATAGCTTCAACAACGGTAAGATCGAGTGGGGCCTGGCGGAAAGCCTGACGCCCTCCGCCGACAACCTGAGCTACACCCTGACGCTAAAACCCAACCTGAAATGGCAGGACGGACAGCCGCTGACGGCGGACGACGTGGTCTTTACATTCAATAAGCTGCTGGATGCCAAACAGCACAGCTTCTTCCGCAGCATGTTCACCTACGGCGATAAGCCGGTACAGGTAAGCAAGGTTGACGACCGCACCGTTAAGTTCACCTTACCGCAGGTTAGCGCCGCCTTTACCGGCACTCTGGTTCAGATCTACCCGATTCCGCAGCACGTGTTCGCAGGTGAAGGTGACCTGGAAAAGAGCAGCAAAAACGATGCGCCGGTAGGCTCCGGGCCGTTCAAATTTAAAGAGTACCGCGCCGGGCAGTATTACGCCCTGACCCGTTTCGATGATTACTGGAACGGCAAAGCGAAGCTTGATTCGGTCACTTACCGTTTCGCCAAAGACAGCAACGCCGCCAACCTTGCGCTGCAAAACGGTGAAATCAACCTCAAGATGGTTGACCCGCAGGACGTGAATCGCCTGAAAAATACCGGTAAGTTCGACTTCGTGGTCTATCCGGAAGGCCGCCTGGCCTATATGACGTTCAACCAGAACGTGCCGGTGATGAAGAGCAAAGCGCTGCGTCAGGCCATCGCGTATGCCATCAACAAAGACGAGCTCACCCAGACCGCCTTTACCTCGCTGGACTACGCGAAACCGGCGACGTCGTTCCTGACGCCCGATACGCTTTACAAGACGGATGACGTCGAGCAGTACAAGTTTGACCTGCAAAAAGCCCAAGACCTGCTCAAGAGCTCCGGCGCGCCGGACAACCTCAAGCTGCGCCTGGCGTATGTGAACACCAACAAAACCCAGGAGAGCATGGCGCTCTATATTCAGCAGGCGCTGAAGGCGATTGGGGTGAACGTGGAGCTGATGCCGCTGGACTCCAACGCCATGTCTCAGCGCAGCCTTGATATGAACAACACCGCGTGGGAGCTGAATCTGGGCGGCTACATCATGGGCTCCGAGCCGGACGGTTACAAATCGCTGTTCATGAGCAACGAAGCCTATAACTACGCGCACTACAAAAATCCGCAGTTTGATGCTCTGTGGGATAAAGGCGCCGTGGAAACCGACGCCGCGAAACGTGCCGATATCTACAAGCAAATTCAGCAGACCGTGGCGAACGACATGACGTACTACCCGATTGCCTACACCAATGCGACCGTCGCGGTGGACAAGCGCTTCGGCGGCACCCAGGAGGCAGAGCCGAAACCGGTCTATCTGTTCCAGGATCTGTCAAAAATCTATCAGAAATAAGTGATTGCCCCGGCCGTCAGGTCGGGGATTTTGTAAGGGCATGTCGTGAACACACTCCTCACGCGTCGGCTGCTGCAACTGCTGCCGATGCTGTTCTTTATTTCACTGGTGGCGTTTTTGCTGGTCAAGCTCGCGCCCGGCGATCCGGTGGCGGCGTACATTACGCCGCGCATGGCCCCGGAAGATATCGAACGTATTCGCCAGAGCCTGGGGCTGGATAAGCCGCTGGTCACGCAGTACGTCCTGTGGCTGAAAAACGTCCTGCAGGGCGATCTCGGCTATTCGCTGATTTATCACCGCCCGGTGCTGGAGATGATCGGCGAACGCATTCCGGCCACGCTGGGGCTGATGGGCGCGTCGCTGCTGATGGCGATCGTGCTGGCGATCCCGCTGGGCCTGCTGGCGGGGGCATTTAAGCACCGCTGGCTGGATCACGTGCTTAACCTGTTCGCCTATATCGGCATCTCGGTGCCGATTTTTTGGTTCGGCATCTTGCTCATTACGGTCTTTGCCGTGCAGCTTAACTGGTTCCCCAGCATGGGTATGCGCACCATCGGCATGGAAGATAACGCGCTGGACGTGCTGCGTCACGGCGTGCTGCCGTGTATTGCCCTCACGTTCTACAACCTTTCCAGCTACGTGCGCTACATCCGCTCCAACACCATCTCGCAGCTCTCGGCCGACTACGTGCAGACCCAGCTGGCCTACGGCGCCACGCGTTCCGGCATTCTGTTCCGCCACGTGCTGAAAAATGTGCTGCTGCCGGTGATTACCCTGTTCGGCCTGTCGTTCGGTGAGCTGATTGTGGGGGCCTATGTGACGGAAAGCGTCTTCTCGTGGCCGGGGATGGGGCTGCTCGGGATCCAGTCGATCGCCTCGCTGGACTACCCGCTGATCATGGCGATCATCATGCTCTCGTCGATGATGCTGATCGTCGGTAACCTGATCGCCGATCTGCTTTATCGCTTCGCCGATCCCCGCATTCGTACGCTGAGGTAACCCGGATGAGCAGACGCTGGCAGCAGGTTCGTCACCAGCTGCGCCGCAACCGTCCGGCGCAGTTCTCCCTGTTTGTGCTTTTTATTTTCGTTGTCGCCGCGCTCTGTGCGGGCCTAAGTCCGTACGATCCGGATCGGATGGCGCTCGGCGCACGCACGCTACCGCCGGATGCCGCGCACTGGTTCGGCACCGACGAGTATGGCCGCGACTACTTCACCCGCGCGCTGTATGGCGGCCAGATCTCCCTGATGGTCGGTTTTCTGGCGATGCTCTTTTCCACGCTTATCGGCACGGTGGTAGGAACGGTGAGCGGCTATTTTGGCGGCTGGCTGGATAACCTGATGATGCGCGCCGTGGATATCCTGATGGCCATTCCGGCCTTCTTCCTGCTGCTGGTGGTGAATGCTTACCTCAAGCCGGGCGTGGATAACATCATTCTGATCATCAGCCTGCTGACGTGGATGAACATGTCGCGGCTGGTGCGCGCAGAAACCTTATCGGTGAAAGAGCGCGAGTATGTGCTTTATGCCCGCGCGTCGGGGGAAAACCCGCTGCGCATTATCGTGCGCCACATTATTCCCGGCGTGCTGCCGACCATTATCGTGGCCGCCACGCTCAATATCGCCTCGGCCATTCTGATGGAGTCGACGCTCAGCTTCTTAGGGCTGGGCGTGCAGGCGCCGGCGGCATCGTGGGGAAGCATGCTCAACAACGCCCAGTCGTATATTGGCGAAGCGTCGTGGCTGGCGATGTTCCCCGGCATTTTGATCCTGCTGACGGTGTTCAGCTTTAACGTGCTGGGCGATGTCTTCCGTACCGCCTTTGAGCCAGGAGCGAATCGCGATGAGTAACCTGTTAGCGCTTGAGAACCTGCAAACCACCTTCCGCACCCGCGAGGGCGAGGTTCACGCGGTGCGCGGCGTGAGCTTTCAGGTGCAGCCGGGCGAACTCGTCGGTATCGTCGGCGAGTCGGGCTGCGGGAAAAGCGTCACCTGTAAGTCGATCATTCAGCTACTGGGGAACAACGGACGGATAACCGGCGGCAGCATCCGCTTCCAGAATGACGATCTGGCGCAGAAAACCCCTGAGCAGATGCGCGCCATTCGCGGCAACGAAATCGCGATGATTTTCCAGGATCCGATGACCGCCCTGAACCCGGTGCTGACCATCGGCAAACAGATGGCGGAGATCCTGATGCGCAATAAAGGACTGACCAAAAAAGCGGCCAAAGCGGCGGCCATCGCCATGCTGGAACAGGTGGGCATTGCCGAGGCTGAACGCCGATACGACCAGTATCCCCACGAGTTTAGCGGCGGGATGCGCCAGCGGGTGATGATCGCGATTGCGCTCTCCTGCAACCCGAAGCTTCTTATTGCCGATGAGCCAACCACCGCGCTGGACGTGACCATTCAGGCGCAGATCCTGCGTCTGCTGAAAAGCCTGCAACAGCAGACCCAAACCGCGATTCTGCTGATCACCCACGATCTCGGCGTGGTGGCGCAGGTCTGCAGCCGCGTGGTGGTGATGTACGGCGGGCTGGTGATGGAGGAGGGGAGCGTGGAGGACATTTTTTATCGCCCTGCGCATCCTTACACTCAGGGTCTGCTGGCCTCGCTGCCGCGCCCGGATGAGGTTAACCAACGCTTATCGCCCATCGAAGGCGCGCCGCCTGGCCTGCTTAACCCGCCGCCGGGCTGTCCGTTCGCCGAACGCTGCCCGAAACGCATGCCCCAGTGTGAACGGCAGCCCGCATTTTACACCGCCGGAGAGGGCCATCGCGCCGCCTGCTGGCTATGGGCCGATAAGGAGATTCAGGCATGAGTGAACAACAGGCGCCATTAGTGAGCGTTCGCGATCTGCGCAAACACTATCCGCTCAACGGCGGTCTGCTGCATAAAGGCGTGGCCGTGAAGGCGGTTGATGGCGTGAGCTTTGATATTCAGCCCGGCGAGACGTTTGGCCTGGTGGGAGAGTCCGGCTGTGGGAAATCCACCCTCGGGCGCGCCATCCTGCGCCTTTTCGATATTACCTCCGGCGAGATCCTCTTTGCCGGGCAGGCGATCGCTCACGCCCGCGAAAAAGAGCTCAAGCCGCTGCGTAAGCGGATGCAGGCGATTTTTCAGGATCCTTACTCCTCGCTCAACCCCGGCATGACGGTACGACAGCTGGTGGCCGAGCCGATGCAGATCCACGGCTACAGCCGCGAAGAACAGCGGGAACGTACGGAAACGCTGCTCTACAAAGTGGGGCTGAAGCACGAACACCTTGAACGATTCCCGCATGAGTTCAGCGGGGGGCAGCGTCAGCGCATCAGTATTGCCCGCGCGTTGTCCGTGCGTCCTGAATTTGTGCTGTGCGATGAACCGCTTTCGGCGCTGGACGTCTCGGTGCAGGCGCAGGTGGTGAATATTTTGCAGGATCTGCAGCAGGAGCTGGGGCTGACCTATCTGTTCATCGCCCACGATCTCTCCATGGTGCGCCATATCTCCAGCCGCATTGGGGTGATGTATCTCGGTAAGCTGGTGGAGGTGGCCCCGGCGAATGAACTGTATCAGCGTCCGGCGCACCCCTACACCCGCGCGCTGCTGGCGGCGGTTCCCCGGCCCGATCCGCGCATCCGCAATCTCGAAGACGCCACCCTGCGCGGCGACATTCCAGGCCCCACGTCCGCGCTGCCGGGCTGTAAGTTCTGCAGCCGCTGCCCGCACGCCATGCCGGTTTGCCAGACGCAGGAGCCTGCCATGCGGGAGATTGCGCCAGGGCATTTCGCGGCGTGCTGGTTGTTTAACGTGTAATTAATGCCCCACGCAGGTGTATGATAAATGCCCCTCTGTCAGGTTAATTACAACGTGCAGACGACGACAACCCTTAAAAAAATTGCCGCCTGCCTGTTTTAGGTTGGATACATGCGTAAAGGAAAGTTAAGCAGTGATGCGCCATTCGGGACATTGTTAGGCTATGCGCCCGGTGGCGTGGCGATTTACTCTTCAAATTACGGCAGTCTGGACCCGCGCAACTACCCGGAAGATGCGGATTTTCGCAGCTATATTGGCAACGAATACATGGGCCACAAGTGGCAGTGCGTTGAATTTGCCCGCCGTTTCCTGTTTCTCAACTATGGCTTCGTGTTTACCGACGTCGGCATGGCATGGGAGATCTTCTCCCTGCGCTTTTTGCGTCAGGTGGTGAACGATAACATCCTGCCCCTTCAGGCTTTTGCTAATGGCTCAAAACGCGCGCCGCGGGCCGGGGCGCTGCTGATCTGGCAAAAGGGCGGCGAGTTCCATGAGACCGGCCACGTGGCGGTGATCACCCAGCTTCTGGACGATAAGGTGCGTATCGCCGAGCAGAACGTGATTCACTCTCCGCTGCCGCTCGGGCAGCAATGGACGCGCGAGCTGCGTCTGAGCGTGGAGAACGGGTGTTATACGATCCATGACACTTTCAACGACACGGAGATCCTCGGCTGGATGATCCAGACCGACGACACGGAACACAGCATTCCCCAGCCGGAAATCGACGGCGAACTGCTGAAAATCAGCGGCGCGCGGCTGAAAAACAGGCGTCAGTTCGACGGAAAATGGCTTAACGAAAATGACGCATTGCAGCAGGCGTATATCCGCGCCAACGGCCATGTGATCAACAAAGATCCCTGCCAGTACTTCACCATTACCGAAAGCGCCGAGCAGGAGCTGATCAAGGCCACCAACGAACTGCATCTGATGTACCTGCACGCGACGGACAAGGTGCTGAAAGACGACAGCCTGCTGGCGCTTTTCGACATCCCGAAAATCCTCTGGCCGCGCCTGCGCCTCTCCTGGCAGTGGCGTCGTCACCATATGATCACCGGTCGTATGGATTTCTGCATGGATGAGCGCGGGATCAAGGTCTACGAGTACAACGCGGATTCCGCCTCCTGCCATACCGAGGGCGGGCTGATTCTCGAAGAGTGGGTGAAAAACGGCTATCGCGGCAACGGGCATAACCCGGCGGAAGGGCTGCTGGAAGAGCTGACCGGCGCCTGGAAGCACAGTCACGCGCGGCCGTTTGTCCACATCATGCAGGACAACGATGTCGAAGAGGACTATCACGCGCTCTTTATCCAGCGTTCGCTGATGCAGGCCGGGTTTGAAACCAAAATCCTGCACGGGCTGGGGGCGCTGAGCTGGGATGCCGCCGGACAGCTGATTGACGACGAAGGTCGCCACGTCAACTGCGTGTGGAAAACCTGGGCGTGGGAGACGGCGATAGAGCAGATCCGTGAGGTCAGCGAAACCGAATATGCCGCCGTGCCGATCCGCACCGGACATCCTGAAGGCGAGGTGCGCCTGATTGACGTCCTGCTGCGCCCGGAGGTGCTGGTCTTTGAACCGCTGTGGACCGTCATTCCCGGCAACAAGGCGATTCTCCCGGTACTGTGGCAGCTGTTCCCGAACCACCGTTACCTGCTCGACACCGATTTTGAGGTTAACGATCTGCTGAAGCAGACCGGCTATGCCGTCAAGCCGATTGCCGGACGCTGCGGCAGCAATATCGACCTGATTAGCGCCCAGGACGAGCTGCTGGATAAATCCAGCGGCAAGTTTGTCGACCGTAAAAACATCTACCAGCAGCTGTGGTGCCTGCCGAAGGTCGACGGCAAGTACATTCAGGTCTGCACCTTCACCGTGGGTGGGAACTACGGCGGAACCTGCCTGCGCGGCGATGACTCGCTGGTGGTGAAGAAAGAGAGTGATATCGAGCCGCTGATTGTAGTTAAAGATAAGTAGCTCTTACCCGCAGTAAAAAAGCCCCCGCAGGGCATTCTGCGGGGGCTTTTCGTTACTGTTCTTCCTCTTCCAGCCCGTTGATCTTCAGATCGATGATGCGGCCAATCTGGTCATGATAGACCGTCAGCAGGTTGTACTGGCTCATCTCGGAGATGATCTGCGGTGAGACATTAAAGCTGCGGGCTAGCTCCTCCTGGTGAAAATAGCCCGGCTGACGCCGCCTCACGTGGGCGCGGCGGCGGTTGTACTGATACCACAAAATCAGCAGCCAGCCGTTGAGCGCGGCGAACAGTAAATAGATCAACACCGTATTAAAGGACGCAATAATGACGCCCCAGCGGTGGTCGCTCTCCTCGGTGAGCTGCATCCAGAGCCGGGCATACAGGAAAAACAGAAAGCCTCCCCACGCCACCAGCGTTAACGCGGCATCGAAAACACGTGGCAATAGCCGATGTTCGGTCAAAATTAAGGTATTTTCGTTCATTGAATGCTTCCTTTTCCCCGGTCCGGACTGATCCAGCGCGCGCGGGCGCGCTGGCGTTTAAGCATGACTTTTGGAAATGCGACGAGGGTGGTGAACAGGCCAATCATCCAGTACACCATCGGGAACCAGATCACCCAGAAAAGCGAGCTGGCCACCTTCCGTTCATAGCGCCGCTCGATGTACAAACTGACCAGGAACTGCAGGAGGCACATCACCCCCAGCAGCAGCCCGGTAAACTCCGGTGGAAAAAGGCTCTCCACGGTCAGCCTGGCAGGAACAGGGGCGATATGGCTGAGGATAAATAACAGCACCGTCATCGCGTACGCGAAGGCCCACAGCGTTGACAGGGCATACTCAAGAAACAGGGGCCACATGCGGTGATGCTCCCAGCGCACAATCCTGCGCAGGTTGACCAGAAACACCTCCGCGCCGCCCTGGGCCCAGCGCAGACGCTGTTTCCACAGACCCTTGAGCGTCTCCGGCATCAGGATCCAGCACAGCGCCCGCGGCTCGAAAAAGATATCCCAGTGGCGCAGCTGGAGCTTCCAGCTGATGTCGATGTCTTCGGTGATCATGTCCGGGCTCCAGTACCCGACGTCCGCCAGCGCCTGTCGGCGAAAGGCGGCAATAACGCCCGAGACGGTAAAGACCCGGCCATAGATCCGCTGCGTCCGCTTGATGAGCCCAATAATCGATGAGAACTCGCCCACCTGGATGCGACCAATCAGCGTGGAGCGCGTGCGAATACGTGGATTGCCGGTGACTGCCCCAACGTGGGGATACTGAATCAGCGGTGCCACCAGATACGCTGCCGTATCGCGATCGAGCAGGGCGTCACCGTCAATGCAGACCAGCAGATCGCCCCGGGCCGCCGCTGCCCCGGCTTTGAGCGCCAGCGCCTTCCCCTGGTTCTCCGCGAGGTTAATCACCCGCAGGCGCGGATGTTCCTGCGCCAGAGCCTGCAATACCTCCGCCGTGTTGTCAGACGAACCGTCGTTGATGGCGATAACTTCTATATTTTCATACCGCTGAACCAGCGCGGCGCTGATGGTCTCCCGGGCATTTCGTCCCTCGTTAAAGCAGGGGATCAGAATGGAGATGAGCGGCTCACCGGCGAGCGTCGGCGCGGGCGTGTCTTTATCCCACGACCAGTGGCGTTCAAGCTGAAACCAGAAATAGAGGCCGCCGGTTATCCAGAGCACCGACATGAACAGCGGCCAGAAGAACACAAAATCCAGAATCAGCTCACCGGTAAAGAGGGCGGCCACGCCTAACGGCAACCCGAATACCAGACATAAAATAGAAAAGGCGATAATGCGATCAGTCATTGTCAGGATACCAGTACGAAGAAAATACAGGCCTGATACGTGAGATATCAGGTTGGTTGTTGATGAAATCATCGGGGTAGTAGCCGTAGTTTTTGACGCCGTTCAGCTGGAGCACGCGCATCCACTGTGCCAGCTGGCTGTCGGAAACGGCGCGCGGCGGTTGCTTATCCCAGTCTCTGGCCTGCAGCTCGAAAATGGTTTTATCGAGCGCGCCGGGACGCGTGGCGACCGCTTTAACCAGACGCGTCAGCCAGGCATCGCTTTCGTCTACCGGGACGGACTCCATCAACGGCATGGCCATCGGCACCGTCCAGTCATACTCCGCCAGAAAATCGTCAAGATTCTGCGCGAACCACGCCTCGCTTTCGGGCTGCAGAATGGGTAAGGCGAACATATTGCGCGCGGTTTTTATCTGCGGGCCACGGATATGCTTCACCGCCAGGCTCAGGGCGTGGGTAAACCCGATAAGCAGTTGGCTCTTCTGGCGAGTCGTGTCCTGCCCGGCATCGTCCACGTCCGTCAGCACCGCATCGTCATGAAACAAAATCCCATTGAAGCTGGCATAGCGGGACAGATCTTCATAGATGTCCGTCACCTGCTGGCGCACCTGCGGGTCCCACGGGGAGAGCCGGATATAGGGCTCGGTGGCCTCGCTCAGTTGGCCTGTCTGGCGATCCCGGCGCTGCACGCGCGGCAGAGCAGGATCGAGATCGAACGAGAGCACCGGCATCCACGCGAAGACTTTCACGCCCGCGCGGGTTTGCAGCTGCCAGGAGACAAAATTAAAGAGATCGGCCCGGACCGGCAGCTGGCGGTTGGGAAAATAGAGTGCCTTGATCCTGCCGTCGCCCTGCGGGTCGGCAAACGCCTGCAGGAAAACATGGCTGATTTTCATGTCGTAGACCCGCTGGATCAGCCTGTTGATATTTTGGGTCTGCTGGGCCGGATCGGGATCGTAAACGTAGTCGAGATCGACGTGCATGACGCGCACGGGCTCTCGCTCCTGAACCTGGCTTACCGTACTGGCAAACGCCTTGAGGGAGGGATTACCGGCGATCAGCAGACGAGGGATGTTCCCCAGCTCCTGCACGTTCCCCAGCCCGTCTTCAAGGGTAAAGGCCAGCTGATAACCCTGCTGTCTGGCGATCGCAAGCGACGTACCGTTAGCAGCGCCGTAGGGCCAGACCCAGGCGCGCGGTGCCTTGCCCGTCACCTGCGCGATTTTTTCGGTCACTTTACGAACGTCATCGCCGATCCGCTGGTTGAACTGTTGGTCGGTTTCATAGCGGCCCGTTGCTTTATCATAAAAACGATTGGCGATCGCCGGTTCGCGGCTGCCCTGCGGGTTGGCCGGAATGCCGTAATGCGAGGCCCAGGTATGCGATCCAATCTCAATCAGCGGGGACTGGCTGAGCTCGCGCACCATGTCCCACGTCGCGAAGCGATCGCGGGGCGTCATCAGGCCACCGAAGTTAACTTTTTGATTTTCCGGCGTATCCACCCAGCTGCCCACCGGCGCCCACAGCGCAGGAACGTTCCACGCCTGAAGCAGCGGCCAGACGCGGGTGTAAAAGCTGCTGTAGCCGTCGTCAAAGCTGAGCAGAACGGCTTTGGGCGGCAGCGTTTTTTTCCCGTCATGGGCATCCAGGATGTCCTGCACGCTAATGACGTGATAACCGTTGTGCAGCAGCCAGCTTATCTGCTCGTTTAGCGCGCTGGTACGCACGGAGAGGTAGCGCTGATCGGCGGCATCGTCTTCGACGTCGTGGTAGGCCAGTACCAGAAACTGGTTCTGCGGCCAGGGTTTGCTCGCCTCCAGCTGTGGCCGCGCGTTGGGCGCAATAAACGAAAATGCCTGCGCGCAGACGCTCGCGCTGAGGCAGAGCCAGCCGATGAGTATCAGGCTCACGGAAAAACGTGTGTTCATCATAATCATCCTTAAAAGCGTAAAGTCGCATCAAACGTGACGGAGAGGTTGCTCTCGCGTTTGCCGTCGTAAGGGCGCTTGTCCCAGTTCAGCATCACGCCGGTGTCCATGACGTTGTTCCACTGAACGCGTTGTCCGTAACCCAGCAGGGTGATGGCGCCAGCGGACTGATTTTTCTGCCAGTAGCCGCCTCCACCCGCCACGAACTGCTGGCTCCAGAGGGTGTCGTAATGGCGATACATTTCATGGTCGACGGACAGGGCGGCCGTCACGGACAGGTCCCGCGCCGGGTTGTAATAGAGCGTGTCGTGCAGGCTGTTTTTACTGGCGGCGATCCCTGGTTCGAGATCCAGCGTCAGGGACGGGGTCTGCCAGAGACGCTCCTTACCCGTGAGGGTGTATTCCTGTCGGCGGTTATGGTCCGAAAAGCGGCTGAGGGCGGCGCTGAACTGGTACTCACGGCGCTCGTTTTGATACCAGCGCACCCCGCCTTCCCCCCGGTTGGCGCTGATCCCGTTGCGTAACGCCCGCAGGGGCGTAGTGCGCGACAGGCGTTCAAGGCTGCCGCTGACCTGCCAGTTATCCGTCAGAACGTACGAGGTTGAGAGGCGAGCGCCCGGCTTGTTTTCCCCGTGATAGCGGTTGCTGGAGAGCTCGGCTTCGAGCTGGAGGTCGCGTGGTCGCCATTCGACGCCGCCCAACAGGTGACGGCTGGTGCCTTTGCCTTCTTCGAAATTACTCTGCGCATAGCGGGTGCCGGCAAATAGCCGCCAGTTATCCGCTACGGGCGGGCCATAGAGCGTGGCGTCCCAGTTGAGGTCGTGCGTCCCGCTGACGGGGTTATCGGAGTGCAAGCCCTTGCTCGCGTTGAGGCGCAGTTCGGACATATGGTGGACGGTGCGTAGCCTGTCCAGACGCCTGGCGCTGCGATCGACGGGCGTGCGGGTGATGACGTCGTCGGCCAGTAAATCCATCTGCCGCCACTCCTGCAGATCCATGGCGACGTAAGCCTGCTGCTGCTCAAGTTCCAGATTCGAGGGCTCCAGCGCCTCGGCCATTTTCAGCGTTTGCTCGGCCGCGCGCGGCAGACCCCGCGCCTGAAGCAGCGTGGCGTAGTCAATCTGTAAGCCCTGATTGCCCGGCGCCGTTGTCGCCAGATGGTGCGCCAGCTTTTCGGCTTCCGGCAGGGCATTCGTCGCCAGCAAATAGTTAAAACGGAGCGACTGCCCGGTAAGCCACAGATCGTTAGGCTGAGGGGTAGGTGAGCCGAAATCGTAACGGGTCCAGGGGACGTTGCGGGTCTGGCGCTCTGCATACCGGCGGGCGGACGGATACTCCCCCGTATCCAGCCAGGCGTAGAAAAGCGCGTGCTCCTCGTCCTGCGGGTCGGAAGCGTATTGCGGATAGCGTTGCAGAAGCGAGAAGGCGGCAGCCGCGTTTTTCTCCTGCAGGTACGCGGAGATCACCCAGCCGATTGCCCAGCCCGGCACCGGATGCTGGGCTGCCGTCAGATCCTGATATTCGCTGATGACCCGCGGGTAATCACCATGGGCGTACAGCGCGCCGAGCCGGTCGATACGCGCAAGGATGATGTCTTCCGCCGCCTGCGGCTCGCGTTGCCAGCGAGCAAGCAGCGCGCCGTAACGATTCAGCGCAGATTGCGCAAGCTGCAGGCGCTCCTTTTCTGTTCGGCCAGGCACATCGGCAAGGCGAACGCTTTCGGCTGCGGCATTCAGCTCAAGGCGACGACGCCCTGCGGGGGACAGCGCCACCTTTTGTGAAAGAAGGAGCGCGGGGGTATTGACCCGGTTATCCGTTAGCGCATCAATCAGCTCCCTGAGGAGCGTTTTATTCTCAGGTGCGATATTCAGCGCGCGCGTGTCTGCTAAGAGCCGATCCCAGCTTTTTCCCTGGCGTAACCAGACATACGCCAGCGTCTGAAGATGCGCCTGAGAGGGATTTTCCGCCACCAGCCGCCGGGCTTCCTGCAGGGCAAGCGTATCTTTGCGTGCATCGGCCAGGGTTTTGATATAGCCGATACGATAATCGTCGTTATCCGGCGCAAGGCTGCGCGCCTTTTCCCAGAGCGCCAGGGCGGGCTGCCACGCCTTTTGATTTCGCCTGGATTGCGCGACAGCCGCAACGCCACGGGCGGGTAGCGGCATATAAATGCTGTAGCGCTGCCAGACCTGAATAACCTCGTCATCATGACCTGCCCAGGCCGCCACCTGTAACCAGTCCGCAACGTGTTCAGGCGTCAGGGCATGCTGCTGCTGATAACGCTGAAGATAATCGAGAAACGACGTGTAATTACCGTTACGCGCCTGTTGAATCTGTTGCTCATAAACGGATTCCGTAGCCTGAACCAGAACAGGAAAGAGTAATAACAGAAACAATAATGTTGGGGTGCGATAAAAGAATAATGTACTGAAGCTAAGTGATCTTTCCATATCTATTTGCCATTTGTTTATCATGAATCCATTGCATAACACGGCCGCCTTTAAGCTCAGCGTAAAAGGCCATAAATGAGAACATTAAATCTGAATGCAGTGATGTTACGGGGTACTTACTTAAAGGTAATTATGGATCCTCATCTCAGTAGACTGGATGGGAGGTAATGTACACCTGATATGTTGCCGGATAAATATGCTGAAAAGCGGCTGAGTAGTTTTGAGATAATTCTGGAACGAGCAGGTTTTAATGATTATTTTGAATTGGGGTCTTAATCGTAACTAACTGAAATAAAATGATTTTATTTTTATTGTGACAGTTTTGTATATATTTTTTATGACGTTTATCTGCCTCAATTAAAGTACTTTCTGGTGCATGTTTGGGAAGTTTCATGACAAAAATTCTTAATGTTTAGAGAAGTGACTTTTCTGCGATTGTTTTTTATTTATAATTAATGGCAGACATTGAATGATAGTCTACAGGAAGTCTTACTCATCAATGTCTGTATTGAGGGATGTCCAAAGCCAGAATACATTTATCGTTAATATAACAGCGCTATAAAACGAAGGCGGCCTTCTTTCTGAAGGATCGTTCTTGCTTTAATCTAAAAGGGATGGTTAGTGGCAACTTCAATAGTGTTAGTGACTCAGGATCGCTACCTTGTCAGGGGAATGCGGATATTTTTTCCGGATATTATCCTGCTCGATTCGATTGACAGAAACATATTTGATAACGGTGCAGATGAATATTCTGTATTGATTGATAGTCGTTGTCCGCTCCGTTTATATGATTACCTGATACGCCATCCGGCCAGAACGAAAAAAACAATCTGCTGCGTTATGCTTGATATGCGTCACCGCGAGGAGAATCTGCTCAGTATGAAGCTGTTTATCAATACGTCGCTGACGGCGCCGGACATGGCCTCGCTGTTTAATCTGGTGCTCAATATGAAGGGCAGGCGCCTGACCACGAAGTGGCTGCTGAATTTACGGCTGAGCATGCACGAAACGATCATGTTGCGGTTGCTGAGGGCAGGGATGTCAATGGAGGAGATTGCAGGCGAGCTGAATACGTCGGTGAAAAGCCTCTACCGCAAACGGACGGCGCTCTCAGAACGGCTGGGGGCGGAGAACTTTAATGAGGCGTGTTTGTTTATCTTCAAAAACAAACTGCTGGGCACTGGTGGGAACGATCCCTAGGTTGGGGAGAGAACAAAAGCATAATTGCGGGCGGTATTCTGAGGTTTGAGAACGCTGGATGAGGATAACTTCCTGGCCTTGGGTTTGGATTTACTCTGGCTCAAAACGACACAAGGACGTTGTCATGGACACGATTGAAGAGTCTGGTCACCGCCACTGTAAGATATCTTCAACTATTTGATATAAATATAAATTTGACAAATATCGTCAGGTAGCGATTTATCCGTCAAATTCAGTTAAACTTCGTCACATGTTTCAGTGAGTTATGGGACGGTTAGTAGAATGACCAGCGAAGAAGCACTTTTAAAATCAGGTTTTAGTAAACGAGATCTTCAAAAGCTTAAAAACAATATCGAGAATTACGGTGGTTCGTTTGATAGCGTAACTCATGATCTGGCCAATCGTTTTAAGGCAATGAAGTGGATAACTATTATTGCCTTTATCATACTGGCTTTAACTCTTTTACTTGCATCCAGGGATACAAGTCTGACACTTGCGCTCACGTTATTGATTGTACTACCTTTTATCTGGTATATAACGCCAGCAAAACTTGGCTACAAATCCTGGCGTTACCGTAAAATGCTGACTAATTCTGAGACGGGTCGCTGACGGACAACAGATCAAAAATAATCTTAGCTTTCACGCCGTAACCCGCTATTTTCATTGTAAGCTGCGGGCGGCTCAATGTGCTCACCTTTCGGTAATAGTCTGTGGGCATATAACGAAACAGTCGCCAGGTACCTGGTCGCCGCAACAAGCCAAAAATGGTATAAGCGTTAGCGGCCAGTGAAATAGATTTGTAGACACCTAACCCGTTCTCACGACTAAAGCCCATAAACTCAGCTGTAGACATCGCGGCATCCGCGACCAGCCCTTCACTGGTAGTGTTGTTCGTTGCGTAGCGAGCCACTTCTTTACTGATGCTGTTTGCCCCGTCAGTAACCAGAACCGCACCAGCAAGGACCCCGAGAGGGGTCATAGTGCCAATAAGGGTAAATCCTGCGGCTATTTCAGCACCGGCCAGGACAACACTAACTGCCGAGATAACATACCCAACAATTTTGTTATTCTCTCGGATGAACTCGACTTTAGCGTAAAGCTTCGCTGCCTTAGTTCGTAATAAACGAGCTTGTTCCAGAAGGTTATAGTTTTCTTCTCTAAGTTTTTTAACGCATTCCATGCATTCTTCATCTGATTTAGCCCGACGAGCTAACGTAAACTGTTGTTCTATGAGGTCCCGAATTTCCTGAATAAACTTCATTCGAGTCAGACCATCGCTGAGATGAAAAGCCGACAGAGTGTTGGCTGTATTTACCAGTTTTCTGGCTTCCATATTCACCATCGTTTCCGCCCAGGCTTTATTTCTTCCACCTGATTGCATCATGTTAAGCAATGCTGCATCCATTGTAATTCCTCTCAATTGCTTTACCGGCATCTGTTTAGACTGATAAACGGCTCCCTCTGACAGCCATGCGTGCCAACGCATGGACAATATAGTAGCAATGTAGTTACGGGGTCTGAAGCAGAAGTCGCTTTTTACAGCTTCGCTCCTCGGCCTGATTTGTTGCTGGTGCTCACATATGTTGTGCCACTCCTGCTCCAGTGAATAGCTGCCCTACATATCTGAAAGCAATCTTTGCACTTTCGATAAAGCCGGATGACGGGGAGAGCCCCTATCCTGTTGAGTAATTTACTCATTTCGCTGAGTGGTTGGCGGGGTCAGTCCATGTTGAGGGCAGGGATGTTAATGGAGGAGGTTGCAGGCGAGCTGAATACGTCGGTGAAAAGTCTCTATCGTAAACGGACGGCGCTCTCGGAACGGCTGGGGGCGGAGAATTTTAATGAGGCGTGTTTGTTTATCTTTAAAAACAACCTGCTGGGCGCAGGTAGGAACGATCCCTGGGTTGGGGAGAGACCAAAAGCATAAAACTTTCTGCGGGCGCTATTCTGAGTTTTAAGAAAAATGGACGGTGACAGCATCCTTGTTTCAGATATGGATTTATTCTGGCTCAAAACGAGAGAAAGGACGCTGTAATGGACACGGTTGAAGAGTCTGGTGGAACGTATTTCTATCACGGTAATGCTAACGTAACAGCGCAGGAGCTATTTTTGCTCATATTTGCTGAAGGTCTTGCAAATCATATGGGAGTGACGGTTGAGACTGCTGCAACCATTTTGGCTGGGCAACCCCTTCTGCCTAAGCGAAAGGTCCTGGGTGCATCCGGATCACGGACAAGTATTGCCTCGAAAGTTGCGCGGCGTATTTTAAAGGGAGCACGTTTCCCCGATGGCATAAGGGTCGAAACCACCATTGGTATGGGTAAGACACGTCTAACAAACAAGGTCGGGGCAGCAGTAGGGCGGGCGGTACCGTATGTTGGTTATACTCAGGCGGTGATTATTTTTATTACGGTTGCCAGAGAAACGAGAAGCAAGTACAACCTCATCGCGCGACCTAAAGATTGTATTACCTGGACATATTTCTGATGTTGCTTCCTGATGAGCAAGAATTAGTAGATTACATCACTGAGAATTATAGTGACCGTAAAACTCCGGCAAGGAAAGAATGGACCTTCCAGGAGCATTTCAATCTCGTACCTGAAGATCTTGAAGACATGCTGCTTGACCTTTTCACCCGGTATGGAATTGAATACAGCAACTTTGTGATGGACCATTATTTTGAACCGGAGCTGTATTGGTTTCAGTTTCGGCTCAGAAAAAAATTCCGCGATCGGCAGTACAAGCCGCTAACGCTCGAAATGATTATTGAGTCGGCAAAAGCGGGGCGCTGGCTGTATGACTAAGGGGCTGAAAGCCCCTTATGATGTTTACGCCGATTGGCACTCGTTACATGCATCACTAAAAATGATGTTCCCATCGTTCTGCTTCCAGGTGATTTCTCATACTTGAGTTCGAAGGTTTCCATAGGGTTTTCGTTAGGGTTATCGCCTGTAGTCATCGCAGGGAAATCGATACTATCCTGACGTCTTCAGACAACATGTTGAAATACTCTTCTCCAAGGCCAGAGTAATTTATCCGATACTACTTTATCTCAGCTGCTGACAGGTTTTGACCTGTCGCAACAGCTTTGTACAGGTATGGGCTTGAACAATCGAATTCCTTAATGACCAATATAGTCGAGTACAGTCGCGTACCGGTTATTTTACCGGTTGCGGTATCCGTTGGGAGCACAAGGTTATGGTGAAAACCTTTGACTTCAAAAAGGACCAATGGGCTAAGATAATGCCCATTGGTGAGGAGTGATACAAAACCGAAAACGTAATTTATCACTCTGTTTTATTTTGCATTCCATACCAAAGTACAGCGGGTACAGGAGTTCTAAAATGTCGACAGGCAATCAAATCGAGAATAATCAAACCTGCCTGTATCGCACTTGACTCTTTGAAAATATTATATCTTTCGTTTTCTCGTAGTTCATCCATTCTCTTCTTGTAATCATTCATATTATCCGGAAAAACTATTGGTGCCTCTGTCTCACCAGTGAAGGATTGTGCCTGATGAAAGTAAAGGTGACTATAAAGGTCATTTGTTGGATGCCAGAGCTGAGAGCATATATTTTTATATGATTCTTTTATACCAGTTAATAATGCAAGATATCCTTCTTCTTTTTCCAGTATCACACACCATCCCATTAAAGTGGGGATAATCCATGACATGCTTGTTGTTTTTTCTTTTAAATATGCATCATCGCTATTGCATTCCATACTAATAAGATCGTCAATAGAGTCCGTTGATATTGGATGTTCTCGCCCAATCCGCAGGACGTAATCCAATCTCGAAATTAGTTCTCTAAGCCATGTTTCGACAGCTTCCTTCCTCCCCATCAGCGTAAGAAATATTAATCCGAGAGTAATTTCTATGGCATTCTCATCAAGACGTGGCGAACCAGAGGCGGGATTGTTTATGATTAATGCACATAAGCTATCGGCAACGATATGGGCATTATGAATGTGGACTGTCCCTCCATTACAATCGTTCCTAAGTGCGAGAAAGAAATTATTTAATCCGAGAGTTGCAAGTATACCAATATGTTCAAATACAGTTATATTGACCAACGAACTTTCAGTTGAATATAAAGAAAGAAGATATTTTTCATGGAAATATGGCTGAACTTTGGAGAAATATTCATCTGAAATGTTAATATAATTTTGCCATATAACTTCAAACGCAGGGAAGTATTTTTCTGGGTTTTTTTCAAGATTGATACGATGCCATACCCATAGAAGGCATCGTTCGGATACAAACAACGCTTGTTTCGTGTTGCCATCCTGTATCGCCCAGTAAGCTAAAATATTAGCTGCGAGATAGCAGGTGCGGATAGACTTTTCCAGTTCTGCTTTCTTCATTTCTTTAACTTTTTTCCCGTCATTATCAAGCATCAGGATTCGTAGTAGTAATCGATGGTAATCAACTCGAGAATAATCATTTTCACTAATCAATGATAGAGACTTTCTTAAATCGGTTCTGTCAATATCATTGAATATATGCTCATTTAACATGTATTTTTCAATAAAAGTGGAAAGCTTATCTGCTCCCCAGAAATCAAACTCATGGGACTTATGAACATCAAGATATCCGGCCCAATTTTGATTTATCTCTTCTTTCATATCACCACTAGTGGATAATATTATTTTCTTGGGCAATTTTTTGTGTTTTGGTTGTAAATGATGTCTAAGGTAAACATCAAATACTTCATTTAAACTCTGTCGTATGGACTGTGGCCCGGAATCCCATTCAGCTCTACCAAGATCTTTTTGCTTTATTACAAATATAAATAGTTTTTTTTCTCCATCATCAGGATCTTTACCTATTGCAGCAATGTCAACACCATATTGTCTTGTCCCTGTTTGTGTAGTAAATAGAGGGACGATATTCATTGATAATAATAAATTAGGCAACAACCTGTCGAGTTCATTCCTCTCTTTCAATGTTCGAATATATTGGGAAATTAGTATTTTCATATTGTATCCTTTTTTGCTGTCTTGAGCATTATCGTACGTAATTCATAGCCAACATTGTCCATGACATACCTTCTCGGAAGAGAATAGCTACTCGAAAAAGGGTGCAGATATGATGGTTCACTGTAGCCAGAACCAAAGTCATCATTATAATAAAACGAAGCTACCCCTGCTTTAAGTTGTATACGAGTAGCTATTTTAAATACAAGCGAATCTTCATTTATAGCCTCTTGTGTTTTGGCCATAACTTTATTCCGTTCTTTTTGAAAGGACAGTACATATGCTGAAGGTGGTTCGAATTCTTTTATTCTTGGATGTGTTTTTAGTGAGTTAAGATAGTCTTCCGTACGAACAAGAATTTCATCATATATTTTTAATGTGCGATTTCTTTTATTTCTGATTTTGTTTTTGCAATCTCTTATTACATCTATGACATAGTTTGGATAGTCTAAGGCTATTTCATTTGATATGACAGATAATACAATTTTATCCGCTCTATTATTTGCAGTATCAATATTCAGTAATGATAGTATGGAAGTCATCAAATGTTTCTCATTAGTAATATAACCTAGAGTTCTGCGCACCAAAAAAATTAAATCTCTTTCAGTGAAATCATTAATAATGGGTAGGCTATAACTTAATGAATTACTACTATTATTAACCATTAAATGTTTGGATAGTAATTGTGAAAACTCAGTGATTTTTGGATTGTCATCGATTAGTGCTAATGTGAAAATCTTATTGAGTAATTCATTGGATTTTGTAGTGTGATATAAAAAACTCTCTATCTCCTGAGATTTTCTAACTATAGAACCATTCTTTATCATTAAAAATAAACAATTAATTAGTATTTGGTGTTTGGTTTCATCTTCAGTTAGGGATGATAAAATATGAAATACTAACCCTCTGAGTTCGATATTATCTCCTGAGTTAATACAGATAGTATTTATCCAGTCAGGAAAGTCAGCATGAGATTGTAACTTTTTAGCCGTTGCTATTTTTTGGCAAAGTAATATTATTGCTTTTGTATTTTTATCCTTGAGTAAATCATGGATGACTTGACAAAAATCAGGTATTTTATCTACCGTGTTTACAATTGCTTGTATAGCAGCATTGGAAATTTCTGTAAACGGAGAAGTGATTTTTTCTTTGATGATTGATTTTATTTCATTGTTACGATATTCTATATTATTTACTTCTACAAATCTACTGAGTATCCACAAGGCTTGTGGTGACAAGATAACGTCATTTTCTTCTATGTCATCGAGCAAAATATCAATAGCTGATGTATAGTTTTCTTTTCTTAGTGAAAATAAGGCGATGTTATAGAGGTGAAGAGTTTCTTTTTTTATATCCGAATGAAATGTATTAATTATCTTGTGACATTTTTGAGGGTTATTGGCCAGTCGTTCTCCTAACAATGTAAATATTCCAGAATATTGGTTGTATTTATTGTGAATGGCGGAGAAGAAGTTAAATAAAGTATTTATATCTAGGTTGTTAGAGTGTTTTATAAATTGATCGGCCAGAGACGTAACCTCATATTGGTTACGTTCAGATGAGAGCAGCATTTGCCAAATATTGATTTTATTTTCATATAAACTAAGAAATATGCCAGCGGTTGAACGATCGCCGCGAAAACTCTTACCCCATATGCAAAAAGCAGTCTGTAGTATGATTTTCTCCGCATCGATACAATCACTGTCTATTTCTGAGAAATAATGATGGGAAACATAATGATCTCTGTCTTCATAAGATGAAAAGATTAATTTACCGCCCTTTAGAGAGTAGCCTTCAGATTTCTCTACGTTTAGAAATGAAAGCTCCTGTTCAGTGAGTTCATACTCCAATTCATCTGAGTTTGACAAAAAAAGCTTATAAGCAATATCTTGAACAATATTATCCTTCATTATCATACCTCCAATAAAGGCAGGGTCATGCCTGTAGGGTTTAACTCTATTCTTTATACCAGAAAAATGGGCTTGACCAGCCTTATCAAATCAATATCTGTGTCTTTTACCGCAAGCATAGTTTTGTTTTGTGTGTCGTGGGAGAGGAGATAGATTTGGTTTAATGAACAGGCTGATACCTAGAGAACATGCTTCACCAGTTGCTTTTTTTACTTTCTACGATCTATCTTCCATAACCTCGCTTGCTGCTATTGGCTAATTGCAGTATCTTTTACCCGCACCTGCAAAATCAGGTGTCGGGCTTGACCTCCTGAAAATTGTTACAGGCGACATACGACGCGCCAGCGTCTTTTTTTATGTCGTACGCACGGCTATACCTCAATGGTGGGCCGGGCGGGGGCGTCGAAAGACGCGCCGGTTTCCTGTAACGCCGGTAAGGTCAACCCTGCTCGGTTCCGCCACCCGTGAGATTGACCTCTCCAGTTGCGGAAATATAAACGTTACAGGAGGATGCCACTATGGCTACTATCCCAACCTCGTTTCACCCTTTATTTACCGTTCCCTTCAATCACAAAACTGACTTCACGGAACTCGCGGACAACTGCGAGCGTTTTAGTGAAGCGCTGGTAGAGTGCCATGATCCTGTACAGAAAATGGCGCTGTGCGGACGGCTTTGCGGCTGCCTGGCCTTATTACAACCGACATTGACGGAACCTGTTCCGGAGTGTTTGAAAGAGAGCCTAACGGTGGATGAATTACCACTGCATGTACCTGCTTTTGAAGTGGAAGTGGAGCAGGTGGGGCACTACTGCCAGGTACTGACACAGTTGATAGTGAGTGGGTCTCTGACGGTGGAAACAGAAAGAGTCATCAGTGATTTACTGTATGAACTGGTGGGATATTACGCCGAAACGTTAAAAGCACCGCGTTGGCTAAGAACAAAAGAAGGAAGTATTGAGCTGTTAGATTAGCCCAAAGCAAAAACCCAGCCATAGGCTGGGTTCTTTAAATAGTGGTGCCCGGACTCGGAATCGAACCAAGGACACGGGGATTTTCAATCCCCTGCTCTACCGACTGAGCTATCCGGGCAACGGGGCGCATTAAACCCGATCTGCCCGGTGGCGTCAACGAAAAATGTTGTTTTCGTTACGGACTGCGCAATCTCTCACCATTTCGCCGCATCCTTAAGCGAAAAAGTGCGTCCAGAGCGCGGAGAGCGGCATGGCGAGCAGCAGTGCGGGCAGCATGTTCACCACGGCAAACATCTTGATCCCACAGATGCGCAGCCCGGTAGCCAGCAGCAACAGGCCGCCGACGGCGGTAAAGTCTGCCATCATCGCCGGCGTAGTGAGCGGGAGAATTAACGTGGCGCAGGTAGCCAGTGCCAGCTGGATAAGCAGCATCGGGAAGCAAATCGCCGCCACGGCAATGCCGAGCGTGGTGGCAAAAATAGTGGCGGTGAAGAAATCAAGAAACGCTTTTGCAATCAAAATGCTCGGGTCGCCCGTCATCCCTTCCTGCATCGAACCGAAAATCCCGGTGCCGCTGGCGCAAAACAGAATAATGATGGCGACATAGTTCTGAATAAACGTCTCGTGCGTGCCGTGTTTCGCCTTGCCCGGTCGGGCTATCAGGTTTTTGGCTTTGCTCACCGCGCTGTTAATGCCTTTTTCAAGATAGCAAAACTCGCCAATCAGCGCGCCGAGCAGGGTGGCCAACACCATCACCGGCAGGTTGGCGCATTTGACCACCAACAGAATACCGATCCCTAACGATGCCAGGCCGAATATTGAGGGCATGGAGGTGCGAATACGCTCCGGCAGCCGCTGGCTTAGCACTGCGCCGAGTACCCCGCCCAGCAATACGGCTCCTGCGTTGATAAATGGCCCGATAACCACGCTTAACTCCTGTTATTTAATCATTGATATTGCATTATTATGGCACGTCAGCGCTGCGCGGGCCTTAGCTTTGGGTGGTTTCGTGCATACTGATTCCTTCTTGCACCTCAAAATAAAAGGTGACATTATTGCGCGAATTTTCTCCTCCCTGTCTCACCGTTCGGTGAGGGTAATTGCGCTTATGAAAACCATGAAAATCGCCGTCAGCCGCGAGCTGCTCTCAACTGTGTCTACGCACCGCGAAAAGGTGACGCTGGACAGCACGGATTTCACCGATGTGGCAGCCGTCGTCATGACGACGACAGAGAGTCGCAGCGGCATCCTTGCATTGCTGAAACGCACGGGCTTTCATTTACCGGTGTTTATTTTCTCGCAGGAGCCAACGGAGGTGCCCGATGGCGCCACCGCGGTCATCTCGGGTAAAGCTCAGGAGTTTCTGGAGCTGGAAACTGCTGCCAGCCGTTACGAAGAGAACCTGCTGCCGCCCTTTTTCGACACCCTGAGTCAGTATGTGGAGATGGGCAACAGCACTTTCGCCTGTCCGGGCCACCAGCACGGCGCCTTTTTCAAAAAACACCCGGCAGGGCGGCAGTTCTATGATTTCTTCGGTGAGAACGTATTTCGCGCCGACATGTGCAATGCCGACGTGAAGCTGGGCGATCTGCTGATCCACGAAGGGTCCGCCAAGCATGCGCAAAAATTCGCGGCTAAAGTGTTCAACGCGGATAAAACGTACTTCGTGCTGAACGGGACGTCGGCGGCCAACAAGGTGGTAACTAACGCGCTGCTCACCCGCGGCGATCTGGTGCTGTTTGACCGCAACAACCATAAATCTAACCACCACGGAGCGCTGATCCAGGCGGGTGCCACGCCGGTTTACCTTGAGGCCGCGCGTAACCCGTTTGGCTTTATTGGCGGGATTGACGACCACTGCTTTGATGACGCGTATCTGCGGGATCTGATCCGCGAGACGGCGCCGGAGAAGGCCGACGAGGCGCGTCCGTTCCGCCTGGCGATCATTCAGCTAGGCACCTACGACGGGACGATCTACAACGCCCGTCAGGTGATCGACAAGATCGGCCATCTGTGCGACTACATCCTCTTTGACTCCGCCTGGGTGGGCTACGAGCAATTTATTCCGATGATGGCGGAAACATCCCCGCTGTTGCTGGAGCTGAACGAGAACGATCCGGGGATTTTCGTGACCCAGTCGGTGCACAAACAACAGGCCGGATTCTCGCAAACCTCGCAGATCCATAAAAAGGATAACCACATTCGTGGTCAGGCGCGTTTCTGCCCGCACAAGCGGCTGAACAACGCTTTTATGCTGCATGCCTCCACCAGCCCGTTTTACCCGCTGTTTGCGGCACTGGATGTCAACGCGAAAATACATGAAGGGGAGAGCGGACGCAGGCTGTGGGCGGAGTGCGTCGAGCTGGGCATTGAGGCGCGCAAGGCGATCATCGCCAACTGCCATATGATCAAACCGTTTATCCCACCGGTGGTGGCGGGGCGGCCGTGGCAGGATCATCCGACGCACGCCATCGCCAGCGAGCTGCGCTTCTTCAGCTTCGAGCCGGGGGCCAAATGGCACGGGTTTGAGGGCTATGCAAGCGAGCAGTACTTTGTCGACCCGTGCAAGCTGCTGCTGACCACGCCGGGCATCGATGCCGAGACGGGGGAGTACACCGATTTCGGGATCCCGGCAACGATTCTGGCGCACTACCTGCGTGAAAACGGCATCGTGCCGGAGAAATGCGACCTCAACTCGATCCTGTTCCTGCTGACGCCTGCCGAAAGCAGCGAGAAGCTGGCGCAGCTGGTGGCGATGCTGGGCCAGTTTGAACAGCATATTGAAGACGACACGCCGCTGGCGGACGTGCTGCCGACGATCTTCCAGAAATACCCGGTGCGCTACCGGGATTACACCCTTCGCCAGCTGTGCCAGGAGATGCACGATCTCTACGTCAGCTTTGACGTCAAGGATCTGCAGAAGGCGATGTTCCGCAAGGAGAGCCTGCCGGAGGTGGTGATGAACCCACAGGATGCCAATCAGGCGTATATTCGCGGAGAGGTGGAGCTGGTTCGCATACGGGATGCCGAAGGACGGATTGCTGCCGAAGGGGCGCTGCCCTATCCGCCGGGCGTGCTGTGCGTGGTGCCGGGTGAAGTCTGGGGCGGGGCGGTACAGCGTTACTTCCTGGCGCTGGAGGAGGGGATCAACCTGCTGCCGGGCTTCTCGCCGGAGCTGCAGGGGGTTTACAGCGAGAAGGATGCCGACGGGATCAAGCGGCTGTATGGGTATGTGTTGAGATAGTGCAGGCTGCTGCCCTCACCCTAACCCTCTCCCACAGGGAGAGGGAACCTTTCATCAAACCGCACTACGCTTGTACATCCTCCTCGGATGCCCAATCTTGCCGTACAGCATCTCCACCGTCAGAAAACCCGCCTCCACGCAGTGTTCCAGATAGCGCCGGGTGGTGGTTTTGCTTAATCCCGTTTCGCTCACCACTTCATCCACGGTAAAGCAGTGCGTTGCCTTGTCGTTAAACAGCGACTGCACCCGCGCCAGCGTATTTTCCTCAATGCCCTTGCTGCCGTTGTCCAGGCGGTAGTTTTTCGCCTGTAGCTGATACAGCGAATCCACGTTCTGCTGGTCGACAATCTTCCAGACCCGCTGCTGTTCGGCAAACTGCACAAACCGCTCCAGCGACTGGCTGAGCCGCTTCCAGGAGACGGGTTTGAGGATGTAGTCGAACGCGCCGTTGCGAATCGCCTGGCTGCAGGTGTCCATATCGCTGGCGGCGGTAATAAAAATCACCGAGCAGTTGGCGCGGGCCAGCATGGGGTTATTGATCAACGAGATCCCTTTGCCGTCCGGCAGATAGTTATCCAGCAGCACCAGCTGCGGCTGTTTGTTTGCAAGTTCTGCCTGAGCCGCAGCCAGCGACGAGGCAATGCCCACCAGCCTCAGTCGCGGATGTTTGCTTATCAGCTCCGCGTGCAGTTGCGCCAGCTCGTTCTCGTCTTCAACAATCAGTACGTCGATAAGTTCATGTTGCATAGTCGGTGTCTTCCAGTTGCCGGGCGGTTCCCGTGGCCGGGATAAACAAGGAGAAAATGGCGCCGCGCGGGGTATTATCGGCAACTTCTATCGCGCCGCCAGCCTGTGTGACATAGCTTTCGATCAGATACAGGCCAATCCCATGATCGCCGCGTGTTTTGGTGGTGATGCCGCGTTCAAAGATCCGGTCACGGATCCCCGGTGTAATGCCAACGCCCTGGTCGGCCACTTCAATAATCAGCTCCTGGTCGCTGAGTTTTATCAGCACTTCTACCGGCGCATGGGGAAGCGGCGACCGCTGCGTCGCTTCGATGGCGTTATCCAGCAGGTTGCCAATAATCGAAATCAGCTCTTGCTCCCCTAACGGCAGGAACGGCCTGTCCAGCCGACATGCCGGGTCGAAACTCAGTTCGACGCCTTTCTCCCGCGCGCGGGCGGCTTTGCCCAGCAGCAGGCCACACAGGGTCGGGGAGCTGAAGCGCGAAGAGATAAAGTCCAGCAGCTCCTGGGCATGCTCCGACTGCGCCTGAATGTAGCCAATGGCTTCCTCATAGCGGCCCATATGCAGCAGGCCGGAGAGCGTGGTCATTCGGTTTAACTGCTCATGGCGCATAATACGCAGGTTATCGACATAGCGTTTTACCTGGCTGAGCTGGGCGCTCAGCGAGTCGATTTCGTTGCGATCGCGGAAGGTGATCACCCACCCCTGCAGCGACCCCTCAAGCATGATGTGCACTCGGCTGGCAATCACCGTGAGATCGTTAAAGCGGCAAATCTCGTCATGGGTATCTTTCGCCAGCATCGTCTGCGTGTCGAAGAACGGGACCGGATCGATAACCTGGCTTATCAGCTGCCCGCGCAGCTCCCGGGCCGGCTGGCTCAGACCCAGCAGCTTGCGCGCCGCCTGGTTGATCACTTCAATCCGCCGCCGATCGTCAATGGCAATCACCCCTTCATAAATAGACTCCATCATCGCCTTCTGCTGGCGCACCAGCAGCCCGATTTCTCGCGGCTCAAGAGAGAAGATCTGCTTCTTGATGCTGCGGGTAAAGAACCAGGAGAAGATAAAGAGAGCGATCAGCAGCAGCACGGCGGCAATCAGGATATTGACCACCTTACTGACGGTAATGGTGTCCAGGTAGCTGGTGAGATAGCCGACAGAAACAATGCCGACCACCTGTCCGGCAGCGTTGAAAATGGGGGCCTTACTGCGCAGCGAAATACCCAACCCGCCTTTGCGAATGGTGGTGGTGCTTTTACCCTGCAATACGGCGTCGTTGTCACCGCCTACCAGGGTTGTGCCCACTCTGTCGGCGAAGACGGAGTGAAAAAGATGCTGGCCCTTATTATCGCCAATCACAATAAAGCTGGCGTCACTGTGCGCAGAAATCTTCTGCATAAAATCATGGATGGCGATGATATTCTTCTGTTCAACTTCATGTCGCAATGTTGGAATAAGCGCAATCTCTTCAGCCTGTATTTTGGCGCGCGTGCTCATTTCCTGATAAAGCTGTTTCCCGACATCGGCATAATAATATCCGCCCAGTAACGCAAAAAGCACTGAGAAAAAGGCAACCAGCGAAATAAACAGCTTGATCTGGAAAGAGACTTTCATAACTATCACGCAAGGTAGCGACAAAGATCGCCAATATATCATCTTTTTTCACGCGGGCGCCCGCTTTGCCGAAAACTTGTGATCCCTTGCACAGCGGGCGTTGTAAAAGCATCATCCCAAAGACGGGTGGCCTCTGGCTGCACGAATAAATGTTATTTGTTTGTTCAATTCAGAAAAGAAACCATAAAAACCACGACAATAAATAAGGCATAAATCACATTAAATAAAAGAAACCATTAAAACCATAGCTGCCATTAAAACTTCGCTTTTAATATGTCATTCCTCACATAAAGTAAGCCTTTGTGACTCTAAGCTGAACGCACAAAATAACCAAGGGGCTTATTATGAGCACAACTGACGATTCTTTCTCTGTTACCCACGACC
The DNA here is from genome assembly GCF_055817355.1 of Enterobacter sp. PL_is379. NCBI lineage: Bacteria > Pseudomonadati > Pseudomonadota > Gammaproteobacteria > Enterobacterales > Enterobacteriaceae > Enterobacter > Enterobacter sp. PL_is379. Next base: position 110,140 of record NZ_JBVPGT010000031.1, read on the forward strand.
CGATTGAAATTCAGCGGCCTTCGCTTAAAGAGCGCTGGTGGCATATTATGGATACCTGGAAAATCGGGATTATTCCTCTGCCGCTGTTCGTTCTGGCGGGCGCGCTGATCGCCATTGATTGCCTGGGCGGAAAACTGCCGAGCGATATCGTGGTGATGGTGGCGACGCTGGCCTTCTTCGGCTTTGCCTGCGGTGAGTTTGGTAAACGCCTGCCGATTGTCGGCAAGCTCGGCGCGGCGGCGATTTGCGCCACCTTTATCCCTTCCGCGCTGGTCTATTATGGCCTGCTGCCGGACGTGGTGGTCGAGTCCACCACCAAGTTCTACAAATCCACCAACATCCTCTACCTCTATATCTGCTGCATTATTGTCGGCAGCATCATGAGCATGAACCGCACGGTGCTGATTCAGGGCTTCCTGCGCATCTTCTTCCCGATGCTGTGCGGCGAAATCGTCGGCATGCTGGTGGGGATGGGCGTCGGCCTGGCGCTGGGTCTTGAGCCATTCCAGATCTTCTTCTTTATCATCCTGCCAATCATGGCGGGCGGCGTTGGGGAAGGGGCGATCCCGCTTTCCATCGGCTATGCCACCCTGCTGCATATGGATCAGGGCGTGGCGCTCGGTCGCGTGCTGCCGATGGTCATGCTCGGCGGTCTGACGGCGATCATCATCTCCGGCTGCCTGAACCAGCTTGGTAAACGCTACCCGCATCTGACCGGTGAAGGCCAGCTGATGCCTAACCGCGCTAATGCCGATGCCACCGTCTCTCAGCCTGCGTTCTCCGGCAAAGCGGACGTGACCACGATCGCCTCCGGCGCGCTGCTGGCGGTGCTGCTCTACATGCTGGGCATGCTCGGCCACAAGCTGATTGGCCTGCCTGCGCCGGTCGGCATGCTGTTTATGGCGGTGCTGGTGAAGCTCTGCAACGGCGCCTCTCCGCGCCTGCTGGAAGGCTCTCAGGTGGTGTACAAATTCTTCCAGACCTCTGTGACCTACCCGATTCTCTTTGCCGTTGGCGTGGCCATCACCCCATGGCATGAACTGGTGGCCGCCTTCACGCTGACCAACCTGCTGGTGATTATCAGCACCGTCTCCGCGCTGGTGGCGACCGGGTTCTTCGTCGGCAAAAAGATTGGCATGCACCCGATTGATGTCGCCATCGTCTCCTGCTGCCAGAGCGGCCAGGGCGGTACCGGCGACGTGGCGATCCTGACCGCAGGCAACCGCATGAGCCTGATGCCGTTCGCCCAGATTGCTACCCGTATCGGCGGGGCGATTAACGTCTCCATCTCACTGCTGATTCTGGGCAACTTCCTCGTTTAAGTTTTCAGGAAAGAACAATGAAACTCGCAAGCTTTTTATACCAGGGAAAACGCAGCTACGGCATCGTGCAGGCCGACGGCGTGATTGATTTAGGCCGCCGTCTGGGCGACCGCTACAGCGACCTCAAGGCGCTGCTGCAGGGCAACGGGCTGGCGCAGGCCACCCGCTACCTGAACGATGCCGTGGACGTGCCGATGAGCGCCATCACCTTCTTACCGGTGATTGAGCAGCCGGAAAAAATCCTCTGCGTGGGCATGAACTACGCCGACAAGCGCAAGGAGTTTGACCAGCACAACCCGGCCCCGACGCTGTTTGTCCGCTTCCCGGATTCACAGACCGGCCACAACGAGCCAGTGCTGAAGCCGCGCCACTCCAGCGAATTCGACTACGAAGGCGAACTGGCGGTGATCATCGGTAAAGGCGGGGAGAACATCAGCCGCGACGACGCCCTGCGCCACGTGGCGGGCTACAGCTGCTACATGGACGGCTCCGCCCGCGACTGGCAGCACACCTGGTTCACCGCCGGTAAAAACTGGCGTCAGACCGGCGCGTTTGGTCCGTGGATGGCGACGGCGGATGAGATCCCCGATCCGCACCAACTGGCGATTCGCACCTGGCTGAACGGCCGCATGGTGCAGGAAGACAACACCAGCAGCATGATCCACAAGGTTGCGGAGCTGATCGAGTACATCAGCACCTTCACCCGCTTAAGTCCTGGCGATGTGATCATTACCGGATCCCCAGGCGGGGTGGGTAAAAAGCGTAACCCGCCGCTGTTTATGAAAGAGGGCGATCGCATTGAGGTGGAGATCGAGCATATCGGTCATCTGAGCAACGTGATCGTGGAAGCGCCAGCCGTCGGGCTTGCGGCGGCACACTGAGTAAGGCGGCATGAACAGTCAACCCATCGATTTTCGCCACACGCTGGTGGCGAAACATCCGGAACGCTTAAGTCAGATCCGTTATCTGCTGGCAGACAGCGGCCTTGGCCTGGACAACGACATCACGCTGTTCGTCGAAGCCTGGTCCGGCTCGCAGCTGGTGGGTTGCGCAGGGCTTGCCGCCAACGTCATCAAGTGCGTGGCGGTTAACGAGCAGCTTCGCGGCGAGAACCTCAGCGCGCGGCTGCTGGCAGAGGTGGAACATGCGGCGCTGGAGCGCGGCCATTTTCACCTCTTCCTCTGCACCCGTCCGTGCAACCGGGAGCGTTTTGCCCGCAGCGGCTTCTGGCCGATTGCCCAGAGCGGGAACAACGCCGTGCTGATGGAGAACACCCCGCAGGGGATCGAGCGCTACTGCCGCTCTCTGCGCGCGAACCGCAGGTGCGGGGAGAAGATTGGCGCCATCGTGATGAACGCCAATCCGTTCACCCTCGGCCACCGCCATCTGGTGGAGCAGGCGGCGGCGCAGTGCGACGCCCTGCACCTGTTCGTGGTGCGCGAAGACGCGTCGTTCTTCCCGTTCAGCGCGCGCCTCGAGATGGTGCGCGCGGGCGTGGCGCATCTGCCCAACGTCGTGGTGCATGAAGGCTCACAGTACATCATATCTCGTGCCACGTTTCCGGCCTACTTCCTGAAGGAGACCGGCAAAGTGCAGCAGGCGTGGAGCGAGATCGACGTGCTGATCTTCCGGGACTTTATCGCCCCGGCGCTCGGCATCACGCACCGCTTCATCGGCTCGGAGCCGTTCTGCGATATCACCCGCCAGTACAACCAGACGCTGCACGACCTGCTGGCCTCGCATATCGAGGTGGTGGAGATGCCGCGCATCAAGGCCACCGGCGACGCCATATCGGCGTCCGAAGTGCGCCGATTACTGAAGACACAGCAGTTTTCCCGGATCCGGGAGATTGTCCCGGACTCCACCTTCGCGCATCTCGAAACGCATTACCGTGCGAGTGCGGAAGTCGCTTAACTACCAGGAATTTATCATGAAAATTGTAAGGGAGGCGCTGGCCGGAACGCAGGAGTCCAGCGACCTGATGGTGAAAATCGCTCCCGCTCACGGCGAGCTGGAGATCGTCATCCACAGCGAAGTGATTAAGCAGTTTGGCGAGCAGATTCGCCAGGTGGTCAACGACACGTTGCGCGCCATGAACGTGCACCAGGGATTAATCATTATTGAAGACAAAGGGGCGCTGGACTGTGTGATCCGCGCCCGCCTGCAAAGCGCGCTGATGCGTGCCGCCGACGAACAGACCATCAACTGGGGGGCGCTGAAATGAGCAAACTCCGCCGCAGTATGCTGTTCCTGCCGGGCGCCAACGCCGCCATGCTCTCCACCGCCTTTATCTACCGTCCCGACTCCATCATGTTTGACCTTGAGGACGCCGTTGCCCTGCGCGAGAAGGATACCGCGCGCATGCTGGTGTTTCACGCGCTGCAGCACCCGATGTATCAGGATATCGAAACCGTGGTGCGCATTAACCCGCTCAGCACGCCGTTTGGCCTGTTGGATCTGGAGGCCGCCGTGCGGGCCGGCGTGGACGTGATCCGCCTGCCGAAAACCGACACGCCGGACGACATCTACGAGCTGGAGGGCCACCTTGAGCGTATCGAGCGCGAGTGCGGCCGCGAGGTCGGCTCCACCCGCGTGATGGCGGCGATTGAGTCGGCCATTGGCGTCATCAACGCCGTGGCGATTGCCCGCAGCTCTCCGCGCCTCATCGGCATCGCGCTGGCCGCCTTTGACTACGTGATGGACATGCAGACCGAGCGCGGCGACGGCACCGAGCTGTTCTACGCCCGCTGCGCCGTGCTGCACGCCGCCCGCGCTGCCGGTATCGACGCCTTCGACGTGGTGTGGTCAGACGTTAACGACGAGGCCGGTTTCCTGCGCGAGGTCGATCTGATCCGCAAGATGGGCTTCAACGGCAAATCGCTGATCAACCCGCGTCAGATTGACCTGCTGCACAACGCCTACGCCCCGACGCAGGAAGAGGTGGATTACGCCAGAAGGGTGATTGAGGCGGCAGAAGAGGGCGAGCGTAACGGCCTGGGCGTGGTGTCGCTCAACGGCAAAATGGTGGATGCACCGATTATTAACCACGCGCAGGTGGTGCTGGAGCGCGCGGCAGCCTCCGGCGTGCGTCGGTAAGGATGAGATGATGAATCAGACTGAACTTCTTCACGTGAATTTTCCCCATCTGCGGGACTTAAAACCCTTCGATACCGCCCACAGCGCCACGCCGTGGCTGGCGGACAGCGATGCGAAGCACAGCCGTAAGCTCTGCGCCTCTGTTGAAGAGGCGGTTAAGCGCTGCGGCCTGCAGGACGGGATGACTATCTCCTTCCACCATGCGTTTCGCGAAGGCGACCGGGTGATCAACACCGTCGTGGCGCTGCTGGCGCGGATGGGCTTCAAAAACCTGACGCTTGCCTCCAGCTCGCTGATGACCTGCAACGATGCGCTGATCGAGCATATCGAAAGCGGCGTCATCACCCGGATTTACACCTCCGGCATGCGCGGCAGGCTGGCGGACGCCATCTCCCACGGGTTGATGGACGAGCCGGTGCAAATTCACTCCCACGGCGGGCGCGTGAAGCTGCTCCAGGACGGCGAGCTGAATATCGACGTGGCGTTTCTCGGCGTGCCGTGCAGCGATGAGTTTGGCAACGCCAACGGCACGCACGGCAAATCGTGCTGCGGTTCCCTGGGCTATGCGATGGTGGACGCCCACTTTGCCCGCAAGGTGGTGCTGCTGACTGAAGAGCTGGTGCCGTTCCCCAATATGCCCGCCAGCCTGGTGCAGGACCAGGTGGACTACATTGTGCAGGTTGAAAGCGTGGGCGACCCGGCGAAAATCAGCGTCGGCGCGGCGCGCGTCACCAGCAACCCGCGCGAGCTGATGATCGCCCGCTATGCGGCGGACGTCATTGAACACTCCGGCTACTTCAAACCAGGCTTCTCGATGCAGACCGGCTCCGGCGCGGCGGCCACGGCCTGCACCCGCTTTATGGAAGAGAAGATGGAGCGCAGCGGCGTGAAGGCGCGCTTTGCGCTCGGCGGCATCACCGGCAGCCTGGTGGATCTGCACGAGAAGGGGCTCATCGAAAAGCTGCTCGATACCCAGTGCTTTGACGGCCAGGCGGCGGCCTCGCTGGCGCGTAACCCGAACCACGTGGAGATCTCCACCAACGTTTACGCTAACCCAGGCAGCAAGGCGGCAAGCTGCGACCAGCTCGACGTGGTGATCCTCAGCGCGCTGGAAATCGACGTCGAGTTCAACGTCAACGTCATCACCGGATCCGACGGCGTGATGCGCGGCGCGTCCGGCGGGCACTGCGACGTGGCCGCCGCGGCGAACCTGACCATCGTCGTTGCGCCGCTGCTGCGTAGCCGCATTCCGACGGTGGTGAAGCGGGTTACCACGCGCCTCACGCCGGGCGAAAGCATCGACGTGCTGGTTACCGATCACGGCATCGCGGTCAACCCGGCGCGCCCGGAGATCCGCGAGCGGCTGCTGGAAGCCGGGCTAAAGGTTGTGGATATCAACGCGCTGTATGAGCGGGCGATCTCCCTGACCGGCGTCCCGAAACCGATTGAGTTTACCGACAAAATCGTCGGGGTGATCCGCTACCGCGACGGCAGGGTGATCGACACCGTGCGACAGGTGAAGGAGGAAGTATGACTTTAGCGACACCCGTGCGGGCGGGTGTCAGCCTTGACGAACTGCTGGCGGCGAAAGAGCGCCGCGCAGCGCGCCAGGCTGACATGCTTGAGCACTATCAACAACCGGTGATTTCCCTCACGCTGGTCACGCCTGGGGAAATCAAGGACAGCCTGCGCTATCGCAATACCATGGGCGTGGCGCTGCAGATGTGCGACCAGCTCCTGTGGGAGAACCGCTGGCAGGTGCTGGATCGCCAGGTACTGTGGCTCCCGACGGGACCTGAAGCCCTCTGGTGCGTGGCCCATCCGGCGGTGGAAATCAAAGCGCACTGTACGGATCTGGAGCAGACGCACCCGCTCGGCAGGCTGTGGGATCTGGACGTGATCTGCCCTCAGCATGGCCACGTCGGGCGTCAGTCGCTGGGGGCGAATCTCAGGCGCTGCCTGATCTGCGACGCGCCCGCCCACGCCTGTTCCCGTTCGCGCAACCACCCCGTTGAGCAGGTGGTTTCCCGCGTGGAGAAGACGATCGATGACTGGTTTGCTCGCGACTAAACCGCGCCCGGCTGACGTGCCTGCGTTTGCCGAAGCGGCGCTGTGGCAGGAGCTGGATCTCACGCCCAAGCCGGGGCTGGTGGATAAGCTCAACAACGGTTCCCATCGCGATATGGACCACGCGCTGTTTGTCCGCAGCATTGCGGCGATTACGCCATGGTTTTCGCGCTTTGCCGAGCTGGGCAGCGCGCATGCGGATAAACCTGCTGCCGAACAGTTAAGGATTATCCGCCCGATGGGGATGGCCTGCGAGCAGGCGATGTATGCCGCGACGAACGGGGTGAACACCCACAAAGGCGGGATTTTTGCCCTGGGTTTACTGTGCTTCGCCGCCGGGCGTGTGAAAAATATCTCCGCAGAGAGCCTCTGTTGTGAGGTGAGTAACATCTGCAGCGGGCTGGTATCGCGGGAGCTGGCCGCACGCAGCGGACAGGCGACGGCGGGCGAGCGACAGTTCCAGCAGTACGGCTTAACCGGCGCGCGCGGTGAGGCGGAGAGCGGCTTTGCGACGGTGCGTAAGGCGCTGGCGCAGTGGAATGGACATTCACTTCACGGCCTGCTGTTACGCCTGATGGCCGTCAATCAGGACAGCAATCTGGTATCTCGCGGCGGCATGGAAGGGCTGCGCTACGTTCAGGGCTACGCGCGGGAACTGCTGGCTAACGGCTGGGACCGCGAGGCGTTGATCAGAATGGATAACGCACTGATTGAACTTAACCTGAGCCCGGGCGGCAGCGCGGATTTACTGTCGGTGGGGTGGGTGCTGTCTGGAATAAAATAGCCGGGTGGCGGCTTCGCCTTACCCGGCCTACGGTCTGGTTTTGTAGGCCCGGTAAGCGTTAGCGGCACCGGGCACAACAATCAATGCGCGATCGGCTGCGCACCGTGTGGTTCACGCACGTGCTTGTACTTGAACAGCGCGATGAACGCGAAGAACAGCACCAGCGAGTACGCCGCGAAGATCAGCCACACCGGCTGCCAGTTGGTGATGCCGTTGGTGGTGTACATCTCAACCACTTTACCGCTCACCACGCCGCCCAGAATACAGCCGAAGCCGTTGGTCATCATCAGGAACATACCCTGCGCACTGGCGCGGATTTCAGGCTTCACTTCTTTTTCCACAAACACCGAACCGGAGATGTTGAAGAAGTCGAAGGCGCAGCCGTAAACAATCATCGACAGCACCAGCAGCACGGTGCCGAACGGGCTTGGGTCGCCGTAGGCGAACAGACCGAAGCGCAACATCCACGCCGCGATACTGATCAGCATGACGTTCTTGATGCCGTAGCGGCTCAGGAAGAACGGAATGGTCAGGATGAACAGCGTCTCAGAGATCTGAGAGATGGACATCATCACCGACGCATGTTCAACGATAAAGCTGCCGGAGAACAGCGGGTTGTTATCGAAGCTGTGCAGGAAGGTGTTGCCGAACATGTTGGTGATCTGCAGCTCCGCGCCCAGCAGCATGGAGAAGATAAAGAAGATCGCCATGCGTTTGTTTTTGAACAGCGCGAAGGCATCCAGGCCGAGCATGGTGCTCCAGCTCTGGTTTTTCTGCTGGTTAGACACCGGAATGGTTGGCAGCGTCAGGGTGAAGATCGCCAGCAGCACGGAGAGCGCCGCACCGATATAGAGCTGCATATGGCTCAGTTCGAAGCCCGCGAAGCTCACGCCCCACATCGCCATGATAAAGCCGATGGTGCCCCAGATACGGATTGGCGGGAAATCGGTCACGATATCCATATCCGCGGATTTCAGACGGTAGTAGGAGATGGTGTTGATCAGCCCAAGCGTTGGCATATAGGCCAGCGAGTTAAGCAGGATCACCATGAACATTGCCCCCGGCGTGGTCACCTGAGCCGCCATAAACAGCGTCCCCGCGCCCACCAGATGGCAAAGCATGTACAGCCACTTGGCGCTTAGCCATTTATCCGCCACGATCCCCAGCAGCGTCGGCATGAAGACCGCCGCAATACCGAGCGAGCTGTATACGGCACCGATTGACGCACCATCGAACTTGAGCGTCACAAACATATAGGAGCCGAGTGTAGTCAGCCAGCTACCCCACAGGCAGAACTGCAGAAACGACAATATTTTAAGCTGCAGCTTAAGGTTCATGTTACTTTCCTCACAAGTGAGCGGGAGATATGTTGTTATAGGAACATTCAGGGTTGTTATTTGATGCAATTCTATCAGTTGGCAACGATATGTTTTGTTACCTCCCGCAAAAAAATGCAATCCACATTAATTTGCAGTTTGGATTGTGATGCAAATAACATTTTCGTATGGGTGGGGGGAAGCAGAACACCTTCTCCTGCAAGGAGAAGGTGTGCCGATCACCGACGACGATAGTTTTTCTGCGCGGTATTCACCTTATACAGGTACCGGCGGGATTCCGCAGAAGGGTGGCGGGTGGTGAGGGTGGAGTAAACATCCCCCGGCGCCATGCTGTTGATGATGTTCGCAGCCTGCACTTTGTCATTCGAGAAGACGCGCAGCACGCTGCCCGCGCCGCCGTTATAGGCGGTGATCACCGCATAGCGGCGCGACGTTGGGTTATCAATTCCGCCCAGATACACATTGTTCAGCATCGCCAGATAGGCGGTACCGGTATCAATGTTGCTCTGCGGGTCGAACAGATAGCTGCGGCTCGGCGTGCCGGATTTCCCCTGCGCGCGGAAGACGTCTTTCCCGGCGCTGTGCTGCACCACCTGCATCAGCCCCAGGGCGTCGGAACGGCTTACCGCATACGGGTTAAACGAGGATTCGGTCTGCATAATCGCCAGGATCAGCGACTCATCCACGCCGTACTTACGTGAGGCCTGACGCACCATCCCAATGTACTTATGCGCACGCTTGTCGAGGTGGTTCGGGACGAGGTTGATGGTGACGCTGTAGATAATCTTCAGACCGTTAGAGCGGCTTTTCAGGCGCGTCTGCAGCAGGTAGTCGGCAAATTTCGTGGCGCGACCTTCCCAGCGGATCGGCTGGCCGGTCTGATCGACAACCTGGCCGTACAGGAACGGCTCTTTCGAGATCGTAATATCGTCGGCATCGGAGTAGAGATCGATAGATCCCGGATCGTCACCCATCAGCAGGGTTTTGATAATGGCCTGACGTAAGCGCGCTGCAGGGTCAGTGCCTGCAATGGTCTCAATCGTGATCGTACCCTCATCAAAGTTGATGTGGCTACGGGTCAAATAGGCGTCGGTGTACTTAACGTAGTCCTTGGGTCCGGCAATAAGAACTTCGTTAAATCCCCATATGTTCTCGATGTTGTGGGCAAACTGCCCCATCAAAATGTCAAAACCGTTGGTGTCCTTGATCCAGGCTTCGTTGTAATCTTCGCCTTTTTTTGACGAACACGAGACAAGCAACGGCGCAACAAGGGCTAGCGCTAAAAGTTTTTTCATCATTCCGGGAGTGCGTGTTGTGTTTGCTTTAACGGCGGGGTTTCCCCCGCACGCTGTTATTTTTCCGGTGGCGTATAGCCTTCGATGTGTACGTCTTTACCTTCGAACAGGAAGCTCACCATCTCCTGCTCCAGCAGCTTGCGGTGTTCCGGGTTCATCATGCTGAGTTTCTTCTCGTTAATCAGCATGGTCTGCTTTTTCTGCCACTGTCCCCAGGCTTCTTTGGAGATTTCATTGTAGATGCGTTTACCCAGGTCGCCCGGATAAAGCTGGAAATCCTGGCCCTCAGCGTCACGCTGCAGGAAAGTACAAAAAATCGTTCTGGCCATACTCATTCCTCTTTTTCTTGTCGATGCTAAACCATTGCACCGGCACGTAATTGCTGTAACAGGCGCTCCACGGGAGCCGCCAGTCCGACTGATGGCGGTTGCGCTAAGTTATACCAGAGAGCGGTGCCTTCATCCATGCACGAGGCAAATGACGACACGGGAAGCCACATGGGTACAATATCCAGGTGGAAATGGCTGAAGGTATGGCGAAACGCGGTCAGCTGCGTCAGGTTATCGGCAGCAATCCCACGCTTTTTAAGCCATTCACGCAGCAAGTCTTCATCTTCAAACTGTGGGAAGCAGTATAGACCACCCCACAGGCCGCTCGGCGGACGCTGGGCCAGGAAGACCTCGTCGCCGTGCTGCATCAGCAGCATATAGCCGGCGCGCTCCGGCAGCGTCTGTTTGGGTTTCTTACCCGGATACTGCGCCCAGGAATGGTTGGCATACGCCACGCAGAGATTTTTCACCGGGCAGAGTTCGCATTTTGGTTTTGAGCGCGTGCAGACCATGGCACCGAGATCCATCATCGCCTGGTTGAAACGCTCGACGCCGTTGGCCGGGGTGACCGCTTCACTAATTTCCCAAAGACGTTTTTCAACGTCCTTTTTCCCCGGCCAGCCGTCGACGGCGTAGCAGCGTGCCAGCACGCGCTTTACGTTGCCGTCGAGGATCGGGAAATGCTTGCCTAACGACAGGGAAAGAATCGCACCTGCGGTTGAGCGTCCGACGCCGGGGAGATCGGCCACCTCGTCGAAGGTTTCCGGGAATTTCCCGTTGTGGCGCGTCGCGACCTGCTGTGCGGCCTTGTGAAGGTTACGCGCGCGGGCGTAATAGCCAAGACCGGTCCACAGGTGCAGGACCTCGTCCAGCGGGGCGTTGGCCAGATCGGTCACCGTCGGGAAGCGCGCCATAAAACGCTCGAAGTAAGGGATCACCGTGGCGACCTGCGTTTGTTGCAACATCACCTCGGAGAGCCATACTTTGTAAGGCGTTTTTTCAATTTGCCAGGGCAGGGTTTTACGCCCGTATTTGTCGTACCAGTCCAGCACCTGGGCTGAAAATTGAGAGGCTTGCATGGTCATCGATTCGCATAATCAGGGACGCAGATTGCAGCACAGCGTCAATCTGCTGTAAACCGGATCTTTCCCATGCTTGCATAGAAGCCTTAACTTTGGATAATGCCCGTTTCCCGAACATTCTCACAAGCAGACAACTCTTTTATGAAAAACGACGTCATTTCACCGGAATTTGATGAAAACGGTCGCCCGCTGCGCCGTATTCGCAGCTTTGTCCGTCGTCAGGGCCGCCTGACAAAAGGTCAGCAACACGCGCTGGACAACTACTGGCCGGTGATGGGCGTTGAGTTCAGCGAGCAGCCTCTGGACTTTACTGAACTGTTCGGCCGCGAAGCACCCGTCACGCTGGAGATCGGTTTTGGTATGGGCACCTCGCTGGTGACCATGGCGAAAGCCCGCCCGGAGCAGAACTTCCTCGGTATTGAAGTCCACTCCCCGGGCGTGGGTGCATGCCTGGCAACGGCCCATGAAGAGGGCGTTGAGAACCTGCGCGTGATGTGTCACGACGCGGTGGAAGTGCTGCACAAAATGATTCCTGACAATTCTTTAACCATGGTTCAGCTCTTTTTCCCTGACCCGTGGCACAAAGCACGTCATAATAAACGCCGTATCGTTCAGGCACCGTTTGCCGAGCTAGTGAAAAGCAAGCTGAAGCTGGGCGGTGTCTTCCATATGGCGACCGACTGGGAACCGTATGCGGAACATATGCTGGAAGTGATGTCGTCGCTGGACGGTTACAAAAACCAGTCTGCGAGCAACGACTATGTACCGCGTCCGGAATCGCGTCCGGTAACGAAATTTGAACAGCGTGGCCATCGTCTTGGTCACGGTGTATGGGACTTAATGTTCGAGAGGGTGAAATAATGGCAAAGAATCGTAGCCGTCGTCTGCGTAAAAAGATGCACATCGAAGAATTCCAGGAAGTGGGCTTCTCCGTTGCGTGGCGTTTCCCGGAAGGCACCAGTGTAGAACAGATCGATCAGGACGTGGATGCGTTCATCAACGACGTGATTGAGCCAAACAAGCTGGCCTTCGACGGTAGCGGCTACCTGGCATGGGAAGGTCTGATCTGCACCCAGGAAGTGGGTAAATGCACCGAAGAACATCAGGCGCTGGTGCGTAAATGGCTTGAGGACCACAAGCTGGAAGATGTCCGCGTCAGCGAACTTTTCGACGTTTGGTGGGACTAATAAAGAAGTCAGGGGCCAGCATTAGCTGGCCCATTTTGTCTGAGGGAGTGTTTAAGATGCGCAAAACGTTGCTGGCTGTTGCTTTGATGGCAACTGGATTCACCGCCCATGCGGATTATCAGTGTAGCGTCACCCCGCGTGATGACGTGGTGTTAAGCCCGCAAACCGTGCAGGTCAAAGGCGAGAACGGCAATCTGGTGATTACGCCGCAGGGGAACGTCACCTTTAACGGCAAGCAGTACAACCTGACTGCCGCACAGCGTGAGCAGGCGAAAGACTATCAGGCCGATTTGCGTACCGCGCTGCCGTGGATTAATGAAGGTGCCCTGACGCGCGTCGAAAAGAGCCGCGTGGCGCTGGATAAGATCATCACTAAAGAGGTGGGGGAGAGCAGCAATATGCGCACCCGCCTGACGAAGCTTGATAAGCAGCTTAAAGAACAGATGAACCGGATTATCGAGACGCGTTCCGACGGCCTGACTTTCCACTACAAGGCGATTGATCAGGTCCGTGCCGACGGGCAGCAGCTGGTGAACCAGGCGATGGGCGGCATCCTGCAGGACAGCATCAACGAGATGGGCGCCAAAGCGGTGCTGAAAGGCGGCGGTAACCCGCTGCAGGGCGTGCTGGGCAGTCTGGGCGGCCTGCAAACCTCTATTCAGAACGAGTGGAAGAACCAGGAAGATGATTTCCAGCAGTTCGGCAAAGACGTGTGTAAACGCGTGGTGTCGCTGGAAGATAGCCGGAAGGCGCTGGTGGGGACGCTGAAGTAAGATCTCTGCGCGCTGGGCCCCTCACCCTAACCCTCTCCCCAAAGGGGCGAGGGGATGGTTTACTCCCTCTCCCTTTCAGGGAGAGGGCCGGGGTGAGGGTTGCAGCATTTGCAGTGTCTCAAGGATCTTTTCTAAAACCACCTCTTCGTTATCCCAGAGTTCGTTATTCCAAAATCGAATGACATGCCAACCTTTCTTGTTAAGCCAGCACGTTCTTTGACGATCGTATTCCTGATTTTCATCATGCTGTCCGCCATCCAGCTCAACTGCCAGACGTGCTTCGCAGCAGGCGAAATCGAGTATGTAATTTCCTGCCGGATGCTGGCGGCGAAATTTATAATTTTCGAAACGGCGGCTGCGCAGTAGATACCAAAGTCGCCTTTCTTCCGTTGTCAGCTCGCGTCTGAGCTGTTTTGCATATGAACGAGTAATTTCCATCCCCGCACTCTGCCAGCCTTTCCCTCAGCCGGCAGAACGGGATGCAAAATCCTGAATCAGCCTTCAGGATTCTTCGGCGAGGAACAGCTCAAGAAGGGAGTTTAAGAACAGTTTGCCGTGCTCGGTGATCTGCCAGTATTCATCACACTCGGTGAGATACCCCTGGGCCAGCGCCTCGTCGATTTGCGGGCGAATCACCGACTCCGGCAGCCCGGTGTAACGTGTAAATTCCGCGCGCGGCGCGGCCTCCAGCAGGCGGAAGCGGTTCATAAAGAACTCAAACGGCTTATCCGCCGCCTCGACGTCGTGCTGACGCTCCAGGTAGCGGCCTTCCATATACCCGCGCGGGTGGCGGGTTTTGGCGGTACGCAGAATGCGCCCGTCCGGGAAGGTCACCTTGCCGTGCGCGCCGCAGCCAATCCCGAGATAGTCGCCAAAGCGCCAGTAGTTCAGGTTGTGCTGACACTGGTAGCCCGGCTTCGCGTACGCGGACGTTTCGTACTGCTGATAGCCCGCAGCGGTTAACAACTGGTGACCTTGCTCGAAGATATCCCACAGCGCGTCGTCGTCCGGCAGCACCGGCGGGCGGGAACCGAACAGCGTGTTTGGCTCGATGGTGAGCTGGTACCACGACAGGTGCGGCGGGTTCAGTGCAATGGCCTGGCGCAGGTCGTCCAGCGCCTCGTCCAGCGACTGATCCGGCAGGCCGTGCATCAAATCGAGGTTGAAGCTGCGAAGATTAAGCCCGGTCGCCAGGTTTGCCGCGCGCTTCGCCTCTTCCGGGCCGTGAATGCGCCCCAGACGTTTTAGCTTCGGTTCGCTAAAGCTCTGCACGCCGATGGAGATGCGGTTTACGCCCGCGCGCTGATAGTCGACAAAACGGTCGGCCTCAACGGTGCCGGGGTTGGCTTCCATCGTAATTTCAGCATCCGCCGCCAGGTTCAGGCGCGCACGCACGCCGTCCAGCAGCGTCTGCATCGCCGGGCCTGAAAGCAGGCTCGGCGTACCGCCACCAATGAAAATGGTCTTAACTTCACGTCCCTGTGCGTAAGGTACATCGGCGTCCAGGTCGGCCAGCAGATGCGCAACGTAATCATCGTGCGGCACTTCGCCCTTCAGCGCGTGCGAGTTGAAATCGCAGTACGGGCATTTCTGCACGCACCACGGGATGTGAATATAAAGACTCAGAGGCGGCAAATTAGCCATTACGCAGTGCTTCCAGTAACAGTTTCAGCGCGCGTCCACGGTGGGAAATCGCGCTTTTCTCTTCGCGGGTCAGTTCCGCAGCGGTTTTGCCCTCGGAAGGGACAAAGAAAATCGGGTCGTAGCCAAAGCCGCCGTTGCCAGCCGCTTCACGGGTAATCACGCCCGGCCAGCTGCCGTGGCAGACGATAGGCGTAGGGTCTTCCGCGTGACGCATATAAACCAGTACGCAGTGGAACTGCGCGGTACGCTGTTCGTCCGGTACGTCTTTCAGGGCGACAAGCAGCTTTTCGAGATTCTGCTGGTCGGTGGCGTCAGCGCCGGAGTAGCGCGCGGAGTAAATCCCCGGCGCACCGCCGAGAAAATCCACGGCCAGGCCGGAGTCGTCGGCAATCGCGGGCAGGCCCGTAATCTGCGCGGCGTGGCGCGCTTTCAGGATCGCGTTTTCGATAAACGTCAGCCCCGTCTCTTCGGCGGAATCCACGCCAAGATCGGTCTGGGCGACCACGTCCAGCCCAAAATCATTTAATAGCGAGGCCAGCTCGCGCACTTTACCAGCGTTGCCGGTCGCGAGAACAACTTTCTGCATGGTTTAGTCCTGTTCTTTCAGTGCCGCGACTTCCGTCGGGATAGATTGTGGATTAAGGATTTTTACCTGTTTATGTCGCCCAAGTTCACCTTTTTCAATGATGACCTGGCTTTTGGCGACGCGAAACTGTTTTGCCAGATATTTAGTCAGATGCGCGTTCGCCTGGCCGTCAACCGGCGGGGCGGTGATGGCGACTTTTAACTCGTCGCCATGCAGCCCAACAATACCGTCACGGCTGGCTTTTGGCTGAATATACAGCCGCAAGACCAGCCCGTCAGCGCAGGTGCTTACTGCACTCATGGCGCCATCCACAGCCCCGGCAGCAGCATATTGCCCGTGGACTGTAACAGCTCAGCGATCCCCATGTTGACCACATAGAGCAGCAGAACCAGGATCATCGGGGAAAAATCGATGCCGCCCATAGACGGAAGCAGGTTACGGATTGGACGCAGCAGCGGCTCTGCCAGCTGAATCAAAGCATACTCCACCGGGCTACGCCCCTGGCTGACCCAGCTCATGATGGCCATCACCAGCAGCACCCAGAAAATAAGCAGACCGATGGTTTTGACCAGAATCAGGACCGCAGCAATCCAGATAATCGGCTGGAAGGTGATGACCATAAACAGCACGATCGCTTTGATAACGCTCAGAATAAACGCCACCAGCAGAGACGAACTGTCGATGGGGCCCATGGCCGGGATAATACGGCGCAATGGTCCGACAACAGGCTGCGTGATTTTCACGACAAACTGCGAGAACGGATTGTAAAAGTCACAGCGGGCCCACTGCATCCAGACGCGCAGCAAAAGCGCCATCGTATACAGCTCAAGCACAGTTGAGAGCAGGAAAGTCAACGTCTTCATGGCGTTCCTCAGGTTTCCTTATTATTTTGAGTAGTCGCGCGCACCGAAAATTGCCGTGCCGATGCGCACCATAGTGCTGCCTGCCGCGATGGCGGCTTCCATATCATCCGACATGCCCAGAGAAAGCGTGTCTACCGTGTTATAGCGCGCTTTAAGCGCCTCAAATGCTACAGCCATTTGCTGTGCCACGGCAAACTGCCTTTCATAACTTGACTCAGGCGCCGGAATAGCCATCAGCCCGCGCAGGGTTAAGCGCGGCAGTTCGGCCACCTCTGCGGCCAGCGCGTCCAGCTCGCTCAGCGCAATGCCGGACTTGCTGTTTTCGTCGCTGATGTTGACCTGAATCAGCACGTTAAGCGCTGGCATCTCTGCCGGACGCTGGTCGTTCAGACGTGTCGCAATGCGCAGACGGTCGATGGTGTGACACCAGTCGAAGTGCTCTGCCACCAGACGGCTTTTGTTCGACTGCAGCGGGCCAATAAAGTGCCACTGCAGATCCGTCTTCCCCTGTTCCTGGAAGTAGCGAATTTTATCCACGCCTTCCTGCACGTAGTTTTCACCAAACGCCCGGTGGCCTGCCGCTATCGCTTCTGCGATGGCGCTCGCAGGCTTGGTTTTGCTGACTGCAAGCAGGGTAATTTCTTCTGAAGCCCGGCCGCAACGCGTTGCTGCGGCTGAGATTTTGTCCCGGACCTGTGCCAGGTTATGCGCAATGTCGTTCATTTTCCGAGGAGTAGTCTATGGATGTGGAAGAAATTGTGGCCCTTAGTGTAAAGCATAACGTCTCCGATCTACACCTGTGCAGTGATTCGCCACCCCGCTGGCGCAGAACAGGCCGCCTTGAGCCGGCACCGTTTCCTCCTCCCGACGTCGGGGCGTTGTTAAAAGCGTGGCTCAACGACGAGCAGCAGGGGATATGGTGGGCCAGCGGGCAGGTGGATTTTGCCGTGACGGTGGCGGGAGGCCAGCGTCTGCGCGGCAGTGCCTTTAAGCAGATGAGCGGTATCTCTGTAACGCTCCGGCTGTTGCCGCGTACCTGCCCGCAGCTCGCTTCGCTGGGCGCGCCGCGGGCAATCCCGGAACTGTTGTCCAATGACGCCGGACTGATTCTGGTGACAGGAGCAACCGGCAGCGGTAAATCAACTACGCTGGCGGCGATGGTCGATTTTCTTAACCGCCATGCTGATGGCCATATCCTCACGCTTGAAGATCCGGTGGAGTTTATCTACCGGAGCGAACGTTGTCTGATCCAGCAGCGGGAGATAGGTCAGCACAGCCCGTCATTTGCAGAAGCGCTGCGCAGTGCCTTACGCCAGGATCCGGACGTGATTCTGCTTGGAGAGTTGCGCGACAGCGAAACGATCCGCCTTGCGCTAACTGCGGCGGAAACCGGGCATCTGGTGCTGGCGACCCTGCATACGCGCGGGGCATCGCAGGCGATTGAACGGCTGGTCGATACGTTCCCGGCGCAGGAGAAAGATCCGGTGCGTAACCAACTGGCCGGCAGCCTGCGGGCGGTGCTGGCGCAAAAGCTGCTTCCCGATCTCCAGGGCGGGCGCGTCGCGCTGTATGAACTGCTGGTGAACACTGCAGCGGCGGCGAATCTCATTCGTGAAGGGAAAACGTGGCAACTGCCCGGCATCATTCAAACCGGTCAGCAGGCAGGAATGCAGAACTTTGACCAGAGCCTGGCGGAGAGACGGGCGCAGGGGCGGCTGTAGGCCCCTGTGCTTAAAAGCCCTGTTCGAAATAGCTTTCGAGGATGATGACGGCAGAAGCGGAGTCCACGCTGCCTTTGTTCAGCGCCCGGAAGCCGCCGTGCTCAAACAGACCCGAGCGCGCTTCGACGGTGCTCAGACGCTCGTCGTGCAGCTTCACGGAGACGCCAAAGCGGCCATGGATTTTATTGGCAAACTTACGCGCCCGGGCGGTCAGCGGCTGTTCGGTACCGTCCATGTTGAGCGGCAGCCCAACAATCACGTCATCCGGCTGCCACTCTTTGAGCAGGCGCTCAATGAGGTTCCAGTCCGGCGTGCCGTCGTTGGCCTTCAGGGCCGTAAGCGGACGCGCGGTACCGGTGATGCGCTGCCCCACGGCGACGCCAATGCTTTTAGTACCAAAATCGAAGGCAAGAAGCGTTCCGCTCATCAGGCGTGCCCCGCTACGCCAGGCATGGTCAGGATATCAATGCCAATCAGCTTTGCCGCGTCACGCCAGCGATCGGCGATAGGGGTTTTAAACAGGATATTCATGTCCGCAGGGGCGGTGAGCCAGGCGTTATCGAGGATCTCTTGCTCAAGCTGGCCTTTCTCCCACGACGAATAGCCCAGCGCCACCAGCACTTCAGAAGGCTGCTCTGCGGTGCCCAGCGTTTCGAGTACGTCACGCGAGGTCGTGATAACGGTCTTGTCGGAGATGCGAATGCTGGAAGAGAATACCGGCGGCGTATGCAGGATAAAACCGCGATCTTCTGCAAGAGGTCCACCCAGCATCACGGGCTTATCAAGCCGGATTTCCGGCAGTCGCGCTTCAGCCGGGATTTTCAGCTTGTCCAGAATCCCTTCAACCTGAAGATTTTCCAGCGGTTTATTAATGATAATGCCCATCGCGCCGTCTTCATTGTATTCACAAATATAAACCACGGCGCGGCGAAAAATCGGGTCCTGGAGAGCAGGCATGGCAATAAGAAAGTGATGCTGTAAATTCATTGTCAGAGGTACTGTTTCCTGGTTTAAAAAGCGACAGCGCCCAGTATGGGGACAAACTCAGGCGCTGTCACTAATAGTATTGTTAGGTTATTTTTGTAAACGCTTTTCGATAGCGTCCATCAGCATGCCGGTGATTGAGACAGGGAATTCCGCCTCAATTTCACGAATGCAGGTCGGGCTGGTGACGTTCACTTCGGTAAGACGATCGCCGATGATATCCAGTCCGACGAAGATCAGACCTTTGGCTTTCAGCGTCGGGCCAACGCGGCGGGCAATTTCCCAGTCGCTTTCGGTCAGCGGACGCGGCTCGCCGCGGCCACCGGCGGCCAGATTACCGCGGGTTTCGCCACCCTGCGGGATACGTGCCAGGCAGTAAGGAACCGGTTCGCCATCCACCACCAGAACGCGTTTGTCGCCGTCTTTGATCGCTGGAATATAGTTCTGCGCCATGCAGTAGCGCGTGCCCAGTTCGGTCAGCGTTTCGGCAATCACGCCAATGTTTGGGTCGCTCTCTTTCACGCGGAAAATCGATGCGCCGCCCATGCCGTCCAGCGGCTTCATGATGATATCGCCGTGCTTCTGCCAGAATTCTTTCAGCTGCGCTTTGCTGCGGGTCACCAGGGTTTCCGGCGTCAGGTCAGAGAACCAGGCGGTGTAGAGCTTCTCGTTACAGTCGCGCAGGCTCTGGGGCTTGTTGACGATCAGCGTGCCTTTCTCTTCAGCGCGTTCGAGAATATAGGTGCAGTAGATGTATTCGGTGTCGAACGGCGGATCTTTACGCATCAGGATGACGTTGAGATCGGCCAGGGAAATGTCCTGCTCGGTGCCGAATTCGTACCATTTGTCGTAGTTCTGCTCGACGTTAACGATGCGGGTGCGCGCGCGGGCTTCACCGTTGATCAGGTAAAGATCGTTCATCTCCATATAGTGGAGTTCATAGCCGCGACGCTGCGCTTCCAGCAGCATGGCGAAGCTGGAATCTTTCTTGATGTTAATGTTTGCGATGGGGTCCATCACGATGCCGAGCTTGATCATGTTCTTCTCCGTTAATGCTTCAACCCAGATCGCCAAACCGTACCTGTAGCGCGGTAATGGCCGTGAGTGCCGTTGTCTCAGTGCGCAGAACGCGAGGTCCCAACAGAATATCAGTAAACTGGTAACGTGCCGTCATCGCAATTTCGTCCGCCGACAGGCCGCCTTCGGGGCCAATCAGCAGGCGTACGCGCTCAACGGGCAGGGGCAGCGTATTGATGCTGGCGCTGGCGCGCGGATGAAGATTGAGCTTCAGCCCACTGTCCTCTTCTGCACACCACTCCTCCAGATCCATCGCCGGGCGGATCTCCGGAATACGGTTGCGGCCACTCTGTTCGCAAGCCGCAATGGCAATTTTCTGCCACTGCTGGATCTTTTTGTTCAGACGTTCCGCATCCAGTTTAACGCCACAGCGCTCAGAAAAAAGTGGCGTAATGAGGCTTACACCCAGTTCAATGGATTTCTGAATGGTGAACTCCATTTTCTCGCCGCGCGACATCACCTGGCCCAGATGAATGTGCAGCGGTGATTCCCGGTCGTCCACTTCGCCACGCAGGACGTTAACGTGTACGCTTTTTTTATCAGACCGCGTGATTTCCGCGTCGAAAACCTGGTTCGAGCCGTCGAACAGCTGTATTGCCTGACCTGCGCCCATGCGCAGCACGCGGCCAACGTGGTTGGCGGCGTCATCAGACAGGGCGATTTCGCGGCCTGCGGTAATCAGTTCAGGATGGTAAATGCGGGGAATGCGCATAGTCAGAAATTCCATGTGTCATGCGATATAAGCGAATTGCCGTAGTGTAGGTTAGCTCTTTTGCGCCTGGCAAGCCCGCTGGACGTAAGGGTTGTGATTCCCCTGGACTCTGGCGATACGTTCGTCGCGCTGGCATTCCCACTCCGTCACCGGGTACTGCTTGTCCCAGGCGTTGAACAGCTGCGTCTGCTGGCGGGAAAGGTTGAGGTCGTAACGGTCACGCATATAGAAGTAGGTGCGGGCAATGCTGCCGCGCGCGCGGGCAGGGGGCTCGGCGACTTTCTCTTTAAAATCAACCTTCATACCGCACTGGCCGTACTGGCCTTCGCCACCGTTCCACTGGCTGTACATGAAATTACCCCGGTCGCCGTTCACTTCACCCACGGCAGGCTGCAGGTTATGCATATCGCTTTCCATCTGGCGATACACCGGATCTTTGGCGCAGTTTTTACGTCCGCCATCCTGCCAGCACTGGCGCTGGTGGCCAAACTGCCAGGCCGGAACGACATGCTCCCATTCAATACGGCTGGCGCGGTTTTCGTTTTTACGCACCTTATAGCCGCAGGACTCAAGGTCAACGACCCCTTTTTTACCCTGCCAGTTAATTTTACAGCCGCAGTAGAAATCGCCCGGCACGTCAGCGTTGACCTTCACGCCTGCGGCCTTGGCCTGGGAAAAACTGTTGATACCGTCGGCCAGAGCATGGCCTGAGAGCGCCGTCGTCAGAAAGGCGACCGCGAGAGAAAAATTACGGGACATCTTACACTCCGTGTCAAAACGAGCCCGCAACGTAACGAATGTTGTTCCTGTATGCAATCAGTCAGATCAGGAAAGTTCCTGAAAGTTCAGATGATTATTCCGCAACCAGCGGCTCGCCGCATTTGACGCAGCGGTAGGTCGCCTCGCCGCGCACCACGCGATTATGGCGACGGACGGTAAGCTGGTGCTGCTGACACTGGCAGCGGTAGGGGAAGGTATTGCGGCGCACCGATTCCAGCTCGAACTGATGGGTACGGCGTGCCGGAACGCCGAGCACTGCCTCCATCATCCACTTCCACTCTTTTCCATGCGGCGCGACGCGGCCAAAGTGTTTCCACACCAGCAGATGTGCCAGCTCGTGCGGTACCACTTCCTCGATAAACGCCTGCTGGTTTTCCATCATCAGCACCGGGTTAAGGCGGATCTCATACGACTCGAGCCAGGCGGTACCGGCCGAGGTTCCACGCTGCTGGTAGACGAGTTTGGGTTCAGGATAATTGCGACCGAGCTTCAGGTTCGCCTGGGCAAGTTTTTCCCGCAGGCTGCGCATAACGGCCTGCTGAATGGCGATGGGGAGACGGGGTGCTTTCATAGGGGCAGAGCATAAAGCGCGAAGCGGGGAGGCGCAAGAGGCGCCTCCCGCAAGATAATTAGTCGTGGGCGCCGATTTCGCGCAGAGGACGACCTTTCATCAGGTTACGTTCAATATGTTCCAGCGAAACGTGTTTGGTTTCTGGAACCAGCCAGATGGTCAGCACAATAAAGAAGATGTTCAGACCGGCGTAGACCCAGAAGGTGTTCGCGTTGCCCAGGGTATTGAGCATGGTCAGGAACGTTGCGCCGACGATCATGTTGGCAACCCAGTTGGTTGCGGTAGAGCAGGTGATACCAAAATCACGCCCTTTCAGCGGCTGGATCTCCGAGCACAGTACCCAGATCAGCGGACCGGCGCTCATCGCAAACCCGACGATAAACATCAGCAGCATGCCTACCGCAAAGTACTGGGCGGTTGGGGAGTGAATGCCCACATGCATCATGGTACCGAGGACGCCCATACCGGCCGCCATCACCAGGAAGCCCAGCGTCAGGGTTGGCTTACGTCCCCAGCGGTCCACCAGACCGATGGCGATAAAGGTCGCCAGCACGTTGGTCAGACCCACGATGACGGTCCCCCACATCTGCTCGGTGGTGTTGGTATAACCCGCCAGCTCAAAGATTTTTGGCGCGTAGTACATGATGACGTTCATCCCCGTGAACTGCTGCATGACCTGCAGCAGCACGCCAAGGAACACCGCACGGCGGAAGTTGCTGTTCTCTTTAAACAGCGCCCAGCCGGACTGTTTGACCTTCAGGCTTTCGCGGATCTCTTCCAGCTCGTTTTTTGCCTCCGCACTGGTATCGCGCAGGCGAAGCAGCACGCGTTCAGCATCCACGAAGCGGCGTTTGGCAGCGAACCAGCGCGGGCTGTCCGGCAGGAAGAAGACGCCAATCAGCAGCAGGATGGCCGGGATGATGATCACGCCGAGCATCCAGCGCCATGCGCCGCTGTAGCTAAACGCGGTATCGGAAAGGTACGCGCCCAGGATACCGATGGTGATCATCAACTGGTACATCGAAATCATACTGCCGCGGATTTTCTCCGGCGCGATTTCAGACAGGTAGAGCGGGGCGGTATAGGACGCCACGCCCACGGCCAGGCCGAGCAGCACGCGGGAAACCAGCAGAACCTCAACGTTAGGCGCAGCGGCAGAGAAGAGTGAACCAGCAACGAACAGGATCGCGCCGATCATCAGGCTCTTTTTACGCCCGAGCTTGAAGGAGAGCCAGCCGCTGCCGACGGCCCCGACGGCAGCGCCAAACATCATGGAGCTGACCACCCATTCCTGGGTGTGAGCGCTGATCTGGAACTCGTCAGTGATGAAAGGTAATGCACCGGCAATCACGCCGATATCCAGGCCAAAAAGTAATCCTGCCAGGGCGGCGAGGAAACAGACGAAGAATGTCATCGCCTTGTTGGACGTACGCCCCTGTTTTTTATTGTCAGGCATTATGCCCTCCAGTTGGGTTATCAGTTTTATTGATGTAAAGGGTAGGTGAGTGACTCGTAAAAATATGTGAGATTAATCACATAGGTGTAATCGGTTACACTAACGTGGAACCGTAAAAATAATTAAAGCTTTGAAAATATAGAGGTAAACGAGGTGATGCGCATCGCGTTTGTTAGAATTTCGGACTTAACTGAAATGAAATGTAACAGCAGAAGAAAGGCGATCAGGCAAAGAGATTATTCTGAAAGCGGGATATATTTGGCATGGTGTAATCGGTTTCAAACATAAAAAAAGGCCAGCCCGAAGGCTGGCCTTTTAAAAGCGATGTCAGTCGATTACTTCAGACCGGCAGCTTCACGCAGCAGGGCGGCTTTGTCGGTTTTTTCCCATGGGAAATGTTCACGACCAAAGTGACCGTATGCCGCGGTTTCTTTGTAGATTGGGTGCAGCAGATCCAGCATCTGAATCAGGCCGTATGGACGCAGGTCGAAGAACTCGCGCACCAGCAGCGTCAGCTGTTCTGAAGGCACTTTTTCAGTACCGAAGGTTTCAACCATGATGGAGGTTGGTTCAGCCACGCCGATAGCGTAGGAAACCTGGATCTCACAGCGGTCAGCCAGGCCGGCGGCAACGATGTTTTTCGCCACATAACGTGCAGCGTACGCCGCAGAACGGTCAACTTTAGACGGATCTTTACCGGAGAACGCACCGCCACCGTGACGCGCCATGCCGCCGTAGGTATCAACGATGATTTTACGACCGGTCAGACCGCAGTCACCCATTGGGCCGCCGATAACGAAGCGTCCGGTTGGGTTGATAAAGAATTTGGTCGCAGAGCTCAGCCATTCGGTCGGCAGAACCGGCTTGATGATCTCTTCCATCACTGCTTCCTGCAGGGATTTCTGATCGATATCTTCGGAGTGTTGGGTAGAAAGCACTACCGCGTCAATACCGACGATTTTGCCGTCGTCGTACTGGAAAGTGACCTGGCTTTTCGCATCCGGGCGCAGCCACGGCAGGGTGCCGTTTTTACGAACTTCAGCCTGACGCTGCACCAGACGGTGTGCGTAGGTGACCGGTGCTGGCATCAGCACGTCGGTTTCGTTGGTTGCATAGCCGAACATCAGACCCTGGTCGCCCGCGCCCTGTTCCAGCGGATCGGCACGGTCAACGCCCTGGTTGATGTCTGGAGACTGTTTGCCAATCGCGCTCAGTACCGCGCAGGAGTTGGCATCAAAGCCCATATCAGAATGCACATAGCCGATCTCACGCACCGTGTTACGGGTGATCTCTTCGATATCAACCCATGCGCTGGTGGTAATCT
Source organism: Enterobacter sp. PL_is379 (assembly GCF_055817355.1). NCBI lineage: Bacteria > Pseudomonadati > Pseudomonadota > Gammaproteobacteria > Enterobacterales > Enterobacteriaceae > Enterobacter > Enterobacter sp. PL_is379. The sequence continues at coordinate 135,130 of NZ_JBVPGT010000031.1, forward strand.
CACCGCCAACCAGAACCATGCCGGTTTTGACATAGGTTTCACACGCTACACGCGCTTTTGGATCCTGCGCCAGGATCGCATCCAGCACCGCATCGGAGATTTGGTCAGCAATTTTATCAGGATGTCCTTCTGATACGGACTCGGACGTAAACAGGTGTTTTGCCATGTTTTATTTCACCTAAGAGGAATTTGGTTAGCTCAAGCTGCTGTGTGGAATAGCCAAAGGAGATAATTCTACCAAGGCCTGCAGGTTTTTGACACTGGCAGTATGAGTGTTAATCAGTATAGATGGATTAACATCTGGATGGCTATTTTAGGTCACTTCTTCGCCCGATTTCCAGTTTTTTTTGACTAACCTCTCACTCAGTTGAAATTGCTGCTGGCAATAATTCCTGACGGCCCCGGCAACACGCGCATTTTTGTTTTGCTTTTTAGCCCCCTTCTCGGTATAAAACGCGGCGCGCGGCTCATATAAAATAAGCGCTCGATGAACTCATCGTGTCGCCACTTCCAGCCGGGTTAAGCAGTGAACTTTTAGCTTTGGCTTGGGGTCCGTTTCAGCAGAGGCGGCCGTGGAGGTGATACGAGATAATGAACCATCGTTTTCCGCTAACTCAGCGCAGCCGTTCTGGCGCGTATTTGATTCCCGCAACCCGCATTTCTAGTCTGCAAACCTGCCGATGTTATACCCATCTCGGCGCTTCTCAGGATTCCAGGGCCGGTCACGCTTTGTGAAAACTGAACAAGGGCGCTCTTGTTAATACAAGAGTTTTCTCGTGGTTTCGCCGAACCTTGTCATACAGAGTTCGGATACGTGTTTTACAATGATATGAATAAGAAACCGGTCGCACGGTCTGGATTTCAGCATACTCTGCTGGGAAACGGAGCCGTTTATGGGTTGTTATCGCCGTATAACGCTGCGATAGTAGTCAACTGTTTTACACTTAATACAAAGAGTTGAGGTTCGCTATGTCTGACGACATGTCTTCTTTTTCGCCTTCGTCAGCGGGCGAACAGGGTGTACTACGTTCTATGCAGGAGGTTGCGATGAGCTCCGAGGAAGCCAGCAAGATGCTGCGCACTTACAATATTGCCTGGTGGGGCAATAACTACTACGACGTCAACGAACTGGGCCACATCAGCGTCTGCCCGGATCCGGACGTCCCTGAAGCGCGCGTGGACCTTGCTAAACTGGTGAAAGCCCGTGAAGCTCAGGGCCAGCGTTTGCCTGCACTGTTCTGCTTCCCGCAGATCCTGCAACATCGCCTGCGTTCTATTAACGCCGCCTTCAAGCGCGCGCGTGAGTCCTACGGCTATAAAGGCGACTACTTCCTGGTTTACCCAATCAAGGTAAACCAGCACCGCCGCGTGATTGAATCCCTGATCCACTCCGGCGAGCCGCTGGGGCTGGAGGCTGGCTCCAAAGCGGAGCTGATGGCGGTTCTGGCGCATGCGGGCATGACCCGTTCGGTGATCGTCTGTAACGGCTATAAAGACCGTGAATACATTCGTCTGGCACTGATTGGCGAGAAGATGGGCCACAAGGTCTATCTGGTTATCGAAAAGATGACCGAAATCGCCATCGTGCTGGAAGAGGCCGAGCGTCTGAACGTGGTGCCACGCCTTGGCGTGCGTGCGCGTCTGGCGTCACAGGGTTCCGGTAAATGGCAGTCCTCCGGCGGCGAAAAATCCAAGTTCGGCCTGGCGGCGAACCAGGTGCTGCAGCTGGTGGAAATCCTGCGCGAGCGCGGTCGTCTCGACAGCATTCAGCTGCTGCACTTCCACCTCGGCTCGCAGATGGCCAACATTCGCGACATCGCCACCGGCGTGCGTGAATCCGCGCGGTTCTACGTTGAGCTGCACAAGCTTGGCGTGAACATTCAGTGCTTCGACGTGGGCGGCGGCCTGGGCGTGGACTACGAAGGGACCCGCTCGCAGTCGGACTGCTCCGTGAACTACGGCCTGAACGAATACGCGAACAATATCATCTGGGCGATCGGCGATGCCTGTGAAGAGAACGGCCTGCCGCACCCGACGGTAATCACCGAATCCGGCCGCGCGGTCACCGCGCACCATACGGTGCTGGTCTCTAACATCATCGGCGTTGAGCGTAGCGAAATCACCGAAGCGACGCCTCCGGCAGACGATGCCCCGCGCTCCCTGCAAAGCATGTGGGAAACCTGGCAGGAAATGCACGAGCCGGGCACGCGTCGTTCCCTGCGCGAATGGCTGCACGACAGCCAGATGGACCTGCATGACATCCACGTGGGGTATTCCTCAGGCACCTTCAGCCTGCAGGAGCGCGCGTGGGCGGAGCAGCTCTATCTGAACATGTGCCATGAAGTGCAGAAACAGCTCGACCCGAGCAACCGCGCGCACCGTCCGATTATCGACGAACTGCAGGAGCGTATGGCGGATAAGATTTACGTCAACTTCTCGCTGTTCCAGTCGATGCCGGATGCCTGGGGTATCGACCAGCTGTTCCCGGTTCTGCCGCTGGAAGGGCTGAACCACGCCCCGGAACGTCGCGCGGTGCTGCTGGACATCACCTGTGACTCCGACGGTGCTATCGACCACTACGTTGACGGCGACGGTATCGCAACGACGATGCCAATGCCGGAGTACGACCCGGAGAACCCGCCGATGCTGGGCTTCTTTATGGTCGGCGCGTATCAGGAGATCCTCGGCAACATGCACAACCTGTTCGGTGATACCGAGGCGGTTGACGTGTTTGTCTTCCCTGACGGCAGCGTGGAAGTTGAGCTGTCTGACGAAGGGGATACCGTGGCGGACATGCTGGAATACGTTCAGCTGGATCCGAAAACCCTGCTGACGCAGTTCCGCGACCAGGTGAAAAACACCGGGCTGGACGATGCGCTGCAGCAGCAGTTCCTGGAAGAGTTTGAAGCGGGTCTGTACGGGTACACCTACCTGGAAGACGAGTAGGAAAACCTCCCTCTCCCGGTGGGAGAGGGTCGGGATGAGGGCATCAGCCCGCACAATGCCCTATACTCACTTGAACCCGTATGCATTACCGGCGATAATTCGCCCCAATAAGCGATTTACGAATCAATCCCTTCCTCGTCGGGTTTAACGACGCGGAGGGGATTTTTTTTCATCTGTTTTTAATGTATCGACTTTAAAAGAGGTCAGGACATGAGCACTTTAGGTCATCAGTACGATAACTCTCTGGTATCTAACGCGTTTGGTTTTTTACGCCTTCCGATGAACTTCCAGCCGTACGACAGCGACGCGGACTGGGTGATCACCGGCGTGCCGTTCGATATGGCAACATCTGGTCGTGCGGGTGGTCGTCACGGTCCGGCGGCGATTCGTCAGGTTTCCACTAACCTGGCCTGGGAGCATAACCGCTTCCCGTGGAACTTCGACATGCGCGAGCGCCTGAACGTGGTGGACTGCGGTGACCTGGTGTATGCCTTTGGTGACGCGCGTGAGATGAGCGAAAAGCTGCAGGCCCACGCCGAGAAGCTGCTGGCTGCCGGTAAGCGCATGCTCTCCTTCGGCGGCGACCACTTCGTGACCCTGCCGCTGCTGCGTGCCCATGCCAAGCACTTCGGTAAAATGGCGCTGGTACACTTTGATGCGCATACCGACACCTACGCGAACGGCTGTGAGTTTGACCACGGTACCATGTTCTTCACCGCGCCGAACGAAGGTCTGATCGACCCGAACCACTCCGTGCAGATCGGTATTCGCACCGAGTTCGACAAGGACAACGGTTTCACCGTGCTGGATGCGGGTCAGGTTAACGATCGCGGCGTGGATGACATCCTCGCGCAGGTGAAGCAGATCGTGGGTGATATGCCTGTGTATCTGACCTTCGACATCGACTGCCTGGATCCGGCATTTGCACCGGGTACCGGTACGCCGGTGATCGGCGGCCTGACCTCAGACCGCGCCATCAAGCTGGTACGCGGCCTGAAGGATCTGAACATTGTCGGGATGGACGTGGTGGAAGTGGCGCCTGCGTATGACCAGTCCGAAATCACTGCGCTGGCCGCAGCGACCCTGGCACTGGAAATGCTCTACATCCAGGCTGCTAAAAAAGGCGAATAAGCCTCTCCTGGCGTGAAAAAAACCTCTCCATGGAGAGGTTTTTTATTGCCTTTAGAACACGTTAAACGGGTATTCCACGTAAGCGCGGATTTCGTCCCCGCCCACGTTATAGTCGCTGGCGTTGCTTGAGACGCGCAGCACGGAGTAGCGCAGTTTCAGTTTCAGATCCTTCGCCGGGCCATCCTGCACCTGGTACTGGATCTGGTTAAACCACTCGTGCTCTTTACCGTTGCTGGTTTCAGCGGTTTTGATGTTATCGCCGCGCACGTAGGCGGTGGTCCAGCTCAGGCCCGGTAAGCCAAGGCCGCCAAAGTCCAGACCGTAGGATGCCTGCCAGGAACGTTCATCTTCGCCGTTAAAATCAGACCAGTAGGAGTTCGCCAGCCAGATGGTGTTACCGCCGTCACCCACGCCGCCCTGGTCGCGATAGCCGCCATAGTTGTAGCCGGTGCTGCCGCTGCTCTGCTGGTAGGCCACTTTGAACGTGTGAATATCCCAGATGTAGCTCGCCGCCAGGCTCCAGATGGTGTTGCTGCGGCCCGTGTCGAGGCTGTCAGCGTAACCCTGGTCCAGACGGGAGTTATAGCCGTTGAAGTCGAGCACCAGCTGCTGCCCGGTGCTGAACGGCTGTTTGAAGTTCAGGCCCAGATACTGCTTGTTCATCACCTCTTCATTATGAGAAGCGTAAAGCGCGCCGCTGAACTGGTCGTTAAACTGGTAGCTTGCGCCGCCGAAGGAGAGGCTCTTCAGCCCGCTGTCGTGGCGGTCATCGCTTTTACGCTGCTCGTCGGTGAAGTAACCGGCGTTGATTTCCAGACCGTCGATCTCTTTTGAGGTCAACATAGCGCCGGTGTAGCTTTCAAACAGCAGGCGGGAGCTGTCGGCATTGATGATAGGCAGCTCAGGACGCTGATTCCCGTAACTTAGCACGGTGTTCGATATGCGCATTTTGGCGGTTGCGCCAAACTTTGCCAGATCGGATTTTGCCCGGCCATCATCTTCCTGTTTAAAGAAGTCGATGCCGCCTGCGCCGCTTTTGCCCCGGCCGCCGTCCAGGCGCACGCCGTATTGAGCAATACCGTCCACACCAAAGCCCACCAGCCCTTCGGTATAGCCGGATGCAAACGTGGCGATGATCCCCTGACCCCATTCGGCTTTGTCCTGCTGGCCCTGATGGTAGTCGCGGCTGATATAGGCATTGCGTAAAAACAGATCCAGATGGCTGTCGTCAATAAAACCCTGACTGTCGGATTGCTGGCTTGCAGCGGCAGGTAATGCGGCAAATAAACTTAAAGCAATTAATGATAATTCTTTTTTCACGGAGGGAACGTCTCTGTCTGGATATATTAATTTGAATAACTGCGGAAGTGATAATTACCGGAAAAAGTGACCTTTGCAATAATTATGTGACCAGACATTTCAATATGATAACGTAGATTTGGCGGGGCTTTCAGGGGTGTTATCGATATGTGCTGTTAAGTTAACAATTCATGCGAAATAAAAAGGAGGCAAAACTGCCTCCTTCTGAAATTATTTAATTCCGTCTGCAGCCATACGGTCGCGAATATGCTGTGCGCGCTCTTCTGAGGCTGGGTGATCGTCAAACATGGAGCTTTGACGTCCCGCTTCCAGTTTGGCCAGTTTTTCAAAGCTGGTGGCTAAACCTGATGGATTAATGCCGCGTTTGCGCAACAGATCGTAGGAGTAATCATCCGCTTCGGACTCCTGGCGCTGGGAGAACTGGGAGTTAACCAGCTTTTCACCTACGTCGCCAAGCTGCGACTGCGACAGGCTGCCAACGATACCGCCCGCTGAGGCCGCCGCTGCGCGGATGGCGTTGGTGCCTAAAGCAACCTGCATCCCTTTCTTCACGTGGCCCAGGGCAACGTGGCCCATTTCATGGCCGATGACCGCTTCCACTTCGTTGTCGGTCATCATGTCCATCAGCCCGCTATAGACGCGGATGCAGCCGTTCGCCATCGCGAAGGCGTTCACGTCTTTCGCCATGTACACCTTGTAGTTCACCGGCTGGCCGTTGATGTTATCGCCCAGCGCAGAAGCAATCTTATCCAGACGCTGCGTGTAGGTACTGTTAGCCGGCGCAAGCGTGGCTTTTCCGTCCATATCTTTACAGGCCTGGTCGCTCAGCGCTTTTACCTGCGCATCGCTCAGGGAATAGGCCTGAAAGGCCTCTGCGCCTGAGGTCATCAGGCCGTTAGAATCCATATTCTGACAGCCGCTCAGCAGGAGCGTTGTACCCAGGGCCAGCACTATTGCACGCATTTTCATGAGGTTGCTTCCGTACTCGTTAATCTGAATAAAATCCGAAAAGTGCACCGTCAGCGAAGCCGGTGTCGCGCTAAGTATAAGGAATATCTACAGGGCCGGGCGAGTAGATTGCGCAACATGCGAGCATGATCCAGAGATTTCTTAAGCTGCAAAAGAATGGTCCATGTACATGGCATGCCGCTTGGGTTACATTGTTGGCACTTTTTTCCGGCGTAGCCCAAAACGCGCTGTCGTCAAGGGCATGGCCTTTAACAGTCCGATCTGGAGTTAAAATGTCCTCACGTAAAGAGCTTGCTAATGCTATTCGTGCGCTGAGCATGGACGCAGTACAGAAAGCCAAATCCGGCCACCCAGGGGCCCCTATGGGTATGGCTGATATCGCCGAAGTCCTGTGGCGCGATTTCCTGAACCACAACCCACAGAACCCGTCATGGGCTGACCGCGACCGTTTCGTACTGTCTAACGGCCACGGCTCTATGCTGATCTATAGCCTGCTGCACCTCACCGGCTACGATCTGCCAATTGAAGAGCTGAAAAACTTCCGTCAGCTGCACTCTAAAACTCCAGGTCACCCGGAAGTGGGCTACACCGCTGGCGTAGAAACCACCACCGGTCCGCTGGGTCAGGGTATTGCTAACGCTGTGGGTATGGCGATTGCTGAGAAGACGCTGGCGGCGCAGTTCAACCGTCCTGGTCACGACATCGTTGACCACTTCACCTATGCGTTCATGGGCGACGGCTGCATGATGGAAGGCATTTCTCACGAAGTGTGCTCCCTGGCAGGTACCCTGAAGCTGGGCAAACTGGTTGCGTTCTATGACGACAACGGTATCTCCATCGACGGTCACGTTGAAGGCTGGTTCACCGACGACACCGCTAAACGTTTCGAAGCCTACGGCTGGCACGTTGTGCGTGGCGTTGATGGCCACGATGCTGACTCGATTAAACGTGCAGTAGAAGAAGCGCGCGCGGTGACGGACAAGCCGTCCCTGCTGATGTGCAAAACCATCATCGGCTTCGGTTCGCCGAACAAAGCGGGTACGCACGACTCCCACGGCGCGCCGCTGGGCGACGCGGAAATCGCACTGACCCGCGAAGCGCTGGGCTGGAAACACCCTGCATTCGAAATCCCATCTGAGATCTACGCTCAGTGGGATGCAAAAGAAGTGGGCCAGGCGAAAGAAGCGGCCTGGAACGAGAAGTTCGCTGCTTACGCGAAAGCGTTCCCGCAGGAAGCGGCTGAATTCACCCGTCGTATGAAAGGCGACATGCCGTCTGACTTCGACGCGAAAGCGAACGAGTTCATCGCTAAGCTGCAGGCGAACCCGTCTAAAATCGCGAGCCGTAAAGCGTCTCAGAATGCGATTGAAGCGTTTGGTCCTCTGCTGCCTGAATTCCTCGGCGGCTCCGCTGACCTGGCACCATCTAACCTGACCCTGTGGTCCGGTTCTAAGCCAATCAACGAAGACACTGCCGGTAACTACATCCATTACGGTGTACGTGAATTCGGTATGACTGCGATTGCCAACGGTATCTCTCTGCACGGTGGTTTCCTGCCGTACACCTCTACATTCCTGATGTTCGTTGAATATGCACGTAACGCCGTGCGTATGGCCGCGCTGATGAAACAGCGTCAGGTGATGGTCTACACCCACGACTCCATCGGTCTGGGCGAAGACGGTCCAACTCACCAGCCGGTAGAGCAGGTGGCTTCCCTGCGCGTGACCCCGAACATGAGCACATGGCGTCCGTGTGACCAGGTTGAATCCGCGGTAGCGTGGAAATACGGCGTTGAGCGTCAGGACGGTCCAACCGCGCTGATCCTCTCCCGTCAGAACCTGGCGCAGCAGGAGCGTACCCCTGAGCAGCTGGCGAACATCGCTCGCGGTGGTTACGTGCTGAAAGATAGCGCGGGCCAGCCAGAGCTGATCTTCATCGCCACCGGTTCTGAAGTTGAACTGGCTGTGGCAGCGTGGGAAAAACTGACTGCCGAAGGCGTGAAGGCGCGCGTGGTTTCCATGCCGTCTACCGACGCGTTCGACAAGCAGGATGCCGCTTACCGTGAATCCGTGCTGCCTAAAGCGGTCTCCGCTCGCGTGGCAGTGGAAGCGGGTATCGCTGACTACTGGTTCAAATACGTGGGCCTGAACGGCGCTATCGTCGGTATGACCACCTTCGGTGAGTCTGCTCCGGCAGAGCAGCTGTTCGAAGAATTCGGCTTCACCGTTGAGAACGTTGTCGCGAAAGCGAAAGAACTGCTGTAATCGTTTGTACGGTGCGGGCTGATGCCCTCACCCCAGCCCTCTCCCACCGGGAGAGGGTGCAAACACTAAAAACGGTAACCTCTCGGTTACCGTTTTGCTTTTACCTCGCCGTAAATTATTCCACCTAAAATGTGACGCAAGTCATATAGCTCGCTTATTCATCTGGACAGACATTCCTTTTATTCCCCGATTCGCTTATTCTTGCTGAAGCGTTTCAGTCGATTAAATGTTCGACAATTGACCAATCAATCGCAGTTTGTGACAGCAAGGATTCCCCTTCGGGCGTAGCTGGATTACTCTTTCAGCCACCTCAAACTCAGGGATTGCTTTGCAGGAGATCTATGACCGTACGCGTAGCGATTAATGGCTTCGGTCGCATCGGACGTAATGTGGTTCGTGCTTTGTATGAATCCGGACGTCGGGCGGAAATAACCGTGGTGGCAATCAATGAACTGGCGGATGCTACGGGCATGGCGCATTTGTTGAAATACGACACCAGCCACGGACGCTTTGCCTGGGATGTGCGCCAGGAAAGAGATCAGCTCTTTGTGGGTGATGACGCTATTCGTGTGCTGCATGAGAACAGCATCTCCGGGCTACCCTGGCGTGAACTGGGTGTGGATGTGGTGCTTGACTGTACCGGTGTCTACGGCAACCGCGAACATGGCGAAGCGCATCTGGCTGCCGGCGCGAAAAAAGTCCTGTTTTCTCATCCCGGCAGTAACGACCTCGACGCGACCGTCGTGTTTGGCGTCAACCAGCATGAGCTGCAGGCCGAACACCGCATTGTTTCCAACGCCTCCTGTACCACCAACTGCATTATTCCGGTCATCAAACTGTTAGACGATGCGTATGGCATTGAATCCGGCACCGTGACCACGATTCACTCCGCCATGCACGATCAGCAGGTTATCGACGCCTACCATCCGGATTTACGACGCACTCGCGCGGCGAGCCAGTCAATCATTCCGGTGGATACGAAACTGGCGGCAGGGATCACCCGAATTTTTCCGCAGTTTAATGACCGCTTTGAAGCGATTGCCGTGCGTGTTCCAACGATTAACGTCACTGCAATCGACCTTAGCGTGACGGTGAAAAAACCGGTAAAAGCCTGTGAAGTCAACCTGTTGCTGCAAAAAGCGGCACAGGGGGCATTTCATGGTATAGTTGACTATACGGAATTACCGTTGGTCTCAGTAGATTTTAACCACGACCCGCACAGCGCCATCGTTGATGGCACGCAAACGAGGGTTAGTGGTGCACACCTTATCAAGACGCTGGTCTGGTGTGATAACGAATGGGGCTTTGCTAACCGAATGCTCGACACCACGTTAGCAATGGCCGCTCAAGGTTTCAGGTAAGACGCATCGTGCGTCTGCAAAACTTTAAGAATCAACGAGAGGATTCACCATGTCTGTAATTAAGATGACCGATCTGGATCTGGCTGGTAAACGCGTTTTCATCCGTGCCGATCTGAACGTACCGGTTAAAGATGGCAAAGTGACCAGCGACGCGCGTATCCGTGCATCTCTGCCAACCATCGAACTGGCTCTGAAGCAGGGCGCGAAAGTGATGGTCACCTCCCACCTGGGTCGTCCAACTGAAGGCGAGTACAACGAAGAGTTCTCTCTGCTGCCAGTGGTTAATTACCTGAAAGACAAACTGTCCAACCCGGTTCGCCTGGTGAAAGATTACCTGGACGGCGTTGACGTTGCAGCCGGTGAACTGGTTGTTCTGGAAAACGTTCGCTTCAACAAAGGCGAAAAGAAAGACGACGAGACCCTGTCCAAAAAATATGCTGCACTGTGCGACGTATTCGTGATGGATGCCTTCGGTACGGCTCACCGCGCGCAGGCGTCAACCCACGGTATCGGTAAATTCGCAGACGTAGCGTGTGCCGGTCCTCTGCTGGCTGACGAACTGGAAGCGCTGGGTAAAGCACTGAAAGAACCTGCTCGTCCAATGGTGGCTATCGTTGGTGGTTCTAAAGTTTCTACCAAACTGACCGTTCTGGATTCCCTGTCTAAAATCGCTGACCAGCTGATCGTTGGCGGTGGTATCGCGAACACCTTCGTTGCCGCTCAGGGCCACAACGTGGGTAAATCCCTGTACGAAGCAGATCTGGTTGACGAAGCCAAACGCCTGCTGAGCACCTGCGATATCCCGGTTCCAACTGACGTTCGCGTCGCGACCGAGTTCTCCGAAACCGCAACCGCGACTCTGAAGTCTGTAAACGACATCAAAGATGAAGAGCAGATTCTGGACCTGGGCGACGTTTCTGCACAGAAACTGGCTGAAATCCTCAAAAACGCAAAAACTATCCTGTGGAACGGTCCGGTAGGCGTGTTCGAATTCCCGAACTTCCGCAAAGGGACTGAAATCGTTGCTAACGCTATCGCAGACAGCGAAGCGTTCTCTATCGCAGGCGGTGGTGACACCCTGGCAGCAATCGACCTGTTCGGTATCGCTGACAAGATCTCCTACATCTCCACTGGTGGCGGCGCATTCCTCGAATTCGTGGAAGGCAAAGTACTGCCAGCAGTAGCAATGCTCGAAGAGCGCGCTAAGAAGTAAGCCATTCAAGGGCAGGGAAACCTGCCCAATTTTCAGCGCGCTTTTAAGAGCTCGCACCTTTTCTAACGGCCGAAGATACAGGACTAAGCAACATGTCTAAAATTTTTGATTTCGTAAAACCTGGCGTTATCACTGGTGATGACGTACAGAAAGTGTTCCAGGTAGCTAAAGAAAACAACTTCGCTCTGCCAGCAGTTAACTGCGTGGGTACCGACTCCATCAACGCCGTACTGGAAACTGCTGCTAAAGTTAAAGCTCCAGTTATCGTTCAGTTCTCTAACGGCGGCGCTGCGTTCATCGCAGGTAAAGGCGTGAAAACTGACATTCCTCAGGGTGCTGCAATCCTGGGCGCTATCTCTGGTGCGCACCACGTTCACCAGATGGCTGAGCACTACGGTGTTCCAGTTATCCTGCACACTGACCACTGCGCGAAGAAACTGCTGCCGTGGATCGACGGTCTGCTGGACGCGGGTGAAAAACACTTCGCGGCAACCGGTAAGCCACTGTTCTCTTCTCACATGATCGACCTGTCTGAAGAGTCACTGCACGAAAACATCGAAATCTGCTCTAAGTACCTGGCGCGCATGGCCAAAATGGACATGACCCTGGAAATCGAACTGGGTTGCACCGGTGGTGAAGAAGACGGCGTGGACAACAGCCACATGGACGCTTCTGCACTGTACACCCAGCCAGAAGACGTTGATTACGCTTACACCGAGCTGAGCAAAATCAGCCCACGCTTCACCATTGCAGCGTCCTTCGGTAACGTACACGGCGTTTACAAACCAGGCAACGTGGTTCTGACCCCAACCATCCTGCGTGATTCTCAGGAATACGTTTCCAAGAAACACAACCTGCCGCACAACAGCCTGAACTTCGTCTTCCACGGCGGTTCCGGTTCTTCTGCTCAGGAAATCAAAGACTCCGTAAGCTACGGCGTAGTGAAAATGAACATCGATACCGACACCCAGTGGGCAACATGGGACGGTATCCTGCAGTACTACAAAGCGAACGAAGCTTACCTGCAGGGCCAGCTGGGCAACCCGAAAGGCGAAGACCAGCCGAACAAGAAATACTACGATCCACGCGTATGGCTGCGCGCTGCCCAGACGTCCATGGTGACCCGTCTGGAGCAGGCTTTCAAAGAACTGAACGCGATCGACGTTCTGTAATTTGAGCTGCTAACAGCATCAGAAGGCCCGCAAATGCGGGCCTTTTTTTATGCTTTTTCAATACCCTGCCGGACCGGTTTTTGTGATCTGTTTGGCAATACTTGCGCTTTTTGTTTACCCTTTACGGACCTGCCTGTCTCCATGGGGGATGGATTTTGTGTTTTGGTTTAACAAAAGGAAGAATAAATGGAACAACTCGATGTTGTAGACAGCATCAATAACGCCGGTAACTGGCTGGTGCGTAACCAGGCGCTGCTGCTGAGCTATGCCGTGAACATCGTCGCGGCGATTGCCATCATCATCGTCGGGATGATCGTGGCGCGTATCGTATCGAACGCGGTTAACCGCGTCATGCTGGCCCGTCACATTGACGCCACGGTGGCTGACTTCCTCTCCGCACTGGTGCGCTACGGCATTATCGCCTTTACGCTGATTGCGGCGCTGGGCCGCGTGGGCGTGCAGACCGCCTCCGTCATTGCCGTTCTCGGTGCCGCCGGTCTGGCCATTGGTCTGGCGCTGCAGGGCTCGCTTTCAAACCTGGCGGCAGGCGTTTTGCTGGTCACCTTCCGTCCGTTCCGCTCCGGCGAATACGTTGACCTTGGCGGCATTGCCGGGACCGTGCTGCAGGTGCAGATTTTCTCAACGACCATGCGTACCGTCGATGGCCGCATCGTGGTCGTGCCGAACGGGAAAATCATCGCGGGCAACATCATTAACTTCTCCCGTGAGCCGGTGCGTCGTAATGAGCTGATTATCAGCGTGGCGTACGACTCCGATATCGATCAGGTGAAGTCGCTGATTAGCAACATCATTGCTTCAGACGATCGCATTCTGAAAGACAAAGAGCAGACGGTTCGCCTGAATGAACTGGGCGCGTCCTCCATTAACTTCGTGGTGCGTATCTGGAGCAAGAGCAGCGATCTGCAAAACGTGTACTGGGACGTGCTGGAACGCATTAAGCGCGACTTCGACGCCAGCGGCATCAGCTTCCCGTACCCGCAGATGGACGTAAACGTCAAAAAAGTTAAGGAAGCAGAATAACGTCACCCGTAGGCCCGGTAAGCGCTAGCGCCACCGGGCTTTATTTTTATAAGCCCCGCTAATCCCCAATTAAAATTATCCATTTCCTCTTATGTGATTCGCGCAGTATAGTCGGCTTCCAGAACAACACTGCGAGAAAATCGTCATGCTATCTTATTATTTTCAAGGGCTTGCATTAGGCGCGGCCATGATCCTTCCGCTCGGCCCGCAAAATGCGTTCGTGATGAATCAGGGCATCCGCCGCCAGTATCATCTGATGATTGCCCTGCTGTGCGCGGTAAGCGATTTACTGCTGATCTGTGCCGGGATTTTTGGCGGCAGCGCATTGCTGATGCAGTCTCCCTGGCTGCTGGCGCTGGTCACCTGGGGCGGCGTGGCGTTTCTGCTCTGGTACGGTTTTGGTGCCCTGAAAACGGCGATGAGCAGCAACCTCGAACTGGCGAGCGCGGAGGTCATGAAGCAGGGTCGCTGGAAGATTATCGTCACCATGCTGGCGGTCACCTGGCTTAATCCGCATGTTTATCTGGACACCTTTGTGGTGCTGGGCAGCCTGGGCGGTCAACTGGACGTAGAGCCGAAACGCTGGTTTGCGCTCGGTACGGTCAGCGCCTCGTTCCTCTGGTTCTTCGGTCTCGCCATTCTGGCGGCATGGCTGGCACCTCGTCTGCGTACGGCCAAAGCCCAGCGCATCATTAATATCCTGGTGGGGCTGGTGATGTGGTTTATTGCCTTTCAGCTGGCAAAAGAGGGAATTCACCACGTTCAGGAATTGTTCAACTAATCCTTGTCTTATGGACAACTGAACAAGACCCGCTAAGCTTGCTGGCATGCGCCCTGTTAATGGGCACTCTTCGCAACATGGAGGAATAACAGTGAAGTTTAAGGTGATGGCCCTGGCGGCATTAGTAAGTTTTGGTGCGGTGTCGGCGCAGGCAAGTGAACTGCCGGATGGCCCGCACATCGTCACTTCTGGCACCGCAAGCGTGGACGCGGTACCCGATGTTGCAACCCTGGCAATTGAAGTCAATGTGGCTGCGAAAGATGCGGCATCTGCCAAGAAGCAGGCTGACGATCGTGTTGCGCAATACCTTTCTTTCCTCGAGCAGAACGGTGTCGGCAAAAAAGATATCAACTCCGCGAACCTGCGTACTCAACCCGATTACGACTACCAGAATGGTAAAAGCATCCTGAAGGGCTACCGCGCCGTGCGTACCGTTGAAGTGACCGTGCGTCAGCTGGATAAGCTTAACTCGCTGCTGGATGGTGCGCTGAAGGCGGGTCTGAACGAAATTCGTTCCGTGTCGCTGGGCGTTGCGCAACCGGAGAAATACAAGGACGAAGCGCGTAAAGCGGCGATCGATGATGCCATTCACCAGGCGGAACAGCTGGCTTCTGGCTTTAAGAGCAAGCTCGGCCCGGTTTACAGCGTGCGTTACCACGTCTCTAACTACCAGCCAAGCCCGATGGTACGGATGATGAAGGCTGACGCAGCCCCGGTGTCCGCTCAGGAAACTTACGAGCAGCCAACCATTCAGTTCGACGATCAGGTGGATGTGGTCTTCCAGCTGGAACCCGTTGCAGCACAGCCGAAACCGGCTCAGTAATCTGTAGGCCGGGTAAGGCGAAGCCGCCACCCGGCTTATTTTTTAATCCTGTCTCAACACCTTGTGCCCGTACGCCAGCAGCGCGTCAGTGACGTTGCGCATCATCCGGCTTTCCGGCGCAAAACGGTGCCAGTAGAGCATCCGACGCTGATACAGCCCCGGCGTCAGGTCAATCAGCTCACCGCTTTTCAACTCTTTCTCAATCTGCAGATGCGGGATCATGCAGCAGGTGGTGCCCTGACGCGCAAGCTGCACGAAGGCTTCAGATGAGTTAACGATATGGCACGGCACGCTGCCCGGCGGCAGATCGAAGTTTTGCTGCAGGAACGCCTGATGCATATCGTCCAGATGGTCGAACGCCACGGCAGGGGCTTTCAGCAGCGCCGCGCGGGTGACGCCGTTCGGGAAGTAGCGCTCGGCAAAGGCTTTTGAACCCACAAACAGGTAATCCAGGGCGCCCAACTGATCGACAAGGCAGCTCGGCAACGCCTGAGGCTGGATACTGACCGCCCCAACTACCTCACCGCGACGCAGGCGCTCCTGGGTACGGGTTTCATCTTCAACCTGCAAATTCAGGCGGATAGGGGAGTCAGCTAATACCGGCGCCAGGGCCGGCAGCAGCCAGGTCGCCAGACTGTCGGCGTTGACCGCCAGAGAGAGCAGCAGCGGCGTAGAGCCCGTTTGTTCGTCACCCAGCCACTCGTCTTCCAGCAGTTCAACCTGGCGCAGCAGGGCGAGGAGCTTTTGTCCCTGCTCGGTTGGCCGTGGCGGCACGGTACGCACCAGCAGCGGCTGACCGAACATATTTTCAAGCTGTTTGATACGCTGTGATACGGCGGACTGCGTGATGCAAAGCTTTTGCGCCGCGCGCTCAAAACCTCGTTCACGAATAACTGCATCAAGTGCCTGTAGTGTTCTGTAGTCCGGACGTTTCATTGCTCTGGCTGGCTCCTTAATTTTGCTTATTCTGCACTATGACACAATTTTCCCTTTGTGGCAGACGAATTCCATTCGACGTGTTCTATAATGCGCCCTGAGTTTTCACACCACAGGCAAAACGATCATGACGCAGGATGAACTGAAAAAAGCAGTAGGATGGGCCGCTCTCCAGTACGTACAGCCGGGTACCATTGTCGGTGTCGGTACGGGATCAACCGCGGCACACTTTATCGATGCGCTGGGCACGATGAAGGGGCAGATCGAGGGCGCGGTTTCCAGCTCTGATGCTTCCACGGAAAAGCTGAAAAGCCTCGGCATTACCGTTTTCGATCTCAACGAAGTGGATCGTCTGGGGATTTACGTTGATGGCGCGGATGAAATCAACGGCCACATGCAGATGATCAAAGGCGGCGGCGCGGCGCTGACGCGCGAAAAAATCATCGCCTCCGTTGCGGACAAGTTTATCTGCATCGCAGACGCCTCCAAGCAGGTCGACATTCTGGGCAATTTCCCGCTGCCGGTCGAAGTGATCCCGATGGCGCGTAGCGCGGTTGCCCGTCAGCTGGTGAAGCTGGGCGGTCGTCCGGAATATCGTCAGGGCGTAGTCACCGACAACGGTAACGTGATCCTCGACGTTCACGGTCTGGAAATTCTCGACGCGATTGCGCTGGAAAATGCCATCAACGCTATCCCAGGCGTAGTGACCGTAGGGCTATTCGCCAATCGTGGCGCGGATGTGGCACTGATCGGCACCGCTGACGGCGTGAAAACCATCGTAAAATGATCTGACGGGGGGAGTCCTCCCCCCGCTAAAAAATTTTTGAAAAGCTAAATTCGGTGA
This sequence comes from Enterobacter sp. PL_is379, assembly GCF_055817355.1. Lineage (NCBI taxonomy): Bacteria > Pseudomonadati > Pseudomonadota > Gammaproteobacteria > Enterobacterales > Enterobacteriaceae > Enterobacter > Enterobacter sp. PL_is379. The sequence continues at coordinate 151,931 of NZ_JBVPGT010000031.1, forward strand.
CTTGTGTCACGTTTTTGAGCCTCTTTTGCCGATCCTGCCGCGTTTGTAAATTTCCATAGCATTTTCCTCTGACATTTTGCTCTGTATGACTTTTCTTCAGAGTGCCGACGCAAACGTTCATATTGCTGCAATAGTTTTTTTTGATATGTTGGCTACAGCGGATTCATATCCAGCACAACATCAGTTCAGACAAAAACAGGGTCGGGTAAATGGCAAAGGTATCACTGGAGAAAGACAAGATTAAATTCCTGCTGGTCGAGGGCGTGCATCAAAAAGCAATCGATAGCCTTCGTGCGGCAGGTTACACCAACATCGAATTTCACAAAGGGGCGCTCGATACCGAAGAGCTGAAAGCGTCCATCCGTGATGCCCACTTCATTGGCCTGCGATCCCGTACTCACCTGACTGAAGACGTTATTGCTGCGGCGGAAAAGCTGGTGGCTATCGGCTGCTTCTGCATCGGTACCAACCAGGTTGACCTGAATGCTGCCGCCAGACGCGGTATTCCCGTCTTCAACGCCCCGTTCTCCAACACCCGTTCCGTGGCGGAGCTGGTGATTGGCGAACTGCTGCTGCTGCTGCGCGGCATTCCTGAAGCGAACGCCAAGGCGCACCGCGGCGTGTGGAACAAGCTGGCGTCTGGCTCCTATGAAGCGCGTGGTAAAAAGCTGGGGATTATCGGCTACGGCCACATCGGTACGCAGCTCGGTATTCTGGCTGAATCCCTGGGCATGCACGTGTTTTTCTACGATATCGAAAGCAAGCTGCCGCTGGGTAACGCCACCCAGGTTCAACACCTCTCTGATCTGCTGAACATGAGCGACGTGGTGAGCCTCCACGTGCCGGAAAATGCGTCCACCAAAAACATGATGGGCGCGGAAGAGCTGGCGCTGATGAAGCCAGGCTCACTGCTGATCAACGCCGCGCGCGGCACGGTTGTCGATATCCCGGCACTGGCTGATGCGCTGAAGCGTAAGCACCTGGCGGGCGCGGCCATTGACGTGTTCCCGACGGAGCCAGCCACCAACAGCGATCCGTTTACCTCTCCGCTGTGCGAGTTCGACAACGTGATCCTGACGCCACACATTGGCGGTTCTACCCAGGAAGCGCAGGAGAATATCGGTCTGGAAGTAGCGGGTAAACTGAGTAAATACTCCGACAACGGTTCTACGCTCTCTGCGGTGAACTTCCCGGAAGTGTCGCTGCCGCTGCACGGTGGCCGTCGTCTGCTGCACATCCACGAAAACCGTCCGGGCGTGCTGACCGCGATCAACCAGATCTTTGCCGAGCAGGGCGTCAACATCGCCGCGCAGTATCTGCAAACGAACTCGCAGATGGGTTACGTGGTCATTGATATCGAAGCGGATGACGATGTTGCCGAGAAAGCGTTGCTGAGCATGAAGTCTATTGCGGGGACGATTCGCGCGCGTCTGCTGTACTGATGGTGCGAGGTAAATGCAAAACGGTAACGATAGTTACCGTTTTTTATGTTTTCACCCTCTCCCTGTGGGGGAGGGCTGGGGTGAGAGCATTAGGCTGCCTGTTTCACCACTCCCACAACTTCGATGGCGTCACTACCGCCGGCAACGGCACATCCCACTTCTCTACCGGCAACGCCTCCACGCCCTGACAATCATGCGCGTAACCCACCGGCTGCACCCCGTACTGCTGCCAGTTTTGCAGCGTCCTGTCATAAAAACCGCCGCCCATCCCTAAACGCTGGCCCTGTTCATCAAACGCCACCAGCGGCGTAATCAGCACATCCAGCTGTGACAGCGGCAGCACGTCGCGCACGTCGAGTTTCGGCTCGGTGATTTTCAGGCGATTCACCACCAGCTCGCTGTGCGGGTGGTAGTGCAGAAACAGCAGATTACCGTCGCTAAACGGGTGCAGCACCGGCAGGTAGACTTTCTTCCCGGCGCGCCAGAGCTGCTCTATCAGCGGTTGGGTATCCAGCTCTCCATCAAATGACAGAAACAGCGCAACGGTGTGCGCCATTACGACAGGGGGATACGCCATCATACGGGCGGCGGCCTGCTGGGCAAAATGCGCTTGCTGATCGGGGGTTAACGCACGGCGGCGCTGACGAATGAGCTGACGGATATCCTGGCGTGAAGCAGAAACTTCAGGGAATTGAGTCATGGTAGTCGGTAGAAGAAAAGAGAGGGAATCTCCGAGATGCCGCCGCAGGCTGTAACCCTTGAACCCTTGGTTCAAGGTGAATGTGTCGTCATAGTTTTAAGGCTTCTCGGACGGACCGAGCATGCTCACCAACCATGGAGCGCCACATTCTTGTGGTATGAAATATCGGCTCAGGGGACTGGCCCGCTTGCGAACATCTCAGAGAAATTTTGTCTTCACAGTTACTCTACCATAGTCAACTGAGAAGTGTTATTCAAACTTTGGTCCCGGTCTTTCGGGATTGCGACCTTGATCAAGCAATGCCTGTTCTATGGTCTGCTGGAGCATTTTAATGCGCTGCTCCATGCTTGCCGCGTAGTCGCGGGTCTTCGCTTTTTCCTGAGTCAGTTCATAGCTGATGTTCAACGCGGCGATGAAAACCAGCTGCTCAGTATTTGTGACTCTAGTGCGTTCTTTTAGATCTTGCAACCGCTGATTCAAATCGTCCGCTGCCTGATTCAAAGCATCCCTTTGTTCAGGCGGACAATTCACTCGCAGTGAACGGCCAAAAATCTGGAGATCGACGGGTTGTGCAGACATGCCACCTTCCTGCTGATTGACTGCGCTGCCTTCGCTTACTGCCCCGGGGGCTGCGAAGGGGCGACACTATAGCTACCCTGATGTGAAGATACAAGCCCTTTTCTGGTATCACCAGGGTCCAAAGTGGTAGCATATCATGAAACTTCCCCCCTTTGACGACGAATGCTCATGTCTATACAGAACGAAATGCCTGGTTACAAGGATTTAAACCAGTTACTGAACCAGCAGGGAGTCGGTTTAACCCCTGCCGAAATGCACGGTCTGATCAGTGGCATGCTGTGCGGCGGAAACAGCGACAGCTCATGGCAGCCGCTGATCCACGACCTCACGAATGAAGGGCTGGCGTTTGGTCACGAGCTGGCGGAAGCGCTGCGTAAAATGCATGCCGCCATCAGTGATTCGCTGGAAGACGATGGCTTCCTTTTTCAGCTTTATCTGCCTGAAGGCGACGACGTCAGCGTGTTCGATCGCGCCGATGCGCTGGCCGGCTGGGTAAACCACTATCTGCTGGGGCTGGGCGTCACGCAGCCTAAACTGGATAAAGTCACCGGCGAAGCGGGTGAAGCGATCGACGATCTGCGCAACATCGCCCAGCTTGGCTACGACGAAGACGAAGACCAGGAAGAGCTGGAAATGTCGCTTGAAGAGATTATCGAGTACGTGCGTGTGGCGGCACTGCTGTGCCACGACAACTTCACGCGCTCACAGCCGACCGCGCCGGAAGTCCGCAAGCCAACCTTACATTAAGAAAAATAACGCACAGGAGGGTGTCATGGTTATCTCAAGTCAAGAGTATTCGCGCCGCCGTCAGGCGCTGCTTGCAACAATGCAGCCGGGCAGCGCCGCGCTGATTTTTGCTGCGCCCGAAGTGACGCGCAGCGCCGACAGCGAATATCCTTATCGCCAGAGCAGCGACTTCTGGTACTTCACCGGCTTTAACGAGCCGGAAGCGGTACTGGTGCTGATTAAGAGCAATGACACCCACAACCACAGCGTGATTTTCAACCGCGTGCGCGATCTGACGGCCGAAATCTGGTTTGGCCGCCGCTTAGGGCAAGAGGCCGCACCGGAAAAGCTGGGCGTTGACCGCGCGCTGGCGTTTAGCGAAATCAACCAGCAGCTCTATCAATTGCTTAACGGCCTCGACGTGCTCTATCACGCGCAGGGCGAATATGCGTACGCTGATGAGATTGTCTTTACCGCGCTGGATAAGCTGCGCAAAGGCTCGCGCCAGAACCTGTCCGCACCGGCCACGCTGACGGACTGGCGTCCGGTGGTGCATGAGATGCGCCTGTTCAAGTCTGAAGAAGAGCTGAATTTGATGCGTCGTGCGGGCGAAATCAGCGCCCTGGCGCACACCCGCGCGATGGAGAAATGCCGTCCCGGGATGTTCGAATACCAGCTGGAAGGCGAAATTCACCACGAATTTAACCGCCACGGCGCGCGCTATCCCTCCTACAACACCATCGTTGGCGGCGGGGAAAACGGCTGCATTCTGCACTACACCGAAAACGAAAGCGCTTTGCGCGACGGCGATCTGGTTCTGATTGACGCCGGCTGCGAATTTCAGGGCTACGCGGGGGATATCACACGTACCTTCCCGGTGAACGGTAAATTCTCACCGGCACAGCGCGCGATTTACGACATTGTTCTCGAATCCCTTGAGACGGCGCTCAGGCTGTATCGTCCCGGAACCTCCATGCAGGAAGTGACCGGTGAAGTGGTGCGCATCATGATTACCGGTCTGGTCAGGCTCGGGATCCTGAAAGGGGATGTCGACACCCTGATTGCTGAAAATGCGCATCGACCGTATTTCATGCACGGCCTGAGCCACTGGCTGGGGCTGGACGTGCATGACGTTGGCGCTTACGGCACCGACCGTTCGCGCGTGCTGGAGCCGGGCATGGTGTTAACGGTGGAGCCGGGTCTGTATATCGCGCCGGATGCCGACGTGCCTGAAGAGTACCGCGGGATTGGCATTCGTATTGAAGACGACATCGTGATTACCGAAACCGGTAACGAAAACCTGACCGCGAGCGTCGTGAAAAACGCTGACGATATTGAGGCGCTGATGGCAGCGGCACGCGCATGAGCGTGATTATCGTTGGCGGCGGCATGACCGGGGCTACGCTGGCACTGGCCATTTCACATTTGACGAAAGGCCAGCTTCCGGTGCACCTGGTGGAAGCCGTTGCGCCAGAGGCGTCCAACCACCCCGGTTTTGATGCCCGCGCCATTGCGCTCGCGCAGGGCACCTGCCAGCAGCTTTCCCGCATTGGCATCTGGCAGGCCATTGCCGACTGCGCCACGGCAATTAAAACCGTTCACGTCAGCGATCGCGGCCATGCTGGCTTTGTCACCCTGGACGCGCAGGATTATCGTATTGATGCTCTTGGGCAGGTGGTTGAGCTGCACGACGTCGGATTGCGTCTGTTCCGCCTGCTCCAGGACGCGCCGGGCATCACGCTGCATTGTCCGGCGCGCGTGGCCAGCGTGAGCCGCAGTGAGGCGTCGGTTAGCGTGACGCTGGAAAACGGCACCGTCCTTGAAGGCCAGCTTCTGGTCGCCGCGGACGGTTCGCGCTCGTCGCTCGGCGCCCAGTGTGGCGTGGAGTGGCGGCAGCAGCCTTACGGCCAGGTGGCGGTCATTGCGAACGTCGCTACCGCAGCTGACCACGACGGCAGGGCGTTTGAGCGCTTTACGCAGCATGGCCCGCTGGCGATGCTGCCGATGTCGGACGGGCGCTGTTCCCTCGTCTGGTGTCACCTGCAGGATAAAGCTGAAGAGGTGAAGGCCTGGTCAGACGAACGTTTTTGTACCGAGTTGCAAAAAGCCTTTGGCTGGCGGCTGGGGCGTATCACCCATGCCGGCCAGCGGGCGGTCTACCCGCTTTCGTTGACTACGGCGTCTCAGTCCATCTCCCATCGTCTGGCGCTTGTCGGTAATGCCGCGCAGACGCTGCACCCCATCGCGGGGCAAGGGTTCAACCTTGGTTTACGCGACGTCATGAGCCTGGCGGAAACCCTTTCGCAGGCATGGGGTGAGCAAAAAGACTGTGGGGCGTATTCGGTGCTGAGCCATTACCAGAAGCGCCGCCAGGCGGATAAAGAGGCCACCATCGGTGTGACCGATGGTCTGGTCCATCTTTTTGCCAATCGCTGGGCACCGCTGGTTGCGGGCCGCAACCTCGGGCTTATGGCGATGGAACTATTCATTCCGGCACGTGACGTGCTGGCGCAGCGGACCCTGGGTTGGGTCGCGCGTTAAGGAGTTATCACCGTGCAAAATGTTGATGTCGCCATCGTTGGCGGCGGAATGGTCGGACTGGCATTGGCCTGTGGTTTACAGGGCAGCGGCCTGCGCGTGGCTGTGCTGGAGCAAAAGCAGCCTCAGCCCGTTGCCCCGGATGCCCCGCCGGAACTCCGCGTCTCGGCGATCAATGCCGCCAGCGAGAAATTGCTGACGCACCTTGGCGTCTGGTCAGATATTGTGGCGCAGCGCGCCAGCTGCTATCACGGCATGGAAGTGTGGGATAAAGACAGCTTTGGTCATATTGCTTTTGATGATGAAAGCATGGGCTATAGCCATCTGGGTCACATTGTTGAAAACGCGGTGATCCACCACGCGCTGTGGCAGAAAGCACAGCAGTGCAGCGACGTGACCCTGATTGCGCCTGCGCAGATCCAGCAGGTGGCGTGGGGCGAAAACGAGGCGTTTATCACCCTGCAGAGCGGCGACATGCTGACCGCGCGTCTGGTGGTCGGTGCTGACGGTGCCAACTCCTGGCTGCGTAATAAAGCCGATATCCCGCTGACCTTCTGGGACTATCGTCATCACGCGCTGGTGGCAACGATCCGCACCGAAGAGCCGCACGGCGGCGTGGCGCGCCAGATTTTCCACAACGACGGCATACTGGCGTTCCTGCCGCTTGCCGATCCGCACCTGTGCTCGATTGTCTGGTCCCTGGTGCCGGAGAAAGCCCAGCAGATGCAGGAGGCAACGCCGGACGCCTTTAACCAGGCGCTGTGCGTGGCCTTTGATAACCGCCTTGGCCTGTGCACGCTTGAAAGCGAGCGTCAGGTGTTCCCGTTAACCGGCCGCTACGCGCGTCAGTTTGCCGCGCACCGTCTGGCGCTGGTGGGGGATGCGGCGCATACCATTCATCCGCTGGCCGGGCAGGGCGTTAACCTTGGCTTTATGGACGCGGCGGAGCTGGTCGAGGAGCTGCGTCGCCTGCATCGCGAAGGGAAGGACATCGGGCAGCATCTCTATCTGCGCCGCTACGAGCGCAGCCGCAAGCACAGTGCGGCGATGATGCTGGCGGGCATGCAGGGCTTCCGCGAGCTGTTTGCCGGGGCGAATCCGGCGAAAAAACTGCTGCGCGATATCGGCCTCAAGCTGGCCGATACCCTTCCTGGCGTCAAACCTCAACTCCTCCGTCAGGCGATGGGTCTTAACGACCTGCCGGACTGGCTACGTTAATTTAGACCCCTGTCACACTTTATTTTCCCGGCCTCCGCGCCGGGGAAATGCCCTCGTTTGAAATATTCTAATTTCACGTCATTTTTCGCATTAGATAATCTAATGTCGCGTTTTTCTTGTTACGGAAATTCGGCCCGATTTTCCGCACGAAATATCACCATGTGCTAAATCCTGTTAGATCATTGTTAATTTTGTGCGGGGTTAATCGCATTTTTCCAGTGAATAACTCTGTAGGCTTTTTAGCGTTTTTTGGTCATAAGCTAATGTGATGACCCATTTTGCCTTATGGTTAACCGCCGGTTTCGGTGGTAAGTTCAGGTAAAAGAGAACGTTTGCGTCGGTGCCCGAACGCGGGGCCGATACCGGGTTTCACGGTGAATTTTTCAACGAGGACAAGATGGCTCAACAGACTCCTTTGTACGAACAACACGTGTTATGCGGCGCCCGCATGGTGGACTTCCATGGCTGGATGATGCCGCTGCACTACGGCTCGCAGATTGATGAGCACCACGCGGTGCGCACCGATGCCGGTATGTTCGACGTGTCCCACATGACGATTGTCGATCTGCACGGTAGCCGCACCCGGGAGTTTTTGCGTTATCTGCTGGCAAACGACGTCGCCAAACTGAAGACGCCGGGTAAAGCGCTCTATACCGGCATGCTGAATGCCTCGGGCGGCGTGATTGATGACCTTATCGTCTATTACTTCACTGAAGATTTCTTCCGCCTCGTTGTAAACTCCGCCACCCGCGAAAAAGACCTCCCCTGGATCACCCAACACGCCGAACCTTATGCCATCGACATCACCGTCCGTGACGATCTGTCGCTGATCGCCGTGCAGGGGCCGAACGCGCAGGCGAAAGCCGCCTCTCTGTTTAACGACGAACAGCGCAACGCCACCGCTGGCATGAAGCCGTTCTTCGGCGTGCAGGCGGGCGATCTGTTTATCGCCACCACCGGCTACACCGGTGAAGCGGGCTACGAAATTGCTATGCCAAACGAGAAGGCCGCTGATTTCTGGCGTGCGCTGGTGGAAGCGGGCGTGAAGCCTGCGGGCCTGGGCGCGCGCGATACGCTGCGTCTGGAAGCGGGGATGAACCTTTACGGTCAGGAGATGGATGAAGGCGTCTCTCCGCTGGCCGCCAACATGGGCTGGACCATCGCGTGGGAACCGGCTGACCGTGACTTCATTGGTCGTGAAGCGCTGGAGATGCAGCGCGAGAAGGGCACCGAACAGCTGGTGGGCCTGGTGATGACCGAGAAGGGCGTGCTGCGCGGCGAACTGCCGGTGCGCTTTACCGATGCTGACGGCAATCCTCGTGAAGGCGTGATCACCAGCGGAACCTTCTCACCGACGCTGGGCTACAGTATTGCACTGGCACGCGTGCCGGCGGGGATTGGCGAAACGGCGGTGGTGCAAATCCGCAACCGTGAAATGCCGGTCAACGTAACCAAACCGATTTTTGTTCGCGCCGGTAAGCCGGTCGCCTAATCATTTTTATCAGGAGAACTTCAATGAGCAATGTGCCAGCAGAACTGAAATACAGCAAAGAACACGAGTGGCTGCGCAAAGAGGCGGACGGCACTTACACCGTAGGGATCACCGAGCACGCGCAAGAGCTGCTGGGCGACATGGTGTTTGTTGACCTGCCTGACGTGGGCACGACCGTTAGCGCGGGCGACGACTGCGCCGTGGCGGAGTCCGTAAAAGCGGCCTCTGACATCTACGCCCCTGTGAGCGGCGAAATCGTTGCCGTCAACGACGCGCTGAGCGATTCGCCAGAGCTGGTGAACAGCGAGCCTTATGAAGGCGGCTGGATCTTCAAGATCAAAGCCAGCGACGAATCCCAGGTTGCCGCGCTGCTGGATGCGACCGCGTACGAAGCACTACTGGAAGACGAATAACGTTGTGCCGGATGGCGCTGCGCTTATCCGGCCTACAGCTCAACGTAGGCCCGGTAAGCGTTAGCGCCACCGGGCAACAGCGTTACAGATAACTACGATTCACTGCACGTTTCAGGAACCATCGCTCATGACACAGACTTTAAGCCAGCTTGAAAACCGTGGCGCCTTCATTGAACGTCACATTGGGCCGGATGCTCAGCAACAGCAGGAGATGCTGAAGACGGTTGGCGCGGATTCATTAAACGCACTGATCGGCCAGATTGTGCCAAAAGACATCCAGCTTGCCACGCCGCCTCAGGTGGGGGAAGCCACTACGGAATTCGCCGCGCTGGCGGAGCTGAAGGCTATTGCCGGCCTGAATAAGCGCTATAAGTCTTACATTGGCATGGGCTATACCAACGTGCAGCTGCCGCCGGTTATCCTGCGCAACATGCTGGAAAACCCGGGCTGGTACACCGCTTACACCCCGTATCAGCCAGAAGTTTCCCAGGGCCGTCTGGAAGCTTTGCTGAACTTCCAGCAGGTGACGCTGGACCTGACCGGCATGGATATCGCCTCTGCTTCTCTGCTGGATGAAGCCACCGCCGCCGCCGAAGCGATGGCGATGGCAAAACGCGTGAGCAAGCTGAAAAATGCCAACCGCTTCTTCGTCGCGGCGGACGTGCATCCGCAGACGCTGGACGTGGTGCGTACTCGCGCAGAGACCTTCGGCTTTGACGTGATCGTCGACGACGCTGACAAAGTGCTGGATCATCAGGACGTCTTCGGCGTGCTGCTGCAGCAGGTAGGTACGACGGGTGAAGTACACGACTACGGCGCGCTGATTGCCGAGCTGAAATCCCGCAAAGTGGTTGTCAGCGTTGCCGCCGATTTTATGGCGCTGGTGCTGCTGACGGCGCCGGGTAAACAGGGCGCAGATATCGTATTCGGCTCCGCACAACGCTTCGGCGTACCGATGGGCTACGGCGGCCCGCACGCGGCGTTCTTCGGCGCGAAAGATGAATTCAAACGCTCCATGCCTGGCCGTATTATCGGCGTCTCAAAAGATGCTGCCGGTAACACCGCGCTGCGCATGGCGATGCAGACCCGCGAGCAGCATATCCGCCGCGAGAAAGCGAACTCCAACATCTGTACCTCACAGGTGCTGCTGGCAAACATCGCCAGCCTGTACGCCGTGTTCCACGGCCCGGCTGGCCTGAAACGCATTGCCAGCCGCATTCACCGCCTGGCCGATATTCTGGCCTGCGGTCTGCAGCAGAAAGGCCTTAAGCTGCGCCACGCTCACTACTTCGACACCCTGTGCGTGGACGTGGCGGACAAAGCCGCCGTGCTGGCGCGCGCGAATGCGGCAGAGATCAACCTGCGCAGCGACATTCACAACGCCGTCGGCATTACGCTGGATGAAAGCACCACCCGCGACGATATCCTGAACCTGTTCAGCGTGCTGCTGGGTGATGCGCACGGTCTGGACATTGATGCGCTCGACAAAGAGGTCGCGCTCGACAGCCGCTCCATTCAGGACAGCATGCTGCGTAACGATGCCATCCTGACGCACCCGGTCTTTAATCGCTATCACAGCGAAACCGAGATGATGCGCTATATGCACTCCCTGGAGCGCAAGGATCTGGCGCTGAACCAGGCGATGATCCCGCTAGGCTCCTGCACCATGAAGCTGAACGCCGCGGCAGAGATGATCCCGATCACCTGGCCTGAATTCTCCGAGCTGCACCCGTTCTGCCCGCCAGAGCAGGCGGAAGGTTATCACATGATGATCAACCAGCTTTCTGACTGGCTGGTGAAGCTTACCGGTTATGACGCGCTCTGCATGCAGCCGAACTCCGGCGCGCAGGGTGAATATGCGGGCCTGCTGGCGATCCGTCACTATCACGAAAGCCGCAACGAAGGTCACCGCGATATCTGCCTGATCCCAAGCTCCGCCCACGGTACCAACCCGGCCTCTGCCCAGATGGCGGGCATGGAAGTCGTGGTGGTGGCGTGCGATAAGAACGGCAACATCGATCTGGCCGACCTGCGTGCGAAAGCCGAGCAGGCGGGCGACAAGCTCTCCTGCATCATGGTGACCTACCCGTCCACCCACGGTGTGTACGAAGAGACCATCCGTGAAGTGTGCGAAGTCGTGCATCAGTTCGGCGGTCAGGTATACCTCGACGGTGCAAACATGAACGCTCAGGTGGGCATTACCTCGCCGGGCTTTATCGGCGCGGACGTGTCGCACCTGAACCTGCACAAAACCTTCTGCATCCCGCACGGCGGCGGCGGCCCGGGCATGGGGCCAATCGGCGTGAAAGCGCATCTGGCGCCGTTTGTGCCGGGCCACAGCGTGGTGCAGATTGAAGGCATGTTGACCCGTCAGGGCGCGGTCTCAGCGGCACCGTTCGGTAGCGCCTCTATCCTGCCAATCAGCTGGATGTATATCCGCATGATGGGCGCGGAAGGGCTGAAGCAGGCGAGCCAGGTGGCGATCCTGAACGCCAACTATATTGCGACTCGCCTGAAGTCCGCCTTCCCGGTGCTCTATACCGGCCGCGACGGTCGCGTGGCGCACGAGTGCATCCTCGATATTCGTCCGCTGAAAGAGCAGACCGGTATTAGCGAGCTGGATATCGCCAAGCGTCTCATCGACTACGGCTTCCACGCGCCTACCATGTCGTTCCCGGTTGCGGGTACGCTGATGGTGGAGCCAACGGAATCTGAAAGCAAAGCCGAGCTGGACCGCTTTATCGACGCGATGCTGGCGATCCGCATGGAGATCGACCGCGTGCAGGACGGCGAGTGGACGCTGGAAGATAACCCGCTGGTTAACGCCCCGCACACCCAGCACGAAATGGTGGCAGAGTGGAACCACGGCTATTCCCGCGAGCTGGCGGTCTTCCCGGCAGGCGTGGCGAACAAATACTGGCCGACCGTGAAGCGTCTTGATGACGTCTACGGCGACCGTAACCTGTTCTGCTCCTGCGTGCCGATGAGCGAATACCAGTAACATTGCTGCTGTAGTAACGTAGGCCGGGTAAGGCGAAGCCGCCACCCGGCTTTTTTATTGGGAGAAGCGAATGGCAATTGCACTGGTCACCGGCGCCAGCCGCGGCATCGGTAAAGCCACCGCGCTGCAGCTGGCTCGCGAAGGCTACACCGTGGCGGTGAACTATCATCACAACATTAAAGCCGCGACGGACGTCATCAGGCAGATTGTGGATGCGGGTGGTAAAGCCTTTACCGTCCGTGCAGACATCAGCGATGAAGCTCAGGTGCTGGCGATGTTTAATAGCCTCGATCGTGAAGGTGAGCCGCTGACCGCGCTGGTCAATAATGCGGGAATTCTGTTTGAGCAATCCACTATCGAGAATCTCTCCGCTGAGCGCATTAACCGCGTCCTGGCGACCAACGTCACGGGCTACTTCCTCTGCTGCCGGGAAGCGGTAAAGCGCATGTCCTTCAAACACGGCGGCAAGGGTGGGGCGATAGTGAACGTCTCTTCCGCGGCGTCACGTCTGGGCGCGCCGGGTGAATATGTGGATTATGCCGCGTCGAAGGGGGCGGTGGATTCGCTGACAACGGGTTTATCGCTTGAGGTCGCGGCGCAGGGCATTCGCGTTAACTGCGTCCGTCCGGGTCTGATCTATACCGATATCCATGCCTCAGGCGGAGAGCCGGGGCGGGTGGATCGCGTGAAATCATTGCTGCCGATGCAGCGCGGCGGCCAGCCGGAAGAGGTCGCCCAGGCGATTGTCTGGCTGCTGAGCGAAAAGGCGTCGTACGTCACGGGCAGTTTTATAGAGTTGGCTGGCGGGAAATAAAAGCCGGGTGGCGGCTTCGCCTTACCGGGCCTACACGAGTAGTAGGCCCGGTAAGCGCAGCGCCACCGGGCAAAAAATCACAGCGCCTCGCCGTTGCTGGCAATCACGCCTTTATACCACTCGAAGCTCTTCTTACGGGAACGCGACATGTCGCCCGTGCCGTCGTCGTGCTTGTTCACATAGATAAAGCCGTAGCGCTTGCTGTACTGGCCGGTGGTGAACGATACGCAGTCGATACAGCCCCATGGCGTATAGCCCATCAGATCCACGCCATCGTGCGTCACGGCTTTGATCATCTCTTCCACGTGGGCACGCAGGTAGTCGATACGATAGTCATCGTTGATGCTGCCGTCCTCTTCGACTTTATCGTAGGCGCCGAACCCGTTTTCCACGATAAACAGCGGCTTCTGATAACGTTCGTACAGTTCGCACAGGGCATAACGCAGGCCCACCGGGTCAATCTGCCAGCCCCAGTCGGACGCCTTCACGTGCGGATTCGGCACGCTGCCTTCGAAACCGGAAATGGCATCGCCGGTACCGCCTTCCGCTTTCACCGCGTTGGTCATGTAGTAGCTGAAGCCCAGGTAGTCGCAGGTACCTTCACGCAGGATCTGCTCGTCGCCTGCCTCCATTTTGATGGAGAACCCGCGGCGCTCCCACTCGTTCAGCACGTAGGACGGGTAGTAACCACGCAACTGGACGTCGGTAAAGACATAGCGCTCGCGCATCGATTCCTGGGCAAACATCACGTCTTCCGGTTTGCAGGAGAACGGATAGAGTGCCACCATCGCCAGCATGCAGCCGACTTTCATCTCCGGGTTAATACGGCGCGCGGCTTTCACCGCCAGGGCGCTGGCCACAAACTGATGGTGCAGGACCTGGTACATGGTCTCTTCCGGATTGTCATGTTCGGTATAGACCACGCCCGAGCAGCAGTAACCGAACAGCGGCGCGCGCCAGTTGCGCTGGTTGTTGATTTCGTTGAAGGTCATCCAGTATTTGACCTTGTTTTTGTAGCGCTCGAAGACCACTTCCGCGAAGCGCACAAAGAAATCGACCACTTTACGGTTGGTCCAGCTACCGTACTCCTTCACCAGGTGCAGCGGCATTTCGAAGTGGGAGAGGGTGATTACCGGTTCAATGTTGTACTTCAGCAGCTCATCGAACATGTCGTCGTAAAATTTCAGACCCTCTTCGTTTGGCTGCGTTTCGTCACCGTTCGGGAAGATACGCGTCCAGGCAATAGAGGTGCGGAAACACTTGAAGCCCATCTCGGCAAACAGCTTGATGTCTTCTTTATAATGGCCGTGGAAATCGATAGCTTCATGATTGGGGTAGTATTTACCCGGCACCACCTCTTGCGTGATTTCACGCGGCACGCCGTGTGCGCCGCCGGTTAATACATCGCAAATGCTTGGCCCTTTACCGCCTTTGTTCCAGCCGCCTTCTACCTGGTGAGCCGCAACCGCGCCGCCCCATAAAAAATCTTTTGGTAAGGTCAATTTTTTCATCGCTGCTATTCTCAATAAATGGCTTATTAGCATCGAGTCTAGCAAAGCGAAATTAAATGTCACGATATAACAAGGTGTGCATAATGTGATTTGTCACATCAAAAAAACAGGGTGTTTTATTCTGTGAGTTTCTTCGCCAGTTTACGTCCCAGAGACTCCAGAATATAAATGACGGGAATTTGCGTGGTGATGTCGTAGACGCCTGCAATACGCGTCTGAGGAACATGCCAGGAGAGATTAAAGTCCGCCAGCTTTGCGAGGCGCGAGTGCTCATGGCTGGTAATGGAGAGCACTTTGCAGTGATGCAGGCTGAACTGGCTGGCGAAGCGCAGGATCTCCTCGGTCTCGCCCGAGACGGAGAGCACGATCGCCAGCGCATTTTTCGCCATATCATTGGTGACCGGGAAATAAGGGTCATCAATATGGTTGCTGAATTTTCCGATATTAGAAAAGAAACGTGCGCCATATTTTGCCAGCGAGCCTGACGTGCCTGCGCCGACAAATATAATGCGTTCTGACGATAAAATAATATCGACCGCATTATCTAATAACGCGTCGAACTCTTCATTATTCACGCTTTTAAAAAAGCTGATAATTTCGCTGGCACCGAAGTTTGTCTGCTGGGGCTCGTTCTGTTCAAGATAAAGCTTAAAGCGCACGCGGAATTCAGAATAGCCTTCGCAGTTAAGCTTGCGGCAAAAGCGCAGGATAGTGGTGGTTGAGACGCCTGCCGCATCCGCCAGCTCGCGGATGGTCATGTACATGACTTTGTCACGATTTTTTATGACATAGTTGTAGACCATCATCTCCAGGTTATTGAGACTGGCAATGGCGGAGTGGGTGAACATACTCACAATGGCATAACTCTTATTCTGACCTCATCGTCACATCATAACATGCACCCGGACGGCAGGATCCATTTTTATGCTCTTGATTCATAATGATTAAATTTTTGTGTGAACAATTGTTAGGTGAAAGATTTCTTTATATCTATGATTTTTAGGTATAAATTTTGAAATGAAATTATTTTAGCTAACAGGTGTTCACTGGAATCATTCTCAGTTAGCATAGTTATGCGATGAATAATCATCTTTAGTTTTCCCGGAGTTTTGTATGGTGAGCAGACCATTAATCGCACAGGGATATTCGCTGGCTGAGGAAGTAGCCAACAGCATCAGCCACGGCATTGGCCTGGTGTTTGGGATTGTCGGTTTAGTGTTATTGCTGGTGCAGGCGGTGGACACCAATGCCAGCGCGATGGCTATTACCAGCTACAGCCTGTATGGCGGGAGTATGATCCTGCTGTTCCTGGCGTCGACGCTGTATCACGCGATCCCGCATCAGCGGGCCAAGACGTGGCTCAAGAAATTTGACCACTGCGCTATCTATCTTCTGATTGCAGGCACCTACACACCGTTTTTGCTGGTGGGGCTTAACTCGCCGCTGTCGCGTGGCCTGATGATTGTTATCTGGAGCCTGGCACTGCTGGGGATCCTGTTTAAGCTGACCATAGCACACCGGTTTAAGGTGCTGTCACTGGTCACCTATCTGACGATGGGCTGGCTGTCGCTGATTGTGGTGTATCAACTGGCGGTCAAACTGTCGGTAGGGGGCGTGACGCTTCTGGCCTTAGGCGGTGTGGTGTACTCGCTCGGCGTGATCTTCTACGTCTGCAAGCGCATCCCGTACAACCATGCCATCTGGCACGGCTTTGTGCTGGGCGGCAGCGTGTGCCACTTTTTGGCGATTTATCTTTATGTGGGGCAGGTGTAGTTTTTTACACCGTGCGGACGGTTGCCCTCACCCCGGCCCTCTCCCACTGGGAGAGGGAGGACACCAAAACCGTAGGCCCGGTAAACGCAGCGCCACCGGGCGATACAGCATCACTCTTCCAGAGAATACGGCAGCGGCTCGATGCTCAGTGTGTTCGCATCGTCACGCACGCGGAACACGCTGTCAGCCTCCATGTCGTTGTTCATGACGGCTTGAACCAAAAGACGTCCATCATCCAGCTGTACAGCGGCTAATACGGTGCCGGTGCGGCGCCAGTTATCACCCATCTTCAGCTCTAAGTCTTCACCCGCTTCAGGTACACGGCTGGCATGCCCCGCCAGCGTCCACAGCGCACGTTTGTTTGCCCCGCGGAATTTCGCACGGGCGACCATCTCCTGGCCGGTGTAACAGCCCTTTTTAAAGCTGATGCCTCCCAGCGCCTGCAGGTTGGTTGCCTGAGGAATAAACTGCGCGCTGTTTGCGGCGTCAATGATCGGCAGACCCGCCTCGATGTTCAGCGCCAGCCACTGCTGACTGTTGTTGAGCTGCGCTTCGCCGCGCAGCGCCTCGGTGACGCGTTCGGCAGTTGCCGCATCCGTGACTAACAGGAAACGCTCCGCCGGGTGTTCAAACCACAGGATGGATGTCGCGCCTTCGCTGACCACCTGCTTTTCCGCATCCGGCAGTTCGCTGAACAGATTTTTCAGCGCCGCACGCGCCTGGAAACCGGCCACACCCAGCAGGACATGTTCGTCGTCCGGGGTGATAGTAACTTTGGAAAAGACCGCGTACTTTTTCAGCTCCTTGAGCTGGGCCTCTTGCAGGCTGCGGCGCTCAATAAAGGCAAAGCCGTCCTGGCGGCGGAAGATACGCAGATTGCTCCACATTTTGCCTTTTGGGTCGCAATGCGCGGCCAGCAGGTGCTGGTGTTCGGTCATCTGGCTGACGTCGGCGGTCACCTGGCCCTGCAGGTATTTTTCGGCGTCGGCACCGGTGAGCGTTGCCAGCGCCCAGTCATCAAGAGAAATAAGCGTCAGCGGCAGACGCGCAGAGGCGGCGGGCTGGCGAGGAGAAAATGGTGTAAAGGCCATAACGATATCCTGAATTGCTTAACGCTTTGATAATGCCTAATGGTAAAAGAGCCTGCAGGCAATGCAAGCGCTTTCAGCAGACCATTTGTGCCTTAAACCGGTTATGCGTAGCGCTACGCAAAATAATGTAATCCGCTGTCTTTGTGGGGATTATTCTGGAAGCCTGCTCGGCGAATGCAATATTCCAGTAATGAAACGGTCAAAAACACGTTACACTAGCTGGTGTCCCCGTAGAGAAATAAAGAACACTGAAGGGGGTACCGACTGTGCCAAACGTAATGCAGGAAACTGAACATGGATATTAACAACAAGGCCCGTATTCACTGGGCGTGCCGCCGCGGCATGCGTGAACTTGATATTTCCATCATGCCTTTCTTCGAATATGAGTATGACACCTTAAGCGACGATGATAAGCGTCTGTTTGTTCGACTGCTTGAGTCTGACGATCCGGATTTATTCAACTGGCTGATGAACCACGGCAAACCCGCCGACACCGAGTTGCAACGGATGGTGCAATTAATTCAAACACGGAATCGGGAACGTGGTCCTGTGGCAATCTGATCTTCGCGTCTCGTGGCGCTCGCAGTGGATGTCTTTATTGCTCCACGGCCTGGTTGCGGCCATTGTGTTACTGATGCCGTGGCCGCTGAGCTATACGCCGCTGTGGCTGCTGTTACTGTCGTTTGTCGTTTTTGACAGCGTACGCAGCCAGCGTCGCATTAATGCCCGCCAGGGAGAGATTAAATTACTGATGGATTCCCGCCTGCGCTGGCAGGGTAAAGAGTGGGATATCCTCGGTATGCCCTGGATGCTCAACTGCGGCATGATGTTACGGTTACGCAAGGTGGACGGCGGGCGTTGCCAGCATTTGTGGCTGGCGGCTGACAGTATGGATGCTGCCGAGTGGCGAGACCTGCGCCGGATGTTGCTACAACAGACGACGCAGGGGTAACGCGCGTTAGCTAAACTTTTCTGCCATCTCGCCCAGGATCTGCTCGCACCAGCTTTGCAGGCGTTCATCGCTGAGATCGTACTGGTTGGTTTCATCCAGCGCGAGCCCAACAAACAGCTCGCCGTCGGCAATAATCGGCTTTTTACTGGTGAACTCGTAACCTTCGGTTGGCCAGTAGCCGATGAACGACACCCCTTTCGGCGCCAGCTTGTCGTGCAACATGCCGAGCGCGTCCAGGAACCACTCCCCGTACCCCAGCTGATCCCCCATGCCGTACATGGCAATGATCTTGCCGTCGAGATTGACTGAATCGAGTTGATCCCAGATGGCTTCCCAGTCTTCCTGTATCTCACCAAAATCCCAGGTTGGGATGCCGAGGATCAGCACATCGTACTGTTCCATCAGAGCGACCGCGTCATCTTTCAGGTTATGCAACGTCACCAGTTCCGGGCCAATGATGTCGCGAATTTTCTCTGCCGCCATTTCGGTGTAGCAGGTGCTGGAACCATAGAACAGACCAATATTCATCGCGTAACTATCTCAATTCTTGCTTTGACTTTGCGCGTAGTGTACCAGAAACCGGTCGCAATCAGGCATAATAGCCTGACTGCAGAATCAAAGGGGCTGATGTGGAAAAGGATCTCGCACTGATCGAACAGTTTCTCGACGCGCTGTGGCTGGAGAAAAACCTGGCCGAGAATACCCTCAGCGCCTACCGTCGCGATCTCACCATGCTGGTGGAGTGGCTGGCCCGTCGGCAGCTCTCGCTGGCGAGCGCGCAAAGCGACGACCTGCAGGCGCTGCTCGGTGAACGTGTCGAAGGGGGCTACAAAGCGACCAGTTCTGCGCGCTTGCTCAGCGCCATGCGTCGGCTGTTCCAGCATCTCTACCGTGAGAAGATCCGCGAGGACGATCCCAGCGCGCTGCTGGCATCCCCTAAGCTCCCGCAGCGGCTGCCGAAAGATCTCAGCGAAGCACAAGTTGAGAGATTATTACAGTCACCGGCAGTTGACCTGCCGCTGGAGTTACGCGATAAAGCCATGCTTGAGCTATTGTATGCTACCGGCCTGCGCGTTTCGGAACTGGTTGGCCTGACGATGAGCGACATCAGCCTGCGTCAGGGCGTGGTGCGCGTCATCGGTAAAGGAAACAAGGAAAGGCTGGTTCCGCTGGGCGAAGAGGCGGTTTACTGGCTGGAAACGTATCTGGAGCACGGTCGCCCGTGGCTGCTCAACGGCGCGTCTATCGACGTTCTGTTTCCGAGCCAGCGCGCACAGCAGATGACGCGGCAAACGTTCTGGCATCGCATCAAGCATTACGCCACACTGGCCGGTATCGACAGTGAAAAGCTTTCGCCGCACGTATTGCGTCATGCCTTCGCGACGCATCTGCTCAACCACGGCGCGGATTTACGCGTGGTGCAGATGCTGCTGGGACATAGCGATCTTTCCACGACGCAAATTTACACCCATGTCGCGACGGAACGCCTGCGGCAGCTACACCAACAGCACCACCCTCGTGCGTGAGTGCCGACGAATTGTAACAGGATCAACTATGAAAAAGAGTTTCGCGCTGTTCACCCTGCTGGCAGCCTCATTTACCGGTTTCGCCCATGCGGACGACGCCGCCATCAAACAGTCGCTGGCTAAGCTTGGCGTCACCGGCAGCGATATTCAGCCTGCACCGGTTGCCGGCATGAAAACGGTGCTGACGAGCAGCGGCGTGCTGTACGTCACCGAAGACGGCAAACACATTATTCAGGGGCCAATGTACGACGTGAGCGGCGCGCAGCCGGTGAACGTCACCAACCAGCTGCTGATGAAAAACCTGAACGCGCTCGAAAAAGAGATGATCGTCTATAAGGCGGCGCAGGAAAAACACGTCATTACCGTCTTCACCGACATCACCTGCGGCTACTGCCACAAGCTGCATGAAGAGATGAAAGATTACAACGCGCTGGGTATTACCGTACGTTACCTGGCCTTCCCGCGCGCGGGCGTGCAGAGCCAGCCAGAGCAGGACATGAAGGCCATCTGGTGTGCGAAAGACCGCAACAAAGCGTTTGACGACGCGATGAACGGCAAAGGCGTTAAGCCGGCCTCCTGCGACATTGATATTGCTAACCACTACGCGCTTGGCGTGCAGTTTGGCGTTAACGGTACGCCAGCGATTGTCCTGAGCAACGGCTATGTCGTTCCAGGCTATCAGGGACCGAAAGAGATGAAAGAGTTCCTCGACGCGCACCAGAAACAGTTTGGTGGTAAATAATCCGCGTGAAAGCCCCAATAAAATTGCGCCGCCGCGAGGCGGTTGAACCGGTTGATTTGCCAGATGAACTCCCGGCGCTGCTTAAGCGCCTCTACGCCAGCCGCGGCGTGCGTAGCGCTGAGGATCTTGAACGCAGCGTGAAAGGGATGCTGCCCTGGCAGCAGCTGAGCGGTATCGAAAAAGCCACTGAAATGCTCTACAACGCGCTTCGTGAGGGAACGCGGATTGTGGTGGTAGGGGATTTCGACGCCGACGGCGCAACCAGCACCGCGCTGAGCGTGCTCAGCCTGCGCGCGCTGGGCTGCGATAACGTCACGTATCTGGTGCCGAACCGTTTTGAAGACGGCTATGGCCTCAGCCCGGAAGTGGTCGATCAGGCCCACGCCCGCGGTGCACAGATGATCATGACCGTCGATAACGGCATCTCTTCCCATGCGGGCGTCGATCATGCTCACGCTTTGGGGATCCCTGTGCTGGTCACCGATCACCATCTGCCGGGCGAAACGCTGCCGGATGCGGAAGCGATTATTAATCCCAACCTGCGCGACTGCGATTTCCCGTCGAAATCCCTCGCAGGCGTGGGCGTGGCGTTTTATCTGATGCTGGCGTTACGTACCCTGTTACGCGATAAGGGCTGGTTCGACTCCCGCGGTATTGCCGTACCGAACCTGGCCGAATATCTCGATCTGGTGGCGCTGGGTACCGTCGCGGACGTGGTGCCGCTTGATACCAATAACCGCATTTTGACCTGGCAGGGCTTAAGCCGCATCCGGGCAGGCAAGTGCCGTCCGGGGATTAAGGCGCTGCTGGAGATTGCCAACCGCGATCCGCTCAAGCTGGCGGCAAGCGATTTGGGCTTTGCCCTCGGGCCGCGTCTTAACGCCGCCGGAAGGCTGGACGATATGTCCGTCGGCGTGGCGCTGCTGCTGTGCGATAACATTGGTGAAGCACGCGTTCTGGCCAATGAGCTGGACGCGCTGAACCAGACTCGTAAAGAGATTGAGCAGGGGATGCAGGCAGAGGCGCTGACCCTGTGCGAAAAACTTGAGCGCAGCGGCGATACGCTGCCGGGCGGCCTGGCGATGTACCATCCTGAGTGGCATCAGGGCGTGGTCGGCATTCTGGCGTCGCGCATTAAAGAGCGCTTCCACCGCCCGGTGATCGCGTTCGCCCCCGCGGGCGACGGCACGCTCAAAGGCTCTGGCCGCTCAATCCAGGGTCTGCACATGCGTGATGCCCTGGAGCGTCTTGATACGCTGTATCCGGGCCTGATGCTCAAGTTTGGCGGCCATGCGATGGCGGCGGGCCTGTCGCTGGAAGAGGCGAAATTCGACGAGTTCCAGCGGCTGTTTGGTGAACTGGTCACCGACTGGATCGACCCGGCCCTGTTGCAGGGGGAAGTGGTGTCCGATGGTGAGCTTTCACCGCTTGAGATGACGATGGACGTGGCGCAAATGCTCCGCGATGCCGGTCCATGGGGGCAGATGTTCCCGGAGCCGCTGTTCGACGGCCGTTTCCGCCTGCTGCAACAGCGTATCGTCGGCGAACGTCATCTAAAAGTGATGGTCGAGCCCGTGGGCGGCGGCCCGCTGCTGGACGGCATTGCCTTTAACGTTGATACGGCGGTATGGCCGGACAACGGCGTACGCGAGGTCGAGCTGGCGTACAAACTGGACATCAACGAGTTTCGCGGTAACCGCACCCTTCAGATCATCATCGACAATATCTGGCCAATTTAGCGGCAGTAATCTCTATAAAAAAGGGCGTGGATTCGGTACAATCCCGCTCTTATCACCGCATTTTGACAAGTCCATAAAAGAAAACAGACCATGTTTGAAATTAATCCGGTAAAAAACCGTATTCAGGACCTCACGGAGCGCTCTGACGTTCTTAGGGGGTATCTTTGACTACGATGCCAAGAAAGAGCGTCTTGAAGAAGTAAACGCCGAGCTGGAACAGCCGGACGTCTGGAACGAACCTGAACGCGCACAGGCGCTGGGTAAAGAGCGTTCCTCCCTCGAAGCTATCGTAGATACGCTGGATCAAATGGCCCAGGGGCTGGAAGATGTTTCCGGTTTGCTGGAGCTGGCCGTCGAAGCCGACGACGAAGAAACCTTTAACGAAGCCGTGGCAGAACTCGACGTGCTGGAAGAGAAGCTGGCGCAGCTTGAATTCCGTCGCATGTTCTCCGGCGAATACGACAGCGCTGACTGCTATCTTGATATTCAGGCAGGTTCTGGCGGTACTGAAGCGCAGGACTGGGCCAGCATGCTGACGCGCATGTACCTGCGTTGGGCAGAAGCGCGCGGCTTCAAAACTGAAATTATCGAAGAGTCTGAAGGTGAAGTGGCCGGTATTAAATCCGTCACCATCAAGATCATCGGTGACTACGCCTACGGCTGGCTGCGTACTGAAACCGGCGTTCACCGCCTGGTGCGTAAGAGCCCGTTCGACTCCGGCGGCCGTCGTCATACCTCCTTCAGCTCCGCGTTCGTTTACCCGGAAGTTGACGAAGATATCGATATCGAAATTAACCCGGCGGACCTGCGTATCGACGTTTATCGCGCATCCGGCGCGGGCGGCCAGCACGTTAACCGTACGGAATCGGCGGTGCGTATTACCCACATTCCAACCGGGCTGGTCACGCAATGCCAGAACGACCGTTCCCAGCATAAGAACAAAGACCAGGCCATGAAGCAGATGAAAGCGAAGCTTTATGAGCTGGAGATGCAGAAGAAAAATGCTGAGAAACAGGCGATGGAAGACAACAAGTCTGACATCGGCTGGGGCAGCCAGATCCGTTCTTACGTCCTTGATGACTCCCGCATCAAAGACCTGCGTACCGGGGTTGAAACCCGCAACACGCAGGCGGTGCTGGACGGCAGCCTGGACCAATTTATCGAAGCAAGTTTGAAAGCAGGGTTATGAGGAACCAACATGTCTGAACAACAAGCACAGGGCGCTGACGCGGTAGTCGATCTTAACAACGAACTGAAAACCCGCCGCGAGAAGCTGGCAGCGCTGCGCGAGCAGGGCGTGCCGTTCCCGAACGATTTTCGTCGTGACCATACCTCAGACCAACTGCACGCTGACTTCGACGCGAAAGAGAACGAAGAGCTGGAAGCGCTGAACATCGAAGTGGCCGTTGCAGGCCGCATGATGACCCGTCGTATCATGGGTAAAGCCTCCTTCGTAACCCTGCAGGACGTTGGCGGCCGTATCCAGCTGTACGTTTCCCGTGACGATCTGCCGGAAGGCATCTACAACGAGCAGTTCAAGAAGTGGGACCTGGGCGATATCCTGGGCGCGAAAGGTAAACTGTTCAAAACCAAAACCGGTGAACTGTCTATCCACTGCACCGAGCTGCGTCTGCTGACCAAAGCCCTGCGCCCGCTGCCGGACAAATTCCACGGCCTGCAGGATCAGGAAGCGCGCTATCGTCAGCGTTACCTGGATCTCATCTCTAACGATGAATCCCGCAAGACCTTCAAAATTCGCTCCCAGATCATGGCCGGTATCCGCCAGTTCATGGTGAACCGCGACTTTATGGAAGTGGAAACACCAATGATGCAGGTGATCCCTGGCGGCGCATCTGCACGTCCGTTCATCACCCATCACAACGCTCTGGACCTGGACATGTACCTGCGTATCGCGCCGGAACTGTACCTGAAGCGTCTGGTGGTTGGTGGTTTTGATCGCGTGTTCGAGATCAACCGTAACTTCCGTAACGAAGGTATCTCCGTTCGTCATAACCCAGAGTTCACCATGATGGAACTCTACATGGCGTATGCGGATTACAAAGATCTGATCGAGCTGACCGAATCCCTGTTCCGCACCCTGGCGCAGGACATTCTGGGCACCACCGAAGTGCCTTACGGTGAAGAAGTCTTCGACTTCGGTAAGCCTTTCGAAAAACTGACCATGCGCGAAGCGATCAAGAAATACCGTCCTGAAACCAACATGGCGGATCTGGATAACTTCGATTCTGCGAAAGCGATCGCCGACAGCATCGGTATCAAGGTTGAGAAGAGCTGGGGTCTGGGCCGTATCGTGACCGAGATCTTCGAAGAAGTCGCCGAAGCGCACCTGATTCAGCCGACCTTCATCACCGAATACCCGGCGGAAGTCTCTCCGCTGGCGCGTCGTAATGACCAGAACCCGGAGATCACTGACCGCTTCGAATTCTTCATCGGCGGCCGTGAAATCGGCAACGGCTTTAGCGAGCTGAACGATGCGGAAGACCAGGCTCAGCGTTTCCAGGATCAGGTTGACGCGAAAGCGGCAGGCGACGACGAAGCGATGTTCTTCGACGAAGACTACGTGACCGCGCTGGAGCACGGTCTGCCACCAACGGCGGGTCTGGGGATTGGTATCGACCGTATGGTAATGCTGTTCACTAACAGCCACACCATCCGCGACGTGATCCTGTTCCCGGCGATGCGCCCGGTGAAATAAGACATTAAGATGTAAAAAAAGCCCCGAAAGGGGCTTTTTTATTGCGCCGCGAAGGCTTTGAGTTTTTCGCGGGCGGTCGTCGCTTCCATGACCATCCACGGGCTAAATGCCCAGGGCGTCGCGTCCAGCGCGCGGAATAGCGCGTCCAACTCAACCCACTGATAGTCCATCACTTCATCTTCGTTTATCGTCACGTCATTGGTGATGCGGGCAGCGAATACCGGGCAAATTTCGTTTTCCACGATCCCGGACGGGTCGGTTTCCCGATAGCGAAATTCAGGGGCGACGGCGGTGATATCGGTCAGTTCAGCGCCCACTTCAAAACGGCAGCGGCGGATTATCGCCTGTATCGTCTCTTCGCCGGACTGCGGGTGGCCGCAGACGGAGTTGGTCCAGACGCCGGGCCAGGCTTTTTTGCTTAAGGCGCGCCGTGTGATCAGACATTCGCCTTTTGCGTTAAAAAGCCAGGAAGAGAAAGCCAGATGCAGCGGGGTGTGTAACGTGTGCGCGGCATACTTTTCCTGAGTGCCAATCACCATTCCCTGGTCGTTTACCAAAATAACGTGTTCTTGAATACTCATTGATGCTCCAGTGCCAAAATGCCGAGTGGTTCAGCACCATCAGCCGAAGCATTATACTGCATTCTTATACGAACGGTTTGGCTCGTAGAGCGGAAAAGGGCATGACCCCTGTTCGTTTTGGCTGTTATCATAGGGCGCCATTCACGCTGACCGAGGATCTGTTTTGTTTGCAGGAAGCCTGACGAGAAAACCCCTTACCGCTGTTTTTTGCCTGACGTTGACGCTATTCCTGGCGGGCTGTTCAGGGAGCAAATCTTCGGATACGGGAAGCTATTCCGGTTCGGTCTATACCGTTAAGCGCGGGGACACCCTGTACCGGATTTCGCGTGCAACGGGGACCAGCGTGAAGGATCTGGCGCGGCTGAATAACCTTTCTCCGCCCTACACTATCGAGGTGGGGCAGCAGCTGAAGGTGAGCGGCGGATCGTCCTCGGGTAAAAAGTCCTCTTCGAAAGGCAAAACCGCCAAAGTGACGCCGTCCTATCAGGTGCCGCAATCGTCATGGCCGCCGGTTGGACAGCGCTGCTGGATTTGGCCTGCCAGCGGTAAAGTGGTCGCCCCTTACTCACTCTCTGAAGGTGGTAACAAGGGTATTGATATCGCCGCTGCGCGCGGTACGCCGGTTTATGCCTCCGGAGCCGGGAAGGTGGTTTACGTGGGTAACCAGCTGCGCGGCTACGGTAACCTGATCATGATTAAGCATGGGGAAGACTACATCACGGCCTATGCGCACAACGACACGATGCTGGTCAACAACGGGCAGAACGTCAAAGCCGGGCAGAAGATTGCCACCATGGGCAGCACCGGTACGGATGCGGTGAAGCTGCATTTCCAGATTCGCTATAAGGCGACGGCCATCGATCCGCAGCGCTATCTTCCTGCGCCCGGCAGCAAACCGAAGTGCTAAGTGATTATTTAATCGCCGGTTAGTTGTGAAGAGGCTTGTATGAAGGTGCGTAAGGTCTATAATGCCTTACGCACCTCAAAGCGGGCGTAGTTCAATGGTAGAACGAGAGCTTCCCAAGCTCTATACGAGGGTTCGATTCCCTTCGCCCGCTCCAAACTCCAGTCTCCTGAAGTCTACCCAACTCAATTTTCCCTTGATAAATAAGCAGTTATAGCATTCTATTAGTCTATTGAACTCAATTGTACTCCCCCAGGGTCAAGCTCAATGTGGGGGTATGGATGGGGGTATAATTGTACCCCCTGCTGAGAGGTACCCCCAATGAAGCTGACAGCTCGTCAGGTTGAAACTGCAAAACCTAAAGAGAAGCCCTACAAACTGGCTGATGGTGGTGGTCTTTACCTGCTGGTTAATCCCAATGGCAAAAAATACTGGCGTCTCAAGTACCGTTCACTAGGTAAAGAGAAACTGCTCGCTATTGGCGTTTACCCCGATGTTTCTTTAGCTGAAGCCAGAAGCAAGCGAGAGGATGCTAAAAGGACATTAGCGGCTGGCAACGATCCTTCTCTTGAACGGAAAATTGAGAAACTAAGTCGTCAACAAGACGCAGAAAACTCTTTTGAGGCTATCACGCGGGAGTGGTATCAGCGTCGCTATGACCGCTGGTCTGTCTCCTACCGCGAAGAGATGCTGAGAACCTTTGAAAAGGATGTGTTCCCTTATATCGGTCACCGGCCAATCAAAGATATCAAGCCGATGGAGTTGCTTGCAGTTCTTTCAAAGATAGAAGCTAGAGGGGCAACTGAGAAGGTCCGTAAGGTTCGCCAGCGCTGTGGAGAAGTCTGGAAGTATGCTGTTGTGACTGGCAGGGCCGAGTACAATCCAGCACCAGATCTAGCCAGCGCCGTGACTCCTCATGAGAAAGAGCACTATGCTTTTTTAACCCAGGATGAATTGCCAGAGTTTCTTCGGACTCTGAACACCTATGCCGGTAGTGTGCTTGTTAAGATTGCGATGCAATTACTTATTCTGACAGGAGTAAGGCCTGGGGAGTTGAGGCAAGCGGAGTGGCAGGAATTTGATTTTGAGCGGAAGGTTTGGAACGTGCCAGCAGAGCGAATGAAAATGCGCCGACCTCATCTGGTTCCGTTATCAAGCCAGGCAATTGACCTGCTTAATCAGCTTAAACCCATGACTGGAGCAGGAGCGTTGCTGTTCCCTGGACGTAATAATCCTAAGAAACCAATGAGTGATATGGCATTAACTGTGTTGGTAAGGCGTATCGGCTATGCCGGGCGCGTTACAGGGCATGGATTCCGCCACACGATGAGTACCATTTTGCATGAGCAGGGATTCAACTCTGCCTGGATTGAGTTACAACTGGCTCACGTCGATAAGAACTCAATTCGTGGAACGTATAACCATGCTCAATATCTGGAGGGGAGGAAGGAGATGATGCAGTGGTATGGGGATTATGTCGAAGCGTGTTTAACTAAGTTTGTATAAGTCTGAGAATAGGGAAAACGAGTTTTTGATGTCTTTCCTTTTTCCAAGGTCATTATTGTTCATTGCTGTATAAAAAAACAGTATATTAAACAGTGCATTGGATCACTAAATATGATTCTATAATTTTATTTTTTTTGATTTTCGTGATACATATCGCCTTAAATTGTTTCATTTGCATCCACTAAATCAGCTGGATAACAATTGGAATTTTTAGCTATTGTAGGAGAATGAGGTGGCTAAAAATAAAGCGGTAAATGCTGGGGTAGATGCCTTAACTGGTTTCGAGTTTCAAAGAAACTGTGCATTATATCTTTTGTTAGATAATTTTAATTCTTTCATTGACAAAAACTTCTTTATTTGTATTGAACATCATGATGATTTTCTTTTTTGCTATAAAACTGACTGTTTAGCTTATATTAACGAGATATATGCCTACCAAGCAAAAAAACTTAGCGGAAAAATATGGACTATCGATGCTAGATTTTCTGAGATGGTATCTAAAATTCTATTAGTTGGGGATAATCTTAAAAATGACTCTTTCGAAAAAAGTGAGGATTATAGGCATCAGTTAACATTTATATCAAATACAGAAATAGAGTTAAAATACTCGCCTCTGAAGAAGTTAAAAGCTGAAGGTGCTACTGAGCAGATAGTAAAGATAAATGAGCAAAACTCCACCTGTGTTTATAATGATTTACATGAAAGTATTAAAGTTAAAATCGAAAATAGAATAACAGAAGTTTGCAATGAAGAATCTTCGGTTTTTCATCGGCAAGAGTTAGATAACTTACATATTCAGTGGGTCGATTTCCCAAG
Organism: Enterobacter sp. PL_is379; assembly: GCF_055817355.1. Classification (NCBI taxonomy): domain Bacteria; kingdom Pseudomonadati; phylum Pseudomonadota; class Gammaproteobacteria; order Enterobacterales; family Enterobacteriaceae; genus Enterobacter; species Enterobacter sp. PL_is379. Next base: position 180,711 of record NZ_JBVPGT010000031.1, read on the forward strand.
AACTGCTGCGAAACAAAAAGAATCTCTTATTGGACTCATGGTTAGAAAATTCCCTCATATAGCTGATCCGAAAGCAGCTATTGATGTAATACTTACTCTATTTAGGGATGTAGAGACTGTATATAACCAAGGGCAGGAAATATGCCTGCTTGATCCAACAAAAAGGGTTGAAGGCGAAGATATAAAAAAAGTCATGAATATTATTGATTCACAGCAAAAGGCATTCGACTATTGGCGTGCCGAAGCAAAGCAATTCTCAATGAAATTTAGAATACCACTTAGCATACAGAAAAATCATGAAAACTATATACTTAACTCTTTTGAACTACTCAAGGATATGAGTAATTACGATTATCAAATTATTAAAGACTTTGTTAGAAATAATGATTACACAACTCAATATATTTCTCTGCAAGATGCATTAACTGCATATGTTGATAATATTAGAAAATCTCATTCTATAAACTTGGATAATATTGATACATTTTTTGCAGTTCTGTGTTCTTACGTTGAGTGCTACGATTAAGGTATACCATGAAGACAATTATAAAGTTTGATAGATTGTTTGTTGTCTCTGAAAGTCATAATTTATATTACGACCAAAAGTTTTCAAATAAAATAAACATAATAAGTGGGTGTAATACCTCGGGTAAAAGTACTTTAATACAGAGCATTTTATTTACCTTTGGAATTAATGATGTTAAAGATGGTTTGAGCGAAATTATTCGATACAAACCTACGTTCAGATTGGATTTCAGCATCACTAAAGGAGGTGTAGATAAAAAATATATAATAGTAAGAGAGCTCGGTAGCATATATTTAAAAGAGGATGGGGGGGATCTTTTTAGTTTTCATGGTATTGACTCTGATGGTCGAGTTGAACATGTGAAACTTAAGGAAATGTTATCTCAATTATTTGATTTTAACATGCTTTTAGAACAGAAGGGGGAGCTAAAAAAAGCATCGATAGAATGTATGTTCCTGCCTTACTATATTTCTCAATCTGTAGGGTGGGTTTATTTAAGAGAGTCATTCTCTAACCTTGGTTTTTATAAGGACTTTAAAGACACGTATCTTGATTATTATCTTGGCATAGAAAATTCTTTTGATAAAGAATATTTTTATAAGTTAACAAAAGAGCGGGCGCAACTTCAGTCGAAGATCTCCTCATTGAGTAAATATAGCACTGAGCCTCACTTTGTTGTTTCTAAATTACTGGATGAAGAATTCGGCGATGAGGCACAGAAGTATATTGATGATTATATAAATTTAGTTGCATCATTAGACGAAGAACGTGATGTATATACGAGTTTGTGTAATAAATTATCCTTAACTAAAAATCATGTCAAGATCCTAAGAAGAACTAAAAGAAATATCAAAAACCAAAACTATAACAATATTGACCGTTGTCCTGCATGTACGCAAATACTTTCTTATTCCCTAGAGGGGTTATATGGTTATTATCAAAACATCAATGATACTGATAAACTATCAGAGCAAATAAATAATAAAATACAAAAGATACAGTCTGATATTAATAGTTCACTTGCGAAGATTAAAAAGTTAGAAATTGATATATCTTCAAACTATTCATATTTTCTTGAGAAAAAATCACAAAATATATCTGTTAATACATGGATCGATAATAAAGCAAACATACGTCTGTTAAGCAATATTCATGAAGAGATAGAAGAACATACAAAAAGGTCTGATGAAATTAAAGGGTTGATTGATGGGATGGGAGAGGAGCAGTCTCTTTTTGTCGAGCGGTTTAACAAAGAAAAAGATTTCAAGGGGATATTTAAAAAATATCTTAATGACATGCAGTTATTCAATGTAACAGAACCTAGATATACAGATCTTTATAAAATAAACTCGTTCCCTTTTCAAGGCGTTGAGCTTCACAAAACTGTAATGTCATATCATTTTGCATTAAATTCTTTAATAAGAGAAACAGACAATATACATCGACTTCCATTTATGCTTGATGCGATTCTAAAAGAAGATATCGACGACAGAAATTTTGATCTCATACTTTCGTTTGTTGGAAGAAATCTTCCGACAGATACTCAATCATTTATATCGATATCTGAGTATTCTGAAGATAACCTCTTGAAAGATGGTAAAGATGTAAATGCATTCCGAAGAGCCAAGGTGAAAGATATTAAGAATCGATACTTTCCTGATGGTACGAATTTATTCTTTATTGGTGATGGGAAGCATGAGAGAGCATTTTTATCAAAACCTTTGGATTTAAACCTCGATATTTTTGTCGATACTTGTCGGCTTACTGAATGATTCCTTTAGTTAATAGCGAACGCACAAGTTTGTGCGTTCGCTATTTATTCTATATATTTGTTTTACCGTATATGATCTTGCAAGTAATCTTTAGCCGAGTATCATAGAGCCAGATAGGTAGGGGAACGACTATGATTTTTACAGCATTACAACTCTTCAAAAACCTCTCCGATGAAACCCGCCTAGGCATTGTGTTGCTGCTCAGAGAGATGGGAGAGCTGTGCGTGTGTGATCTCTGTACAGCGCTGGATCAGTCACAGCCCAAGATCTCACGCCATCTGGCGATGCTCAGGGAGAGTGGTCTATTACTGGATCGCAAACAGGGCAAGTGGGTTCACTACCGTTTATCCCCGCATATTCCTTCCTGGGCCGCTCAGGTGATTGAGCAGGCTTGGTTAAGCCAACAGGACGACATACAGGCCATCGCCCGTAAGCTAGCATCGGCAAACTGCTCTGGTAGCGGTAAGGCTGTTTGCATCTAAAAAATTTGCCTGAACATATATGTTTTTTCAAATGTTAGGTATTCAGAATGAGGACCTTAACGATGTTTGACCCGGCAATGTGCTACTGTACCTGCGTATGTGGCTCAGATGTCGATCAGGTTCTGGTTGATTTTTCTGCAGATGTGCAGTGGCTGAAAGGACGTGTCGTACAGGTTGAGCGTTACAACCTGGCGCAGCAGCCCATGAGCTTTATTCAGAATGAGAAAGCGAAAGCATTACTCGAAGCATCTCGAGCAGAAGGGCTTCGGCTACTGCTGTTGGGCGGCGAAACGGTGATGGCAGGGCGGTATCCAAAACGTGCTGAGCTGGCTCGCTGGTTCGGCATTCTGCTGGAGAAAGTGGGATTAGCTCCCACCAACTGCTGTGGTGGCAATACTTCCTGTTGCTGAGTATGTCAGGAGGACATATGAAATTCTTACAGAATATCCCGCATTACCTGTTTTTTATCGGTAAGGGAGGTGTAGGAAAAACTTCTATTTCCTGCGAGACCTGAGACCGAGATTGTCAGAAAAAGATAATTAAACTGATTAAAGTTTACTTTAGTATTGAAACTATAATTATCAAAAAAAAGGCAAACAAAAACCATCCTATAGCCTCACCAACCCAGTACTTGGACGCTTTTATTTTATAACGTCCCATGTTAACAAGCTGCGTTGTGCTTTGCTTTCTGGAAAAAAACATCTTTAATGAAAGAATGCCTTTAACTACTATCGCTGAAATAATTAGAGAAATACAGAATAAAAAATTTATGTTGTTCATGCTGTTCCCTTTTTTATATTCTGGATAAATATAACTGGATATATCCAGAGCATTAGCAGAAATGGTTAATGCAGATAGAATTAAAACGTGTGTAAAATAGTTAACCTTTTCAAGTTATACCTGGCTGTCTCATCGACGGGATCATGTCAGAAAACAAATAAATGTCCAGAATTACGTTACGGTAATGTTATAAAGCAAAGTTTTAGTCACAATCTGTTGATGTGTATCAACGTGTTTCGAATACATTCCTTATAGTGTTTGTTTACGTGTCAATTAGGTAATTCAGTCCACAAAAATAACCTTACAATACAACATGATGAAATGTATTAATGACTGTGTGGCATGAGACTTGCTTTTATAAAAGGCTAAACAATATGATCATCTGCATGATAAGGCCAAAATAAAGCAAGTTACTCGTTTCAGGATTTTTGCATAATTCCTGTTATTCACCAGTGATATTGCAGGCCAAAGGAAAAGAGGTTCACATGAAACTGCAACTTGCACTGGACGGACTGGGATTGTCAGAATCCCTTATTCTTCTTGATAAAGTAAAAGATTCAATCGATATCATTGAAATTGGCACCTCTTTCATTATTCGTGAGGGGCTTAGGGCAGTTTCCGAGATAAAGAGATGTTTTCCACACTTCGAAATTCTGGCAGACCTAAAAATCATGGATGACGGTTATTTCAAAGCGGGAAAAGCGTATCGCGCCGGCGCTGATTATGTCACGGTACTCGGTGTCACCGATCCGCTGACGATCAAAGGCTGCCTTGACATTGCGGGTCAATTAGGGAAAAAAGTGGTGGCAAATCTGATGTGTGTTAACGACCTGCCGACACGTATCACAGAACTTGAAAATATGGGAGTTCATGTCCTGTCTGTTCATACCGGTGTTGATCAACAGGCCGTCGGTCGGGAGCCAATAGAAGATTTACAGTTGTTGGTCGCCCACACGAAGAGGGCTGAGATTGCTGTCGCGGGAGGGATCAACAGTCGTCGCGTCTGGAAGTACATTGATCTGCGTCCGGAAATCATCATTGTCGGCGCAGGTCTGATTCATCACCCGGCCCCCGCAGACGAAGCGGCAGCCATCAAACAACAAATGCGTGAAGCCCGTTAAGCACTCTCACATTAGGGCCGTAATGAAAACGGCCTGTTCGCTCAGACTTACTTCCTGCATAACTCTATCTTCAGTCAACATTCGCGGGGGAGGTGGTTCGGACATGAATGCATTACTGGCCATTTAAGGCCGGATCAGGTTTCCCCTGAGAAATAAATCTACGCTATTCTGACCTGGCGTTTTTCGTCAGGAGCCAGCGCACCTAAGCCTCATCCGATAAACAAGTAAAAGGATCCGGGTTTTATGAAAAGAATTGCCATCGACATGGATGAAGTTATCGCCGATTTCAACTGCAAGTTTATTGCTTCCTTTAATGCCCGTTTCTGTGAAAACATTACGGTCACCGATCTGGCCGGCAAAACGGTTGAGGAGTTCCGTCCACAACTGCTGGCGGAGATGCGGGCAATGATTTGTGAGGACGGTTTTTTCCGCGATATGCCGGTGATCCCGGACAGTCAGAGGGTGGTGGAAGCTCTGCATAACAGGTACGAAATCTTTATTACCAGTGCCGCCATGGACTGGCCGGGTTCTTTTAATGCCAAGTATCACTGGCTCCAGGAAAATTTCCCCTTCATCAGCCCTAAAAACGTGGTGTTTTGTGGCAACAAGAGCATTGTTCATGCTGATTACCTGATCGATGACACACCGCGACATTTTCTAACCTTCCAGGGAGAAGGGATCCTGTTTTCTGCCCCCCATAACCTTGATACGGAAGGATACCGGAGGGTTAATAGCTGGCAGGATGTGGAAACGCTCTTCCTCTCATGAACGTCAGTGGGCCCGGTTCTCGGGCCCTCTCATTACCAGGCCTTATGCAGCAGACTGAGCAGCTGCGACTGACTTAGTTTCGCCGGATTGGCGCGCATGGATGAGGCATTGAGTGCCGCTTCCGCTGCCGCCTCAAGTGCCTCATAAGGTACACCGAGTTCCCTGAGGGTACCCAGTCCGTGGCGATGGCTCCAGTCCGCAAGGGCTGTGAAAGCCTGTGTGGTAGGGACACTAAAGCTGAGCGCCAGGGCGTCACGAATTTCTTCGAGGCGGCTAAGGCTTTCTTCTGACGCGACATTTTCCAGATTCAATTCCAGGCCATAGGGCAGCAGCGTACCGCATAGCGCTCCGTGGGGAGCATCACATAACCCCCCGAGCGGACCGGCCAGACCGTGGATCACTCCCAGCCCGGCGTTAGCCAGTGCCAGACCACCACACAGGCTGACCCAGGCCATTTCATCCCGACTGGTGGTACATTCTTTCTCCGTCAGTGTTCTCAGGGCATTCATCGCGCGGGGAATAGCATCACGGCACAGCATATCGGTGAATGTATTAGCCCGGTTACATACATATGGTTCGATCACCTGGGTGAGGGCGTCCAGCCCCGAGGCCAGGGTCACTGATCGTGGTGTTCTGTCTGTTAATGACGGATCGACCACGGCCAGATCGGGCAGCATGCGTTTATCCCTAAGACTTACCTTCCGGCGTTGTTCAGGAACATTAATGACCGCGTTTTTGGTGACTTCCGCCCCGGTGCCTGCCGTGGTCGGAATGGCCACGAAGGGCAGGGGAGCAGATTCCAGTAAACGTCCGTTCCCGATCACTTCCAGATATTCAATGATGCTGCCGTTGGCTGGCACCAGAGCCGCAATAGCTTTGCCTGCATCAATGACGGCACCGCCTCCTAAACTGACGATCACTTCAATACTGGCTTCGCGAGCCTGTTCAACACCATTCCGGATATCTTCCAGACTGGGTTCCCGGGCTACGGAGAATGTATGGACATCGAGCCCGGCCCCGGCTAATTGTCCGAGCAGCACAGCCGCGCGTGCAGAAGAAGAGCCGTGAACCAGCATCACCCGCTCCGAACGCTGAGCAACCCATCCGGCAACAGTATCAAGCTGCCCACGCCCGAAGTGAATTTCACCGGCGCTGAAAACAGAAAAGAGAGACGGCATAAGGATATCCTTCATAAGGTAATAAACGGCACCGGCGCAGATGTTGTTGGCCTGCACCGTGCCGCAATTCGGCCTCCACCCTAATCAATATTTTCAATCACAGTCACACTTCTGCTGCTATTTGTGGCTGAGATCGTGATTTTCAAAAGTGTGTCTATCTGTCTGAAAACACATGGGTACAACATTACTTTTTCAGCAACACGTTTAAAACACATTTTTTTTAAGATTTATGTTGTTGATTTTTATATGGAATAAAAATATGGCACGGTTTCTGCATTAGTATTGCCATAAAATTAATAACCTCAAGAGAGAAGAAAGATGAATCCTGAGTCAGCCGAATTTGTCATTCACAACAAAAGTGGTTTGCATACTCGCCCCGGGGCTGTGCTGGTTAATATAGCCAAACAGTTCAGCAGCGATATTCAGATTGCCAACGTCACCTCCGCCGGGAAGCCGGTTAATGCCAAGAGCCTGATGAAGCTGATGGGAATAGGTGTACGTAGTGGTCACACAATTCGTGTGGAGGCAACAGGTGAAGATGCCAGAAAGGCAATTGAAGCTATTTCCGAAGGAATTGCTTCAGGACTGGGAGAATAAACGATGCCTGGCGCAGCGAAGAAGGTATGTCTTATTTGCGGTAGCGGAGCTTCCAGCGCATTTCTGGCGATTAATGTCAGAAAAGCGGCTGCAAAAATTGGCCTGGATGTGATTGTGGAAAATCGTCCGGAGTCTGATTTTAAGAAAGCCCTCAGTGAATATGATTCAGTCTTAATTGCGCCTCACCTGGAATTTCTTTTGAAAGACTTTCATCTGTCCGCAGATGATTATTGCCGGGATGTGCAGATTATTCCTTTTTATATCTACGGCACTCTGGACGGTAGTTTGATATTAAGCATGCTACAGGACGTACAAAATAAACCCAAATGAACAGTACCTACCTCTACACTTACAAGGGTATTAAGCCATGAGCAAAGAACAAGTTTCTCTGCAAGTTAAAATACAGAGAATGGGGAATTTCCTCAGTGGAATGGTTATGCCAAATATTGGTGTCTTCATTGCCTGGGGTCTCATTACTGCACTGTTTATTCCGACCGGTTGGTTCCCGAATGAATATCTGGCCAAACTGGTAGGACCGACCATCACCTATTTATTACCTGCGCTGATTGGCTATACCGGCGGGTATAACGTCTATGGTAAACGCGGAGGTGTTATTGGTGCCGCAGCCACCATGGGCGTTGTGATTGGCTCCGACATTACCATGCTGGTTGGTGGGATGGTGATGGGGCCACTGGCGGCCTGGATAATCAAGAAAGTGGATAAGCTGTTTGAAGGAAAGGTGAAGCCTGGCTTTGAAATGCTTATCGACAACTTCAGTATCGGTATTGTTGCCGCGCTGCTGATGGTGGCGGGTTATGCGGTTGTTGAACCCATCTTCTCTGTCATTTTGTCCACGCTAGCACAGGGCGTGTACTGGGCGCTGAATAAAGGTCTGATTCCGTTTACCGCGATCTTTGTTCAACCTGCCTGTGTTCTGTTCCTGAACAACGCGATTAACCACGGCATCATGGCGCCGCTGGGTATACAGCAGGTGGTAGAACACGGCAAGTCGATTCTGTTCCTCGTGGAAGCGAACGGTGGTCCGCAACTGGGTGTCCTGCTGGCATACATGTTCTTTGGTCGCGGCATGGCGAGAAAATCAGCCGCACCTGCTGCGCTTATCCACTTCATTGGCGGTATCGGTGAGATTTACTTCCCGTTCGTCCTGATGAAACCAAAACTGATCATCGCGCCAATCGTCGGCAGCATGGTTTCCCTGTTCATCTTCCAGACGATGGACGGTGGTGTGGTAGGTATCCCATCCCCGGGCAGTATCATCGCTTTCCTGATGATGACACCGAAAGGGTCCTTCATCGCCAACATTCTTGGTTACGGAATTGGCTGCCTGGTGTCCATGGCCATTGCCGGTGCCCTGTTGAAAATGGATGCTCGCCGTGATGCGGAGCTGGAAGCACAGGAACTGGCCGCCGCAGCGACAGCTGAGAATGTTGTGGAAGTTTCTGAAAACACGCCTGCTGCTGCAGCTGTAGATGCGCAGAATACGGTAGTGCCTGGTGTGAAGATCAAGAAAATCATCGTGGCCTGTGATGCCGGAATGGGCTCCAGTGCGATGGGGGCATCCGTACTCCGTAACCGCCTCAAAAAGGCGCAGATTGAAGGTGTCGAAGTCAAAAATGCTTCCATCAGTAATCTGCCTGACGACGTGGATCTCATTATTACGCACTTCGACTTAATGAAGCGGGCGAAATCCAATGTCAGCAGACCGAATGTTTCTTTCATGGGTATCCGTAACTTTGTGGAAGCAACACAGTACGACGAAATTATTCACCAGGTAAAAGAAAACAACGCATAAGGATAATTATGGAAATCTTAAAACTTGACAATATTACGTTATCCGCCTCATTCCAGGATCGTGATGAAGCGATAAAGGCAGCCGGACGTATTCTTGTAGAAAATGGCTACGTTGCTCCGGAATATGTCGATTGTATGTTACAGCGCGAAGCGGTTATTTCGACTTACGTAGGAAATAATGTTGCTGTGCCACACGGGATTTCCGGAAGCGAAGGTTTCATCAAAGAATCAGGGATTTCTGTGGTCGTGGTGCCTGAAGGTGTTCAGTACTCCGAACACGATGTCGCCAAACTGATTATTGGTATTGCTGGCCGGGATGGCCAGCACATGGACATCCTGGGTCAGATTGCAATGATTTGTTCAGAGCAGGAGAACGTTGACGAGATCCTGCAGGCGAAAAGTGCTCAAGAAATTCTCGAAATATTTCAGAAGGAGTTGGTATGAAAGCTGTCCATTTTGGTGCAGGTAACATCGGTCGCGGTTTTATCGGTGATCTGCTGAATAACTCAGGCTATTTCATTACGTTCCTCGACGTTAATAAGCCGATGATTGACGCGATTAACAAGAACGGAAGCTATTACTTTTACTGGATCGATAAAGGCTATTCAAAACGTGAAGTCACCAACGTCGCCGGTATTTACCTGGTAGACGAACAGGATGCAGCTATTAAGGCCATTGAAGAGTGCGATATTCTCACCACCTCCGTGTGGGCAGATAACCTGCCGAAAATCGCAGCCGTGGTGGCGAAAGGTCTGAAACAGCGTCTGGTTTCCGGTCAGCCGAAAATCAACGTCCTGGCCTGTGAAAACGCCCTGTTTGCCTCCGATCGCCTGCGTCGTGAAGTGGTTAACACCGGCATCATTACTGACGCAGAGCTGCATCAGGTCAGTAACTTTGTGAACACCTCCGTTGACCGTCTGGCGCTGACCAACGTTCGTAACGGTGAAACCTGTCTTGATATCGATTCCAACTGTGAGCTGATGATCGAAAGCAGCGCGCTGGTTGATCCGAAAAGCCAGCCTATCCAGGGTGCAGACTATGTGGAAACCCTGAAGCCGTTCATTGAACGCAAACTGTATGTCGTGAACTGCGGACATGCTGCAGCCGGTTACCTCAGCTACCTGAAAGGCTACCCGTATGTACAGGACGGTTTCGCCGATGCCGAAATCGTTAAGCAGGTGGAAGATCTGATGTGGGAATCGGCACAGGTCATGATCAAAGAATATGGCTTTGGTGAAGATGAGATGAAGCACTACATCAAAAAGACCATTGCCATCTGGACTTCCGGTACCGTGAAAGATGATACCCGTCGCGTTTGCCGCTCTCCGATTCGTAAGGTGAACGACACCGACCGTCTGGTAGCCCCAGCGAAAGCATACTGGAATTTGTTCGGTGAAGAACAGCTGTACCCGAAAGTGATCGCTGCCGCTTATGCCTTCGTCAACGAAGAAGATGAACAGGCGGTTGAATTGCAGCGAGCTATTGCGGAGAACGGCATTGAAGCTGCAATCGAGAAATATTCAAACATCCCTGCCACAGCGCCGCTGGCAAAACAGATTGTTAAAAATTTCCTGACTTTTAAAGAACTGCAGAAATAAGAGAGGCACAAATGAAACTTCAATTAGCACTGGACGAAATGCCGTTATCCGAAGCGCTGTTATTCCTGGACAAAGTAAAAGAGTCCGTTGACATCGTAGAAGTTGGTACCCCGTTTATTATCCACGAAGGTTTGAAGGCGGTTACCGAAATTAAACGCTGTTTCCCGCAACTGGAGGTGCTGGCCGACCTGAAAATCATGGATGCCGGTTACTACGAATCTGAAATGGCATTCAAGGCGGGTGCGGACTACGCCACCGTTCTGGGCGTCACCGATATCCTGACCGTGAAAGGTTGTGTAGATATTGCAAACAAAATGGGCAAAAAAGTCGTTGTTGACATGATTTGCGTACCAAACATGCCAGAACGTATCCGCCAGCTGGAAGAAGTCAAAGCCCATATTCTGTCTGTTCACACCGGTGCTGACCAACAGGCCGCAGGACGCGAGCCCATCGAAGATCTGCGTGTAATGGTTGAGCACACTCGTGAAGCTGGAATTTCTGTTGCCGGCGGTATCAACTCTAAGTCGGTCGCAAAATATGTAGCTCTGAATCCCGACATCATCATTGTAGGCTCAGGCATCACTCACAACCCTGATCCTGCAAAAGAAGCTGCTGCTATCAAAGCGGCAATGCGTAAGGGAGCTTGATTATGCAGGCGAAAGAATTACGTGAAATTCTGCAGGAGCTGACTGGTCTGGCTGAACATGTTAATCAGGCTGACGTCGACAAGCTGATTGCTGAAATTGAAGGAGCAAACAAACTGTTTCTGGCAGGTGCCGGTCGCTCAGGGTTTATGATCCGCGCTTTCGCGAACCGTCTGATGCACCTCGGTTATGAGACCTATCTTGTTGGCGAAACCATCACGCCGCCGGCGAAAGAAGGTGACCTGCTGATCATTGGCTCCGGCTCGGGTGAAACCGGTAGTCTGGTCTCCATGGCGCAGAAAGCGGTTGCCCAGAAAGCGAAGATTGCTCTGATCTCCATCTATGACGACTCAAGCATTGGCAAGCTGGCCAGCGCCGTCATCAAACTGCCGGGCTCGACGCGCAAAAGTGGTGAAGGGAAGGGGATCCCAACTATCCAGCCTCTGGGGTCGTCGTTTGAACAGTTACTGTTCCTGACCTGCGACAGCATCGTGCTCACCATCATGCGTCGCAAAGGAATCGAGTATGAAGACATGTTTGCTCGTCATGCCAATCTGGAATAAGTAAACCATAAGGGGTTCCGGTTCTGACCGGTCGCCGGAATCCCTCCCTTTTGAGTACTGAGGGGGCACTAAAATGCTGGATACCTTTGAATCACAAACCACCGACCAGTTAGGTCACTTCGCCTGGTGTGCCTTGGTGGCATTGGGCCTAGCCAGACAGGAAGGTAAAGCAACAAATCAGGTGAGTGAACACGTTTTTATTTCGAACTGGCTGAACAAAGCCTGGAAAGATAAACGTTTTCCTAAAAGTATCGCACCAGAATTAACCGGATTAATAAAAAGAGCCCGGGCGGAAGGGATAGCAGCCAATCTGGAAAAAGTGCTGTATGCCCTCTTTAAAAAATGCACCAGAAGCATTATCGAGCAGTCGGAATTGTTTCGCCTTAATTTTGCCATCGATGGCTTTAAGCGTTATGGCTGGAAAACCGTTCTGACCACGGCGCGAGACTGGAAAGTGCTGACGAAATGCGACCCATCCATGGTCGAAGGAAATGCACTGATTATTGACAATAAATCCCTGTATTCATCCTTCAATGATTCCGGGTATTTACTGAAGCCGCTGGAACTCAAGGTTTTTGGTGACAAGGCTTTTTTTATTAATTTACTCAAACGGTTTTATCTGCCGGTTGTGGCGACAGGGGATGATTCAGTTTTTCTGCTGACACCAGAAAGAACGGAATATATCCGTAACACAATTATCAGGTCCAAGTTGAGTGATTTTCACTCGGCGAAAATTCATTCGAACACGACGCTTAGTCTGTCTTCTGGTATAAGGTGAAAAACATGATCAACAGAATGATCCTCAACGAAACCTCTTACTTTGGTAAAGGTGCCATCCGTTCAATTGTGGACGAAATCAAAAAGCGTGGTTTTACTAAAGCGCTGATTGTGACAGATAAAGATCTGATTAAATTCAATGTGGAGACCAAAATTACCGCGCTACTGGAAGAAAACGGTCTGGCCTATGCGATTTATGATGAAGTCGTACCAAATCCGACCGTAAACGTGGTGCACAAAGGAGTGGAGGCTTTCAAACAGGCCGGTGCGGATTACCTGATTGCCGTGGGTGGTGGTTCGCCACAGGATACCTGCAAAGCGATTGGAATGATGATGGCTAACCCGGAATATACCGATGTCCGCATGCTGGAAGGTGGTGCCCCCACCCGTAACCCATCCATTCCGATCATTGCCATTCCGACCACCTCCGGCACTGCAGCGGAAGTGACTATCAACTACGTGATCACCGACGAAGAAAAACGTCGAAAATTTGTCTGCTTTGACCCGCACGATATCCCGGTAATCGCCGTCATTGACCCGGAGATGATGTCCAGCATGCCAGCAGGTCTGAAAGCGGCAACGGGTGTCGATGCCCTGACTCACGCTATTGAAGGTTACATTACCCGCGGTGCCTGGGAACTGACAGATATGTTCCATATCAAGGCCATTGAAATTATTGGCCGTTCTCTGCGTGATTCGGTTAAAGGGATCGCCTCCGGTGTGGAAGGTATGGCGCTGGGCCAGTACATTGCTGGGATGGGCTTCTCGAACGTGGGTCTCGGTCTGGTGCATGGTATGGCGCACCCGCTGGGCGCTTTCTACGGCACCCCGCACGGGGTGGCTAACGCGGTATTACTCCCGCATATCATGGCATTTAACGCCGAACACACCGGAGAGAAATATCGCGATATCGCCTTCGCTCTGGGTGTTAAAAACGCTTATGACCTGACGCTGCCGGATGCGCGTAACGCCGCAGTGGATGCGGTGGTGAAGCTGAATAAAGACATTGGCATCCCGGAGCGTCTGCGTGATGTGGGCATGAAGGAAGAAGATGCAGATGCACTGGCAAAAGCCGCCTTTGCCGATGTCTGTACCCCGGGCAACCCGAGAGACTGCGACGAAGCAACCGTGAAAGCGCTGTATCTACAGTTGTACTAAGCAATCGTTGATGGAAAGTTAGTGGCTAAAAAGTAATCTTAACGAAGTCAAGTTGGAAGGATTTTGAAGCATTGCTTGCAATGCTTCTTTTTTTTCAGCCGTTCTGGCTATGTGATAAAATAATCGGTATGTATTTAATTTGTAACGGGTATCAGTGCTCATGCGAATAGATGATGTTTATGCGAAACTGAAACAGTTAGCCGGCGAAAATGGAGTAAGCGCCAAAGAAATCGCCGACGCCATGAACATTGGTCGTTCAAATGTCAGCCATGAACTGAACAAGCTGGTACTGCAGGGAAAAGCCCGGAAAAAAAGTGGAAAACCGGTTCTGTTTCAACCTGTGGTACAGCAGGTTGTGCTGAACGAATCCCGCAAAGATATCCTGGGTGCCCACCTTAAGCTTAACCCCAGCCTGAAGCTGGCCATCGAGCAGGCTCGCGCGGCCGTTCTGTATCCGCCAGACGGCATGAATATGTTGATCCTCGGCGAAACCGGTGTAGGTAAGTCCCTCTTTGCCGAGTTAATCGTGTCGTATGCACAGCACAACAACATCATCCCTGCTGAAGCAGAGCTAATCATCTTTAACTGTGCGGACTATTCGAATAACCCACAGTTGCTTATCGCCCAGTTGTTCGGCACGCGAAAGGGGGCCTATACGGGGATTGACGAGAACCGAATCGGCCTGATTGAAAAGGCGAATAATAGCTTCCTGTTCCTCGATGAGGTCCATCGTTTGCCACATGAAGGGCAGGAAATGCTGTTTACCTTTATGGATAAGGGAGTCTATCGGCGTCTTGGAGAGGCTGATGCCCTTCGTACTGCCAACGTCAAAATCATTGCGGCGACGACGGAAACCCCTGAATCACACCTTCTCCGTACGTTTACCCGCCGTTTTCCCATAACCATCCGTTTGCCGGCATTGAGGGAACGGACACTGCAGGAGCGGATTAAACTGGTCCATTCATTCCTGCAGACCGAATCAAAATCGATACAATGCAGCATCAGCATCTCCGGTAATGCCCTGCGGGCCTTCTACATCTATGACTGCCCGAACAATATCGGCCAGCTGCGCGCTGATTTGCGTTCTGCCTGTGCCAAAGCGTACGTCGATTACGTCACTGGTATTCGCGAAATCATCACCATCACCAGTGACTATCTTCCTCAGCACGTCAGCGCCTTTCTGCTCAATGAAACCGAACACCGTAAGCTGTGGAACGAACTGTTAGGGGGCAAAACCAAATTCACCGTTTTTCATCCCAGTGGGGATATTGAAAACGAAAATATGTTCTTTCTGGATGAGCAGCAGAAAGGGACAACATTGCAGAAAATGGAGCTCAGTACACTCTTTGGTGCCGGGCCGGAAAGCTCCTACCTACAGAGCCTGTATGCGACCAAACTCAGTATGATCAAGAGTAAGGACGATATCAAAACCATTCAGGATTACGTTACCGGTACAATTTCTGAACTCACTGATGAGATCATACAGCTCAGCCAGAAACGACTGGAGAAAACCTTTGACATCAATTTCCAATATGCCCTCAGTATCCATCTTGAGAAAACCCTGAACCGGCTGAAGTTTGACCAATTGATCACTCATCCTCGACTGAATGACATCAGGATAAAACATAACCGTGAATTTAACGTGGCTCTGGATTGCCTGCGCATTATCGAGAAAAAGGTGGACATCTCCATGCCTATCGATGAAGCGGCATTTCTGACCATGCTCTTCATCCATTATGAAGATAGTGAAGTGCTGCGCGCGAAGCAGGTGAGGGTTATGCTCATTATGCACGGGGAAAGTGCAGCAACTTCTATGGCCGATACAGTCAATGAGTTACTGGACGTGGAATATGTTAAAGGGTTTAATCTTTCGCTGAAAGTCCAGCCGCAAATTATCCTTGAACAGATTATTGCCTATATCAAAACATGGGAGGTCAAGTCTGACCTTTTCCTGTTGGTGGATATGGGGTCACTGTCGAATTTTGGTGCAGTGATCCTGCGTGAGTGTGGGGTCAGGACTAAGACCATGCAGTTGGTCAGTACCATGCATGTTATTGAAGCCGTTCAGAAAGCGATGCTAGGCCTGCCACTTGAGGAAATTTATAACGAAGTCCTGGGGGTGAACTATCTTCTGGATCAATCCTACCGCGCTAAGAGTGAATTTAACCGACAGACGAAGAAACTGGCTATTGTAATGGTCTCTTCCTCAGAAGAGGATCTGCCGGAAACCCTGACCAGCTTGTCAAACCGCCTGACATACAAACCCAATATTCTCGAAATTATTCCGATTATCTCTTCCGACAAACAAGATATTGCTCAGCGGCTGAAGTCCACATCGTATGTGTTCGATATTGTTTCGGTTATTACCAATATTCCAATCCCGAGTCAGTGGCGTACCCTGCGTCTCGATGAAATATTGTGGGAAGAAAACATTACCACTCTTCAGGCGATTATCGACATTGAAACCACCTATGTTCTGCTGGTTGAACCCCTCAACGGGTTACTGAAAAACACCAGTGCTTCCCGGGTTGTTACTGAAGTGCGTAAAGCCGTGCTGAAAATTTCGGAAGCGCAGGGGCTTAACCTGACGGCTAACGCTCATATCGGGATTGCCATGCATCTGTCCTGTCTTATCGATAAAAAGTTGACTGATGGACCAGCTTCTGCTCCTGTCCGTCAAACCCGAGCCGGGAATCAAGCGTTTTCCAGGGATCCGGTATTGAAGGTTTTCTCAAAAGAGTTGCACGCGCTCGAGACAAAGTTTCAGATAGAATTCAGTGATGATGAAATCGTATATCTAAAATCGCTTTTTGAGCAGAATAGCTTTTAACGAGTCGGTAGCCCCCCCGTGATGGAGGGCTTTTCTGAAACTCACGCAGAAACTCAGTAGCCTCTATAGGGCAGGATCGTCTACTGGGGCGGGGTCTGTCCAACTTTCCAGAAAGTACAGAATCAGATTGATCGTGATACTGCAGGAAAAAATGGCAGATTTAATACAGCAACTCGAGTTTGATATAACCGCAGCAGAACTGTCAGCCTATCTTTTTAAACCGGGCCATGCCTGATAACTTACCTGGTAGCGATAATAATGGAGACCGACGGAGGACTCCACTTTGGTTGCGGGATCAGCGTTTTGCGCTGCTGGCGCTGGAGTAGTCGCGTTTAGTGATATTTTCGCATTTATCCTGTTTCCGCAGGATGAGTAATTTTACGCAACCGGCTCGCGCTGACGATGACCGATACCGCAGAGGCCGCGGCAGCGCTCCACAGCGCAACATGAATTGACCTTTCATCTGCTGCCAGCAGAACGGCTACGGCGGCGGCTCCCAGGCACTGCCCGAAAGTGCGCATAATGGATAAAACACCGGACGCATAACTCGCGTGCTCACGAATAACGTTTGAGAGCATTTCCCGGTTATTGGGACTCTGAAAGCAGCCAAACCCTATTCCGCACACCAGACTTCGCAGGCAGATATCCCACATTGAAGGGCCGGCGGGTAACGTCGCCAGCAGGATCAAACCGATGACAAAAATCACCAGCCCCAGGGTGGATATCGCCGGGGCTGATATCGTGTCCGCCCAACGGCCTGCATGCGGCGCAATCAGCACGATCCCTAACGGCCACGGCGTAAACAGCAGGGCAGACACTACCGGACTGTAGCCGTATTCGCTCTGAAACAGGAAGGGTAGCGCAATAAAGGTGATCCCCTGGCTGACAAAAGCAACCATCGACGTGAAGGCCGCGAGGGTAAAACGTTCATTTTTAAACATGGTCGGCGGCAGTAAGGGATGATCCGTG
This sequence comes from Enterobacter sp. PL_is379, assembly GCF_055817355.1. Lineage (NCBI taxonomy): Bacteria > Pseudomonadati > Pseudomonadota > Gammaproteobacteria > Enterobacterales > Enterobacteriaceae > Enterobacter > Enterobacter sp. PL_is379. The sequence continues at coordinate 198,286 of NZ_JBVPGT010000031.1, forward strand.
CGGCGGATTTGCCAGATAAAAGCCATGCCGCTCAGCGCAGCGAGAGCCATCCAGCAAAGGCTGCCGAATTGAGAAGTAGCGTTCTGTAGGCTGTTCGCCGCCATGATCGTCGAACCCAACAGCAGCGCCGACAATATGGCGCCCAGGGTGTCGAAGGGCGCCTGCATAGGGATCGCATCCCGCGGCAGCGCTCTGACCGCCAGCAGTAAGGCGAGGGTGCCGGGAAGAACGTTTATCGCAAACAGCCATTGCCAGCTCAGGGTGTGAAGGATCGTACCGCCCAATACCGGGCCGATAGCGGAGCTGGAGGCAATGAGCAGGGCATGGAACCCCAGAATGCGGCCAAGTAATCGTCCGGGAAATACGGACCTGAGTATTGCGGGGGCAATACTCAGCGTCGCCGCGCCGCCGATCCCCTGAAGCACGCGCATACCAATAAGCACTTCGGGCTTATTCGCCAGCGCGCAACCCAGTGATGTCAGGGTAAAGGTCGTCAGGCCCGCCAGAAATACGGGGCGATAACCCAGACGGGCCGCAAGCGCCGCGAATATCGCCAGCGTCATCGCAGCCGCCAGCAGATACCCGTTGGCGAACCAGACGGCAATACTGGCAGGTACCTGCATCTCCTGAGCCATTGAGGGCAGGGCAATGTTGATCATGGTGCCATCAAACACGCCCATTAAGGTGGTGGTCATTATTGCGGCCATCACCCGTGCACGCGCCGGGCCAGGCAGTCCTTCGTCGCCGGGTTGGCTGGAAAAGAGCGTCATCATTTGTCCTCTGAGAAGAGTGTATGGATGACAAAACTATAAAGATGGCTTTTACTGGGCGGAAGGCGCACTACTTTCACTTTATTATTGCATCAAACGCCTTATCTTAATGTACTGGGAGGAAGGATAATGTCTGATCCCGATTTTAATTTGCTGGTAGCACTCGACATATTGCTGAGTGAAGCGAGTGTCGCAGGTGCGGCACGTCGTCTGAACCTCAGCACCTCGGCCATGAGCCGGACATTAAGCAGGTTACGCGATGTCACAGGAGACCCGATCCTGGTGCGCGCCGGGCGTAACATGGTACTGACCCCGTGGGCCGAAGCGACCCGGGATCGCGCCAGGCGTGCAGTGCACGAGGCCAGGGCAGTATTGCAGCCCTCAACGGAAACGTTCTGCGCGCGAAGTCTGGCGCGTCTTTTTACCATCAGGGCAAACGATGGCTTTGTGGTGGCGTTTGGGCCTGCGCTCATAGCAGCGGTTGCCGACGCCGCGCCGGATGTCTGTATACGCTTCGCGCCTAAGCCGGAAAAAACGTCGCGCTATCTTCGGGAAGGGCTGGTTGATCTGGAGATTGGCGTTCAGAGTAATATGGGGCCAGAAATACGGCTGCAACGACTGTTTGAGGATCGGTTTGTTGGCGTCGTGCGTAAAGGGCACTCGCTGGCTAAGCAGGCAGAAATAGGCGTGGGTGATTATGTCGCCTGGGGCCATGTGGTAGCGTCACCCGATGGCGCGTTGCACGGATCCGTCGACGATGCGCTGGCCGAACTGGGGACAAAACGTAAAATTGCGAGCGTCGTACCGGGATTTCCGACAGCCCTGTCCGTGGCGCTGGAATCGGATCTTATCGCCATGATACCCGCACTCTATTTACTCAATCAGCAGGTAACGGACCAGGTACATGTTTTCGAGCTGCCGTTCAAAAGCCGTCGTATTACGGTATCGCAGATGTGGCACCCAAGAATGGAACGCGACCCCGGTCACCGCTGGCTGAGAGAGCAAATTCTTGCGATATGCGGTGTGGGGAGGTCAGTCATGACTAAGGAGCCTGTATAGCGATTGCTATAACATCAATTTATATTAAATGAATAATTCAATTCATTGATATTTAATATAAAATACATCAAGCGAAGTAGCGGTGTAGTAACTAAATTGAGATGCCCATCTCTGACCAAATAGACATGTCCGCGCTACCGTCTCGCCACAGCGATCGCTGCTTTCATGAGACTCATGACGGCATACGGAACGGCAATTTTCTCAATGAGCGATGTGAACAGACTCACGATCGAAGTCTCCATACTTCGATAGACCGTTTATGTTCTTTCCGCGAGACCTAATCGGAAGCCCTCGTGGTACCTTTAAATTAACAATTAACGATAAATAAAGGACAGCTTACCTGTCCTTTATTCTTTTTTATTCAGCTTTGCTTTCGCGCGATCGCAATACCTCGCCGACCACCGGGGCGGCGGTAAACGCATTTGGCCATCCCGCGTAGAACGCCGCCTGGGCGACTACTTCTCCGGCCTCTTCAGCCGAAAGCCCATTATCCATGGCTCTGTTCAGGTGGTAGCCAATCTGCGCGCTCTGTCCGGCGGCGATTAACGCGCTGACCGTCACCAGACTTCTGTCGCGGGGCGTAAGCGCGGGCCGTTGCCAGAGGTCGAGAAACAGCGGGTCGGCGGTAAATTTAACCAGGCCAGGCGAAATGGGGCCGACATTTTTTTCCACGGTCTCTGCACGCTGTTTCTCTACCTGTTCATTGAGTGGCAGCAGCGTTGGCGAGGCGGCGGGCAGGGCCTCTGCCGTGATGCCGCGGGCTGCAAAGATCGCTTTGGTCACGCTGACGGCTGACATTGCATTGGGCCAACCTGAGTAGAACGCCAGATGGGTAATGATCTCTGATACTTCCGCTGGCGTCACGCCGCTATCGAGCGCAACGGCAATATAGTGCTTCAGCTCGCCTGGCTGGTTGCGGGCAATCAGCATGGCTACGGTCACGATGCTACGGTCCCTGGGCGAGAGGGCTTCGCGTGTCCACAGATCTTCAGTAATTGCTTCTCGACCAAAGCGTGCCAGCGCCGGTGAGACCGCGTGAATATCAGCGTCCACAAGGGTGGAGGGGGTAATTTTCATCATAGCTTCATCTCTTTGTTCGTTGGCATAAGTAAAATCAGACAGCACAAGCGACAAGGCTGCCGCGGCAATCACGTTTTTCATGTTTTATTCTCCCTGCTGAACAGGACAGAGGGTTACCGCGTCCACACCTGATGATGGTCTTTGGCTTGCGGCGTGTTTTGCGCCATCACGCCTGTGAGAACGTGCGGCTGGTAGGCCTCTTCCAGATAGCGGATCTCCTCAGAACTGAGCCGCAGGTTCACGGCGCTGACCGCACCGTCAACATGGTGCTTTTGCGTGGCGCCGACCACCGGGGCGGTGACTTTAGTCAGCAGCCAGGCCAGCGAGATTTCGGTCATGGAGACCTGATGCCGTTCGGCAAGTTCGGCGACGCGCGCAATAATGATCCGATCCTGCTCTGCCGTGCCGTCGTATTTCCCCCGGGCATAATCATCTTCCACCGCTCGCCGCGTGTAGCCTTCTAAACGCGAGAGACGGCCGCTGGCCAGCGCGCTATAGGGGGTCATGGCGATATTATCTTCTGCGCACAGCCCGAAGAGTTCTCGTTCGTCTTCACGCATAATCAGGTTGTAATGGCTTTGCATGGAGACAAAGGGCGTCAGCCCTTCGCGTTCAGCAAGGGCGTTCGCCTTCGCCAACTGCCAGGCATAGCAATTGGAAATGCCAATCGCGCGCACCTTGCCGGCGGTCACGGCGGCGTGCAGCGCCTCCAGCACGTCGATAACCGGGGTGTTGTGATCCCAGATGTGGTAGATGTAGAGGTCGATGTAGTCCATCCCGAGGTTTCGCAGACTCTGGTCAAGCGAGCGGGCTATCGCCTCTTTTCCGCTGATCCCCTCGGCTATCTGGGCAGCGGTTCGTGGCAGAAACTTGGTGGCCAGCACCACCTCCTCGCGTTTTGCCATCTCCCGCAGCGCCCGGCCACCGGCCCGATAACCGGGGCGAGCAGAACAACAGAGGTCAGCGCAGCCATGATCCTGATGGAATCCTTTTCATCAAAGGCCTCCTGTATTGATACATAACCCACGGTGGAGATGAAGCAGATACTGGTTCCCTGTATAAAACGGGCAATAAAATACTGTTCGATCGAGGTGACAAACAGCATGCTCAGGCATGCCAGGGCAAAGATGATTGCACCAGTGAGCAGGACGGGGCGGCGACCAATCCGGTCGGAGAGAGGTCCCAGGAGCCACTGGAGCGCCAGTCCGCCTGCCATATACAAACTGACTGATACTGGAGCCAGCGTAACATCCGCCTGTAACTCATTTATAATGTTAATGACGCCCGGCTGAATAAGGTCCGTTGTCAGGTAGGCTGAAAAATCGTAGATGATCATCGCCAGTGGAAATAATAGTATGCTGCCATACCTGCTAAGGCTCCCCAAAAATGGCTTCATAAACGGGTTCTCCGTTTTTATTATTGAATGGTTATTATCAACTTAGATCGTGCAGTTCCTTATCCATCGCAGGAGTCAGTCTGAGATCAAGAAATGCTACCTCCAATCCCTTGCGCTGAGGTGTACAACACATGATGCCCGTTTTGACAGGGCCCGTAGGGAAATGGCATAAGCGAAGTAATGGCCAGTGCTGTCCATCTGAGGAGTACTGCAGTCGTAACGCATCTTTTTTACGGGTCAGACGCAGCCAGAATTCCTTCGGATCCCCAGGAAAGAGTCCTGTAGCCCAGTCGGAATATCCCTGCGTGAGTACACTCCCGATTGCAGGTGCTCCATCGTTGAATTCGATGCCAGCTTTGAGCCAGTGCTGTTCGTCAGAGATAATCATAATTCCGGCCTGGTCATAGAGTGTGGTGAAGTCTGCACGGATCCTGACCTGAAAAGTAAAATCACCTGTTAAATCAGTAGTGTAGACGTGGCCGGTAAAACGCTCAAATCCGTACCAGGTACGGCACCAGAAATCAGTATGCTCATCTGTGATTACCGACAGGGCGTTATTTTCGTAGCACCATACGGCGGGCTCATTGAGCCATTCAAACTTGCAACTCATCATTGTTCTCCTGTCATTCGGAACGCAGCTAAAATGTCAGCTCCATCTCAAACTGGCATAACGGTTCAGCCTGATAACCCGCCGTAGTAAATAATGGTGCCAGCGTTTCTGGGATAGCGGCTGATGTACCTATGCCAGGCCATCTGGCATTGATTTTCTTCAGCATTGTTTTAGCCCGTCCCTGGTAACGATACGCCGGTTCAACAAACAGACAGCGGATCTGAGGTTGGCCCATGAACTCCGCGACAGCACACCATGCATGTTCGTTATCCCTGAGGATGTCGCAGGGAATAGTCAGGAGCGGCAGGGGACTGGCCAGCCAGGGAAGATCATCATCTGGCGCAGACCAGACGGTACGCAGGAAGTCGTCAACAGTCCTGGATTCCATATCCCCTGAAGGTATTTCCAGACGAGACTGTGGATCTCCCCGGTATTTACACAGATGTCGGCGTACCTGAAAACCGAGCGCGTGATAGAGAGCGATGGCCCGGGTATTTCCGCGCATCACTTCCAGCCTCACGCTGGATAACTTTTTCTCTTTTAAGGAGGTAAACAGAGGAGCAAGCATCTGTTTTGCCAGTCCCTGGCTCCGGTACTCGGGCAACACACCAAATGCCGCAAGACGTGCCTTGTCCATTCTTCGGGTTACGATGGCAATTGCCGCCGGGTTATCATTGACCAGCCAGACAAAGGAGTCTTCAAGGCTCAACCCTTCGGAAATGAAACGTGACGCAAACATTTCCGGGGGCAACGCAAACGGTGTCAATGATTCATCAAAGCTGTCTGCAAGAATACGGCACAGCTCCGTAATGCTGCATTCGATGGCTGGTACCGGAATAACGGTCATAGATAAAGCTCTCCATTGCGGTTACCGGGAGCTACAGGGGGAAAATATGCACCCTGTTTTCTCAGGCAGTGAAGCTGATTTTTACAGAGCGGGCACTGCGATCGCCCTCACCATGGTAAACAGCTTCGATATTGTTACCGTCCGGATCCAGAACAAAAGCGGCATAGTATCCGGGATGATAGGTTCGTTCGGCAGGTGCGCCGTTATCACGTCCGCCATGATTTAGTGCTGCGTGGTAAAACGCGTTCACCGATTCACGGTCTGCGGCCTGAAAGGCCAGATGGTGCCGTCCTGTAGGCACTCCGCCAGACTCCGAACTTATTACTGACGAAATGACCAGTTCGTCAGCCCAGATATAATCGTCATCGGTAATAACCATGGGGATCTTAAGTTCCGCCAGAACAGCAGTGTAAAACGTTTTGCTTGCGGCAAAGTCGTTTACCACGAGCTGGATATGGTCGATAAGTCTGCCACGATGCAGCGTATAGTTATCCATGGTTCATTTCCTTATTCAGATTCTGTCAGTCAGGTCTTTACCTGTGAAACTCAACAGAGGCACAACTCTACGTAATGCTTGTGTTGTTGAAAAAAAATACGTTAAGTTTTGTGCTCTGAACCCGACAGATATCAGAAAATCATTCCAGATTTGGTCTTTGTACAGAAATTGCTATTCCGTTATTCGCTTATGACCAGGCTCTCAATTGTCAGTTGTAATATAACGAGCAGGGATGAGATAAGAGCAAGCCATTTTACGGGGCGTAGTTTACGTTCAGGTATAGAGAGCGTGTGGAGTATGGCATGACGCTTCATTTTATTGAGTGGCATGCTGCCTCCTGAAAAGAGCCCCCTGCACAGGCTGCTAAACAATGAAAAAAGAATCATTCCACAACCAAGGCACTTATGAGTAAGGTTAATTGCCGTGGAGCTAACGTAACGGTCGAGGCGGTAAAAACAAGCCACAAGTGGCTAACCGTTTTCCTACCGAATTGACAGCGTCCTCCTGTAGAACTGTTCGTTTGTTAGCCAGAACAGGTTAACGGATAAAAACGGTATATCCATATCAAATAAGAGGTTGTTTAGCGTTTATTTAAAAAATACTAATCGAATAATGCGCGCTCGAATAATAACAAATTCGGAACTATCCAGAAATGCTAATTAATAGGTGCTTATGAGAACTGGAGAGATAACTCCTTCTGATGAGCCACAATGCAGTCTCATCCCGGTCAGGAGATTCTCAGGTTTAATAAGCATGATTAACCAGTACTGTAATGATGGCTCAACGTAAGACGCGTCAGTTTGCTGTTGACTCTCCTGTAAGGTAAGACTGTAAGGTCCACTTATTCATTCAGGGAGATAGTTACATGTATCAAATAGGGCTGTTTTCAAAGATCTGCCGTGTGACGATAAAAACGCTTCATTACTATAATGAAATCGGTTTACTTGTCCCTGCCTATATTAATCCTGAGAATGGTTATCGATTTTATACTTCTGATCAATTAATGAAATTCCATCAGATTGCGAGTTTACGTCAGCTTGGATTTACAATAACTGAAATAGTTACTCTTACTCAGGATGAAAATTCCTACCATATAATTGAACGGCGACGCCTTGAAATACAGAAACAAATTCGAGACATGAACGATATGCTCTCCCGAATTAACCACTATCTGCAACATAAAAAAAAGGAAAGAATTATGTTATATCAAGCTGTTTTGAAAGAGATCCCGGAATGTATTGTTTACTCCAAGCGTTTCATTGTTCCTGATTTTTCCTCTTATATCAAATTAATTCCGCCTATAGGACGAGAGGTTATGAAGGCAAATCCAGGTTTAACCTTAACTACCCCGGCTTATTGTTTCACTCTTTATCATGATAAAGAGTATAAAGAGAAAAGCATGGATGTGGAGTTCTGCGAAGCTGTTAATGATTTTGGTAAAAATGAAGGAAATATTATTTTCCAGATAATCCCTGCCATAACAGCTGTAACTGTAATACACAAGGGACCATATGATTCATTAAGAAATGCTTACATTTACCTTATGCAATGGGTTGAAGACAATGGTTACTTGTTAACAAATTCACCAAGGGAAAGCTACATCGACGGCATCTGGAACAAACAAGACTCCGCAGAGTGGATGACTGAAATACAGTTCCCTGTAGAGAAAGTTTAATCGAAATGCAGGCTGGCCCGGTTAAGGGCCACCTGCTGATAATCATTCAGATTGGAAATTCCCAGGCTGGCATTGTCGTCAGGTAACATTTTGCCTGCTTTTGTGCCCGACTTTTTGCCAGCAATCAAGGCAACCCTGTATCGCCTATGACCAGTGTTTAAGATTGCCGTTGCTGTCGCTGCAGTACGCACAATATTTATCACTGGCACTTTGTGCATCGGTTGAATACATCGCCATTCCGCAGGCCTGATTAAACCACTTGTGCTGTGTCATCATATGCTCCTTCAGTCAGTTGATTGTCTACTAAACATACAAACTTACTGCATGGTCTTTAACGGGTCAGATCAACAGCTCCTGATGGAACGGAACCACTATGAACATTGATTGAGCTCATTTACCCGATAAGCGCTATTTTGATAGGCTCGACTTAACTCGTTGACCATTTACAGGATTGTAACGTTGGAAATCTTTTTTTAACCCACTGAAAAGTATCTCTTAAATATTTTTCATACATAAAAATTCATGGTCCGTTCAGTACGGATCCGATTTTGTATGGGTTAAAAAAGGTACGTTATGAAAGTTACATGGACCGTCACGCCTGTGGGGTATCAGTGCATCGCGAAGCGGTGCCCTTCATGCAAAATTAAACGGGACTTCACGCCGTCAGGTGCTTTTCGGGTTAATTCTCAAAAGAAGTTGCTGGATGTATGGAGTATCTATAAATGCACACACTGCGATTACACCTGGAATATCTCCCTGTTTTCTCGTCTGCACGTCAGCAAAATTGACCGCCAGCTTTATCATCGGCTGATGAGCAACGATGCCGCCACGGTTCAACATTTTGCCTGTGATATCGCGACGCTGAAGCGGAACAACGCCGAGCTATCGGGTCGGCCTGATTTTCACGTTCAGGAGCGCTGGCCGTTAAGCATCACCGCCCACCAGCGGATCCACGTTAGTGTCAGGATCTCTCGTTCATTCCAGGTAAGTCTGCTGTCGATTTTGAAGCAGCAGCTCATGCTGAGCGCTGGTGAGATTCAGAGAAGGGTGGAAGCAGGGCAGATCGGCGGCGTTACGATGAAGATGCTTAAATCGAGAAAGCTGAAGGCTGGGGATTATAAGTTCCAACTATCTCTGGATGCGTTGTATGCCAGACGAAGGATCACTCTGAAACAACGATGAAAGTAAGAAGCTCACCTTGAGGTTGTTGGTATATAAATATCGTGGCCTTTCAAAGTAGTGAACAAAATACCAATAAAAAAGGTGAGCTTCAGCTTTTAATCATCAATCACCACTATCTGGATAGGCCTCCAAACAAAGTAAGAGAGGAGAAGGCTAAACTTACTCGCCTACTCAGGTAACAAGAGCGCTTTGTTAGCAGTACGCTCAACGCTGTAAATTCCAGAATGGCATTTTTTACAATGCTTGTTACCGACGTAATCTTCACTACAAAGAACGCAGAACCAGTGGGTAGGCGGGCTGGTCGAGGTATCGATCGCATAAGTGATCTGCCGCAATTTTTTAATACGGGCAGCTTCCTTCTCCATTGGGTCCACCCAGGCGCACTTCATTAGTTTATGGTGAGATATCGAGTGCTGAATATGCTCAAACCAAGGGCCTTCTTTCTCATCCCCTTTATGTAATATTAGCCTGCAGCCACAGCTGGCGCATGTCCAGTGCTCGTTGGTATTGGAGGCTTCAGCGGCTTCCTTAGCAGTGACATACTTGTTGTATATGTTGTTTGCCAGAAAGCATTTCAGTATGCGCATCCCGTCACCTCCGCAGTCTGGTCTGCTGCACTGGAGTGCGCCCGGCTGTAATCACCGGTGCGGCAGGTCATGCAGTACCGTTCGCCGTAGTAATCGCTGTCGCAGCCAGAACAGTGCCATTCGGCCTTGCGCACCAGCGGTAAGACATCCGGCACATAGCGACGCAGCATGCGCACCCGCCTGGCTTCCTTAGACTCAGGGCGTACATAGGGACAATGGTGGCGTCCGTTCTCCGTCAGGTTTTCCCATGTGTGCTCAAACCACGGGCGGTTAGTACCCCATTCAGGATGGAATAACAGAGCGCTGCCGCAGAGGTGGCAGGTGTAGCGGTCATAAGGGTGAAGCTGTGCAGTGGTTGCGCCCGTGAGACGCTGATTGCCGTCAAGGCCGATAAAGGATTTGGCGTATATCGTCATAGTATTAGTCCTTTGCCGTATGACGCGCAGAGCTAAGCCGTCCCGAGGAGGGCAGCAGTGGAGGTCATACGACTGGTGGTGTTAAATCAGATGGGGAATGTGATTGCGTTCGACAGGTTATTGACGGGACTGTGCAATGCGTTGCTGTAGCCAGGCTTCCACTTCGCTCTGAAGCCAGCGAGAACTTCTGCCCAGCTTAATGGGCTTTGGGAACGCCCCGTCTTTAATCAGTTTGTAGAACCATTTGTCCGTTAAGCCAGTGAGTTGTGTGATAAACGCCATATCGACAAATTTGTCGGTAAGAAGGCTGGCAGGTGTGGTCATCGTTTTTCTCCTTAAGTGAATGGGAGAAGGAGCCAGGTATGGTGAGCGCAGACTCCTTCAAACGATGTGGCACCGGCGTAATTTTTAACTGGCTTTTCGCCGCCTGCCTGCTGTCCGTGGCGCAGGAATTTTACTCAACTGGCAGATAACCCCCAGGCTTTTCTGTGCCTGCTTGCTGAGGTAGCTCAGGATGTACTGCATACCTCTGCGGCCCCTGGCATCGTCATAAGAGGTCACCCGTTCTCCTCGCACGCGATAATGTTCTTTAGGCTCACAACGGTGCGTGTGTCCTTCTCCCCATGTCACATACTTCCAAGTGTCCCTGAGTGCTTCAAAGACAGTCCAGACCTGGCGATGCTTCTGACCGTTGAGGTAAAACGCGGCGTGGATGTGAAAACCATGCTGTTCAGTTTGTTCCAGTACCCATGCGTAACCCACCAGCCCGTTGATATCCCCGCTGCGTTGAATCAGTAACGTGATATCCGCTACTGTCGAATGAATATCTCCCTGACCATGTGAATCGCTGTCCTGAAGGTAAGAGAAGTCCACCCGTAGCATCAGTAGCTTGGAATAACGCTCAAATAACTGGTCCTGATGTCGTCGTAGCTTTCGGCTCAGGGCTGTGTGCTGAACGTAACTGAGATTGATATCGGTCGTGTCGTGGTAGCTCATGTCTGATTCTCCATGTGAGTGTAATCGTCATGGGAATGGACACTGGCGTCAGTTTTGAAATGGGTGCAGGAGAGCGGTAAGTATCGCGGTACCCTGATGATTGCCGTGCCAGGGCATCGCTCATGGGAGTGGAGGGCTACGAAAGTGCTTCTCTATAAAATATCATTTTATTCCTTAATTAATTGATTTCGGCCCCATGGTCATGCACTTCAAGGCAGGAGCACTTGCTCATCTCATTGCGTTGACCTTGTCGGCACCTTCGCCAATTTTGACCAGATGATTTTTAAATTATCTTACCAACTACAGACTCTTCCCCGGACCTGACTCAGCAGCATAAGAGAGACGAGTTTAGGCCGTTTTTCGTTATACTACTGTGATAAATAGGCCAGAAAGAGGCGGAGAAGGCAGTTTGCAGAGCATTTTGGGCATAAAACCCAGTATTAATGGCATCTGTAAGTGAGGGAAATAATTAAAAAACGACAATATACGTCATAAAAGACGACGATTTATTGTATTAAAATCGAGCCATTTCATACTAAAAAACAAACATGATAAACGTCAAAATTCGTATAGTTTAAGTGTGAGAATTGTGTGATCGGACGAGTGACAATTTCGATGTTTCAGCGAGTTGGGAGGAGCGAGGGATGGCAGGCCTGAAGGATGACTTTAGAGTGTTTGACTTACGCCGGGAAGATCTGGCCTATGAGAGTCCTAACCAAAGGTGGGGGGAAATCAGCCATCAATATTTCTTTGTTGGGTTCGAGCGTCTGGAGGAGGATGAAAGGCCAGATAAGGAAGAAAAATCCAAAGCTAGCTTCAGGATGTTCGATATGCTGGACAAACTTTATCTGAACCAGGCGACCAGCGATGGGCAAGAGTTTAGAAGACCGAAGATGAAGTTTCGTGATTCTCAGCCAATCCACAGCGAACAGTTAGAGAAAAAGTGGAGAGATGCGCTTTTAAAAGCGATATCTGATAAAGAAAAGGCATTATCTTATCTCTGCGAGAACTATCGGAACGTTGTAAGAAAGCATCGTCAGGTTGAAATGTTGACTCTGAGTTTCTATTTACCTCTTGATAAAGGGGAGAAGATGCGGAACATACGGATTAAAAAAGATGACTCTCGTTTCAGACTACAACTCGCTGAACTTGAACGACGCTTTACCTTGATGAGGAAAAGGATAAATGCGGATCCGCTTTATAAAGCCGCCTGTGGTTATTCGCGAGTGATACTGATAAATGCTAGATTTGAGCCTTTCTATCTGGTGAATTTCTTTTTCAAAAAGCATCCAGACAGTCGGATAGACAGCTTTGTCTCATTAGACATTTACAGGAAATGGGTGCAATCGGGTAAGAAAGAAAACAAATCTGGTGAGCAGGTTGGATATTATTGCTTTAAGGATGCTTCCCGGCCACCTGTTCCAGAAAACAGTGGGCTATTTATTCGCAGGCCAGACCGAGTAACCGATGTTGGTCAATTTTCAGACCCAATCTCGTTGGTCTTATCAGAAGAAAGGAAATTCGAAAACAACCGCAAAGATTATCTGGCTTTCTTTCGCCTTCAGGCCCAAATCTATAATGTTATTCCAGGTGCACGAACCCTGACATGTTCTGACAATTTTACCTACATCAACGCAGCCGAGAAGAAACGCAGAAAAGCCAAAAAAGAAGACCTGAAGAAGAAATCCAAAACAGCATTCCCTATCACTGAAACTTCAGCTGTACCCGGAAATGATCTCTATGATAAAGAGGGCTCTCCCGAGTTGCTTTACCTGTTCGACGAATTTAATGATGACCTGCCTTCAAACCTTGAGGAGCATGTCTACGGGATTTTAAAAGAGGAGAAGCCGTAACAATACTTTGTGTGGCAGTTGAACGACGTCAGAAAATGAACCAGTGGCTATGGTTTCTCAGGCAAATGCGGTACATAGTTGCAAACTTAAACAGCCACCAGGTATCATTCAAGTCATGTTACTGGATAGTTCAACGTCTGCTATGAGCGAAGAGCAGACGATAAGCGCAGTTGACGTGGTAAGAAAAGGTATTCTCAATGAGCACTTGTAGACTGCAATCTATGTTTATTGGAAAATCCGAAATGAGGGTTTAAATTTTATTTAAGAGGGATTACATGCGTACTCGTCCAGCCTCTCGATTGATAGTCCTTTCGCCTGAAAATCAGGTTCTGCTCTTTAGATTCTGCCATAAAGATGATGCTCTGGAAGGAAAAACATACTGGGCAACGCCAGGGGGAGGACTTGAGCACAACGAGTCTTTTGAGCAGGCGGCGTTACGTGAATTATTTGAAGAAACAGGCCTGATAAGAAAAACTACGGGACCACAAATAGCCTCCAGAACCTTCCCTATGGTGCTACCAAGTGGTGAGAACGTTCTTGCTGAAGAACGTTTCTTTATTATTACTACGGATAAATTAGAAATTGACCGCTCAGGTTGGAGTAACAACGAAAAAGAAGTCATTAGTAATCACTATTGGTGGAGCTTAGAAGAGCTCAGACAGACCAATGAAACCATCTTCCCACTCGATTTGATAATTAACATACTTGAAGACTTCCCGTGCACTTAACACTCTGAAATGATCTGGATGTCCGCTCCTGGAACAAAGCGGACATTTATTACCTTTAAGTATAGCCTGTCTATTTAACCAATCTTCCAGCTTCAGGCCCGGTACCCTCCCAAACTCTCGCGTATTATTCGTCACCAGTACCGCGCCGACCGCAATGGCATGTCCGGCAATCGCCGTGTCGCTCGGACCGATCGGCGTCCCGGCGAGGAGCTGAGCCATATTTATCTCCGTGGTCGCATCCACCGCTGCGCGATCCTAGGGCAGGACGACATCGAGACTGGCGCAGATAGCGTCAGCCAGCTGCTGCACGTGAAGCGACTGCCAGGGTACGCCAGCCATCATGATGCGCTGTAGATCGGCCTCGCTGCGAATATTCATCAGTCGGCAGTATTCCTGGTTCTCGGCCAAGGAGCCCCCGAGGTCATACCAGTTTCCACGGTTCGCCTCTCTGCTGAATTTTTCCGGAACCAATTTCTGTCAAAGTAGGATCAGCTTCTCTGTAATATTAAGTGATTCGGTTAGCTGAGCGTATTGAGGATAAAGTGGCCCGGCATTCTGCTGCGCCTGTTCTGGAGGTACTGGTCCGGAGAGGATGGCCGTTAATGAACTGCTCAGATGAAAGGTTGTGGTTTCACCGTCTGAAAAGCAATAAACTGCAATGCATAACGTCTGATAAAAGTCTGTAATCTATAATCTGTCAGGCAGATAAATATCATCGGACATCTTTCATAAACTGATTGTTTTCAGAGGTAACATGCAGCCTCCCGACCTTCCAGGAAATGAAGAAGAAAGGCTTAAATCGCTTTATGTTACGGGGCTTCTCGATACCCGCGACGATGAGCGTTTTGAACGACTAACCCGCCTGGCCAGACGCATTTTTCAGGTGCCAGTGGCACTGATTAGCCTTCTGGATCGCGATCGTCAGTGGTTGCTGGCATGTGAAGGGCTTGGTATTCGCGAAACCCCTCGTAACATTTCGTTTTGCGGGCATGCCATTCTGCATGAGGGGCCTTTCATCATTCTTGATGCAGCAGCCGATAAGCGGTTCCACGACAATCCCCTGGTCACCGGTGAGCCCTATATCCGGTTCTATGCAGGACAGCCGGTTAGCCTGCCTGACGGCACGGTGGCCGGCACGCTGTGCCTGATCCACACTTCTCCCCGTACCTTTTCAGAGGATGACATTGCGTCACTCCGGGATCTGGCCTGCATTGTCGAGGATGAATTCCAGGCCATAAGCATGGCAATGACGGACAGCCTGACGGGCATTCCCAACCGGCGTGGGTTTTACAGTGCAGGAGAAAAAGTATTCCGCTCGATGAACCAGCATAATGCGACGTTCAGTCTTATCTATTTTGATCTGGATAAGTTCAAGCCGATTAACGATCTCTGGGGACACGCTGAGGGTGACGAGGTTCTTAAGATATTTGCAGCCTCTTTATATCAGCATCTTGAACCGGGAGAAATTGCAGGCCGTATCGGCGGCGATGAGTTTGTCGCACTTATTCGGCGAAACGGAAACACCCAGTCTTTTCTGAACGCGCTGAGTGCGAGTCTGGAGTACCATAATGAAACGTCAGGCAAACCCTACTATATCAATTATTCTTTTGGTGAGCTGATTAATAACGCAGACCAGTATGCGACGCTGGCGGAGATGATTGGTAAATGTGACGAAGTGATGTACCTGAAGAAAAAACGAAAAAATCTGTCACAGAAAACAGAACCGTGATACTTCCCTTCCCGGCTGAACTCCGGGCCCGGGGTTCAGGGGTACAGCAAAAAAGCATGATTTTTGATTTAAGAGCGCATAAGATCATTTATATTTACTTTATGTTCAATAATGCTTCATTCGCAATAATTTTGATTAATTAGTGTCTTATCTACATCAATTTCTCTTTTGTTTCCCTGAGATCCGAAAATTACCAGAGTCGGATCTTTGCCGGTGCGCCTCTCAAGAGCGCAGTATGGCTAACCCCAGAATTGGTCTTTTCGAATGTTTTTCTTGCAGGTGGACAGGCAGCTATGAGCGAGTAGCGGAAGCTCACAATTGTTATTACCGCGTAGGATGCATTACTAACGTTGCTATGTGTTAACGAACGGGGAGCGGGTCAAGCTAATCGAAAATGCAGGTCGAACCGATTTCAAATACAGGTCACAGCATTTATGCTGCTGCAATTGTTGGCAGAAATAAGTTGGCAAGCTCGATCTCGAAGGGGTGGACTGGAAAAAAAGCTGGTTGAGGTGGATTAAAATGGCTATGGAAGTTCACGGATTTATTATTTCGTCTCCGTTCGTGTTCGTCTGCGATGATAAGGTTTATAGCAGCCAATCGGGAAAAAACTGGACGGGCATATTTAGCCGTTACGGTACGCAAGCCTGGGGGAATGATATCTATGCTTCCCAGCGCGTTGAGCGGGATTGCCCGCCAAATCGTAACGAAGAAGTTCGTTTGGCTTTCCGTGGCGCAGTTATGCGCCACTTCAAGCTGAACTACACTCAAATCGAGGCATTCTTCCAGCGTCAGATCGACGAGGACAAGCAAATCCTGGTCGAAGGAAATTCGGTTAAACGCCATGTGGTTGGCCGTAGCAGCTACAACACAGGCAGTAGCTGCACGACTATATCTGCACCCGCGCCCGCTCCAGCCAAAAAGGAATCCCCCCATCCAGCGCTTAAACATGGTTGCCCAGCAAGTCGCCTGGAAGAATTCCTGACCTGGGAAAAAGCGCACCTTGGGATTTTGAATCGTGTCAAAATGCCCCAGCGCGTTGCCATGTTCCTGGGAACCTGGGAAGAACCGAAAGCGGTCGAACCTGAACCCCAGGCTGAAGAACCTCGGGCCGAACGGTCGCTGGTTGAAGAACGCGAACACAAAGAAGATGTACCCTTCTATGGCCGTCGCCGTCGTGATCAGGGGAAATTCCGTGAAGATGTGATGCTTAACTGCGGTGGCCGTTGTGTCTACACAAATGCCATTGCGGTACGCTGCGAAGCCGCACACCTTAAAGCCCACGCTCGCAAAGGTGGCGCGAGCTTTAAAAACGGTCTGCTGCTGCGCGCTGATATCCACAAGCTCTTTGACGCGGGACTATGCGCCATCGATCCGCGCACGCTTAAACTCTGGTTCGCGCCAGATTTGGTAAAAAAAGACGCAGATCTCGCGGCCATTGATGGGATAACGATGCGCAAAACGCAGCTCCCTATCAACAAAGACAACATCGAAGACCGCTGGGATGCCTTCGTTAAGATCTTGCTGGCATGATTAACTGGTCACAAATGTCCACTCCTGGCACGAAGCAGACCCACATAACTAATTCACTAGCCTTCATTCAGTGTTCGCTTAAACCGATCGTCAGAGCTGAGATCTAAAATTTAGTCAGTTATATATCATCTTAATGAATTCCTTTACCTTTCTCTTCAACAGGCCATCTCCACCGGATGGCCTTTTTTATCCAGAGGCCAGCATGAAACATCTCTCGGGCTACGCCCTTATCCGCCGTCACCTGCGGCGCTATCCACGCTCACTACGACAACATTTGCTGAAAGAACTCAATCAGCTCGTCACGTACGAACCCGTGATTGGCATTATGGGTAAAACCGGCGTCGGTAAGTCCTCGCTGTGTAACGCGCTGTTCCGCAGTGAAGTCTGCGCAGTCAATGCGGTGGAAGCCTGCACCCGTCAGCCTCAACGGGTTCGTCTTCGCTTTGGCTCTCACTATTTGACGCTGATTGACCTGCCTGGTGTAGGAGAAAGCCTGCAACGTGATGATGAGTACCGCGAACTTTATCAGGAACTGATGCCACAGCTTGATATGGTGCTGTGGGTGTTAAAGGCGGATGACCGCGCCTTCTCGGTAGAGGAGCAGTTTTATCAGGCTGTTTTTGCCGGGTACAACGGGCCACTGCCTCCATTGATATGGGTACTGAATCAGGCGGACAAGACCGAACCGGCAGAGCAATGGAACTGGTCTTCCGCGCAACCCTCAGCGCTGCAGGCTGAACATATTGCTCAGAAACAACAGGCGGTCGCCCGCCAGCTGGGAATTGCAGAGCGTGATGTACTGGTCATCTCCGTCAGGGGGCGTTACCGGCTGTCGCGCCTGGTGGAGGCCATGATTACCCGTCTCCCAAAGCAGACCCGCAGCCCGCTGGTACCGCACCTTCAAACCGGCTATCGCACACAAGTCGTTATCAGCAGCTCCCGCACCGGCTTTGGCGAGGCGGTCGTGGAGGTGATTGACCGCATCATTGATTTGGCCCCGCTGCCGCAAGTTGCCCGCTCGGCTCTTCAGGCCGTGACGCATACCGTGGCCCGCGCCGCCCGCACGATCTGGTCCTACTTCTTCGGTTGACTTTCTCCGTACGTCCCACATTTCGATAAGTTTTTTCGTTCATACACGATCGAAATTCTCGATCGACCCGATCGGATATCTTCATTATCCAGGCGAAAAAACCGCTTATAAAATCCCCTGGCAGACATTCACTGAGTAAGCGCGACAGCGCACCTGTCGCATCACAAGGAGCAAATATGAACATGTTCTCTGCTGCCGCCGCCGTAATCACATTACTGGCAGGCCTCGTCTCATCTGCGGTAAGCGCAGAAAATGACGCCATCAAAGTCGATATCCAGAAAAGTGGCTGGGAGTGCAATGACTGTGTCTACGTCACTGTGACTGCCCGCACGGAGCGGATTCAGATAAAAAATATCGATGTAAACCGGGGCAAATGCCCGCAGCTGAAGCAGGGCGTGACCACCATTCAGGGTCAGAAGATGGAGGGGTGGTGGCCCAATAAAGACCCGTTCACGCCCCGTACGATGCAGTTTGCTGACAGTCTGACCTGGCGATTTGGCAACACGCTCTGGCAGAAGGGTATTACCTGCAATGTTATTGAAGCCCGGATATTCACTGACCTGGGTGTATTCACTTACAGCTGAAACCATGATGAAAATAAAACAAACGACCCAAAAGATTGTCTCGTTGCTGATACTGGCCTGCCTCGCAATGAGCGCCGATGTGTCTGCGGCACCCGCCGGGAATGAGTCCCGACTAATTACAGATGAGGCCGGATATCTGGTCTGCCATCGGTGTGGCCCGGAACACAAGGACAGCTATCTAATAGCGGAGTATCCTGCGGGCTCGCGGGAGAAATCCGTGAATTATCACCTCGTCCGGGATATGAGTCGCTACACCTTTCTGATGTCTTCGGATGCCCCGGCGACTGCGGCGAATCAGACGCCGGATTTCTGGTACATCGATAAGCAATCATCCACCCCGGCGCTGAACAGCATTGTCTTTGACGACGATAATTCGGCACTGTCATCCGCAGAGCACATCACCGTGACAGAGGCTGACGGCCAGACCCGGCTCAACGTTATCTGGGCGAACGGGAAGCGGAACATCTTCATTCTCGATAATCCTTAAACCCCATCAGATCAGCATCACACCCGACGCCCTGCTCATTCGAGTGGGGCGTTTTCTTTTGTGCCTTCAGATAAGGAAACAACCATGAAATTAGCCAGCCGTTTTGGTGCGGTGAACCTCGTTCGCCGTGACCGCCCGCTCACCCACGAGGAGCTGGCGCACTATGTGCCGAGCGTGTTCAGTGAAGACAAGCATGAATCCCGCTCAG
The DNA here is from genome assembly GCF_055817355.1 of Enterobacter sp. PL_is379. Lineage (NCBI taxonomy): Bacteria > Pseudomonadati > Pseudomonadota > Gammaproteobacteria > Enterobacterales > Enterobacteriaceae > Enterobacter > Enterobacter sp. PL_is379. Next base: position 217,612 of record NZ_JBVPGT010000031.1, read on the forward strand.
AACGTTATTCATATATTCCGACCATCACCCTGCTTGAAAACCTGCAGCGTGAAGGGTTCCAGCCCTTCTTTGCCTGTCAGACCCGCGTGCGGGACCCCAGCAAACGTGAACACACCAAACACATGCTGCGCCTGCGCCGTGAAGGGCAAATCACCGGTAAGCAGGTGCCGGAAATTATCCTGCTGAATAGTCATGATGGGTCCAGTTCCTATCAGATGCTGCCGGGACTGTTTCGTGCTGTTTGTCAGAATGGGCTGATATGCGGGGAGAGTTTTGGAGAAGTACGTGTGCCGCATAAAGGCAACGTGGTGGAGAAAGTCATTGAAGGGGCTTATGAAGTGCTGGAGATATTTGACCGGGTGGAGGAGAAGCGCGATGCCATGCATTCACTCCTGCTACCGCCACCTGCTCAGCAGGCGATGGCGAAAGCGGCACTGACTTACCGTTTTGGGGAAGAGCATCAGCCGGTCACGGAGTCACAAATTCTTGCGCCACGCCGCTTGCAGGATGAGAGCAATGACCTGTGGACCACGTATCAGCGCATTCAGGAAAACCTGATTAAAGGCGGTCTGTCCGGTAGAACGACCAAAGGCAAACGGGCCCATACCCGCGCAGTGAAAGGCATCGATGGGGATGTGAAGCTCAATCGTGCCCTTTGGGTCATGGCTGAAAACATGCTGGAGCTCGCATCATGACCGCGCAGAAACAAAAGGGCCAGAGCCTGCTTCCGGCCGGACCTTTTACCCGCCAGCAGGCGGAGTACGTCAACGCGGCATACCAAAACATCTTCATCGAGGATGACCAGGGAAGCCATTTTCGGCTGGTCCTGCGCGATGCGGATGGCCGGATGGTTTGGCGAGCCTGGAACTTTGAACCGAAGGCCGGGACCGGGCTTAATGCGTACATCCGGGACTACGGCATCCTGCAGGGCCCTCTCAGCCGCCTGCCTTATTAACCACATTGCCACGCTTTCATTTTTCCCCTGACCCGCCAGCCTGAACCGCTGGCTTTTTTATTACCGGAGAAACCCATGAATGACACCACAACTGAACTCACCATTTCCGTCGCTGTTGTTGCCGATGAGTTACGCATCGGCTTCTGGCCGCAGCACTTTGGCTCCATCCCGCAGTGGATAACCCTTGAACCTCGCATTTTCGCCTGGATGGACCGGCTGTGTGTCGATTATCACGGCGGTATCTGGCGCTTTTCGACGCTCAGTAATGGAGGTGCTTTTATGGCTCCAGAGTCAGAGAGCGATGAGAAGTGGTCATTGTTCAACAACATGAACGGCAATGGCGCAGAGCTTACCAGTGAAGCTGCAGGGATAGTCGCGTGCCTGATGGCATACAGCCACCATGCCTGTCGTACCGAATGTGACGCGATGACTGAGCATTATTATCGCTTACGTGACTACGCGCTGAACCATCCGGAATGCAGCGCCATTATGCATCTCATTGACTGAGGCATACCGAACATGAATACCGCAATATCCCCACCGTTATCGCAGCCTGAACTCTTTCCGGTGTCGGTCATGGCTCAGCATGGTTGCCTGCTCCCCGCGACATCCGGATTGACACCCTATGCCCAACGGACCATTCGCCGGGCTATCAACCTGCTGGATAAATATCTGCGCCAGCCCGGCATATCTTTTACCTCAAGTACTGCTGCCCGTGACTGGCTTCGGTTACTGCTGGCAGGACAAGAACGGGAAGTGTTTATGGTGCTCTATCTTGATAATCAGCATCGTTTACTGGAGAGCGAAACGCTGTTTGCCGGTTCAGTTAACCATGTCCAGGTCCATCCCCGCGAAGTAGTTAAGTCAGCGCTTCGCTTAAATGCTGCAGCTGCCGTGCTGGCGCATAACCATCCATCCGGTGATCCCGAGCCCAGCCAATGCGATCGCAATATTACGGGCAGGCTTAAAGATGCCCTGGCACTGGTTGATGTGAACACGCTCGATCATCTGGTCATCGGCTCAGAGGGCATTGTGTCGTTCGCGGAGCGAGGCTGGATATGAAAATCATCAGTAAACGCCAGGCAATGACCCTGTACCGGCAACATCCTGGCTCCCGGCTGTTTCGCTTCAGTACAGGAAAATATAAATGGTCAGGTAGTATCTGCCATTATGCTGGCCGCGAGGTGGAAGATATACGCGGCGTTCTGGCCGTATTTGCTGAACGCCGTCAGGACCGCAATGGTCCCTATGTCATTCTTCGAAGTGTCACTCTCAATTAATCTTTCCCTTTAATCAGGAACAATAATGAACAATCACTCAGAATCTGGTGACAAGCCGGAGAATCCAGCCTGCCAGCAGTGGGGGCTAAAGAGTACGATCACCCCCTGTTTTGGAGCTCGTCTGGTACAGGAAGGCAGCCGGGTGCATTTTCTCGCTGACCGCGCCGGATTCAACGGTACTTTCAGCGACGAGCATGCGTTGCGCCTCGACCAGGCCTTTCCGTTGATACTCAAGCAGCTGGAGCTGATGCTCACCAGCGGAGAACTCTCCCCCCAGCATCAGCACTGTGTCACCCTATATTACAACGGGCTTACGTGCGAAGCCGATACACTTGGTAGTTGTGGCTACGTATACATCGCCATTTATCCCACTCAACGTTAATTACTTTCACGAGAGAAAAAATGAAATTTCTACCTGCAACAAATATGCGGGCGGCGAAGCCATGCCAGTCGCCTGTGACTATCTGGCAAATGCTGCTTGCACGCCTGCTGGAACAGCATTATGGCCTGACACTCAACGACACACCATTTAGTGATGAGACGGTAATTCAGGAACATATCGATGCCGGTATATCTTTGGCCGATGCTGTTAATTTTCTGGTGGAAAAGTACGGGCTGGTTCGTACCGATCGCAGAGGGTTTAGCTGGCAAGAACAAACGTCATATCTCACGATTATTGATATCATGAGGGCCCGCTGCGATCTGGGTTTATTAAATCATAATTAGTCTGATGCTAATGGTGTCGCTGCTTTCGCAGTATGCTTGCCATTTGCTATCATCTCGCTTCCTGCTGATTTATCGACAAAGGTAATTACTTGAATTCAAAGTCTCTGTGCTTTGGGGGTATCTTTGGGGGTATAAGTTAAGATATAACTTGAAAATTCTGTATTTTTCAGGTACTTGTTTGGTTTGTTCTACTCCCTTCGCCCGCTCCAATCTCCTGATAAATCAATAAGTTATGATTTAGCAGTTAGTTACGTTGCCCCGCTTTAGCAGGTACAACTTAAACTACCCATTGTTCTACACCCGCACCTGTCGCGTGATTGGTCTGTGGTACAAGGGAGCATATCATCACGCTGGCGGTGGTTCCAGGTTCTTACCGCGACAGCAAAACAACGAACAAAAAGCCGCATACCTGGCATAACTCCCGAACAGATTGATCATACGCATTTAAGCCCGATGTGCGGCCTTGTGGCTGCGTAAACAGGTGTGTAGTGGTAAACGTACCTGCACACGATATGCAGACCCTGCCAGCGCTTCGCTCACGCTCCGAAAGGTACACGAGCACCCTGATAAGGTGTGATCCCTCTGACAATCTGATTTGGTCACTGGTGACTTTCGCAAAGTGAAACCAACCAGGTTGGCCTGATGCAGTCGCTATGCTCCGCTTGTTGCTTGTACCACTAACGGGGCTTTATGGCTTCTATTGTCTGAAATCTGATACATTGCACAAACATCATGTGGATTACTGTAAAGTTCATCTCTATGATTATGTGTGCCATTGCCAGTGCCAGTGCCAGTGCCAGTGCCAGTGCCAGTGCCAGTGCCAGTGCCAGTGCCAGTGCCAGTGCCAGTGCCAGTGCCAGTGCCAGTGCCAGTGCCAGTGCCAGTGCCAGTTAAGAAATGTGGAGAGGACAATATGGATGTTACTGATGAGGCTTTGTTGGGTTCTGGCTTTACACCATCGGATTTGAAGAAGATAAAGAACAACGTTGAAAGCTATGGTGGAACGTTGGGGAATGCAATCAGGGACCTGGCCAGGCGATTTATTCTTGCCGTGTGGGTTGTATCCGGTTGCCTTGCTGTATTCATTTTTCTTGTGATGTTCGCATCTGAGCAGAGTGTTTTCTCTGGTGCTATTGGCCTTTCTTGTGGCGCAGCGGTTGCAATTTTTATACAACCGCCTGTACTTGCTTATAAATCTTGGCGATTCTGTAGAGCGAACAAATCTTAATTAGTACTGTTATCAGTAGCCAGAAGATCAAAAATGACTTTCGCTTTGACACCATATCCAGCGATTTTCATCGTTAGCTTAGGCTTGCTCATTGTGTCAACTTTTCGGTAGTAATCACGCGGCAGCCAACGGAATAATCGCCAAGCTCCGGGTTTCCTTGCTAAGCCGAAGATACTATAGACACTCGCCCTAGAGTCACCGTATTATAAAGAGCTAATCCACTTTTTGGGCTAAACCCCATAAATTGTGCGGTCTCCATTGCGCCATCAGCAAAAATTCCTTCCGATTTGGATTGTTCACCATAGCGAAGATGGCTTGCTTCTTTTGTTATACCGTTAATACCATCAACAAATAAAACTGCTCCTGCAAGAATTCCAACAGGGGTCATAGTGGACATCATAACCATCCCACCAAATAATGCTGCTCCAGATACCACTACATGGATTGCCGAAATCACGTATCCGACGATTTTATTGTTTTCCCTGACAAACTCGACCTTTGCATAAAGTTGGGCGGCCCTGGTTCTTAACAAGCGTTCTTGTTCTTGCAGATTATCTGTTTCGGCACGCAGATTTTTGATGCATGAAATGCATTCTTCATCGGTTTTGGCCCGTCGTGCAGTTTCAAATTCTTTCTCTACGACCTGCCTTATCTCTTCGACAAACTTGATACGTGTTATCCCATCTTGCAAATAGAATGCTGATAGCCGATTTGCAGTTTCGACGAGTTTCCGGGCTTCCAGATTTACCATGGTATCTGACCATGTTCTGTTCCAGCCCCTGTTGAGCAGCGCAATATCCATTAAAGACTCCATCCCAAAATGTGTCTGGTCATTTTACGTGCAATAAGGTCGAAGACAACAGGAAATACTTTCACAACCCGCCCCCGTGGGTGTCCCGTTGCTTTATCCTTCCAGTTTACATTCTCCTGTTCAAAATATCCCCGGCTCTGTTGGTGATCTGCTAGACCGTCAGCCCAGGCCCTCGGTGAAAAGCGCTTTTCTTCGCCAAATATCGCTACGTGATGCCTTCAGCGACACGCCTCACTGCAACAAGCAGTGCAGTTACACAATCCTGCTTTGGGCTGACGCGAGGGAGGTAACTTGATGTTTTGAAGTGCGTCTGTTCACTAATTGTTCGGTTATTTAACATATTCTTTGTTGTGCGCACCAATATTGTAGTAGCTTAATTGAGATGTTCGTCTCTGACCAAATAGACATGTCCGCGCTACAGTCTCACCACAGCGATCACTGCTTTCAAAGGATGAGACTCATGAAGGCATAAAGAACGGTGATTTACTAAATGTTTGGTCAACCCGAGTGAGCTTTAAGCGCTCAGGGTCAACCTACTAACCTGAACGCTTTCTAGCTCTGTTTTTTATTAATCTCATTGCACTTTTTGACTGTGTGAGCCCTAGAGCCATATGGTTTTCATACTCTTTGAATAATAAGTCAAGGCTGTTATTTATATAAGATACATATTTCTCAGTAGCGGTTACAATCTCGGGAAAAACCTTAAAAAATTCTTCGGTATGTATATCTAAAAAATAAGATGTCGCTCTCGATAAATGTTTTTTGTTTGAACTTATCGATAGCCTTTCTTTAATCATGTCGTTATTATCCAAACAGAATGAGTAAAGAAAATCATAAGGGGGTATAAATCTATTACTGAAAATAACTCTATTGTAAATACTTTCAATTATTTCAATTTCATTATATTTATCTTCTCCTCTCAAAAGTTTAAATGTCATGCTTTGGAAATTATTTACATCAAAATTGATACTAACATCGGCTAAAATTGATTTAACCTCTTCAAAGTTAACATACGCGACAACACCATTTCTACTTAATTTCTTAGAAGTGTTCAGGATGTTTGATACATAATCATTATAATATCCTATTTCATTTAAACACTTACACATATAACAAAAGTTACGCTCATAAAAGCAACTGGCTTCGCTCCAAAATTCTATTTGTTCATCATCAGGCCTTTTTGTAAGGAATCTCGCTGCATAATAATCCTGTATCGATTTATGGATAAATGTATAAGCATCATAACCATCGCTTACAAGAAGATTAGTGAGGTTAATAATGTCCATCATTACATCGTACTCGTTTTCAGTTTCTTTATTTATAAACTCTAAAGACTCCTTAAAAATAGATAAGCAGGTGTTTCTGTCAAGCGTTGTTTTTTGATCTAAGTGTGACATAAAAGAAAAATAAATAAAACAATTCTCGAGCTGTATATCATTTAGCGTGCTAAGCCTTTCACGAGAGAAAATTTTGTGGTAGTCGTGTTTATATGCCAGAGATGAAAAAAGCGCATCATAATAGGAGGTTACATTCTCAGGGTCTCTGCCTAATCCAAAGCAAGTTACTATAAATATATCAACTAATATGGGCGTTATGATAGATTCATGAAGGAATTTTTTCTCATCTAACATTTTATTAAGTTGCTTAACGGAATTAACATTCGTTATGTTCCGATGTATGATATTTCTTACATCCAGCTCCTTTAAGTATTCTAATTTATAAGTAGTATATGCCGGTAGTTTACAAAATTCCGTATCAGGTCTAGTGGAGCAAATAACGCTACAGTTCCATTGCATATCACACTCATCCAAGAATTTTATTGCTTGTTTTCTGTGGCTTACAGGAATTTCATCAAACCCATCAAGATATAAACGCACTGGATTATTTTTCAATAATGCTGACACGTCAGTTTTACTACAGTCAACGCCGTTTATTATGAAATGTGTTTCTAGTGCTTCAACTAATGATAATTCCTTTGAGAAATCAAGATTCCTTAAGCTTAGAAAGATAGGAAAAAACAGAGACTTATTTAAGTCTTCAAGGAACATTTTTTTCATGGTCATTGTCTTACCTTGTCCGGCAACACCGACAAGACAAACACGCTGCTCTTGTTCTAAGCTTTCATAATCATCTATGGTTATGTTTTTTCTTCTGTAACTGGATACATTAAGCGGATAATATATTTGATCCAAATATACATCTTTATCCCCGCTTAATATTGTTCTGAATGTGAATACCTTTTTCAAAAGATTTTCAGTGTATTTTTTATTTGAACTACTGTCACTAAGCGTCTTATAGATATTTATTGACCGGATAATCTCATCAGCTTTCGAGATGGCTTTCTCTGCTGATTTTTCACCAATTTTTTTTAACAAACCAGAAATAAATGGAATCGTTAATGAGGAGACTGTACTGGCGATCATTCTATTACTCCAAAGAGGATTTAGAAGTAACGTAACAGGAAATGTACTTTATGTCAGCGAACTCTCCTTTTTTTTATAAATAAAAATCTACTTAATTAAAATGTACCTTTGAAAAGTAGACTCTCTGCGGTACGCTTTTCGGAATCATTCACCTCGATTTTTCACGCAGCGCGCCGGAGGACTTCCGCCCCGGACGGGCCCTGAATGTCCTGATACCCGATGATGATCCTGAGCTTAACCTGTCGCTGGATGTCATTCTGCCCAATGAGAATTTCATGCCGATGCTGCCCGGAGATAAAGTCCCGGTTAATCCTGCCCGGGTCTACCTGCTTTCCCTCAACTCCGCCCGTAGCTGGCTGACCAGGGCCTCGTTCCTTGGCATTGTCGCCGACATGCTCGGGGCCGCTTCCCTGGAGTCCAACAGTTGGGGTAGCCTGCGGCGCCATTACGTAATGGCCGTCACGGAACTCCTGCGCGTCACCGGCCGTGCCATTGCCACCATCTGCGGCAGCCCAGGGCATTCCGCAATCTCAGTAAGCTGGGCAAGTGCAGACGTTGTTGACATCGGAAAAGTAACATTTGAGAGGTAGATTGCATGCTCTCACTCTGTCAAAGCAAAAAAGGCTGCATTACGCAGCCTTTTAAAATTCACCCTTTCGGAAACACCCACACATGCTTCTCCGGCAACGAAAGATGGCAGTGCTGCGGATCCCGAACCTCATGCCCATACGCGCGAATGACAAAATCATCCCCCACCGTGCGGAACAGGTACTCCCAGCGGTCGCCGAGGTACATGCTGGTGAGCAGCGGCAGCTCAAGCTGATTTTCCCCTGGCCCCTCGACCACCGCCACGCGCTCGACGCGGATCACCGCCGTGGCGTCAGCGCCACTCTGCACGCCTTCACCGGCCTGGCCCCACAGCACCCAGCCTTTGCCTTCGATACGCGCTCTGCCGTCGCGCACTTCGGTGACCTTGCCGTGCAGGCGATTGTTGCTGCCCATAAACTCGGCGGTAAACAGCGTCTTCGGCGAGCCGTACATCTCCTGCGGCGTGCCTTGCTGTTCGATCTTGCCGTTGTTCAGCAGCAGGATGCGGTCGGAAATGGACATCGCTTCGTTCTGGTCGTGCGTCACCATCAACGCGGACAGCCCGAGCTTGATAATCAGCTCGCGCAGGAACACGCGGGCTTCTTCGCGCAGCTTGGCGTCGAGGTTGGAAAGCGGCTCGTCCAGCAAAATCACCGGCGGGTTGTACACCAGCGCGCGGCCAATCGCCACGCGCTGCTGCTGCCCACCGGAGAGCTGGTGCGGGTGACGTTTGCCAAGATGGCCCAGACCAAGCTGGTCCAGCACGTCCTGCACGCGCTGCTGGATCTCTTTGGCCGGGACTTTGCGCAGCTTGAGCGGATAGGCCACGTTCTCAAACACGGTTTTGTGCGGCCACAGGGCATAGGACTGAAATACCAGCCCCAGGTTACGCTCTTCCGCCGGGACCTCACTGCGCGGCGTGCCGTCGTAAACTTTATTGTTGCCAATCACAATCGAGCCCTGGGTCGGTTTTTCCAGACCCGCGACGGCGCGGAGCAGGGTGGTTTTACCGCTGCCGGAGGGGCCTAACAGGGAGACCACCTCGCCGCGCTTCAGGTTCATGGAGACACCTTTTAAAACAGGATTGTCGCCGTAGGTTAAGTGCAGATCGTCAACCGCTAATTCAATCATGTATTTTCACTCCGAAACGAAGGGCAATGCCCAGACCTACCACGACAAGCAGGATGTTAATGAAAGAGAGCGCCGCCACGATATCAATGGCACCCGCGGCCCAGAGGGAAACCAGCATCGAGCCGATGGTCTCCGTGCCGGGCGAAAGCAGGTACACACCCGTTGAGTATTCGCGTTCAAAGATCAGGAACATCAGCAGCCACGAACCGATCAGACCGTAGCGGGAGAGCGGAATGGTGACGTGGCGGGTGATCTGCCCGCGCGTCGCCCCGGTGCTGCGCGCGGCTTCTTCAAGCTCCGGCCCTACCTGCAGCAGCGTGGAAGAGATAAGCCTCAGCCCGTAAGCCATCCACACCACGGTATAGGCCAGCCAGACGCTGAAAATGGTGCTGCGCAGCGAGCGCAGCCAGACGATGACGTTCTCACGCATCCAGTCGGTCCAGGCAAACCCGGAAAGCCAGCCGGATTTCAGCGAGTTATCCAGCCACATCGGCAGGAACAGGAACACCCACAGGAAGGCCAGACCCGCCAGCAGGCCAGGCACGGCGCGCGGCACCAGCACGCTGTAGTCCAGGAAACGCGTGGTGTTGTCCGGCTTACGGTGCATGGCAATGCCGACAAACAGGTAGCACACCACGGCCAGCGCGCCGCCAATGACGCCAATCGCCATGGAGTTGACGATGGCGCGCAGCAGGTTGGGCTGCGCCCAGATGGTGCGGAAGGTGTTCAGAGAAAGCTCGTCCCACAGCGAAACGCCCACGCCCCAGTTCGAGATAAACGCGCGCAGCACCACGCCGAGCAGCGGAACGCCGATGGTAACGGTGAGCCAGAAGGCAATCACCGCGCCAGCTACCCAGCGCCATTTACCCAGCGGTAGCGCGCGGGCCTGCGAGGCCTTGCCCTTCATGGTGACGAAGCGGTTGGCGGTACGCATCAGTCGACGCTGGAGCATCACCAGCGGGATGGTGATGCAGATCAGCACCACGGCAACCGCCGCCATCAGGTTATAGGATGGGGTGCCCATCTTGTTCGTCAGCTTATAGAGATAGGTCGCCAGCACCATGTTGCCTTCCGGGTCGCCGAGGACCAGCATCAGGCCGAACACCTCCAGCCCCAGGAAGAACAGCAGCACGGTGGCGTACAGAATCGACGGGCGCACCATCGGCAGGCTGACGGAGGTCATCACCTGCCAGGGCGACGCGCCCGCGGTGCGCGCGGCTTCTTCCACATCGGAACCCACGCTGCGCAGTGCAGACGAGATATACAGATAGGCGTGCGGGACGTGCGTCAGGCCGGCGATGACCACAATGCTCGACATGTCGTAGATGTTCCACGGCACAAAGCCAATCAGCGCCTCTGCCCACTGGGAGAGAAAGCCCACCGGACCGGCGGCCACCACGTAGCCGAAGCCCAGCACCATCGGTGAAACGAAAATCGGCACCAGGATCAGCGGCTCAATCAACCGGCGGCCGGGCAGGTCGGTACGCACCATCAGAAACGCCAGCACGCCGCCCAGCGGAATAGAGATAAAGACCAGCCCGAAAGCAAGAATAAAGCCGCTTTTCAGGGCCTTATAAAAATCAGGGTCGGTGAAAATAAAATCAAATGATTCAAAGCTCCACTCTTTTGACGGCGAAAAGAACGGCGCGGACAGGAAGCTCTGTATCACGATAAACGACAGCGGCGTGTAGATAACCAGGGCGGTTATCAGCACGACGATGCCTCGCGGCAGGCTTTGCCACTTTCTGCGTAATGTATTCATGGGGTATCCCTGGTATTGCAGCCCAGAAAAACGAACTCAGTCGATAAGGAAGCGCGGCGGCCAACGCCGCGCTCAGATGCTTATTTACCGGCGGCGGTACGCCACTCTTTGATGTACTCGAGGCGTTTTTTCGGCTGCAGGTATTCCAGCAGGGTTTCATCAACCGGGATCGGCTTCAGCGCGTTGCCGAGGATTTTTGTCAGGCCGTCGATATCATTCTTGCCTTCGATATCGTTACGAATGGAGGGGATGTCCGCCTGATTGGCCAGAATGTTTTGCCCTTGTTCAGACAGCACGTAGTCCAGCCACAGTTTCGCAGCGTTGCCGTTTTGCGCCTGCTGGCTGATGAACGACACGCGCGACAGCACCAGGGTGTAATCTTTTGGATAGGAGATGCCGAGCGACGGATCGTTCTTCGCACGTGCTTCCGCATAGGAACCGAGGATATTGAAGCCAATCAGGTTTTCACCGGAGGAGACGCGCTCCATCATGGTGCCGGTAGACGACTGCACCGACAGGCCACCTTTGGCGACGTCGGCCAGGGTCTTAAAGTAGTTTGGATCGGCGCTGTGATCCTGTACCGAGAGCATAAAGCCCAGACCCGATTTTTCGATGTCGTAGGTGGTGACTTTGTTCTTGAATTTGTCCGTCTGGCTGGCAATCAGCTTCGCCAGCGCGGCGTGAGAATCCGGCACGTCACCGGCCGGGATCAGACGCTTGTTGTAGATAAAGACCACCGGCTCATAGGTGGTGCCGTAGGCCTTATCTTTCCAGACCGCCCATTTCGGCAGCTGGCTTTGCTCCGGAGATTTGTACTCCATGGCGTAGTCGGTGGCGAGCTTCAGGCCGGTGTCCATCGAGGAGCTCCAGACCACGTCACCGCTCACGCCGCCGGAAGCCTGTTCGCTGATGAAACGGTTGTACAGCTCGGTGCTGTTCATGTCGTTGTATTCGACTTTAATGCCCGGGTAGGTTTTTTCGAAGCCCTGGATCAGCGGTCCGGCGGCTTTGATGTCGGTGGTGGAATAGATGACAACCTTGCCTTCTTTCGTGGCGGCATCAACAACTTTTTGATACTCAGCAGGATACCCCTGCGGCAGGGTAGAGAGTGCAGAAGCAGAGAACAGTACAGTAGCGGTAAGCAGAGAAATTCGGAACGTGTTCGACATTATAGTTAACCTTTTAGTTACATTTGAGGAACTAATTGTCAACATAGCGTATCGGGCTCCACCCACAATAGGGGGGAGCGGGGAATGATTCCGAAGTGTGATTGTCGCCGTCGTTTCAGCAATTAACACCATAAAATCCGCGAACGTTAGCTTACGAACGGTTCTGGATTACGGTTTATCAGGGGCTTTGCGGTATAACCGGCGTGGATGACCAATATTGCCATACAGCATTTCGACGCTGATAAACCCGCTCTCCACGCAGTATTCAAGATAGCGGCGCCCCGTGGTTTTGCTGATCCCCACGTTTTCCACCACCTCCTCAACCGACATCGCATTGTCGGGATGTTCGGCGAACAGGCGTTTAATGCGTTCCAGCGTCTGGGGCTCAATACCCTTCGTGGACGGCGTAGCTGAGGACTCCGCGGCAGGCAGATTAAACAGGCGATCCAGCGCATGCTGGTCGACCACCTTCACCTGCTGCACGGTGTGGATGAAGCGCATAAACCGCTCCAGCGAGGCGTGCAGGCGCTGGAAAAAGACGGGCTTGATGAGGTAGTCAAACGCGCCGCTGCGCATGGCGTGGCTGCAGGTTTGCATATCGCTGGCGGCGGTGATGAAGATCACCGAGCATTCGTAGCTTTTCAGCAGCGGGTTATCGATGAGCTCCACGCCTTTACCGTCCGGAAGATAGTTGTCCAGCAGGATAAGCCGCGGCTGATGCTGACGAATCAGGCGGCATGCCTGCTCAATCGACGCGGCGATGCCCACCACGCGCAAATGAAAATTCTGCTCGATATACTCGCGATGTAGCTCCGCCAGGTGCGGCTCATCTTCAACGATCACAACATCAAGTGCTCGGGTCATGCTTTTGCCCATTCGGAATAAACACAGAAAAAATAGTCCCTTGTGGCGTGTTGTCGGCAATCTCAATACTGCCGCCGGCCTTGTCGATATATCCTGCCACCAGAAACAGGCCAATACCGTGCTCGGTACCCACAATGTCGTTTTCGCTGTCCGGTTTGCTGCTGAATCCCTGGCGGAATATATGCGGCTTCATCGCATCCTCCACCCCGCAGCCCCGGTCAGCCACCTCGATCAGCAGCTCCTGGTTACGGTCAGAAATGTAGAGCTCCACCGGCGCGGGTACCGGTGCCTTAAGGGTCGCGTCCACCGCGTTATCCAGCAGATTACCAATAACCGACATCAGCTCCGTTTCGTTGAGCGTGGCAGGCATGCGGGTGAGCTGGCAGGCGGGGTCAAACAACAGCTCGATCCCTTTCTCGCGCGCGCTGACGTATTTTCCTAACAGCAGACCACACAGCGCGGGAGAGGAAAAGCGGGCGGAGACAAAATCCAGCACGCGCTGCGCGCCTTCGGACTGTACCTGGATGTAACGGATCGCCTCGTCATAGTGTTTCATCTGCAGTAATCCCACCAGTGTGGCGGTCCAGTTCAGCTGCTCGTGGCGCATAATGCGCAGGTTATCCGCATAGCGCTTGATCTGACTGAGCTGGCTGCTGAGCGTGTTAATGTCATTTTTGTCGCGAAAGCTGTACACCCAGCCGCTTTCAACGCCCGGTTCGACCTCAATCGCGACGCGGTTGACGATCACCTCCCGCTGGTTCAGCACGGCAATCTGGTCGTGGCTACCACTGCTCACCGAGGCGTAGCGCTGGGATAAAAAGCCCGGCGACGTCTGCAGAACGTCTTCCAGCGGTTTGCCGATAAGTTCTTTCTCACTTTGCCGAATATCCAGCATTTCTCGTGCGGCGCGGTTAATTAAAATCAGCTGCTTCTCTTCATTGACGGCAAATACCCCCTCATACATGGCTTCTAATAGCGCGCGCTGCTGCAAAACCAGCTGAGCGATATCTTTCGGCTCCAGTCGGAACATCTGTTTTTTGAGATTGCGAGTAAACAGCCAGGAGAACATAAACAGCAGCAGAAGAAGACCCGCGCCGTACAGCCCGGACTGCCAGAGAATGCGGGCATTAATATTGGCTATATAGGAGGTCAGATAGCCGACCGAGACAATACCGATCACCTGGTGCTGCGCGTTGAAGATGGGGGCTTTGCTGCGTAGCGACACGCCAATCCCACCCTGACGCACGGAAATAATGGTTTTACCCTTTAACACCTCCGCATTGTCCCCGCCGATCATCGGTAAATTAATACGCTCCGGGGATTCCGAATGATAGAGGTGCTGTTCCTCGGTATCGCCAATCACAATGTAGCTGGCATCGCTTTCGGCGCGCAGCGGCTGAATTAACCGGGCGATACCGGGGATATCTCTGGCCGCAACCATTGCCGCCAGACCCGGCATCAGCGCGATCTGGCTGGCCTGAACCCGGGCGCGCTGGCCGAGATCGTGATGGAGCTGTCGGTCAATAAAATGAAACAGGATTGTTCCGAGCAGAACTAACAGCAGGCAGGAGAAGCACACCAGCGCTAAAAACAGCTTTACCTGAAAAGAGAGTCTGCGTTTCATTCAACCTGCGGAAGTTATGTAAAAGTGACATTTGCCGAGCCTGACATGCGCCAGTAGTGGACGCAATCTGGCGAGAAAAGAGTTGTGACCTGGCTTTTCGTTTTCGGCGTTATAGCCATCAGGATCCCGTCAGGCTATTCTTCATTCAGCACGATAATAATTATAGAGGCAATGTCATGGATAAAGAGCTTCTGGATGCGGGTTACCGGGCCTATACCGGCGAGAAAATTGACGTTTACTTCAACACCGGGATCTGCAAACACTCCGGTAACTGCGTGCGTGGCAGCGCAAAGCTGTTTAATCTGAAACGTAAACCGTGGATTATTCCCGATGAAGTGGACGTTGAAACGGTTGTCCGCGTGATTGATACCTGCCCGAGCGGTGCGCTGAAGTATCGCCAAAAATAAGCGAGGAACCATGGATATTCTGGAAGGCCATAACAAGTTTTACGTGAATGATGCGAACGGTAATCAGGTCGCGGAGATTGTCTTCGTGCCGACCGGCGAGCACCTGAGCATCATTGAGCATACCGATGTGGATGAGAGCCTGAAAGGGCAGGGGGTCGGTAAACAGTTGGTGGCAAAAGTGGTGGAGAAGATGCGCGGTGAGAACCGCAAAATTATTCCGCTGTGCCCGTTCGCGAAACATGAGTTTGATAAAACGCGGGAATATGACGATATTCGGGCGTAAATAACACCGGCGATGGCCGGTGTTTTTTTATCTCACCTGCTCAAAAAGCAATACCATCGCGATCAGCACCATGATCCCTCCTGATGCCATGCTTACCAGACGCGCCGCCTGTGGTCGGGTCGCCAGTACCGCTTTCGAACCATACCCCACCAGCAGATAGACCAGCGTACAGGTGATAAGGTGCATCATCCCAAGCGCGGACATCTGCATCGCTATCGACCAGCTTCCGGTCGGGTCCGTAAACTGAGGAAGCAGCGCCAGGAACAGTAAAAACACTTTTGGGTTTAGGCCGCTAATGCAGAGTCCTTTCACCGCCCACTGTTTCCAGCTTCCCGCGTGGTGGGTGGCCTTTTCCGGTGCGGCAGGGTGACGCAGCAACATTATGCCAAGCCACATGAGATACAGAGCGCCAGCCACGGTCAGCCCGGTCAACGCCAGCGGATGTTGAGCAATCACGACCCCCACGCCAGCCACCACAATCAGCGTGGCTAACAGATGCCCGGACATCAGCCCCATCACCGCCGGTACCACGCGTCGCCCGTTAATCCCGGCGCTAATGGCGTAGGCCCAGTCGGCCCCCGGGGTCATGATAAGCAGAAAAGAAACCACCCAAAAGCCGGCCACAATACTCATTTCCATCGTCCTGAAAACTCCCGCAGTGCGTCAAACGTTGCGAAAAAGAATATCGTTAACCCTGCGAAATAGGCTTTCAATGTTATGCTCATAACACGGTTAAATTGAGAAAATCTTCCACATGGATAGCATCGATCGAAAAATTCTTGCTGAGCTACAGTCAGATGGCCGCTTATCCCTTACCGAGCTGGCTGAAAGAGTGAATCTGAGCCTCTCACCGTGCCATCGACGCGTGCGGGCGCTGGAGCAAAGCGGGGCCATAACGGGATACCGTGCCAGCCTGGATCCGGCTAAAATGGGGTTTAACTTCCTGGCGATCGTCTTTGCGACGCTGAAAGAGGGGGACCGAAAGGCGGTTAGCGCGTTTGAAGCGGCGGTGGAGGAAATTCCGCAGATCGTGCTGGCGCAGCGTCTGTTTGGCGATCCCGATTATCTGATGCACGTCGTGACCCGCGACCTCTCCGCTTTCCAGAAGCTCTATGACGAGAAGCTTTCCGCCATGCCTGGCGTGCAGCATCTTCGCTCTACGCTGGTGATGAAAACGGTGGTGCAGGACAGACCTTTTCCGCTGGACGTCACGGGACGAGACTAAATGACATGCCCGGCAGAGCGCCGGGCATCAAAGGAGATTAGCCGACAAACATCACCGACACGCACAGCACCCCGACGATCAGCGTCAGCAGGTTGCCAATGGAACGGTACTGTTTCAGGGAGGGGATCAGATACGTCGACAGCGTCGGCATGATAAACAGGATCATGGCGATAAGCGGGCCGCTGATGGCGTAAATCATCGAAATGGCGTTCGGGTTAATGCAGCAGACGGCAAAGGTGATTAACGACACCCCCATAATGGATATCGCGCGGTTAAAGGCGCGGCTCTTTTTCACGCCCACCTGATTGAGCGACGACTTCACGATTTCCGTTGCCCCTTCAATCACCCCAAAATAGGTGCCGAGGAACGATTTCGACATCGCAATAATCGCCACGATAATCCCGGAAATACCCAGCCACGCCGGTGAAGAAGGCATCATCGACAGCGCGGACAGGATCGTCACCCCTTGCTCTTTGGCGGTCACAATGTACGACGGCGGAATAGAGAGCAGGCAGCTGAAGACAAAGAACAGCACGCTCAGGCAGATAATCAGGTACGCCACCTTCATGATTTTCTTGCATTTATCCATTGCGCCGTCGGCAAATTTCTCGCGACGGTCAACGGCAAATGTGGAGATAATCGGGGTATGGCTGAACGCAAACACCATCACCGGAATCGAAATCCAGACCTGGTGCAGCGTATGGCGATCGACGGCCATCTGGCTGGTCAGCAGCGAAGGTTGCCAGCTGCCGATCAGATAGAGCGAGACAAAAAGGAAGTAGGCAATCAGCGGAAACACCAGGAAGCCCATCACTTTTATCGTGATATGCCGTCCCATCAGGAAGATCAGATTCAGGACCAGCACCACCCCCAGGCTGACCAGCACGCGAACGGCGGTATCCACCGTCAGGTGTTTTGCCAGCTGTTCCGTGAGTGAGTTGGTGATGGCCACCGCATAAATCTGCACCACCACAAAGAAGGCGATGAAATAGAGCGTGGTGATCAGGTTGCCGATCTTCCGGCCGTAATAGTGCGAAACGGCGCCGGTGATCCCTTCGTTGCCTTTCGTTTTTGACGAGAGGATAAATTGCGCCAGCGCTTTGTGCGGCCAGTAGGTTAAGGGGTAGGCCACGAGGGCAGTAATAAACAGGACGATTGCGCCTGCGGAGCCCAGCTGAATGGGCAGGAAGAGCGTTCCTGCGCCCACGGCCGTGCCGTAGAGAGCGAAACTCCAGAGAGTCTCATCTTTTGACCAAATTTTCGACATTAGAGCAACGTATCAACTATCAAACCATCAGAATGGAGTGCAATTTACCATAGTTATGCACGGAGAGCGCAGTTGCTTCGAAGGCGTTTGGCCGGAACGGACGTCCGGCCAGAAGGCGTTTAGCCTGCCAGGGCGCGTCGTTGCTGGCGGCGCTTAAGAAATTTCTCGCGAAGGCAATCGTACGCCCAGTTATAGAACATGGTGTACGGCAGGAAGAACAGGAAGAAACCTATTTCCAGTGTGAATGCCTGCAGCAGGGTGACGCCCAGTACGGCGGCGACAATCGACACGCCGATCACAATAAACCCGCATTCGAACCCCAGCGCATGCAACGCACGCACTTTTGCCGTACGTTTGACGCGCTGAACGGGCCAGAAACGGTCGAAGCCGAAGTTATAAATAATGTTCCACAGCATGGCGGTGGTCGCCAGAATAATGGTCAACCCACCCATTTCCACCACGGAACGCTGCATGAGCCACGCCGCCGTAGGGGCGAGGATCGCCGTCGCGATCCCTTCAAAACAGACAGCATGAAAGATCCGCTCCGGCAGTTTACGTTGGAGTTCATCCTGATGTTGCATAGCGATAGACCTCGTTATTCGCCGGTATCGGCGTTGATGTGGCCTATTTTCATCGCTAAAGCTGATATATTAAAGATAGTATCCATCGCTAAAGTAGATAGGTTATGCGCTATTCACCCGAAGCCCTTACCGCGTTTGTCGAGACCGTTGCGGCAGGCTCTTTCTCTGCGGCTGCACGCCGGCTGCGTAAAAGCCAGTCGACGGTCAGCACGTCCATTGCCCATCTTGAAGCCGATCTGGGCTTCGAGCTGTTTGACCGCTCGGCACGCCAGCCGGTGTTAACGGCCCAGGGGGAACAGGTGTTGGGCTATGTGCAGGCTATTCTCGCCGCCAGCACGCGGCTGGATGAGCTGGCGGTGTCGCTATCGGCGCAAACGGAGGCGCGTCTGACGTTTGTCCTTTCTGATACCCTCAACCCGGACGTGCTGGAAGAGATGATGAAACAGTTTGACGCGCGCTTTCCCCATACGGAATTCGAATGTCTGATTGGCGAGGAGGAGGACGTGATCGATCTGCTGCAAAAGGAGCGCGCGCAGATTGGCCTCACCGAGGCGCGAGACGGTTATCCTACGGATATCGGCGCTATCCGGCTGCCGATGCAGACCCGCATGGCGATCTATGTCGCGACTACGCATCCGCTCGCCGGACAACATGACGTTCAGCGTGACGAGCTGCACGGCTGGCGAGAGCTGCGGCTGAGCACCTATCTTGAGCGCGAGGCGGAGATCGCGCGCGGGCCCGTCTGGTCAGCCCCGAATTACCTGTTACTCTTGAGTATGGCGGTACAGGGGTTTGGCTGGTGCGTCTTGCCGTGCGCGCTGGTGGATGAGTTTGCCGCCGCGAAATCCCTGGTACAGCTCAATGTTCCCGGCTGGCCGCGGGCGATCGGCATCGATCTGCTGTGGAATAAACGATCCCCTCCCGGCGTTGCCGGAAGCTGGCTGCGGCAGTATCTGCAGGATGCACGCTGATCCTTGTGATTAAACTCACTATTTTTAAACAATTAAGATAATTGCCAGTAACAATCCTCTACTATCGTCATGTCATTTAACACAGAGGTCGTGATGAAAGATGTCGTAATAGTGGGTGCGTTGCGTACAGCTATCGGCTGTTTTCAGGGAGCGCTTGCGCGTCACTCGGCGGTTGACCTGGGGAGCGTGGTGGTGAAAGCGCTGGTGGAACGTAGCGGGATCGCAGCACATGAAGTTGACGAGGTGATTCTGGGACAGGTCCTCACGGCCGGTGCCGGGCAAAACCCTGCGCGTCAGGCGGCGCTGAAGGGCGGGCTGCCCAATACCGTCTCCGCTATCACCATCAACGACGTCTGTGGTTCAGGATTAAAAGCGCTGCATCTCGCGACGCAGGCCATCCAGTGTGGTGAGGCGGACGTGATCATTGCGGGCGGGCAGGAGAATATGAGCCGCGCGCCGCACGTGTTGACCGACAGCCGCACCGGCGCACAGCTGGGCAACAGTCAGCTGCTCGACAGCCTGGTGCATGACGGCCTGTGGGATGCCTTCAATGACTATCATATGGGCGTGACGGCGGAAAATCTGGCGCGCGAGTACGGTATCAGCCGTGAGGTGCAGGACGCCTATGCGCTGAGCTCGCAGCAAAAAGCGCGTGCGGCGATCGATTCCGGTCGTTTTCGAGACGAAATTGTCCCAGTCAGCGCGCTGCGTCAGAACGGCGAGGTGATGGTTGTAGATACCGATGAACAGCCGCGCACCGACGCCAGCGCTGAAGGGCTGGCCAGGTTGAATCCTGCTTTTGAAATGCAGGGCTCGGTGACGGCGGGAAACGCCTCTTCCATTAACGACGGCGCTGCCGCCGTCATGATGATGAGCGAAAGCAAAGCCCTCGAACTCGATCTTCCCGTGCTGGCCCGCATTAAGGCATTCGCCAGCGTGGGGGTTGATCCAGCGCTAATGGGGATCGCGCCGGTCTACGCCACCCGTCGCTGTCTGGAGCGTGCGGGGTGGCAGCTTTCAGATGTGGATCTGATCGAAGTGAACGAAGCCTATGCCGCACAGGCGATTTCCGTCGGAAAAATGCTGGAGTGGGATCCGCTTCGGGTTAACGTGAACGGTGGGGCGATCGCGCTGGGGCACCCGATCGGGGCGTCCGGCTGCCGGATCCTGGTTTCGCTGGTCCACGAAATGAAAAAGCGCAATGCCCGCAAAGGGATTGCCACGCTCTGTATCGGCGGCGGGCAAGGGGTGGCGCTGGCCATCGAACGCTAACCTTTCCTCATTGAAAAGACCTCCTCCGGGAGGTTTTTTTGTGCCCTTTTTCTCCCGTCGGTTTAATTGTGATCCGAACATCAATTCCGTTATAAACAAAAATAAAAAATGAAACGTTGTTTTAAATGTAATTGAAAAGCTCACTTTATGCCGATAGTATGTGCTTATTATGAAAAACGGAACGCTGTTTCGTTTTACTTCCCGCCTTCGGGCATGACCACATCTGGAGGTTACCGTGGACGTCAGAGAAAGCATCCACAGCGCGCACGCCAAAACGCTGGATACTCAGGGGCTGCGCAAGGCATTTTTAGTCGAGCAGATATTCGAGGCCGACAGGTACACCATGGTTTACAGCCATATCGACCGCATTATTGTGGGCGGCATTATGCCCGTCACGAAAACCGTCTCCGTGGGCGGCGAGGTCGGTAAACAGCTGGGCGTGAATTATTTCCTCGAGCGTCGCGAGCTGGGGGTGATTAACATTGGCGGACCGGGCACCATCACCGTAGACGGACAGTGCTATGAGATTGGCCATCGCGAGGCACTGTACGTAGGTAAAGGGGCGAAAGACGTGGTCTTTGCCAGCATCGACGCCAGCAAGCCTGCGAAGTTTTACTACAACTGCGCGCCGGCTCACACCACCTGTCCAACCAAAAAAGTGACCACGGCAGACGTCGCGCCCGTGACGCTGGGCGACAACCTCACCAGCAACCGCCGCACCATCAATAAATACTTCGTGCCGGACGTGCTGGAGACCTGTCAGCTCAGCATGGGGTTGACCGAGCTTGCGCCAGGGAATCTGTGGAACACCATGCCGTGCCATACCCACGAGCGCCGCATGGAAGTCTACTTCTACTTCAACATGGATGAGGACGCCTGTGTGTTCCACATGATGGGACAGCCGCAGGAAACGCGCCATATCGTGATGCACAACGAGCAGGCGGTGATTTCGCCGAGCTGGTCTATTCACTCCGGCGTTGGGACAAAAGCCTACACCTTTATCTGGGGAATGGTGGGCGAAAACCAGGTCTTTGATGATATGGACCATGTTGCGGTCAGCGATCTGCGCTAGTCGCGGGCGGTGAAGCAAAAACCTGCCTGTGAGTGACAGGCTCTGAAAGAGTAAGGAATAAACATGATTCTGGATGCATTCTCTCTGCAGGGGAAAGTGGCGGTGGTTTCCGGATGTGACACCGGGCTGGGTCAGGGGATGGCGTTAGGCCTGGCGGAAGCGGGCTGCGATATCGTCGGGATTAATATCGTTGAACCGACGGAAACCATCGAACGCGTGACGGCGCTGGGTCGCCGTTTCCTGAGCCTGACCGCCGACCTGCGTAAAATCGATGCCATTCCTGAACTGCTGGATCGCGCGGTGGCGGAATTCGGCCATATCGACATTCTGGTCAACAACGCCGGGCTGATTCGCCGTGAAGATGCGATCAACTTCAGCGAACGCGACTGGGATGACGTAATGGATTTGAACATCAAGAGCGTATTTTTCATGTCCCAGGCGGCGGCAAAGCACTTTATCGCGCAGGGGAACGGCGGCAAGATCGTGAATATTGCCTCCATGCTCTCGTTCCAGGGCGGTATCCGCGTGCCGTCTTACACCGCGTCCAAAAGCGCCGTGATGGGCGTGACCCGCCTTCTGGCAAATGAGTGGGCGAAACACAACATCAATGTGAATGCCATTGCGCCGGGCTACATGGCGACCAACAACACCCAGCAGCTGCGTGCAGACGAGCAGCGCAGCGCGGAAATCCTCGACCGCATTCCGGCGGGGCGCTGGGGGCTTCCGCGCGATCTGATGGGGCCGGTGGTCTTTCTGGCCTCGTCGGCATCGGACTATATCAACGGCTACACCGTGGCGGTCGATGGCGGCTGGCTGGCACGTTAATTCCACCTGCATGACGAACCTCTGCCCTCGGGTGGAGGTTTTTTTTGGCTAAAAATTACCATTATCCATATGACATAAGATGAAAAATCCATACTGAAAATTCATAAATGATGCGTATCACAGTTTTATTGCTTAAATATTAGGTAATTAATAAAAAACGGTGCGATTTCAGCATTAGTTGAAATTGTA
Source organism: Enterobacter sp. PL_is379 (assembly GCF_055817355.1). Taxonomy (NCBI): domain Bacteria; kingdom Pseudomonadati; phylum Pseudomonadota; class Gammaproteobacteria; order Enterobacterales; family Enterobacteriaceae; genus Enterobacter; species Enterobacter sp. PL_is379. The sequence continues at coordinate 240,265 of NZ_JBVPGT010000031.1, forward strand.
ATGTCCATCACAGATCGTGATGCCATAGCGAAATAATCCATATCTTCACGAATTCCCGCCTGACACTTTTCCTCGCTTTCTCGTAATTTCAGTTAACGAATTTTGCTGTTGAGGCAGGAAAAATATGACATCTATCAATGACTCTACCCTAATGCCCGCTGCGCTGCGTGATACCCGGCGCATGAACCAGTTTGTCTCCATTGCCGCCGCCGTGGCGGGCCTGTTATTTGGACTGGATATCGGCGTCATTGCCGGAGCGCTGCCCTTTATTACCGATCACTTTACCCTCAGTAACCGTCTGCAGGAGTGGGTGGTGAGCAGCATGATGCTCGGCGCGGCCATCGGGGCACTATTTAACGGCTGGCTATCGTTCCGCCTGGGGCGCAAATACAGCCTGATGGTCGGGGCGATCCTGTTCGTCGCGGGTTCGATCGGCTCCGCGTTTGCGACAAACGTAGAGGTGCTGCTGCTTTCCCGCGTGCTGCTGGGCGTGGCGGTGGGGATTGCCTCCTACACCGCGCCGCTTTATCTCTCCGAAATGGCGAGTGAGAACGTGCGCGGCAAGATGATCAGCATGTATCAACTGATGGTCACGCTGGGTATCGTGCTGGCGTTCCTGTCTGACACCTACTTCAGCTACAGCGGCAACTGGCGCGCAATGCTCGGCGTGCTGGCGCTGCCAGCGGTGGTGCTGATTGTCTTAGTGATTTTCCTGCCGAACAGTCCGCGCTGGCTGGCGCAAAAAGGGCGCCACGTGGAGGCAGAAGAGGTCCTGCGCATGCTGCGCGATACCTCGGAGAAAGCGCGCGAAGAGCTGAACGAGATCCGCGAAAGCCTGAAGCTGAAGCAGGGTGGCTGGGCGCTATTTAAGATCAACCGCAACGTGCGCCGGGCGGTCTTCCTCGGCATGTTGCTGCAGGCGATGCAGCAGTTCACCGGCATGAACATCATCATGTACTACGCGCCGCGTATTTTTAAAATGGCCGGGTTCACCACCACGGAACAGCAGATGATCGCCACCCTGGTGGTCGGGCTGACCTTCATGTTCGCCACCTTTATTGCCGTATTCACCGTGGACAAAGCCGGCCGTAAACCTGCGCTGAAGATTGGCTTTAGCGTGATGGCGCTCGGCACGCTGATCCTCGGTTACTGCCTGATGCAATTTGATAACGGCACGGCGTCAAGCGGACTTTCCTGGCTTTCTGTCGGGATGACCATGATGTGCATCGCTGGCTACGCGATGAGCGCCGCGCCGGTGGTGTGGATCCTGTGCTCCGAAATTCAGCCGCTCAAATGCCGTGACTTTGGCATCACCTGTTCCACGACAACCAACTGGGTATCGAACATGATCATCGGTGCGACGTTCCTGACGCTGCTGGACGCGATTGGCGCAGCGGGAACGTTCTGGCTCTATACGGTACTGAATGTGGCATTTATTGGCGTCACGTTCTGGCTGATCCCGGAAACCAAAGGCGTGACGCTGGAACACATCGAGCGCAAGCTGATGGCTGGAGAGAAACTGCGGAACATCGGCGGGTGATTTTTTGCCCGTCCGAAGGTTTTAATACGTGCCGCAACTGGAAAGGGAAAGGTGGCTTAATCACAATAAAAATGTGACTAAGATCACCACTAACTCTGGTAGGGAGTAGACACAGAGAGGGAACAGGCATTAGGATTTTTCTTATGTTGATGTATTATCGGAACACCGCCATCAATGTTAAGAGATGCGTTGCATCCGGAAAAAGAAGAATCACTATGTCAGAAATGGATTTCAAAAAAAGCACGGACCTCGACTTTCCCCGTTATGCCGGCCCGGCTGTAAGCGCAAAAGAGATCGATCTTCTGGGACTTTTTGAGGTCCTTCTGGCGGCGAAAAAACGTATCGTCGCCATCGTCTTTGCTTTCGCGCTGGTGGGGCTGGCCGTTTCATTTTTACTGCCGCAGAAATGGACCAGTAAAGCGGTGATCACCCCGGCAGAACAGTCGCAGTGGAATCCGCTGCGCCAGATGCTGGTTGCGCTGCAGGTGCTTGACGTGGACGTGAAAATTACCCGTCCAGAAATTTTTGATCTCTTTATTAAAAAGTTTCAGTCGCAGTCATTGCTCGAAGAGTACATGAAATCCTCTCCTTATGTGATATCGCAGCTTAAAGGTGTTGAGGTGGATCCGCTCGATCTGCATCGTGCGATAGTCAACATCTCAGACAGAATGAAAGCGGTGAATGACGATCAGGGAAAAGGCGCGGATAAAGTGCCTTTTGTCTCCTGGACATTGAGCTTCACTGCGCCAACAGCAGGCGATGCGCAAACCGTTTTGGAGGGGTATATCAATTATATCGTGGCTATCGTCGAAAAAGAGACGGTGCAGAATATCCGCAACCAGATCGCCCTGAAAACGAACGTTGTTGAGCAGCAGCTGGAACTGGATCGTGTTCGTCTGACCAATGTTCACAATACCAACCTGCAGCGACTGAATTATTCCCTGGAAGTGGCGAATGCCGCCGGTATCAAGAAGCCGGTCTACAGCAACGGGCAGGCCGTAAAGGATGACCCGGATTATTCCGTTGCGCTCGGTGCTGACGGTATCGCGCAAAAACTGAAGATTGAAAAAAATCTGAAGGACGTGACTGAACTGAATGCGGACTTTCAGAACCGGGAATACTACCTGGCACAGCTGAAAAATCTCTCCTTTGCCGATGTTAAACTTGAGCCATTCCGGTACCAGCTCACTCCTTCCATGCCGGTGAAAAAGGATGGCCCGGGCAAGGCTCTGATTGTCGTTCTGGCGGCGCTTCTTGGGGGCCTGTTTGCCTGCGGTAGCGTGTTACTGCGCGAGGCGATGCACACCCGTACTTCGCCGCCAGAGCCGGTGGCGAAATAAAATCTGCAGTTTAAAAAGGCGCTGAATAGAGCGCCTTTTTTTATGTGCATCGGTTGTGTTAAAAAAAGAGACCAAAGATAAGGAGGGATGATGAAAACGATCGGCCTGTTAGGTGGTATGAGCTGGGAATCGACAATCCCTTATTACCGCCTGATTAATGAAGGGGTAAAGCAGCGTCTGGGTGGTCTGCACTCCGCAAGTCTGCTGCTGCACAGCGTTGATTTCCATGAAATCGAAGCCTGCCAGTCGAGCGGTGAGTGGGATAAAGCCGGAGAGATCCTGGCTCAGGCGGCGCTGGGACTGGAGCGCGCCGGCGCCAGGGGGATAGTGCTTTGTACCAATACCATGCACAAAGTGGCGTCGCATATTGAAGACCGCTGCTCGCTGCCGTTTCTGCATATCGCGGACGCGACCGGGCGTGCGATTGCGGCATCCGGAATGCGCCGCGTAGCGCTTTTGGGTACACGCTACACCATGGAGCAGGATTTTTATCGTGGACGTTTGCACAGTGAATTTGGGATAGAAAGCCTGATCCCGGATGAAGAAGATCGGGCGCGCATCAATCAGATTATCTTTGACGAGCTCTGCCTCGGTACCTTCAGCGAAGCTTCCCGCGCGTATTACGTCAGCGTTATCGATAAACTTAGGCAGCAGGGGGCCGAAGGGGTGATCTTCGGCTGCACTGAGATTGGTTTGCTGGTACCCGTCGAGCGAAGCCCTCTCCCGGTATTTGATACCACTGCAATTCATGCCGCCGATGCCGTGGCGTTTATGTTGTCCTGAGCACCCGGTTTAGGTTTACGTGTTGGCGGCGTCATAAGCGGATTGCGCCGCCACAATGGCATCAATATTATTTTCCACCCAGTGCGCAAGCACAGTCACCGTTTCGGTTAACGTCTGGCCAAGCGGCGTCAGGCTGTACTCGACGGTTACAGGTACCGTGGCGAATATCTTTCGCGACACCAGCCCATCACGTTCCAGTTTGCGTAAAGACTGGGTCAGCACCTTTTTGGTGATTCGCTGAATATCACGTTGAAGATGACTAAAGCGCATCGGCCCATTCTCAAGGCGCGCAAGAATTAACAGTGCCCACTTATCGGCGATACGCGCCAGCACGCCGCGGGTCGGGCAGCGTTCATCGAACACGTTGTAAGGAGGCATCTCCTTTTTCAGAACTGCTGTTTGGGTCATGGTGGTTCCCTCGAGGTAACCAGGTGAGATAAAGGTGCCTTCTTACGCCCATGAATGTTTGCGTGTATAAAACGACGTAAGGTTTCTATTTGATACCAGGGAACCGAAAATGGCAACGGGCTCGCAGAGCAATTTTAAAGTCGTCTTAATCGTTTGACTCACAAGGCAATATTGCATCAGGAGAACTATCATGAGCGTTGTAGTTATCTATTATTCTGGCTACGGCCACACCAAACGCGTTGCTGAAACAGTCGCCGAGGGCGCGCAGGCTGAGCTGATCGCCATTGACAGCAATGGCGATATTCAGGAAAGCGACTGGCAAAAACTTAACGATGCCAGAGCGATTATTTTTGGCGCGCCAACCTACATGGGAAGCGTACCGTGGCAGTTTAAGAAATTCGCTGATGCGACCTCAAAAGCCTGGTTCGTGCGTAGCTGGCAGGACAAAGTGTTCGCGGGCTTCAGCAACAGCGCCAGCCTGAACGGTGATAAGCAGGTGTCGTTACAATACCTGCAAACGCTGGCCTCTCAGCACGGTGGGATTTGGGTGAGCCTGGGGCTACCGCCGTCAAATACCCTCGCGGCAACCCGTCAGGATATTAATAATCTGGGCGGTTCAGTCGGTTTGCTGGTGCAGTCTCCATCAGATGCTGATGCTGGCGCCATTGCCAGTGGCGATCTGCAAACCGCTGTGAAATTCGGCGAGCGTGTTGCGGCCATCGCGAAACGTTTTAACTGAGTTTTCAGACGCCCGCTGTTCAGTGGGGCGTCTGATTCAACATCCTATTTAGCTGGCCAGCCAATAGACTTAACCCTCCTTGCAGATGCTCACTGAACGCCTCCACCAGCGCCGATGCCGGACGATGCAGTGGGCGGATTAGGCTAACGGTGAAAGGAACTGAGACACTAAACCGACGTACAACAATCCCACTTTCCGTATAATCCAGCGCCGTGAGCGGATTCACCACCGCGACGCCGACGCCTGCGCGTACCATCGCACAAATCGAGGCCGCGCTGTGCGTTTCTACCACCATTCGGCGTTTGACCTGATGCTCGGCAAACAGCGTATCCAGCAGCTGTCGATAACTGTCAGTCTGCGACAGGCTGATGTAGTTTTCCCCGTGGAAATCCTCCGGTGTAAGCACTGCGTTACCGGCAAGCCGATGCCCGGCGGGCAGAACGCACACTTCATCTAACGAGAGCAACTCCGTGCGCGCCGTTCCCGCTGGCGTGGAGAGGGTTTCGGTCAGGCCTAAATCATGGCGCTGAGCCGAAAGCCACTCTTCAAGCAGAGGTGATTCCTGAGGCACGATGGTGAGGCTGACCTCCGGGTATCGGGCCAGAAAGGGTTGCAGCAGCATCGGCAAAAAGGATTGCGAAAAGACGGGCAGGCAGACGATCGACAGCTCGCCCTGACGAAACTCGCGCAGGCTTTCCGCGGCACTCACTATTCTATCCAGCCCGTACCAGGAGCGCTGAACTTCCTCGAACAGGCGTAACCCTTGTACCGTCGGGTGAAGCCTGCCCCGGGTACGTTCGAACAGCTTCAACCCCAGCACTTTCTCGAAGCGCGCCAGCTCGCGGCTCACCGTCGGCTGCGAGGTATGCAGCATCTGTGCGGCTTCGGTGAGATTGCCGGTGGTCATCACGGCGTGAAAAATCTCGATATGGCGTAAATTGACGGCGGGCATAGGGCACCTGAAAGCAGAGAACTAACCATATCATTTTTGCATAGACTCGCGATAAAACGATATTTTTTATTCTCTTTGTGCTGTGGCGTAATCATGAAAACGCATTTATCCGGAGAAGACCATGCCACGCCCGCTGAACCAGACTGATACCGATTTGAACGCCGACAACCTGCTGCGCCTGCCCGCCGAGTTTGGCTGCCCGGTGTGGGTCTACGACGCGCAGATCGTTCGCGAGAAGATCGCCGCCCTGCATCAGTTTGACGTGGTGCGTTTTGCCCAGAAGGCCTGCTCCAATATCCACATTCTGCGCCTGATGCGTGAGCAGGGCGTGAAGGTGGACTCCGTTTCACTCGGCGAAATCGAGCGCGCGCTGGCGGCCGGATACGATCCGAAAGCCGACGGTGACGCGATCGTCTTTACCGCCGATGTGATCGACGATGCGACGCTGGCGCGCGTCCACGAGCTGCAGATCCCGGTGAATGCCGGCTCTGTGGATATGCTGGAGCAGCTGGGCGAGGTTTCACCCGGCCATCGCGTCTGGCTGCGCGTGAACCCGGGCTTTGGTCATGGCCACAGCCAAAAAACCAATACCGGTGGCGAAAACAGCAAGCACGGGATCTGGTATGCCGATATGCCTGCCGCGCTGGCGGTATTACAGCGCTACGGCCTGAAGCTGGTGGGGATTCATATGCACATTGGCTCTGGCGTCGATTACGGCCACCTGGAGCAGGTGTGCGGCGCGATGGTGCGCCAGGTTGTCGACTTCGGTCAGGATCTGGAGGCGATCTCTGCCGGTGGCGGTCTCTCCATTCCTTATCGCGAGGGCGAAGAGGCGATCGATACCGATCACTATTACGGTCTGTGGAGCGCAGCGCGCGATCAAATCGCCGCGCATTTGGGCCACGCGGTGAAACTGGAAATTGAGCCGGGTCGTTTCCTGGTGGCGGAAGCCGGCGTGCTGGTTTCGCAGGTGCGCAGCGTGAAAGAGATGGGGTCTCGCCACTTCGTATTGATTGACGCAGGCTTTAACGATCTGATGCGTCCGTCCATGTACGGCAGCTATCACCACATTACCGCCCTGGCTGCCGACGGCCGCGATTTATCGCAGGCACCACGCGTTGAGACGGTCGTTGCGGGGCCGCTGTGCGAATCGGGTGACGTGTTTACCCAGCAGGAGGGCGGCAAAGTGGAGACCCGCGCGCTGCCAGAGGTCAAACCGGGTGATTATCTTGTGCTGCACGACACCGGTGCTTACGGGGCGTCTATGTCATCTAACTACAATAGCCGCCCGCTGCTGCCGGAAGTGCTGTTTGATAACGGCAAGGCGCGGCTGATCCGCCGCCGCCAGACCATTCAGGAACTGCTGGCGTTAGAGCTCATCTGATGAAAGTACGGCCCCGTCGTGACCGAATCGCGTAAGACCAGCGTGCCGGTAAACGGTGGGATGGCATCGACCGGCTGGTTTTTTGCCAGCCGGATCGCCTGATCGATGGCCGTGACAATCATATTGTCGATGGGCAGATAAACCGACGAGAGCGCAGGTTCCAGCCATTTCGCGCTAGGGGCATCGTCAAAGCCGAACAGTGAAATATCCTGCGGGATTTTACGCCCCGCCTGGTGTAACGCTTTGGACGCGCCCAGCGCCATATCGTCGTTACAGGCAAACAGGGCGCTAAAGGATACACCGTCGGCAATCAATTCCTTGCACAGCTCATATCCCCCGGTCATTCCCGCATCGCCGTACTTTATCCGACGCTCGTCCAGACGGATGCCGTGCTTTTCCAGCGCCTTGCGATAGCCCATCAGCCTCGCTTTTCCGGTTGGGGTATGGATCGGGACGGTGATACAGGCGATCTCCCGATGGCCCTGTTCGATCAGATAATCCACGGCCTTAAACGCGGCATCCTGCTGTTCGAAGAACACGCAGCGATCCGGCGCCTGGCTCACTTCACGGTTAATGACCACCAGCGGTGTTTTTACGGTGTTCATCAGTTTGATGATCGCTTTTTCGCTCATATAGCGCGTATAAAGCACGATGGCATCGCACTGGCGATCGGCGAGCATCTGCACCGCCTGTTCTTCCTGTTCCGGCGCGTCGTGACCGTCGGTGACGATAAGCTGTTTCCCGTGGGTTTCGGTCTGCCGCGACGCCTGCTGGAGAAGGCGGCCAAAGTAAAAGCCGTCGAAGGTCGAGACGACCAGACCAATGCTGTTGCTAGTCTGGTTAGCCAGCGAGCGCGCGAGAAAGTTCGGCCGATAGCCCAGCTCTTCCATCGCCGCAAACACCTGCTGACGCGTACTCTCTTTAACCTGACCCGTGCCGTTCAGCACGCGCGATACCGTGGCCTTAGACACGCCCGCGCGCAGTGAGACATCCAGCATTGTTACCATTCTACATTCCTGCTTTCACGTAATGATCTGCAGTTTAACACAGAGCTTACGCCGTATAAGCGATGCGGGAAGCGCAAAAATTCCGCCACGATCACGCTTTTCGGTAACGATTTGTCTGGCCTGCCTGAAGTAAAACTAAATAGTCTGACTCTGGTAAAATAATCGCCAAAACGAGCTGGAGGCGTCAGGCCAGCCCATTAATGAGAATACGCAGGTGAAACGTGAAAAAGACTGTTATCCTCCCGCTTTACGATGCACCGCAGTATGCTGAGCAGGTAACCGACTGGATCTGGCAGGCGTTTGGCGAGGGGCTTCCCCGGGAATTTTTCCACAGCATCGTTGAGCACAGCCAGACGCCAGGAAAATTACCGCTGACGTTTATTGCCGTTGAGGACGAAAAGCTACTTGGTACGGTGGGGATCTGGCGCTGCGATTTGATCACCCGTCAGGATCTCTTTCCGTGGCTGGCGGCGCTGTACGTTGACGACGCGGCGCGAGGCAAGGGGCTGGCAGGAAAGTTACAGCAGCATGTTATTACCTGGGCCGCGCAGGCGGGATATGAAGAACTGCACCTCTGGTCTGCCTGCCGTGACTTCTACGAACGTTACGGCTGGCAATATATCGGCGATGGGCTGGAATACCCCAACACGCGGGTTCACCTCTACCGTTATTCGCTCTGCGCTTCCGCAGGCGACGCAACGGAGTGACGACGAACCAGCGTCGGACTAAACAGATGCGTAATATCCGGCGGCTGGCGCTGTTCCGCCAGCGCTAACGCCAGCTCGGCGGCCTGTGTGGCCATGGTGATAATCGGGTAGCGCACGGTGGTCAGGCGCGGGCGAACGTAGCGGGAGACCAGCACGTCGTCGAAGCCAATCAGCGAAATTTCTGCCGGTACCTCAATCCCGTTGTCGTTCAACACCCCCATTGCCCCTGCGGCCATCGAGTCGTTATAGCTGGCAACCGCCGTGAAATTCCGTCCGCGACCCAGCAGCTCGGTCATGGCCTGTTCACCGCCGCTCTCATCCGGTTCGCCATAGGCCACCAGGCGGTCATTGCACGGCAGTCCGTTTTCGCGCAGGGCATCGTAGTAGCCCTGCAGACGGTCTTCTGCATCAGAAATCGGGTGGTTTGAACAGAGATAGCCAATCCGGGTGTGGCCCTGCTGAATCAGATGACGGGTCGCAAGCCACGCGCCGTAGCGGTCGTCGAGCGCCACGCAGCGTTTCTCAAAGCCGGGAATAATGCGGTTGATGATGACCATCCCGGGGATCTGCTTCATCAGATGAATCAGTTCGGCATCCGGGATCATTTTGGCGTGTACTACCAGCGCCGCGCAGCGGTGGCGGATCAACTGCTCGATGGCCTGGCGTTCTTTTTGTTCATTATGATAGCCATTGCCGATCAGCAAAAAATTGCCTGTCTGATAAGAAACCTGCTCAACGGCTTTCACCATCGCGCCGAAAAAGGGATCGGAGACATCTCCTACCACCAGACCAATGGTTTCTGTGGACTGCTGGGCGAGCGCGCGGGCATTGGCATTGGGATGATAGTTCAGGGATTCCATGGCGCTTTGTACCGCCTGGCGTGATGCGTCACTGGCTTTTGGGGAGTCGTTAATCACGCGGGAGACGGTTGCCACCGACACACCTGCCAGACGGGCCACATCCTTTATTGTCGCCATTCATTACCTTCTTATTGGGGGTAAGCGTTTACACACCAAATAGTGTTGCGGAAAAGCGGCGCGCATTCAAGGGGAGCGGATTTCCGCTCTCCACAAACGTGACGCAGAACAACCCTGGCGGTGTAATCGTTACACGCGCAGTCATGTCTGAAGAATGTCAATCTGAACCTTTGGTTACACTTTGCCTCAGGCTGTTGCGATTGTCCGATGGCGAGGATGTTAATGAGATTGATACAGTTGAGATCCCAGAGGTATTGATTGGTGAGAATTCTTAGTACGGTTTCGTACTCATCTCTTGCACCAACCTGCGCGGATGCGCAGGTTTTTTTTCGCCTCCACTTTTGCTGTCGCTCCCGTATCACTTCTCGTGTAATCTGCCACCATTTACTATCAACCCTCCACACTGGCTGGCAAAGGGAGTTGAGATGCTATTTGGGTTCTTCCGTACACTGTTCCGTATTCTTTTTCGCATCCGCGTCACTGGCGATGCCCAGGCGCTTCGCGGCGAACGCGTTCTTATCACACCAAATCATGTTTCCTTTATAGACGGTATCCTGCTGGCGCTGTTTCTGCCCGTGCGCCCGGTATTTGCGGTCTATACCTCCATCAGCCAGCAGTGGTACATGCGCTGGCTCACGCCGCTGATTGATTTTGTGCCGCTCGACCCGACAAAGCCGATGATGATTAAGCATCTGGTGCGTCTGGTCGAGCAGGGTCGTCCGGTGGTCATTTTCCCGGAAGGGCGTATCTCCGTGACCGGTTCGCTGATGAAAATCTACGACGGTGCGGGGTTTGTCGCGGCGAAGTCAAAAGCGACCGTGGTGCCGCTGCGTATTGAAGGCGCAGAGCTGACCCATTTCAGCCGTCTGAAGGGACTGGTGAAGCAGCGTCTGTTCCCCAAAATCACGCTGCATATTCTGCCGCCAACGTCGTTACCGATGCCCGACGCGCCGCGTGCCCGCGATCGCCGTAAAATCGCCGGGGAAATGCTGCACCAGATTATGATGGAAGCGCGCATGGCCGTGCGTCCGCGCGAAACGCTGTACGAATCTCTGCTTTCCGCGCAGCACCGCTATGGCGCGAAGAAAAACTGCATCGAAGACATCAACTTTACCCCGGATACCTATCGCAAACTGCTGACCAAGACCCTGTTTGTGGGGCGCATTCTTGAGAAGTACAGCAAAAAGGGCGAAAAGATTGGCCTGATGCTGCCTAATGCGGGCATCAGCGCGGCGGTGATTTTCGGCGCGGTTTCCCGGGGCCGGATCCCGGCGATGATGAACTACACGGCGGGTGTGAAAGGGCTGACCAGCGCCATCACCGCTGCCCAGATTAATACCGTCTTTACCTCTCGTCAGTTCCTGGACAAAGGCAAGCTCTGGCATCTTCCCGAGCAGCTCACCCAGGTACGCTGGGTTTTCCTGGAGGATCTGAAAGCCGACGTGACCACCGGCGACAAGCTGTGGATTTTTGCTCACCTGCTGGTGCCGCGTCTGGCGCAGGTCAAACAGCAGCCGGAAGATGATGCCATTATCCTCTTCACGTCGGGATCGGAGGGCAACCCGAAAGGCGTCGTCCACAGCCACAAGAGCATTCTGGCGAACGTTGAGCAGATCAAAAGCATTGCTGACTTTACCGCGGATGACCGTTTTATGTCGGCGCTGCCGCTGTTCCACTCCTTTGGCCTGACGGTGGGGCTGTTTACGCCGCTGCTGACCGGCGCAGAAGTGTTCCTCTATCCAAGCCCGCTGCATTACCGGATTGTGCCGGAGCTGGTGTATGACCGTAACTGCACCGTCCTGTTCGGCACCTCAACGTTCCTCGGCAACTACGCGCGTTTCGCCAATCCGTATGACTTCTATCGCGTGCGGTATGTGGTGGCCGGTGCGGAAAAACTGCAGGAGAGCACGCGCCAGATCTGGCAGGACAAGTTTGGCCTGCGCATTCTCGAAGGGTATGGCGTGACCGAGTGTGCGCCCGTGGTCTCGATTAACGTGCCGATGGCGGCGAAACCGGGCACGGTTGGCCGAATTCTGCCGGGGATGGACGCGCGTCTGCTGGCCGTGCCGGGCATTGAGGACGGTGGCCGTCTGCAGCTCAAAGGGCCAAACGTGATGAACGGGTATCTGCGCGTGGAAAACCCGGGCGTGCTGGAAGCGCCGACGGCGGAAAACGTCAACGGTGAGGTTGAAACCGGCTGGTACGACACCGGGGATATCGTCCGTTTCGATGAACAGGGCTTTGTACAGATTCAGGGCCGCGCGAAACGCTTCGCCAAAATTGCCGGCGAAATGGTCTCTCTGGAAATGGTGGAGCAACTGGCGACGGCCGTGTCCGCCGAGAAGATGCACGCCACGGTCGTGAAGAGCGATGCCAGCAAAGGTGAGGCGCTGGTACTGTTTACGACCGACAGTGAGCTTAAGCGCGACAGATTACTGAGCTATGCACGCGAACACGGTATTCCTGAACTGGCCGTGCCGCGCGATATTCGCTACCTGAAACAGCTCCCGGTGCTGGGCAGCGGGAAGCCAGATTTCGTGACCCTGAAAGGCATGGTTGAAGAGGCGGAACAGCAAAATGCGTGAGTCAGTACACACTAACACTTCACTCAGGTCGAAAGGCATGATGGCCGTCATTGCCGCGCAGTTTCTCTCTGCGTTCGGCGATAACGCGCTGCTGTTTGCCACGCTGGCGCTGCTGAAAGCCGAGTTTTACCCCGACTGGAGTCAGCCGATCCTGCAGATGGTGTTTGTGGGCGCTTACATTATCTTTGCTCCGTTCGTCGGGCAGGTGGCGGACAGCTTCCCGAAAGGTCGGGTGATGATGTTTGCCAATGGCCTCAAGCTGCTGGGTGCGGCCAGCATTTGTTTTGGCTTTAATCCGTTTATTGGCTATACGCTGGTGGGCATTGGCGCCGCCGCCTACTCCCCGGCGAAGTATGGCATTCTCGGCGAGCTGACCACCGGGGATAAGCTGGTGAAAGCCAACGGTCTGATGGAGTCGTCAACCATTGCCGCTATCCTGCTCGGATCCGTTGCGGGCGGCGTGCTGGCCGACTGGCATGTCCTGGCGGCACTGGGCGTATGCGCGGCGGTGTATGGTGGGGCGGTCGTGGCGAACCTGTTTATTCCTAAACTGCCGGTGGCTCGCCCGGGACAATCCTGGCGCTTTAAACCGATGACCGGCAGCTTCTTTAGCGCCTGCCGCGTGCTGTGGCGTAACGGTGAAACGCGTTTTTCCCTGATGGGGACCAGTATGTTCTGGGGTGCGGGCGTCACGCTGCGCTTCCTGCTGGTCCTGTGGGTGCCGGTGGCGCTGGGGATTACTGACAACGCGACGCCGACCTATCTGAATGCGATGGTGGCCATCGGCATTGTGGTGGGGGCAGGCGCGGCGGCGAAGCTGGTAACGCTCGAGACGGTAGCACGCTGCATGCCCGCAGGGATCCTGATTGGCGTCGTGGTGCTGATCTTCTCGCTGCAGCATGCGTTATTGCCCGCGTATGTCCTCCTCATCCTGATTGGTATTCTGGGCGGTTTCTTCGTGGTGCCACTGAACGCGTTACTGCAGGAGCGGGGCAAACAGACCGTCGGGGCAGGCAATGCCATCGCGGTACAAAACCTGGGGGAAAACCTGGCGATGCTGCTAATGCTGGGGCTCTACTCGCTGGCGGTAAAAGTGGGCGTGCCAGTGGTGGGGATTGGCGTCGGGTTTGGCGGGCTGTTTGCGCTGGCGATTGCGGGTTTGTGGATCTGGCAACGTCGCCGCTGATAAGTGCGGCCTGATGCCCTCACCCCGGCCCTCTCCCACAGGGAGAGGGAGCAAACCCTAAAAACGGCAACGTGCGTTGCCGTTTTGCTTTTATTACGGTGCAGGATACGTATAAACCTGATGCACCGCTTCAATCTCCGCTAACACCTCTTCACTCAGGTTCAGATTGAAACTCGCAATATTGGTTTTCAACTGCTCCATCGTGGTCGCGCCCAGCAGGGTGCTGGCAACAAACGGCTGACGACGCACGAAGGCCAGCGCCATCTGCGCAGGGTCAAGACCGTGACGCTTCGCGATATCCACATAGGCGGCAACGGCTTTCTGCGTCTGCTCGCCGCTGTAACGGGTAAAGCGGCTAAAGAGGGTGTTACGCGCTCCGGCCGGTTTCGCGCCGTTCAGGTATTTCCCCGTCAGCGTGCCGAAGCCGAGACAGGAGTAGGCGAGCAGTTCCACTTCTTCATACTGCGTCACTTCGGCCAGACCCACTTCATAGCTGCGGTTAAGCAGGCTGTACGGGTTCTGAATAGTCACGATACGCGGCAGATCGTGTTTATCCGCCAGGTGCAGATAGCGCATGACCCCAAAGGCCGTTTCGTTAGAGACGCCAATATAGCGGATTTTTCCCGCGCGCTGGCATTCGGTCAGCGCTTCCAGCGTTTCCAGCAGCGTCACGGCGGGGGCGCTCTCATTCCAGGTGTAGCCGAGCTTACCAAAGCAGTTGGTTGGGCGCTGAGGCCAGTGCACCTGATACAGATCGAGATAGTCGGTTTGCAGGCGCTTCAGGCTGGCGTCCAGTGCGGCGCGGATATTCTTGCGATCGAGGATCTGATTCGGGCGGATCCCGGTATCGTTGTTGCGCGCGGGGCCGCTGACTTTTGAGGCAATCACCAGCTTTTCACGGTTGCCGTGTTTTGCCAGCCAGTTACCGACGTAGGTTTCGGTAAGTCCCTGCGTTTCCGGACGTGGTGGAACAGGGTACATCTCCGCGACATCAATCAGGTTAATCCCCTGGCTGACGGCGTAATCGAGTTGTGCATGGGCATCGGCTTCGCTGTTTTGTTCACCAAATGTCATCGTGCCCAACCCCAGTTGGCTTATTTCCAGAGCGCTGTGGGGGATACGGTGATAATGCATAGCCGGCTTCCTCAGTAGACTTATAGACCGCGTCAGGGCGTGCCCGACAAAGGAATATAAACATGGCAGAGGGGAAGCAAAAGGGGAAGAAAAAAATCAAAAAGGTCAGCAAGCGACTGACCTCTCTCTGTTTATCGCTCGATAATTTGCGATACTTCGTCGCGATTGATCTGCATTTTATTGCCTTCCTGATCGCGGTAGCTGACCAGACCGGTATCATCGTCAACTTCGGGTTTGCCGTCGGTCAGGATCATTCGACCATCTTTTGTCGCCATGACGTAATCGCTGCTACAGCCCGATACGGCAAACGCTAAACCGACTGCTGAAACTAACACTGCCCATTTTTTCATCGTTATCGTCCTCATCTGGCGCGTATCAAATCATAATCTAGTATTAACCCGATATGGCGACTTGAGGAAGCAGTAAAATCTTAAAAAGCAGTCGATTATGTTTGAGAGCTCGCAAAATAAGTAAAAAACTATGTTTTTAACAGGAAATGACGTGCCAGGAGCGCGCCGGTGAAATTCTTTTTGAGATAAAAACCGCGCGGCAGCGTTAGTATCGGCTCACCCTGTGCGCCGATGGCCTCGGTAAGCGCTTTACTGTTGGCCGCTTTCGGACGCAGCTGTAACACTTCTCCGTGTCGGGCGGTGATGCGCTCTACCTGCCCAAGAACGATCATGTCCATCAGCTCCTCCCAGTCCAGCCGAAGCTGATGCTCTTCATCCTCGTTCGGGCTCCAGAGCAGCGGCGCGCCAACGCGACGGTCGGCCAGGGGGATCTGTCGCTCGCCTTCAACCGGTACCCACAACACGCGCTTCAGCTTGTGGCGAACGTGGCTGGTTTCCCACGTCACGCCGGTGTTGCCGGTTAATGGCGCAACGCAGACAAAGGTGGTCTCAAGCGGCTTGCCCTGGCTATCTATTGGGATGGTTTTTAACTCCACGCCAAGTGCTGCAAAATCCTGCTCGGGTTTGCTCCCTGCGCTCGCACCCAGCCACAGCTCAAGCAGCATGCCGATCCAGCCTTTATCCCGCTTAAGATCCTTCGGGATCGGAAGCCCTGCCATTGCCGCCAGCTCGCCAAGCGAAAAGCCCGCAAGACGCTGTGCCTGCTGGAGCAACTGGCCCTCGCTGGACGGCGGTGAGAGCAAGGGTGTAAGCGGATGCATGACGGTAACCTTTTGATTAAAAAATAAACGAAGAAATTGTCCCCTGTGGATAGAGTTTAACTATTTCTGTACCAATATTCCATGTGTATGATTTATAGGTTTTTTTATGGGTTTGAAATCGTTTCACCCGAGTCAGAAAACCGGTTGTTCAAATCTGGTCACTGACAATGAACAGGATCTTACACCATGTTATCCACAGAAAAATGGGATAACTGGGCATAACCCTGACTACTGTTTCAATTTACAGCCTTGACGTGCGATGAAAATCGAATTTTCAAACAAATTGTGACTAACTTATTGGCACAATCTGTGGATAAAACCGACGCTGTTCGATCTTTCATCAGCACGACGATCCCTGATGTGATGATCGTCACGCTATTCTGTTTTGTGTTCATGGAAATACATTTAACTTTATGAAAATAAATGCATTATTGAATTCAGGTGAAAGAGGGGATATGGCAGCGTTTAAGGTTGTTCATCGGTAATCAGACACTTCTTCACAACTATATCCACAGAAAAGGTGAATAAAATTCCCTTCACTGCCACTCATCTGTTTATAACTCAGCACTTATTTGTGAGTTATTCAAATGTTATTAGGTTGCAGCCCTGTAAGAGAGTGGTTTACCGCCTCCCTGTAGTGTGAAACAATCATTCATATATAAGGTTTAGTTTGGGGTAGTCCGGTGATTGATGACGATGGCTACCGCCCGAACGTAGGAATAGTAATTTGTAATCGTCAGGGCCAGGTAATGTGGGCCCGGCGATATGGTCAGCACTCCTGGCAGTTCCCGCAAGGCGGGATCAATCCGGGAGAGTCCCCAGAACAAGCGATGTACCGGGAGCTTTTTGAAGAGGTCGGTTTAAGCCGAAAAGATGTTCGCATCCTGGCTTCGACCCGCAACTGGTTGCGTTACAAGTTACCGAAACGTTTGGTGCGTTGGGACACAAAGCCGGTTTGTATCGGCCAGAAACAGAAGTGGTTTCTGTTGCAGTTGGTGGGCAACGATTCAGACATCAATATGCAAACCAGCAGTACGCCGGAGTTCGATGGCTGGCGCTGGGTGAGCTATTGGTATCCTGTTCGTCAGGTCGTGTCATTTAAACGCGATGTTTACCGTAGGGTGATGAAAGAGTTTGCAAGTGTGGTAATGCAGCTTCAGGAGATCCCGCCTAAGCCGCAGAGCGCACCTGCCTGGCGACGTAAAAGAGGTTAAGCTACGCAAATCATGCTCACCCGCTTGCGAGAAATAGTCGAGAAGGTGGCCAGCGCGCCGCGTCTGAACGAGGCGCTGAATATTCTGGTCACCGACATCTGCCTTGCGATGGAGACCGAGGTCTGTTCGGTGTATCTGGCCGACCACGATCGGCGCTGCTATTACCTGATGGCAACCCGTGGTTTGAAAAAACCACGCGGACGCACCGTAACGCTCGCATTTGATGAAGGTATCGTGGGTCTGGTCGGGCGGCTGGCTGAACCCATCAACCTTGCTGACGCACAAAAACACCCCAGCTTTAAGTACATCCCTTCCGTAAAAGAAGAGCGCTTCCGCGCTTTCCTTGGCGTGCCGATCATTCAGCGTCGCCAGCTGCTCGGCGTGCTGGTCGTCCAGCAGCGTGAGCTACGTCAGTACGACGAAAGCGAGGAGTCTTTCCTCGTCACGCTGGCCACGCAGATGGCGGCGATCCTCTCCCAGTCCCAGCTTGCCGCGCTTTTTGGTCAGTATCGCCATACGCGCATTCGTGCCCTTCCGGCATCGCCAGGCGTGGCGATAGCGGAAGGCTGGATGGACGCTACGCTGCCGCTGATGGAGCAGGTTTACGAAGCCTCAACGCTTGATGAAGCGCTGGAGCGCGAGCGTCTCACCGCCGCGCTGGAAGAGGCGGCGAATGAGTTTCGTCGTTACAGCAAGCGCTTCGCCGCAGGCGCGCAAAAAGAGACGGCGGCGATCTTTGACCTCTATTCGCACCTGCTCTCCGATGCGCGTCTGCGTCGTGAGCTTTTTGCGGAAGTGGATAAAGGCTCGGTCGCGGAGTGGGCGGTTAAGAAGGTTATCGAAAAATTTGCCGACCAGTTTGCGGCACTGACCGACGGTTACCTGAAAGAGCGGGCAGGGGATCTGCGCGCGCTGGGGCAGCGCCTGCTTTTCCATCTTGATGACACCATTCAGGGCCCGAATGCCTGGCCAAAACGGTTTGTTCTGGTTGCCGACGAACTTTCGGCAACGACGCTGGCTGAACTGCCCCAGGACAGGCTGGCCGGTGTGGTGGTGCGTGATGGTGCCGCCAACTCACACGCCGCCATTATGGTGCGCGCGCTGGGTATCCCTACCGTTATGGGGGCGGACATTCAGCCGTCGGTACTGCACCGACGTACGCTGGTGGTCGACGGCTATCGCGGTGAGCTGCTGGTCGATCCTGAGCCGGTTCTGCTCCAGGAGTACCAGCGTCTTATCAGCGAAGAGAATGAATTAAGCAAGCTGGCGGAAGATGACGTTAACCTGCCCGCACAGCTGAAGAGCGGTGAGCGGATCAAAGTCATGCTCAACGCCGGTTTAAGCCCTGAACATGAAGAAAAGCTTGGCAGCCGCATCGACGGTATTGGCCTATACCGTACTGAAATCCCGTTCATGCTGCAGAGTGGTTTCCCCTCCGAAGAGGAGCAGGTGGCACAGTATCAGGGGATGCTGCAGATGTTTAACGACAAACCTGTCACCCTGCGTACCCTGGATGTCGGGGCGGATAAACAGCTGCCCTATATGCCGATCAGCGAAGAAAACCCGTGCCTGGGCTGGCGTGGGATCCGCATTACGCTCGATCAGCCGGAGATCTTCCTGATCCAGGTACGTGCGATGCTGCGCGCCAACGCGGCGACGGGCAATCTCAGCATCCTGCTGCCGATGGTCACCAGCATCGATGAGATCGACGAGTCCCGGCGGCTGATCGAACGTGCTGGCCGCGAAGTGGAAGAGATGATCGGCTATGCGATCCCGAAACCGCGGATTGGGGTGATGCTTGAAGTGCCGTCTATGGTCTTTATGCTGCCGCAGCTGGCAAACCGTGTTGATTTTATCTCTGTCGGCACGAACGACCTGACGCAATATATCCTGGCCGTCGACCGTAACAATACTCGCGTCGCCAGTATCTACGACAGCCTGCATCCGGCGATTATTCGCGCGTTAGCGATGATCGCCCGTGAAGCGGAGCAGTACGGTATTGATTTACGCCTGTGCGGTGAAATGGCCGGGGATTCAATGTGTGTTGCGATCCTGATTGGTCTGGGATTCCGCCATCTGTCGATGAACGGTCGCGCCGTCGCCCGCGTGAAATACCTGCTGCGGCATATCGACATCAATGATGCCCGCGAGCTGGCTGAACGCAGCCTTGAGGCGCAGCTGGCAACGGAAGTCCGCCACCAGGTCGCGGCGTTTATGGAACGACGCGGTATGGGCGGTCTGATCCGCGGCGGCCGCTAATCGTTTTTCGCCCTCTCCCTGTGGGTGAGGGCGCCAGCGCGCATAAAACCCTATACACATCTTTTACATCTCTGGCGCATCCTCCGCGCCCGCCTTGTGCTATGATTCGCAACTTTGGAGCCTCTGCTTACAGCAGAATCGCATTTCTACCGCTGTCCACTTTCAGCGGAATAACAACATCTTGTGGTGACAGATGAACAGTGGTTATCTGCATTTTCCGGAATTTGATCCGGTCATTTTCTCAGTAGGACCTGTTTCGCTTCACTGGTACGGTCTGATGTACCTGGTGGGCTTCATTTTTGCCATGTGGCTCGCTGGCCGTCGCGCCAGCCGTCCGGGCAGCGGCTGGACCAAAAACGAAGTTGAAAACCTGCTGTATGCGGGCTTCCTCGGCGTGTTCCTCGGTGGTCGTATCGGGTATGTGCTGTTCTATAACTTCCCGGTATTCCTGAACGATCCGCTCTATCTGTTCCGCGTCTGGGACGGCGGCATGTCCTTCCACGGCGGCCTGATTGGGGTGATCCTGGTGATGGTGATTTTTGCCAAACGCACCAAACGCAACTTCTTCCAGGTTTCAGATTTTATCGCACCGCTGATCCCGTTTGGTCTCGGCGCTGGTCGTCTGGGCAACTTTATCAACGGTGAACTGTGGGGCCGCGTCGACCCGAGCGTGCCGTACACGATGCTCTTCCCGGGCTCCCGCGCAGAAGACATCGCGCTGCTGCCATCGCATCCGGAGTGGCAGTCCATTTTCGATACCTACGGCGTTCTGCCGCGCCATATGTCTCAGCTGTATGAGCTGGCGCTGGAAGGCGTGGTGCTGTTTATCATCCTCAACCTGTTTATTCGCAAGCCGCGCCCGATGGGGGCTGTTTCCGGGCTGTTCCTGATTGGCTATGGCGCGTTCCGCATCATCGTCGAATTCTTCCGCCAGCCTGACGCACAGTTTACCGGCGAGTGGGTACAGTACATCAGCATGGGGCAGATCCTCTCCATTCCGATGATTGTCGCGGGTGCCATTATGATGATTTGGGCGTATCGTCGTCGTCCACAGCAACAAATTTCCTGAGGAACCATGAAACAGTATCTTGAATTGATGAAAAAAGTGCTCGATGAGGGCACGCCGAAAAACGACCGCACCGGTACCGGTACGCTCTCCATTTTTGGCCACCAGATGCGCTTCAATCTGCAAGAAGGCTTCCCACTGGTGACGACAAAGCGCTGCCACCTGCGCTCGATCATTCATGAACTGCTCTGGTTCCTGCAAGGTGATACCAACGTTGCGTATCTGCACGAAAATAACGTCTCAATCTGGGACGAGTGGGCAGATGAAAACGGCAACCTGGGCCCGGTTTACGGTAAGCAGTGGCGCGCATGGCCAACGCCTGATGGCCGCCATATTGACCAGATCACCACCGTGATGAACCAGCTGAAAAACGATCCGGACTCGCGCCGAATCATTGTTTCCGCCTGGAACGTCGGCGAGCTGGATAAAATGGCGCTGGCACCGTGCCACGCGTTCTTCCAGTTCTATGTGGCGGATGGAAAGCTTTCCTGCCAGCTCTACCAGCGCTCCTGTGACGTGTTCCTCGGCCTGCCGTTTAACATTGCCAGCTATGCGCTGTTAGTTCACATGATGGCGCAGCAGTGCGACCTGGAAGTGGGTGATTTTGTCTGGACCGGTGGGGATACCCATCTTTACAGCAACCATATGGAACAGACGCATCTCCAGCTGACCCGCGAACCGCGTGCGCTGCCGAAGCTGATTATCAAACGCAAACCGGCATCAATCTTCGACTACCGCTTTGATGATTTCGAGATTGAGGGCTACGACCCACATCCGGGCATCAAAGCGCCCGTCGCTATCTGATGCGATAAAGCGTGACACAACCGGTGCTATTTAGCGCCGGTTTTTTTTCGCCTTTATCCCGTTTCCCGAGGCGCTATCCAGAAAGCGTGCAACGCGCTGCAACTCTCCCAATTCTCCGGACAACACCTCGTAAAACGAGGATCCGTCGCTCGTCATCTTCACGGCGCTTCGCCACACTCCCGGTATGAAAAAAGAGAACGGTTTTACGCTTATCGAAACGCTTGTCGCCGTTTCGCTTGTCTTTATCCTCAGCGCCTCAGGTCTGTACGGCTGGGACAGCTGGCAACGACAGCAGCGGCTGTGGCAAACCGCCAGTCAGGTGCGAGATTACCTGCTGTTTCTGCGCAACCATGCCAACCGGCACAACAGCGACCATCTTATTACCCTTCAGCGGGTGGGAGGCGGGGACTGTCTGGTGAGCTCTGCCGTGCAGGGCTGTAAGAAGGAGAGTCCCTTTGTGCTGATTCCGCTCTGGCCTGAGGTCGAGGTCAGTGAGGTCACGCCGTCGCTGGGGTTTTATGGATTAAGGGATACAGCGTGGGCAGGGCGGATACGCGTTCAAAGCCGTGCCGGAGCATGGCTGATTATTGTCTCAAATGGAGGACGCATCAGGATGTGTCAGGTCTCTGAGGGAGGTTCATGTTGATGAGGCAGCGCGGTTTCTCACTGACTGAAGTGCTGATTGCCACGGCGATGAGCAGCCTTTTGCTGATAAGCGCATCGCGTTTTTTACCCGGGCTACAGCGGGCCGCATTACTGCAATCCGGCCAGCGAGAGCTGGAAGAAGAGGTCTGGCAACACCTGTTCGCCCTCGGCAAACAGCTTCAGCGTGCGGGGTACTGCGCGGGAAATTGCCAGGGACAGGCGCTGGCGATCGGCAGGCAGGGGAGCTGCATCATTGTGCGGTGGGATGCCAACAGTAACGGTCGCTGGGATAGCAGCGCATCAGAAAATGACAGCACCGGTTTTCGTCTGGAATCGGGGGCGCTGGAAACCCTGCGTGGCGCGACGTCGTGTGAAGGAAAAGGGTGGGAAAAGCTCACGGACCCGGACAGGCTTGCGATCGCACATTTTGTCGTGAGGAAAGTGGAACATGCCGGTTTTGCGCCAGAGGTAAATATCGAACTGGCCGCGAGACGTAAAGGCGATAAAGGAGAACCCTGGCAGGCGTTGTATACGGTCACGGGGTATAACCTGTGAGCCGTCAACGCGGGATGTCTTCGCTGGCGCTGGTTCTGCTTTTACTGGTGCTCGGTACCCTGATCCTGACGGGGCTAAACCAGCAGGTCACAACGTTCAGTGCGCTCGTTGGCGGTGAGAGCCGCTCGCTTCAGCAGCAGGCGACGGCGCAGTCCGCGCTTGAGTGGGGACGGGTTCAGAGCTGGTCATCAGAGCTGCAGGTTCAGTGCAAAAAGACATCGGCGTGGCGAGTCTGTTTGCGCCAGCTGAGTGAGGCGCGTGTGCTGCTGATTGCCGGAGACAGTGACCTGCTGCTCTGGCGCGCAGGAGAGATTGTCGACGGGAAAATTCGCTTTTCGCCTCACGGCTGGAGTGATTTTTGTCCACTAAAGGAGAGCGCGTTATGTCAGCTGCCGTGAGCCGAGAAAAAGGGTTTAGCATGGTGGAGGTCCTGCTGGCGATGATGCTGCTGGTGATCGTCGTGACGGCTCTGTCGGGTTATCACCGGGCGCTGGCGGCGCGGTTTAGCGTGTTTAACCAGTATCGCCAGCTCTGGCACCATGCCTGGAATCAGTCTCAGCTCTCAACAAATGTTCTCCCCGCAGGCTGGCAGGCCAGTCGGGGGCAGACAACGCTCGCAGGATGTGTCAGCATCACGGTTACACTAATTTCTCCTCTGGGGCGGCGCGGTGAGATAACGCGTCTGCATTGCCCGGTTAGCCAGTAGTCGGGAGCGTCTATGTTAAGGGTCTACCACTCAAATCGTCTGGATGTGCTGGAAGCACTGATGGAGTTTATCGTTGAGCGCGAGCGGCTTGACGATCCTTTTGAGCCTGAAATGGTGCTGGTGCAGAGCACCGGTATGGCACAGTGGCTGCAAATGTCGCTTTCCCGCAAGTTTGGCATAGCCGCGAATATTGATTTCCCTCTGCCCGCGAGCTTTATCTGGGAGATGTTTGTCCGCGTGTTGCCGGATATCCCGGAGCAGAGCGCCTTCAACAAACAGGCCATGAGCTGGAAGCTGATGGCGCTGCTGCCGGACATGCTGCAGCGTGATGAATTCACCATGCTGCGCCACTACCTCAATGACGATACCGACAAGCGGAAGCTTTTCCAGCTGGCATCGCGCACCGCCGATCTTTATGACCAATACCTTGTTTACCGTTCTGACTGGTTAATTCGTTGGGAAGCGGGCGAGTTGGTTGAAGGCCTGCCGGAGGCGCAAATATGGCAGGCCCCGCTGTGGAAAGCGCTGGTAGAGCATACGGAGAAACTGGGCCAGCCTAAGTGGCACCGTGCCAATCTCTACGAGCGGTTTATCTCGATACTTGAAAATGCGTCGGAGCGCCCGGCCCGACTGCCGTCACGCGTTTTTATCTGCGGAATATCCGCATTACCCCCTGTCTATCTAAAGGCGTTGAATGCGCTGGGTAAGCATATTGATATCCATATTTTGTTTACCAACCCATGCCGACAATACTGGGGGGATATCCTCGACGAACGCTGGCTTGCCCGGCTGGTGAGCCGCCAAAGAAAGCGCCTTTTTGAAGAACGTGCCGTCCCGCTGTTTAAAGATGGCTCGACTGCCGGGCAGCTTTTCGATGAAGACGGTATCCAGAACCTGCCCAATCCGCTGCTTGCCTCATGGGGAAAGCTGGGGCGTGACTACATTCATATGCTTTCAGACATCACGTCCTCAGGGGAAGGTGACGTGGATGCCTTTGTTGAGATCGCCCCGGACAGCCTGCTGCATAATATTCAGTTAGATATTCTGGATCTGGAAAACCGTGCCGTCATGGGCGTGACGGCGAACGAGTTCGAACGCAGCGATAATAAGCGAAAACTGGATCCTGACGATCGCAGCGTCACGATCCACGTTTGCCACAGCCCGCAGCGTGAGGTCGAAGTGCTTCACGACCAGTTGCTGGCGATGCTGCAGGAGGATCCCGATCTGACGCCACGCGATATCGTGGTGATGGTGGCGGATATCGACAGCTACAGTCCCTTTATTCAGGCCGTTTTTGGCAGCGCGACGGGCGAGCGATACCTGCCTTACGCGATATCTGACCGTCGTGCCCGTCAGTCGCATCCGGTATTGCAGGCGTTTATCACTCTCCTGTCACTGCCGGATAGCCGGTTTATCTCCGAAGATGTCCTGGCGTTGCTGGATGTTCCCGTGCTGGCCGCACGCTTCAACATCAATGAAGAGGGGCTGCGCTACCTTCGTCAGTGGGTTAACGAGTCTGGCGTACGATGGGGGATCGATGACGATAACGTTCAGGAATTCGAGCTTCCCCCTACCGGGCAGCACACCTGGCGATTTGGCCTGACGCGTATGCTGCTGGGCTACGCCATGGAGAGCAGCCAGGGCGAGTGGAATGAGGTGCTGCCTTACGATGAGTCCAGCGGGTTAATTGCTGAACTGGTGGGGCATTTAGCGTCGCTATTAATGCAGCTTAACCGCTGGCGATATGCGCTGTTGCAGCCGCGTCCACTTGAAGAATGGCTCCCGGTCTGCAGGGCGTTACTCAATGATTTCTTCCTGCCGGACAATGACACCGAAGCGGCCATGGCGCTCATTGAAACCCAGTGGCAGGCTATCATCGATGAAGGCGTGAATTCCCACTATCAGGAGGCCATCCCGCTGTCGCTATTGCGGGATGAGCTGACGCAGCGGCTTGACCAGGAGCGAATCAGCCAGCGTTTCCTGGCGGGTCCTGTCAATATCTGTACCCTGATGCCCATGCGCTCTATCCCGTTCAGGGTGGTCTGCCTGCTTGGCATGAACGACGGTGTGTATCCGCGGGCGCTGCCGCCGCTGGGGTTCGACTTGATGAGCGCAAACCCAAAACGGGGCGATCGTAGCCGCCGTGATGATGACCGCTACCTCTTCCTTGAAGCGCTCATTTCCGCTCAGAGTAAGCTCTATATCAGCTATATCGGTCGTTCCATTCAGGACAACAGCGAGCGTTTCCCCTCTGTACTGGTGCAGGAGCTGGTGGACTATATCGGCCAGAGCCACTACCTGCCGGGAGATGAAGCGCGCAACTGCGATGAAAGCGAGCAGAGGGTGAAAGCCCATATCACCTGTTTCCACAGCCGTATGCCGTTTGATCCGGTGAACTATATTGCCAGCGAGCGCCAGAGCTATGCACAGGAGTGGCTACCGGCGGCGAAAAAAGAGGGAAGTGCTCATACCGATTTCATTCAGGAACTTGATCCGCGCCCAATCGACACTCTGACCTTCGAACAGCTTCAGCGGTTTTGGGCGCATCCGGTGCGCGCCTTCTTCCAGCAACGACTGCAGGTCAACTTCCGCTCTGAAGAGAGCGAAATTCCTGAGGCAGAGCCGTTTACGCTGGAAGGTCTGGAGCGCTACCAGTTAAACCTGCAGCTGCTGAATGCGCTGGTTGAAGAGGAAGATGCGGACAAGCTTTACCGCCGCTACCGCGCTGCGGGTCAGCTGCCCTACGGCGCGTTCGGGGAAATTGTCTGGGAGGCGCAGTGCCAGGAGATGACCGCTCTGGCGGAGCGCGTGAGAGCGTGCCGACAGCCGGGGAAAAGTATTGAAATCGATCTCAACTGCAACGGGGTACAGCTCACGGGCTGGTTAACCCAGGTTCAGCCGGACGGGCTGCTGCGCTGGCGGCCCTCAATGCTGAGCGTTTCGCAGGGATTGCAACTCTGGCTGGAACATCTTGTCTACAGTGCGGGTGGGCATAAAGGCGAAAGCCGGATTTTCGTGCGCAAAGAGGGCGAATGGCGCTTCCCGCCGATGGAGTCTGAACAGGCGTTACGGTACCTGTCTTTGTACATTGAGGGCTACCGTCAGGGAATGAACAAACCGCTCCTGTTACTGCCGGAAAGTGGCGGAGCGTGGATAAAAGCCTGTTATGACGCGCAGAATGATGCGATGTTAACGGATGAGGCTTCGCTGCAGAAAGCACGCAGTAAATTTATGCAGGCCTATGAAGGTAACATGATGGTGCGTGGCGAAGGTGAAGATGTCTGGTATCAGCGCTTATGGCGAACCCTTGAGCCAGAGTACTTCGAGGCTATCACGGAAGAGGCGCAGCGCTACCTGCTGCCGTTGTTTAAATTTAATCAGTCCTGAGTGCTGTATAAAAATTGCGCAGCATGGGGTGTTCATTTATGATGCACTTCTTATCACGGACTGATGTACCCAATAAAGAGATGTTGGCGTGTCCAGCACGCAATGTGTTAATGATGTAGCCGTGATAAAGAGGTAGCACCTTGTTTAAAGCGTTTGTTTTGTTTTTCGCCCTCTGGGTACCCGTCACTCAGGCAGACTCCGGTTGGCAACCCGTTCAGGAAACTATTCGTAAAAGCGAAAAAGATACCCGTCAATATCAGGCTATTCGTCTTGATAACGGCATGACCGTACTGCTGGTTTCCGATCCGCAGGCGGTGAAATCCCTTTCGGCATTAGTGGTGCCGGTTGGATCGCTGGAAGATCCTGACGCTCATCCTGGTCTTGCGCACTATCTGGAACATATGACGCTGATGGGGTCAAAAAAATACCCGCAGCCAGATAGCCTGTCCGAATTTCTGAAAATGCATGGCGGCAGTCACAATGCCAGCACGGCACCATACCGCACGGCCTTTTATCTTGAAGTCGAAAATGATGCGCTGGAAGGGGCGGTCGATCGCCTTGCTGATTCCATCGCCGCGCCGTTGCTGGATAAAAAATATGCCGATCGTGAACGCAATGCGGTGAATGCCGAGCTGACCATGGCCCGCACGCGAGATGGTATGCGCATGGCCCAGGTCAGTGCCGAAACCATCAACCCTGCACACCCGGGTTCGCGTTTCTCCGGCGGTAACCTTGAGACGTTAAGCGACAAACCGAACAGCCCGGTGCTGGATGCCCTGCACGCGTTTCGCGATAAATACTACTCCGCCAACCTGATGAAAGCGGTCATCTACAGCAATAAACCGTTGCCGGAGCTGGCAGACATGGCGGCTAAAACGTTTGGCCGGGTGCCGAATAAAAATATCGACCTGCCGCAAATAAACGTCCCGGTGGTTACGGACGCGCAAAAAGGCATCGTTATCCACTACGTGCCGGCGCTGCCGCGCAAAGTGCTGCGCGTGGAATTCCGCATCGATAACAACACCGCACAGTTTCGCAGTAAAACCGATGAGCTGGTCACCTACCTGATAGGTAACCGTAGCCCGGGTACGCTGTCTGACTGGCTGCAAAAACAGGGGCTGGTGGAAGGCATTCGCGCCGACTCCGATCCGGTTGTGAACGGCAATAGCGGCGTGCTGGCGATCTCCGCCACCCTGACCGACAAAGGACAGGCCAACCGTGATGAAGTCGTGGCGGCTATCTTCAGCTACCTCGCTTTACTGCGCGAGAAAGGCGTCGATAAGCGCTATTTTGATGAACTTGCCCACGTGCTGGATCTCGATTTCCGTTACCCGTCCATCACCCGCGACATGGATTACGTTGAGTGGCTGGCGGATACCATGATCCGCGTGCCGGTGGAACATACCCTCGATGCGGTAAATATTGCCGACCGGTATGACGCCGGGGCGGTAAAATCCCGCCTGGCGATGATGACGCCGGAGAATGCCCGCATCTGGTTCATCAGCCCGAACGAACCGCATAACAAGACGGCGTACTTTGTCGATGCCCCTTATCAGGTAGATAAAATCAGCGCCCAGACCTTCGCCGACTGGCAGAAGAAGGCCGGTGAGATTGCGTTGAAGCTGCCGGAGCTGAACCCCTATATTCCGGATGACTTCTCGCTGATCAAAACGACGAAAGATTACCCGCATCCGGAACTCATCATTGATGAGCCAACGCTGCGCGTCGTGTACACCCCAAGCCGCTATTTCGCCAGCGAGCCAAAGGCCGATGTCAGCGTGGTGCTGCGTAACCCGAAAGCGATGAACAGCGCCAAAAATCAGGTGATGTTCGCGCTCAATGACTATCTCGCCGGTATCGCGCTCGATCAGCTCAGCAACCAGGCGGCCGTGGGCGGCATCAGCTTCTCCACCAACGCCAACAACGGTTTGATGCTCAATGCAAACGGCTATACCCAGCGTTTGCCTCAGCTGTTCCAGGCACTGCTGGAAGGGTATTTCAGCTACACGCCGACGGAAGAGCAGCTTGAGCAGGCCAAATCGTGGTACGCCCAGATGATGGATTCTGCCGAGAAGGGCAAAGCTTACGATCTGGCGCTTATGCCGGCGCAAATGCTGTCGCAGGTTCCTTATTTCCAGCGTGAGGATCGCCGCGCGCTGCTGCCTTCCATCTCCTTAAAAGACGTGCTGGCGTACCGTGACGCGCTGAAAACCAACACGCGTCCGGAGTTCCTGATCGTCGGCAACATGAGTGAGGATCAGGCCAAAACCCTGGCGGAGAATGTGCGCACTCAGCTCGGTTCGAAAGGCGACGAGTGGTGCCGCAACCAGGACGTGCTGGTTGAGAAAAAGCAGAATGTGATTTTTGAAAAGACGGGTAACAGCACGGATTCCGCGCTGGCCGCGGTCTTTGTGCCAACGGGGTATGATGAATTCGCCAGCTCAGCGCAGAGCGCCGTGCTGGGACAAATTATTCAGCCGTGGTTCTATAACCAGTTACGCACAGAAGAGCAGCTTGGCTACGCGGTATTTGCCTTCTCCATGAACGTCGGCCGACAGTGGGGGCTGGGCTTCCTGCTGCAAAGCAGCGACAAACAGCCGGCGTATCTCTGGCAGCGTTACCAGGCCTTCTTCCCGCAGGTGGAAGCAAAGCTGCGCGCGATGAAGCCGGAAGAGTTTGCTCAGATCCAGCAGGCCGTCATCGCGCAGGTAATGCAGCCGCCGCAGACGCTGGGTGAAGAAGCCTCGCAGCTGAGCAAAGATTTCGATCGCGGTAATCTGAATTTTGATTCGCGTGATAAAGTAGTGGCCGAGATAAAACAGCTGACGCCGCAGAAGGTTGCCGACTTCTTCCATCAGGCGGTCATTAAGCCGCAGGGTATCACCATCCTGTCCCAGGTTTCCGGTAGCCAGAACGGGAAAACGGAGTACGTGAACCCGAAAGGCTGGAAAGTCTGGAAAAGCGTCAGCGCGCTGCAGCAATCTATGCCCTGGAGTAAGAAAGAATGACCGATACCGCTGAGTCCCTTGATCCCTTACGTTTACCTCTGCAGGGTGAACGATTGATTGAAGCCTCAGCGGGAACGGGAAAAACCTTCACCATCGCCGCCCTCTATCTGCGTCTGCTGCTGGGGCTTGGCGGCAACGCCGCTTTTCCACGCCCTTTGAGCGTGGAAGAGCTGCTGGTGGTGACCTTCACCGAGGCTGCCACCGCTGAGCTGCGGGGCCGTATTCGTACCAATATCCACGAGCTGCGCATCGCCTGTCTGCGTCAGAGCACGAATAACCCTCTCTACGCGAGCCTTCTGGAAGAGATTGCCGATAAGCAACAGGCAGCCCAGTGGCTGCTCCTCGCCGAACGACAGATGGACGAAGCGTCCGTCTTCACCATTCACGGTTTTTGCCAGCGCATGCTGAGCCTGAATGCGTTTGAATCCGGTATGCTGTTTGAGCAGCAGCTTATTGAAGATGAATCCGTGCTTCGCTATCAGGCCTGCGCGGATTTCTGGCGTCGCCATTGCTACCCGTTACCGCGCGATATCGCCGAAGCCGTACACGCGTTGTGGAAGGGCCCGGAGGCGCTGCTGCGCGCTATCGATCGTTATCTGCAGGGGGAAGCGCCAGTCATCAAATCCCCGCCGCCGGCAGATGAAACGCTGGCCTCACGGCATGAAAAAATCATCGCGCAGATTGCCGACATCAAGCAAAAATGGCTTGAGTCCGTTGGCGAGATTGACGCAATCATCGAAAATTCCGGGATTGACCGACGCAAGTTTAACCGTGGCAATCAGGGGAAATGGATCGACAAGATCGGCGCCTGGGCGCAGGAAGAGACGCGAGGCTACCAGCTCCCGGACGCGCTGGAGAAATTCTCCCAACGTTTCCTGGTTGAGCGGACCAAAGCCGACGGCATTGTCCCTGAGCATCCCCTGTTTGTGGCGATTGAATCCCTGCTGGCGGAGCCCTTAACGCTCAACGATCTGATGATTACCCGCGCCATGACGGAAATTCGCGAAGCCGTCGCGCGTGAGAAACGCCGCCGGGGTGAACTGGGTTTCGACGATATGCTGAGCCGCCTTGATGCGGCGCTGTGCAGTGAAAACGGTGAAGCGCTTGCCGCCGCGATCCGCACCCGTTTCCCGGTGGCGATGATCGACGAATTTCAGGATACCGACCCGCAGCAGTACCGCATTTTCCGCCGTATCTGGCGCCAGCAGCCCGACACCGCGCTGCTGTTAATCGGCGATCCGAAACAGGCTATCTACGCCTTCCGCGGTGCGGATATTTTCACCTACATGAAAGCCCGCAGTGAGGTTGACGCGCACTACACGCTCGATACCAACTGGCGCTCCTCTCCCGGCATGGTGGAAAGCGTCAACGGGCTCTTCAGCCGCATGGATACGGCGTTTATGTTCCGGGAGATCCCGTTTCAGCCGGTAAAGTTTGCCGAGAAAAATGCCTCGTTGCGCTTCGAGTTCAACGGCGAGACGCAGCCTGCCATGAACTTCTGGCTGCTGGATGGGGAAGGCTGCGGCGTTGCCGACTATCAAAATGCCATGGCCCAGCACTGTGCCGCGCAAATCCGTGACTGGCTCAGTGCGGGCGCGCGCGATGACGCGCTGCTGTGGAAGGGGGATAAACCCACTCCGGTAAAGGCATCGGATATTACGGTACTGGTGCGTAGCCGTCAGGAGGCCGCGCTCATCCGCGACGCCCTGACGTTACTGAATATCCCCTCCGTCTACCTCTCAAACCGCGACAGCGTCTTTGAAACGCTGGAAGCGCAGGAGATGCTATGGCTGCTGCAGGCCGTGCTGGCCCCGGAGCGGGAAAGCACGCTGCGCAGCGCACTGGCGAGCGCGATGCTCGGGCTGAATGCCCGGGATATTGATGCGCTCAACAATGACGAAGCCGCATGGGATGCCGTGGTCGAAGAGTTTGTTCGCTACCGCGAAAAATGGCAGAAGCGCGGGGTAATGGCAATGGTGCGCGAGCTCATGGCGCAGCGCCATATTGCGGAGAATATGCTGGCGACAGCAGGCGGCGAGCGCCGTTTGACCGATATTTTACATATCAGCGAACTGTTGCAGGAAGCGGGTACGCAGCTGGAGAGCGAGCATGCTCTGGTGCGCTGGCTGGCGCAGCAGATTGCCGATCCGAACAGCAATTCGTCCAGCCAGCAGATGCGCCTTGAGAGCGATAAACATCTGGTGCAGATCGTCACCATTCACAAATCAAAAGGCCTGGAATATCCGCTGGTCTGGCTGCCGTTTATCGCCAATTACCGCGTGCAGGATCAGGCCTTTTACCACGATCGCGAGTCGTTCGAGGCTGTGCTCGATCTCAGCAACGCGGAGTCCAGCGTTGAGCTGGCAGAGGCCGAACGTCTGGCGGAAGATTTGCGCCTGCTCTACGTAGCGTTGACCCGTTCGATCTGGCACTGCAGCCTGGGCGTTGCGCCTCTGTTCCGTCGCCGTGGCGAAAAGAGCGGGGAGAGCGATTTTCATCTGAGCGCGCTGGGGCGGCTTATTCAGCAGGGTGAACCCAAAGACGCGGCAGGCCTGCGTCAGTGCATCGAATCCCTTTGCACTGAGCATGTTGCCCTGCATATTCCTTCGCTGCCCGACAACAGCCGCTGGCAGATGCCGGAGCTGCGTGATTCAGCGCTCCATGCCCGCCAGGTTGTGCGTACGATAGCCGACGACTGGCGCGTCACCAGCTACTCCGGTTTACAACAGCACGGGCAGAGTATCGCTCAGGATCTGATGCCAAAACTGGACGTGGATGCCGCGGGGGCCGGTAGCGTACCCGTTGAGCCGGTGCTCACGCCGCACCAGTTCCCGCGCGGCGCTTCTCCGGGCACGTTTTTGCACAGCCTGTTTGAAGAGCTGGATTTTACCCAGCCGGTTTCCGAAGAGTGGGTGCTGAAGATGTTACAGAGCGGTGGTTACGACGCGCATTGGCAGCCGGTTCTCACCGACTGGATCCGCGCGGTTCTGCATGCTCCGCTCACCGCGCAGGGGATCTCGCTTAGCCAGTTGACTACCAAAGATAAGCAGGTGGAGATGGAGTTTTATCTCCCCATCGCCAGCCCGCTCAGGGCCGAGGCGCTTGATGCGGTGATCCGCGAGTACGATCCGTTATCCGCCGGGTGCCCGCCGCTGAACTTCCGCCAGGTGCAGGGGATGCTCAAAGGTTTTATCGACCTGGTTTTCCGCCACGAAGGACGCTACTACCTGCTGGATTACAAATCGAACTGGCTGGGTGAAAGCAGCGAAGCCTACACGCAAGACGCGATGGCCGCGGCCATGCAGATGCATCGCTACGATCTGCAGTACCAGCTTTATACCCTGGCGCTGCACCGTTACCTGCGCCATCGTATTGCCGATTACCGTTACGACGCGCATTTTGGCGGCGTGATTTACCTGTTCCTGCGCGGCGCGGATGCCAACGACCCGCGTTCCGGCGTCTTTAGCACGCGTCCGGCTGTGGAACTGATTGAAAAAATGGATAACCTGTTTGCTGCAGGCACGGAGGAGGTGGCATGACGATGCAGGCGCTACTGCTGGACGCGGTTGAACAACGATTACTGCGCCACCTGGACGTGCAGTTCGCCATGATGGTGGCAGGCGAGGAGCCTGCCGTCATGCTTGCCGCCGCCATTCTGAGCAAAGACGCGGGGGAGGGGCACGTATGTCTGCCGCTGTCGCGTCTGGCGGTGGATGAGAAAACGCCTCCGGCTTTACAGGCGTGTTTCGCACTGCTGGGTGACGCAGTGGACTGGCAGGAGATACTACTCGGCTCGCCTGCCGTGAGCGGAGCCGATACCGGGACGCCGATGATCCTTGTCGGCGAGCGTTTGTATCTTAACCGGCTCTGGCGTAACGAACTGACGGTAGCGCGCTTTTTCAGCGAGACCAACGCCCCGCTTCCCTGCGATGAAACGCAGCTGCGGCAAACGCTGGATACGCTGTTCACCTCTGACGACGAGACAGACTGGCAGAAAGTGGCGGCTGCCGTGGCCTTAACGCGACGGATCTCGGTGATTTCTGGCGGCCCGGGTACCGGGAAAACGACCACCGTGGCAAAACTGCTTGCCGCGTTGATTCAGTTATCGGGTGAGCAAAAGTGCCGTATTCGCCTGGCGGCCCCCACCGGTAAAGCGGCGGCACGTCTGACGGAATCGTTAGGCGGCGCGCTGCAAAAGCTGCCGCTAACCGGTGAGCAGCTTGCGCTTTTCCCCAATGAGGCCAGCACGCTACACCGTTTGCTTGGCGCTCAGCCAGGTAGCCAGCGTCTGCGCTACCATGCCGGTAATCCGCTGCACCTTGACGTGCTGGTGGTGGATGAAGCCTCAATGATTGACCTGACGATGATGTCGCGTTTGATCGATGCGCTACCGCCGCACGCGCGCGTCATTTTCCTCGGCGATCGTGACCAGCTTGCCTCCGTTGAGGCGGGGGCGGTACTGGGTGATATCTGTACCTATGCCAGCCTGGGATATACCGCTGAACGCGCTCAGGAGTTAGCCCGTCTCACCGGATGCTCGCTCACCTCTGAAAATCATTCGCTAGCAGGGGCGCTGCGCGACAGCCTGTGTCTGCTGCAAAAAAGCTACCGTTTCGGCAGCGACTCCGGCATCGGCCAGCTTGCGGCAGCGGTGAACCGGGGCGACCGGCGCGCCACCACGGCGGTATTTGACGGAACCTTTACGGATATTGAGAAAAAATCGCTGCAAAGCGCGGAAGAGTATCAGGCGATGCTTGACGACGCCCTGCAGGGGTACCAGCGCTTTCTGACGGACGTACAACAGCAAAGTTCGCCGGAGCAGGTCATTGCCGCGTTTGGCGAATATCAGTTGCTCTGTGCGCTGAGGGAAGGCCCCTTTGGTGTCCGGGGTCTTAACGACAGGCTGGAACAGCTGCTGGCGCAAAAACGCAAAATTAACCGTACCCCGCACTCGCGCTGGTACGAAGGGCGACCGGTGATGATCTCCCGTAACGACAGCGCGCTGGGATTGTTTAACGGGGATATCGGGATTGCGCTCGACTGCGGTCAGGGACTGCGCGTCTGGTTCCAGATGCCGGACGGCAGCGTGAAGTCTTTCCAGCCCAGCCGTTTGCCCGAGCATGAAACCGCCTGGGCGATGACGGTGCATAAATCCCAGGGCTCCGAATTTAACCACGCGGCGCTGATCCTGCCCACGCAGCTTTCCCCCGTTATTACCCGCGAGCTGATCTATACCGCCATAACGCGCGCGCGTCAGCGCCTGTCGCTCTATACCGATGAACGCGTGCTGGTGCAGGCGATTGCCACCCGTACGGAACGTCGAAGCGGGCTGGGCGCAATATTTGAGTCCCTCTGAACGAAAGCCCTCGCCGGACGGTGAGGGCGTCGTATTATCCCAGGTCAGCCATCAGCACTTTTGAGCGGCGCTGATAGTTGTACATCTCTTTCTTCGTCTCCGGCAGAGAATCGATATCCACCGGCGTAAACCCGCGCTCCTGGAACCAGTGAATGCTGCGCGTCGTCAGGACGAACAGCTTGCTCAGCCCCATCTGGCGCGCCTGTGCCGCCACGCGCTCAAGCAGCATTTCACCGCGAGAAGAGCTGCGGTAATCAGGATGCACCGCCACGCAGGCCATTTCACCGATCTTCTCTTCCGGGAACGGATAGAGCGCGGCGCAGGCAATAGTCAGGTTATCGCGCTGAATAATGGTGAATTTGTCGATCTCCATCTCCAGCTGTTCGCGTGAGCGACGCACCAGAATACCCTGCTGTTCCAGCGGGCGGATCAGTTCCAGAATGCCGCCGATATCGTTGATGGTGGCGCGGCGGATCTGCTCCGCACTCTCCATCACAATCTGTGTACCAATACCGTCGCGGGAGAAAAGCTCCTGCAGCAGGGCGCCGTCTTCCTGATAGCTGATCAGGTGGCTGCGGCGCACACCGCTGCGGCAGGCCTTCACGGCGCCACGCAGGAAGCGGACGGTGCCGGAGTGGTAATCGCCTTCGGCTTCCAGCGCCTCCACGCGGGCCTGGGCTTCGTTCGGGAAGAGTTCCGGCACGATTGTTCCTTCATCGTTCACCACGCCCTGGGAGGAGCAGAACCCAATCATTTTTTCCGCCTTCAGCTTGATCGCCAGCTGCGTGGCAATCTCTTCAGACGTCAGGTTAAAGCTTTCGCCGGTCACGGAAACGGCGACCGGGCCCATCAGCACGATGGCACCGCTGTCCAGCTGGCGATGAATGGCTTCTTCATCAATACGACGAATACGGCCGCTGTGACAGTAATCCACGCCATCGTCCACGCCGAGCGGCTGGGCAATGATAAAATTGCCGCTCACGACGTTGATATGCGCCCCCTGCAGCGGCGTGTTGTTCAGGCTCATGGACAGGCGAGCGGTAATATCCAGCTGCAGCAGGCCCGCCGCCTGTTTCACCAGCTCAAGGGTTTTGGCATCGGTGACGCGGGTATGTTTGTGGTAAATCGGCTCGTGGTGGTGAGCGGCCAGGTTGGCGTCGATCTGTGGACGCGCGCCATACACCACCACCAGGCGGATCCCCAGGCTGTGCAGCAGGCCAATGTCATTGACGATGCTGGAAAAATTTTCATGCTCAATGGCTTCGCCGCCAAGCATGATGACAAACGTTTTTCCCCGATGGGCGTTGATATAGGGAACAGAATGGCGGAATCCCTGGACCAGTTCGGTTCTACGTTCCTTCACCATGGCACAACCCTTAATGAATGTTTATTCGTAATTTCTGTATTTTTATTCGATTGTGGTCGCGTGTGCAAGCGCAAATTTTCCGCGACCCACAGAAATTGGTAAGTAATCCGTGCGTTAGCGTATGATTGTTTACCCTTTTATAGATGACAGTTTATGCGTCATTCGTTAAAGTTTTCGGTCAGTCTGGACATTTTGCATATTAGTCAGTGTTCTTGCTCGGGAGAAGCATGTCGGGATCCAATTCAGCAATAAGCCGCCGCCGTTTGTTAAAAGGGGCCGGGGCAATGTGGTTGCTTAGCGTCAGTCAGGTCGGTCTTGCCGCCACCAGCCAGGTCGTGGCGGTGCGCGTCTGGCCATCGTCGACCTATACGCGCGTGACGGTCGAATCCAATCGCGTGCTGAAATATAAGCAATTTGCCCTCAGCAACCCGGAGCGTGTGGTGGTGGATCTCGAAGGCGTTAACCTCAACTCCGTGCTGAAAGGAATGGCGGCGCAGATCCGCGGTGACGATCCGTTTATTAAATCGGCGCGCGTCGGGCAATTTGATCCGCAAACCGTGCGCATGGTGTTTGAACTGAAGCAGAACGTTAAGCCGCAGCTATTTGCCCTGGCGCCTGTTGCGACCTTCAAAGAGCGCCTGGTGATGGATCTCTACCCGGCCAATGCGACGGATATTCAGGATCCGCTTCTTGCCCTGCTGGAGGATTACAACAAGGGCGATTTGGAGCGTCAGGTGCCCCCTGCGCAAAGCGGTCCGCAGCCGGGGAAAGCAGGGCGCGATCGTCCGATTGTGATCATGCTCGATCCAGGCCACGGTGGCGAAGACTCTGGCGCGGTGGGGAAATACCGTACGCGTGAAAAAGACGTGGTGCTGCAAATTGCGCGCCGCCTGAAAGCGTTGATTGATAAAGAAGGCAATATGCGCGCCTATATGACGCGTAATGAGGATGTCTTCATTCCGCTGAAGGTCCGGGTGGCGAAAGCGCAGAAGCAGCGCGCCGATTTGTTCGTGTCGATCCATGCGGATGCGTTTACCAGCCGTCAGCCAAGCGGCTCGTCGGTGTTTGCGCTCTCGACCAAAGGCGCGACCAGTACCGCCGCGAGATACCTTGCGGACACCCAGAACGCCTCTGACCTGATTGGTGGCGTGGGCAAAAGTGGCGATCGCTACGTCGACCACACTATGTTCGATATGGTGCAGTCGCTGACCATTAACGACAGCCTGAAGTTTGGTAAAGCGGTGCTGGGCAAGCTGGGCAACATCAATAAGCTGCATAAGAACAGCGTTGAACAGGCCGGATTTGCGGTACTCAAGGCGCCGGATATCCCGTCCATCCTGGTTGAAACCGCGTTTATCAGTAACGTGGAAGAGGAGCGTAAGCTCAAGACGGCAAAATTCCAGCAGGAGGTTGCGGAGTCGATTCTGGCAGGGATTCGTGCGTATTTCTCTGACGGGGCGACGCTGGCGCGGCGCGGGTAGATCTTTTGGCCGGGTTCACGCCCGGCAAATTCACAAACGACAGATACAAAAAAACACCCTTAAGGGTGTTTATTGTTTTAGAAGTGTTGGTTGCGGGGGCCGGATTTGAACCGACGACCTTCGGGTTATGAGCCCGACGAGCTACCAGGCTGCTCCACCCCGCGTCCGTCATTCTACTCTTGTAGAAGCTTACTTCTTCAAATTTGATTGGTTGCGGGGGCCGGATTTGAACCGACGACCTTCGGGTTATGAGCCCGACGAGCTACCAGGCTGCTCCACCCCGCGTCCGTCTTTCTACAGTCGTAGAAGATACTTCATCAAATTTTAATTGGTTGCGGGGGCCGGATTTGAACCGACGACCTTCGGGTTATGAGCCCGACGAGCTACCAGGCTGCTCCACCCCGCGTCCGTGGATGCGCACTATACTCGGATAGGTTTGTGATGCAACCCCTTTTTCACATTTATCATGATTTTGTATGCAAATTGAACGACATGGCGTTGTTTGGACTACTTTTTGCGCAAAATTTGCCAAAGGGCATGCGATCGCATTTCATTAGCCCTGGCGGTTTGTTATCTTCATCACGCGGAAATGGGCAACTTAAAGACGAGATATAATGAAAGGACGTTGGGCGAAGTATCTGATGGCGGGCGCAATGGTAGCGATTCTTGCGGCCTGTTCTTCCAAACCGACCGATCGCGGTCAACAGTATAAAGACGGGAAGTTATCCCAGCCTTTCTCTTTAGTTAATCAGCCTGATGCGGTCGGCGCACCGATTAATGCCGGTGATTTCTCCGAGCAGGTCTACCAGATCCGCAACGCGTCGCCGCGTCTATATGGCACTCAGAGTAGCGTGTATAACGCGGTCCAGGACTGGCTGAAAGCAGGCGGCGATACGCGCAACATGCGCCAGTTTGGTATCGACGCCTGGCAGATGGAAGGGGCCGATAACTACGGCAACGTTCAGTTTACCGGCTATTACACCCCGGTTATCCAGGCACGACACTCGCGTCAGGGCGAGTTCCAGTATCCTATCTACCGTATGCCGCCAAAACGCGGTCGTCTGCCGTCTCGCGCTGAGATCTACGCCGGTGCGCTGAGCGAAAACTACGTTCTGGCCTACAGCAACTCCCTGATGGATAACTTCATCATGGACGTTCAGGGCAGCGGCTACATTGATTTTGGCGACGGTTCACCGCTTAACTTCTTTAGCTATTCCGGTAAAAACGGCCACGCCTATCGCAGTATTGGCAAGGTGCTGATCGACCGTGGCGAAGTGAAGAAAGAAGACATGTCGATGCAGGCGATCCGCGAGTGGGGCGAGAAACACAGCGAAGCCGAGGTGCGTGAGCTGCTGGAGCAGAATCCGTCGTTCGTCTTCTTCAAACCGCAAAACTTCGCCCCGGTGAAAGGGGCTAGTGCCGTTCCGCTGATTGGCCGCGCGTCGGTAGCATCGGATCGCTCGATTATTCCTGCCGGCACCACGCTGCTGGCTGAGGTTC
The DNA here is from genome assembly GCF_055817355.1 of Enterobacter sp. PL_is379. Classification (NCBI taxonomy): domain Bacteria; kingdom Pseudomonadati; phylum Pseudomonadota; class Gammaproteobacteria; order Enterobacterales; family Enterobacteriaceae; genus Enterobacter; species Enterobacter sp. PL_is379. Next base: position 279,525 of record NZ_JBVPGT010000031.1, read on the forward strand.
CTCTGCTGGACAACAACGGCAAGTTCAACGGCCAGTATGAGCTGCGTCTGATGGTGGCGCTGGACGTCGGCGGGGCGATCAAAGGCCAGCACTTCGATATCTATCAGGGCATTGGCCCTGACGCTGGCCACCGCGCGGGCTGGTATAACCACTACGGACGCGTGTGGGTACTGAAGGCGGCGCCGGGTGCCGGAAACGTATTCAGCGGCTGATTGTGGTATTCTGAGCGCAATACGGATTACTGTTCAGGGTGAGGAAAACCTCACCCTTTTTACATCTGAGGTTTTATGTCTGTGGTAATCAGCGACGCCTGGCGCCAGCGTTTTGGCGGGACGGCACGTTTATATGGTGAAAAAGCCCTGCAGCTGTTTGCGGATGCGCATGTCTGCGTCGTGGGCATTGGTGGTGTGGGGTCGTGGGCGGCAGAAGCGCTGGCGAGAACCGGTATTGGCGCAATCACGCTGATTGACATGGATGACGTGTGCGTCACCAACACCAACCGTCAAATCCACGCTCTGCGCGATAGCGTCGGCCTGGCGAAGTCTGAGGTCATGGCGGAGCGTATCCGCTTGATCAACCCGGAGTGCCGCGTGACGGTGATCGACGACTTTGTGACGGCAGATAACGTCGCGGAGTATATGAGTAAAGGCTACAGCTATGTGATTGACGCCATCGACAGCGTGCGGCCAAAAGCGGCGCTGATCGCATACTGCCGCCGCTACAAGGTGCCGCTGGTCACGACGGGCGGCGCGGGCGGGCAAATCGATCCGACGCAGATCCAGGTGGCCGATCTGGCGAAAACGATCCAAGATCCTCTGGCTGCCAAGCTGCGTGAGCGCCTGAAGAGCGACTTTAACGTGGTGAAGAACAGCAAAGGCAAGCTGGGCGTCGACTGCGTGTTCTCGACCGAAGCGCTGGTCTACCCGCAGGCGGACGGTTCCGTGTGTGCGATGAAAAGCACGGCGGAAGGGCCAAAGAGAATGGATTGCGCCTCCGGGTTTGGTGCGGCCACCATGGTGACCGCCTCCTTCGGCTTTGTGGCGGTGTCTCACGCCCTTAAGAAAATGATGGCGAAGGCGGAACGTCAGGCCTGAGCCTGACGTGCGGCATCCAGTACCGCGTCGCTGAGCGCGATTAACCCCTGACCGCGTGAGGCGCTGAGCTGCGCGCGCAGTCCAAGCTCATCAAATAACGCCAGCGGCGAATGTGCCAGCAGTTCCGCCGCGCTTTTCCCTTCCACAGCGGTCAACAATACGGCCAACAGGCCCCGGACAATGCGGCCTTCGCTGTCGCCGAAGAAGTGCAGCTTCTCGCCGGAGACGCTCACGCCCAGCCAGACGCGGTTTTCACAGCCTGCGATCTCTTTCGCCTGCGCTTTGAGATCGTCTGAAAGCGCAGGGAGCTGTTTACCCAGCAGGATCAGCTGACGATATTTATCTTCCCACTGCTGGAGCGGGGCGAAGGTCTGTTTTAAGGTCTCTTCTGTGATGACCGTGCCAAACGGATGTCCGGCTAAAGCAGCGCTAGTCATTAATCCACCAGTATTTCAAGGGCGCGGTCAACGGCGGCAACCAGCGCGTCGACATCGCTTTGGGTATTATACGGCGCAAACGAGGCGCGCAGCGTACCGTTAACGCCGAGCGCCGCCAGCAGCGGCTGGGCGCAGTGCTGTCCGGCACGCAGGGCAATGCCATATCCGGCCAGCAGCGTCACCATGTCGCTATGATGAACGCCCGCAAAATCAAAGGCGAGCAGGCTTGAGTCCTGAACGCGGAACGAACGGAAACCCGGGCGCTTATTGAGTTCTTCCTCTGCCAGCGTCGCCAGTCCCCGGCTCCAGCTTTCAGCCTGAACGATGTCTGTTTCTGCCAGCCACTCCAGCGCCGCGCTTAAGCCAATCACCCCCGCCACGTTCGGCGTACCGGCTTCCAGACGATAGGGAATGTCCTGAGTGTTGAAGCCATCGAACGACACTTCGGTAATCATTTTGCCGCCACCGAGCCACGGCGTCATTTTTGCCAGCAGATCTGGCTTGCCATATAACGCCCCTATACCGGTTGGCCCGTAGAGCTTATGTCCTGAGAAGGCATAGAAGTCGATATCAAGCGCCTGCACATCAGCGGGGAAGTGCACTACGCCCTGGGCGCCGTCGACCATTACCACCATCCCGCTGGCATGGGCTATGCGAATGGCCTGAGCCAGAGCCGGGCAGCCTCCCGTGACGTTCGACATCTGTCCGAGCGCCAGAATGCGGCTGCGGGAGGTAATCAGCTCGGGGAGACGGGCCACATCGGGTAGAAGGTCTGCACCCAGTGGAAGCTTCACCACGCGTGCACCCGTTTGCTCGGCCACCATCAGCCACGGCACCAGGTTGGCGTGATGTTCCGCCTCGCTAACGACGATCTCATCGCCCGGCTGAAGCAGCGGGCGCGCGTAGCACTGGGCCACCATGTTGATGGCCTCGGTCGTACCGCGCGTCCAGACGATGTTTTTCCCGCTTTCGGCATTGATCAGGTGCGCGACCTGATCGCGTGCCGCTTCATAGCGCGCGGTTAAACGCTGCGCTTCGGCAAACTGGCTGCGATGCACGTTCCCGGCGCTCAGGCTGTAGAACTGCTGCGTGGCCTCAATCACCGCCTGGGGCTTAAGGGCGGTGGCGGCGCTGTCCAGATAAATACCGGCATCGGCCAGGGCCGGAAACTGTGCGCGGAACTGCGCAGGGCTGAAAGCGTTCATGGGATTCCTCATTTCAATATAGCGATCGTCGCGCAATTTCAGCGGCAGGGCAAGGAGGTTGATATCTATCAGAATTGTCTGCTTATCCTGATGACCCTAAAAAAGCAGGTTATGCTAAATAGTGTTAGGCGGATGTTTTAGCCTGTTATAAATCGAGGTTTGAATAGCATTAATTGCTAAAGGAGAATAATCATGAATAAGACAGCTGCAATCATTTCTGCCTGTGCGTTTACTTTTGCCCTGAGCGCGTGTTCCGGTAACAACTACGTGATGCACACCAACGATGGTCGTTCTATCGTATCGGAAGGGAAACCGACTACTGATAACGATACCGGGATGATTTCATACAAAGATGCTAACGGGAACAAGCAGCAGATCAACCGCACGGACGTGAAAGAGATGAAAGAGATCGAGCATTAACAGATCGCAGGCGAAAAAAAAGCACCGCAAATTGGCGGTGCTACATTAATCACTATGGACAGACAGGGTAAATGTACAGGAAGTGAAAAATTGGTAGCGTTGCTACCGTGGTCTGAATCGCAGACCAATTGCAAACACAACAACACAACATCACAACCGTAAGCCAAAAGCCCTTCAGAACACGCATTCCGAAAAAAGCTCTTCGTTCCGGCTCAGGAAGTGCCGCCACTATAGGTATTTGCTGGTAGTTCCTCAACGGACAAATTATAATGGCTCAGATAAAAAAAACTAATAGGTTAAACGTTGTTTCCTGTTTGTTAAAATCCGTTAACATCTAAGCCAGATAACCATGTCAAAGCGATTGCCACCCCTCAATGCATTACGTGTTTTTGATGCAGCAGCACGTCACCTGAGCTTCACCCGCGCAGCCGATGAGCTTTTTGTGACACAGGCCGCAGTAAGTCATCAAATCAAGTCTCTGGAGGATTTTCTGGGCCTTAAGCTGTTTCGTCGACGCAACCGTTCGTTGCTGTTGACCGAAGAGGGGCAGAGCTATTTTCAGGATATTAAAGAGATTTTTTCACAGCTTACGGAAGCCACGCGTAAGCTGCAGGCTCGCAGTGCAAAAGGTGCCCTGACCGTCAGTTTATTGCCCAGTTTTGCCATTCAGTGGCTGGTGCCAAGACTTTCAAGCTTTAACTCAGCTTATCCGGGGATCGACGTTCGAATCCAGGCCGTAGATCGTCAGGAAGATAAGCTGGCAGATGACGTGGACGTCGCCATTTTTTATGGTCGCGGTAACTGGCCGGGCTTGCGTGTTGAGAAATTATACGCAGAATATCTCCTGCCGGTCTGCTCTCCCCTGCTGTTAACAGGTGAAAAGGCGCTGAAGTCACCCGCTGACCTGGCTCAGCATACGCTTTTGCATGATGCCTCTCGACGCGACTGGCAAACTTATACCCGTCAATTAGGTCTTACTCATATAAACGTGCAGCAGGGACCCATCTTTAGCCACAGTGCGATGGTGTTACAGGCTGCCATTCACGGGCAGGGCGTGGCGTTGGCGAACAACGTCATGGCGCAGTCCGAAATTGAGGCAGGCCGCCTGGTTTGCCCTTTTAATGATGTACTGGTCAGCAAGAATGCGTTTTATCTGGTTTGTCATGACAGTCAGGCAGAACTGGGTAAAATAGCCGCCTTCCGGCAGTGGATACTGGCGAAAGCGGCAACCGAGCAAGAAAAATTCCGCTTCAGGTATGAACAATAACGTTTGTGTGCCGGGCACGCATCAATTCAGGACTTAAACATGACCAGCCGATTCATGCTGATTTTTGCCGCGGTGAGTGGCTTTATTTTTGTTGCACTGGGCGCCTTTGGCGCACATGTCTTAAGCAAATCTTTAGGCGCAGTAGAGATGGGCTGGATCCAGACCGGCCTTGAATATCAGGCGTTCCATACGCTGGCTATTTTTGGGCTGGCAGTGGCGATGCAGCGTCGTATCAGTATCTGGTTTTACTGGAGCAGCGTGTTTATGGCGCTGGGTACCGTGTTGTTCAGCGGTAGCCTGTACTGCCTTGCGCTCTCTCATCTGCGCCTGTGGGCGTTCGTTACACCTGTCGGCGGCTTCAGCTTCCTGGCGGGTTGGGTATTAATGTTTATCGGAGCTATCCGTCTGAAACGCAAGGGCGTTGTTCATGAATAAGGTTGTTTTATATTGTCGCCCGGGGTTTGAGAAAGAGTGCGCCGCGGAAATTACCGATAAAGCGGCGAAGCGTGAAGTCTTCGGCTTTGCCCGCGTAAAAGAGAACGCGGGCTATGTGGTATTCGAGTGCTATCAGCCTGAAGACGCAGACAAGCTGGCACGCGAGCTGCCGTTCAGCTCGCTGATCTTTGCTCGCCAGATGTTTGTTGCGGGTGAGCTGCTGAAGGATCTTCCGCCGGAAGACCGCATCACGCCAATTGTCGGCATGCTGCAGGGCGTGGTGGAGAAGGGCGGCGATCTGCGCGTTGAAGTGGCGGATACCAACGAAAGTAAAGAGCTGATGAAGTTCTGCCGTAAGTTCACCGTGCCGCTGCGTGCGGCGCTGCGTGATGCGGGCGTGCTGACGAACTACGAAACGCCGAAGCGTCCGGTGGTGCATATCTTCTTTATCGCACCGGGCTGCTGCTATACAGGCTATTCATACACTACCAACAACTCTCCCTTCTTTATGGGCATCCCGCGTTTGCGCTTCCCGTCTGATGCGCCAAGTCGTTCCACGCTCAAGCTGGAAGAGGCGTTCCACGTCTTTATTCCGGCGGATGAGTGGGATGAGCGTCTGGCAAACGGCATGTACGCCGTTGACCTTGGCGCGTGCCCGGGCGGCTGGACCTATCAGCTGGTGAAACGCAATATGTGGGTATCGTCCGTTGATAACGGTCCAATGGCGCAAAGCCTGATGGACACCGGGCAGGTCACGTGGCTGCGTGAAGATGGTTTCCGCTATCGCCCGAACCGTAACAACATCTCGTGGATGGTGTGCGATATGGTTGAGAAGCCGGCAAAAGTCGCCGCGCTGATGGCCTCCTGGCTGGTGAACGGCTGGTGTCGTGAGACCATTTTCAACCTCAAGCTGCCGATGAAAAAGCGCTATGAGGAAGTGTCGCAGAACCTGGCGTACATTCAGGAGCAGATGGACGAACACGGTATTAACGTGGAGATCCAGGCGCGTCAGCTGTATCACGACCGCGAAGAGGTGACGGTGCATATTCGTCGCTGGTGGGCCGCGGTCGGCGGACGTCGCGACGAGCGATAGTGCGCTGATTGCCCCTCACCCCGGCCCTCTCCCCAAAGGGGCGAGGGGGAAAAGACCGCACCGAGCAGTTCCCTCTCCCTTATGGGGAGAGGGTTAGGGTGAGGGGGCATTAACGTTCTAACCGCAGCTGCTGTAAATTCCCGTCCAGCTGTAAATCCGTCTGTAGCGTTGCGATTTCCCGGCAGATAAACGCCATCTCTTTATGCGCCTCCAGCTTCTTGCGCCACTTCTCTGGCACCTCATCCAGACGGGCGTAAATCCCTTCCAGACTTTGAAAATCGGTCAGCAGCTGTGCGGCGCTCTTCGGCCCAATCCCGGCCACACCCGGAACTTTAGAACTGCTGATGCCTGCCAGCCCCCAGTAATCCGGCAGTTGCTCAGGCGATACGCCAAACTCGCTGGCAATAAACGGCGCGTCCAGCCAGCGTTTTTGAAAATAGTCGCGAATGCGGATAGTGGGGGAGAGCAGCTGGCAGTAGCCTTTGTCCGTTGAAACGATCGTGGCCTGATGCCCGGCACTCGCCACCTTTACGGCCAGGGTGGCCGCGAGATCGTCGGCTTCATTTCCCTGTGCCCCCCAGCAGGGGACGCCCCGCTGTTCAAATGCGGCGCGCAGCATGGGCAATTCAGCGTGAAGATCGTCCGGCATCGGTGCCCGTCCGGCTTTGTAGTCCGGCAGACGCTGGTGTCGCCAGCCCGTATTGCGGGCTTCGTCATCAAATACCGCGACCGCATGGGTGGGTTCACTGTGGCGGATAAGCTGTTCCAGCGCGTGCAGACAGGTGTCTTTACAAGGCGTCCCCTGTACCGCATGGATACGGCGAATCAGGTTAAGTGCATCGACGATAAGTAAATGAACGGCCACAGATAATCTCCCTTCTATCTAATGCAGGAAGGGTAACACTGTCAGCAGCATGAAACTATGAATGGTGGGGAAAACAGGAAGAAGCCTCGCAAAACGAGGCTTCCTGAGTGGCTTAATCGCAGGTTACGATCTTCATCGCCAGTCCGCCGCGAGAGGTTTCGCGGTATTTGGCGTTCATATCTTTACCGGTTTCGTACATGGTTTCGATAACCTTATCGAGACAGACGCGCGGCTCGCTGGTGCGGCGCAGCGCCATACGTGCCGCGTTCACCGCCTTCACGGAGGCAATCGCGTTACGTTCGATGCACGGCACCTGTACCTGTCCGGCAACCGGGTCACAGGTCAGTCCCAGGTTATGTTCCATGCCGATTTCCGCAGCAATGCACACCTGGGTCGGGCTTGCACCCAACAGTTCGGCCAGACCCGCCGCCGCCATGGAGCACGCCACGCCGACTTCACCCTGACAGCCGACTTCCGCACCTGAAATGGAGGCGTTCATTTTGTACAGTGAACCAATCGCACTGGCGACCAGCAGGTAGCGCGCCAGTGAGTTCGCGTTCACTTCACGGATAAACTTGTCGTAGTACGCCAGCACCGCCGGAACGATACCGCAGGCACCGTTAGTCGGCGCGGTGACCACACGGCCCCCTGCGGCGTTCTCTTCGTTCACCGCCAGGGCGAACATGTTGATCCAGTCAACGACGGCCATTGGGTCCGTTGTCGTTTTGTCGGTGCTCACCAGCATACGGCGCAGCGCTGCGGCACGACGCGGCACGCGAAGCTTGCCCGGCAGAACGCCTTCGGTGGTGATCCCGCGCTCAATACCGCCGCGCATTACGTCCCAGACGTTAGTGAAGTGCTGTTCGAGCTCTTCTTTGCTGTGAAGTGCCAGCTCGTTTTTCATCATCAGGCCGGAGAGGGAAAGGCCCGTCTCCTGGCAGTGACGCTGAAGATCCGCCGCCGTTTTGTACGGATACGGCACCTCGACAGAAGCGTTATCGGTTTGACCAAAGTGGTCTTCGTCGACGATAAAACCGCCGCCGATAGAGTAATACGTCTGGCTGTATACCGCTTTGTCGCCGGCCAGCGCGGTAATGCGCATGCCGTTTTCGTGCAGCGACAGGTTGTCCGCATGGAAATTCATGCAGTGGTCAACCGGGAATTCAACCTCATGCTCGCCGTTCGCCAGCAGCAGGCGCCCGTGGGTGTTCACGTCCTGGATAAAGCCAGGGATCGCATCAATATCAACGGTATCCGGCAGGTTTCCCGCCAGGCCCATGATAATGGCGATATCGGTATGGTGGCCTTTCCCGGTCAGGGAAAGCGAGCCGTATACATCGACAACCACGCGGGTAATGTCATGCAAGATGCCGCGTGCAATCAAGTCATCCGTGAACTGCTTACCGGCTTTCATTGGTCCGACGGTGTGAGAGCTGGAAGGACCAATACCGATTTTGAAAATATCGAATACGCTAATCATGATGCGTCCATTGCTTTCAGTCAGAGAGGGAGGAGTGCGCCGTCCGAAGACGGCGCGGGTGATAATCAGAACATGGTGTACAGGGAGTAGAAGATCGCAGAGATTGCGATAAGACCCATGATAACCACAAAGACGTTGCTCACATGACCGCTGTACTTGCGCATAGCAGGGACTTTCTGAATCGCGTACATCGGCATCAGGAACAGAATCATCGCGATGACCGGGCCGCCCAGGGTTTCAATCATGCCCAGGATGCTTGGGTTCAGCGTTGCTACCGCCCAGGTGGTGAGCAGCATGAACAGTGCAGTGATTTTGTTCAGCTTGTTGATTTCAATGCTCTTGCCTTTACCGCGCAGAGATTTAATCACCATACCGTTGAAGCCTTCACGTGCGCCGAGGTAGTGGCCCAGGAAGGATTTGGTGATGGCGATAATCGCGATGATAGGTGCCATCCACGCAATGACAGGTGCGTTAAAGTGGTTTGCCAGGTAAGACAGAATAGAGATGTTCTGCTCTTTCGCTGCCGCCAGGTCCGCCGGGGAGAGGCTCAGTACGCAGCTGAAGACGAAGAACATAACGGTCAGTACCATCATGATGTGAGCGCGTGCCAGGATGCTGGAGCACTTCTTCTCTGCACCATTACCGTACTCTTCACGTTTCGCAACAGCGAAAGAGGAGATGATTGGGGAGTGGTTGAAAGAGAACACCATTACCGGAATCGCCAGCCAGAGTGTCATCAGCAGGCCGTTACCGGTTGCCGATGCGCTGCTCAGGGACAGGGTTTCCAGCGCTGCACCGTTCCACTGTGGGATCAGGTAGCAGGCCAGCACCATCAGAGCAATAACGAACGGGAAGACCAGTACGCTCATTGCTTTCACAATCATCTGCTCACCGAAGCGCACGATGGTCATCATGCCCACAATCAGGATCAGAGACAGAATCGCACGCGGCGGCGGCGTCATGTGCAGCTGGTGCATCATGAAGCTTTCAACGGTGTTAGTGATCGCCACGCTGTAGACCAGCAGAATAGGGTAAATCGCGAAGAAGTAGAGCAGGGTAATCAATTTACCTGCGCCAACGCCGAAATGCTCTTCAACCACTTCAGTGATGTCTTCGCCCGGGTTTTTACCGGACAGCACGAAGCGGGTCAGACCGCGGTGTGCAAAGAAGGTCATCGGGAAAGCAATGATAGCCATGATGATCAGCGGGATCAGACCGCCGACGCCTGCGTTGATAGGAAGGAACAGTACACCAGCGCCGATTGCCGTGCCGTAAAGGCCAAGCATCCACATGGTATCCGTTTTGCGCCAACCACTTCGGGATTCAATCGAAGCAACGGTGCTGGTTTGAGTGGTTTCCATCTGTATCTCCTGGAGGAAGCGAATTGTCAGGTTTTTTAGTCAAATCCGATGAAAAAGTGCCTGACGGTAATATGAAATTCGTTCAGTGACGGTTTTTTAATAATTTTCACCCGTAACTATTGGCGGGCGGAAAGATACATTCTAGTTATGAATCTATCAGTGATCGTGATCCCAAATGCAATAATCCACTTATGATGTGGGCATCTTTAGACCATTTATCTGTTAAAAAAACATCAAAGAGAATTTACGGGCGCGAAGGCTACCACCAACGACATGTGCGCTGAAAGACCGCCCCGTGATATAGGTGTCTTTCGCTGTAAAGAAATGGGTTTTTAGTATTTTCTGGCAGGTAATTTGGATTAAGGCTGATAATTTACGGTTGCAAAATGCAGGTAATCGTTTGCGTATGTGACAACTTTGTAAAAGATATAAGTGATGCCTATGAATTACATCAGGAATAAAAAAAGCCGGGACGCGCAACAGGGCGACCCGGCTTTGATGAGATATCGCTAAGCGTCAGGTGCAGATTTCGTAGCAAGGAATATAGGCAGAGCCCGGCAGCTTCATGCGGTGCTGGGCGACAAAGCCCTGCAGCATGTCATCCATGCGGCGCATCATCTCCGGATCGCCGTGGATCTTGTACGGACCGTACTGTTCAATGGCGCGGATACCGACCTCTTTGACGTTGCCCGCCACAATCCCGGAGAAGGCGCGACGCAGATCGGCGGCCAGGACTTCCACCGGCTGATCCGGGTAGAGTTTCAGGTTCGCCATGTTCTCGTGTGAAGGCTCGAACGGGATCTGCAGGTCCGGCGCAATTCGAATTGACCAGTTAAAGCTGTACGCATCACCGGTATCGCGACGGTTTTCTTTCACCAATGGCATCGCTTTCTTCATCTGGCGGGCCACCTCCGCAGCATCGTCGATGATGATGCGATAGTGACGACGCGCGGCTTCACCCAGCGTGTGCACGATAAACTCGTCCAGCACGCGGAAGTAGTCGGCGCTCTCTTTTGGCCCGGTCAGGATCAGCGGCAGAACCTGATCTTTGTTGGCCGGGTTCATCAGAATACCCAGCAGGTAGAGCAGCTCCTCCGCTGTCCCCACGCCGCCCGGGAAGATGATAATGCCGTGGGCGATACGGACAAACGCCTCAAGACGTTTCTCGATATCCGGCATGATAATCAGCTCGTTAACCAGCGGGTTAGGTGGCTCAGCGGCGATAATTGACGGCTCGGTCATGCCGATGAAACGCCCCTCTTTATAACGCTGCTGCGCGTGCCCAACCGCCGCACCTTTCATTGGCGCTTCCATCGCACCCGGACCACAGCCGGTACAGATATTCAGCTCGCGCAGGCCAAGCTGGGTGCCCACCCGACGCGCATAAAGGTACTCGGTTTCGTTAATGGAGTGACCGCCCCAGCAAACGACCATGTTCGGTGCTTCACCCACGTGCAGGGCGCGGGCGTTACGCAAAATGGAGAACACCAGGTTGGTGATATGGACTGAGCTTTCCAGGTCGAGATGCTGGAAACGGCCTGCGTTGTGGATCTGCCCGTTAACAAACAGGATGTCACGCAGCACGGCAAACAGGTTAGCCTGAAGTGAACGAATGATGCGCCCGTCGACAAAGGCCTCTTCCGGCGGGTTGATGACTTCGAGCTTCACGCCACGCTCGCGGCGCAGCACGTTGATATCAAAGCTTTCGAAGCGGGACAGCAGTTCTTTACTGTTATCTGTCAGGCTTCCGGAGTTCAGTACGGCAAGTGAACAGTTACGAAACAGTTGATAAAGATCGCTGCTGGCCGTGCGTTTAAGCATGTCCACTTCCAGCTGCGACAACATATCCATTGAGCCAAGCGGGCTAATATGTGTAATCAAGTGAGCTCCTTACGGGACGATTATCGTCTTTCCCTGTTGATTACAATAGCCCTGGCGCGTGACGTTTCACAACCTAAAGCGCGGAAGATACCGCGCATATTGTGAAAATATTTATATTACTGACGCACCAGCCGTCCCGTCGCCGGCACAAAATCGGTGTTGGTGCGCCACGGGTTAATGTCCAGACCGCCGCGGCGGGTGTAGCGCGCGTAAACGCTCAGCTTCTCCGGCTGACAAAAACGCTGAATATCGCTAAAGATGCGCTCCACGCACTGCTCGTGGAATTCGTTGTGATGGCGGAACGACACCAGGTAGCGCAGCAATTTTTCCCGGTCGATTTTTGGGCCGCGGTACTGGATCTGCACCGAGCCCCAGTCCGGCTGGTGGGTGATCAGGCAGTTGGATTTCAGCAGATGGCTGACCAGCGTCTCTTCGACTACCTTTCCGCTCGCCGCGTTTTCGAGGTAATCGGCGCTGAATTCATAATTCTCCACCTCAATATCCTGATCGTCGATGCAGGTCCCGTTGAAGTGGGCGACAGGCTGCCCTTCCAGCTCGTGCAGGCGATACAGTGAAACGCTTACCTTACCCTGCGCGCAGGCGCTTAAGTCACGTTCCAGGGTGTGCTGAACGTCGTCCCAGCTGTTGAATTTTGTCTGGTTAAAACTGTTGAGATACAGCTTAAAGCTTTTGGACTCGACGAGATTAACGCTGGCGTAATCCAGCTCGACGTGGCCCACCGCCACCTGCGGCAGACCGCGTGCGTTGAGCCAGGAGAGTTCGTACAGCGTCCAGATATCACCGCCGACAAACGGCAATGCGTCCGCATGCAGACCCAAAGGATCGCGATTCAGGCTGCGTGGTACGCCCTGCAGCAGGCTTGCATCGTAGGTATCGCGGTAATCGGTCGATTTACCCAGCGTTAAGCCGGTTAACGCCTGATGATTTTCGTAAGACATGTTTCATAGCCACTTTACAGGTACACTTATGGGCTGAGTTTATCCTGTCTGACAAGAAGAGAGAAATCGGTGGACGTCGAAACTGCAAATGCCCTCACTACCTTCACGACCCGCTATTGCGACGCATGGCATGAAAAGCAGGGCTCGTGGCCGCAAAGTGCTGATTTATATGGCGTACCCTCGCCGTGCATTATCTCTTCGCTTGACGATTACGTTATCTGGCAGCCGAAGCCCAATACCGGCGAGCAAAATGTAAATGCGGTTGAACGGGCAATGGACATTGTGGTACAACCAGCGGTTCATGCGTTTTATACCACGCAGTTCGCAGGGGATATGCCCGCGCGCTTTGCTGATATCACGCTGACGCTGTTGCAGACCTGGAGCGGAGACGATCTGCAGCGTGTTCAGGAAAACCTGATTGGTCATCTGGTCACGCAAAAGCGCCTTAAGCTTTCTCCGACGCTCTTTATTGCTACGCTGGACAGTGAACTTGACGTTATCTCCGTCTGTAACCTGTCAGGTGAAGTGGTTAAAGAGACTATCGGTACCCGCAATCGCGAGACTCTCGCCCCCTCTCTTGCGGATTTCCTCACCCGACTTGAGCCACTTCTGTAATCCATGATGCTATAGCGCGTGTGAGAGATCTCTTACAAGGTTTGTGAGAGATCGCTGGAACATTCAGTATTACCTCATTTAGTTCAGATTAATATTACTGTGTTTTTCAATGGATTACGTGTTTATTGCACCGTTTTTAGGGATTTCTTAGGTCTTACACACCCGAAAGGGTGGGTTGTAAGACGAAGCGGAATAGCGGATTCTATCTCCGTCGACAGGATGCCGACACGAGAAACGAACATCAGGATGATGGCGTATCTCACTCAGGACTCGTCAGGATGGCGCTGCAGGAAGGCTTCAGGATGAAGCGAAGTGGATTACGCAGGATGCGTAAGGGACACCTCCAGGAAGGAGAACGAGAGCCGGTCAGGATGGTCGGTGGGTCTGGAAGGCCAGGACGTTTCAGGATGAAACAAACACGTCAGGAAGATGTGTGCAGGATGCATCGGTTTACGGATGACCATGCCTTCGGGCTTCAGGAAAAGTTGTCACGGATGAGCAGGGAGCACGAATTGTAGCTGGAATGCTGCGGAACGAACCGGGAGCACTGTTTTTACAGTGCTCCCTTTTTTTATTTCTGTCTTCCGCAATGCTATGCTGCGCGCCGTTCACTTTTTCAGTTGAGGTTACTATGACGCAACACGATAGCGTTCGTGCTCAGTTGCACGCCATCGAAGCCCTTTTGCGCCAACATCAGCTGTGGCAGGAGACCGCGCCGCAGCCAGAAGCGTTCGCGAGCACCCAGCCCTTCTGCCTGGATACGCTGGCCCCGTTTGAGTGGCTGCAGTGGGTGTTAATTCCGCGCATGCACGCCCTGCTTGAGGGGGGGCACCCGCTGCCGCAGGCGTTTGCTGTCTCTCCCTACTATGAAATGGCGCTCGAGGCGACGCACCCTGCGCGTGACGTGATGCTGGTCGAACTGGAAAAACTGGATGCCCTGTTTGCCGGTGAAGATGCATGACGCTTGAGATCCTCTATCAGGACGAGTGGCTGGTGGCGGTGAATAAACCGTCAGGCTGGCTGGTGCACCGCAGCTGGCTGGATCGCGACGAGAAAGTGGTGGTGATGCAGACCGTTCGCGACCAGATTGGTCAGCATGTTTTTACCGCCCATCGTCTCGACAGACCGACCTCCGGCGTGCTGCTGATGGGGCTGTCCAGCGAAGCTGGCCGTCTGCTGGCGCAGCAGTTTGAACAGCACCAGATCCAGAAGCGCTATCACGCGATCGTGCGTGGCTGGCTGACCGAGTCCGCCACCCTGGACTACCCGCTGGTGGAAGAACTGGACAAAATTGCCGATAAATTTGCCCGCGATGACAAAGGTCCGCAGCCTGCGGTGACGGATTATCGCGGCATGGCGACGACGGAAATGCCGGTGGCCACCAGCAAATTTCCGACCACGCGCTACAGCCTGGTTGAGCTTCTGCCCAAAACCGGGCGTAAGCACCAGCTGCGACGCCATCTTGCACATCTGCGCCACCCGATTATTGGCGACAGCAAACACGGTGATTTGCGCCAGAACCGCAGCGCGGCCGAACACTTTGGCTGCCATCGTCTGATGCTGCACGCGAGCGAGCTCAGCATGACGCACCCGTTTACCGGCGAGCCGCTGACTATTCGCGCGGGGCTGGACGACGTCTGGATGCAGGCGCTGTCACAGTTTGGCTGGCTGGGACAACTCCCCGAAAATGAAAGGGTTGAGTTTGTATCGGGCAACGTTCAGGATGAACAGTAAACGCATTCATTATGGGAAAATAGCATGGCTGAAGTAGGCATTTTTGTCGGCACAATGTACGGCAATTCGCTGCTGGTCGCGGAAGAGGCTGAGGCGATTCTGGCAAGTCAGGGCCATAAAGCCACGGTCTATGAAGACCCGGAGCTGGCAGACTGGGAAAAGTATAAAGACAAATACATTCTGGTGGTGACCTCCACCACCGGGCAGGGCGATCTGCCGGACAGCATCGTGCCGCTGTTCCAGGGCATTAAAGACCAGCTTGGCTATCAGCCGGACGTGCACTACGGCATCATTGCCCTGGGCGACAGCTCTTACGCCAACTTCTGCGGCGGCGGCAAGCAGTTCGATGCGCTCCTGCAGGAGCAGAGCGCCCAGCGCGTCGGCGAGATGCTGCTGATTGATGCGGGTGAGCACCCGGAGCCAGAAAGCGAATCAAACCCATGGGTCGAGCACTGGGCAACGCTGCTTAAATAACCCTGCGCTATACCAATGGTAGGCCGGGTCAGGCGTAGCCGCCACCCGGCATTACCCCCCCAAACGCCATTTCCGTGAACCACCTTCCACTCCTCTGGGCTTATGCCCTAAACAACCTCACTCACACCCTTTAATACTGTGTTTTTGCACGGTGAGGTGAAGAGGCACTCCTTCATATACTTTTCCGGTCACGATAAAACGGCTTCAGGCCGTACCAAAACGACAAAATCAATCTCATTCTGCTTACCCTACCGGTGCTGTACAGAATGAACCAGGCGAAAGCTATGTTTCAGGAGTGCAACAATGAGTTCATTAAGCCACGCAGCGAGCAGCGCTGAAAAGCGCACCAATGCCCGCTACTGGATAGTGGTGATGCTGTTTATCGTCACGTCCTTTAACTATGGTGACCGCGCCACGCTGTCGATTGCCGGCTCGGAAATGGCAAAAGATATCGGTCTCGATCCCGTGGGCATGGGTTACGTTTTCTCCGCCTTCTCGTGGGCCTACGTCATCGGGCAAATTCCTGGCGGCTGGCTGCTGGACCGCTTTGGCTCTAAACGGGTCTATTTCTGGTCCATCTTCATCTGGTCTGCCTTTACCCTGCTGCAGGGCTTCGTCGATATCTTCAGCGGCTTCGGCATTATCGTGGCGCTCTTCACGCTGCGCTTCCTGGTGGGGTTAGCGGAAGCGCCTTCCTTCCCGGGCAACAGCCGCATTGTGGCGGCCTGGTTCCCGGCGCAGGAGAGGGGAACGGCGGTGGCGATTTTTAACTCCGCACAGTACTTCGCGACGGTGATCTTTGCGCCCATTATGGGCTGGCTGACCCATGAGGTGGGCTGGTCGCACGTGTTCTTCTTTATGGGCGGACTCGGGATCGTCATCAGCTTTATCTGGCTGAAAGTGATCCACGAACCCAACCAGCATCCTGGCGTAAACAAAAAAGAGCTGGAGTACATCGCAGAAGGCGGCGCGCTGATCAACATGGATCAGAAATCCTCGACGGCGAAAGTCCCGTTCAGCCAGAAATGGGCGCAGATCAAGCAGCTCGTCGGCTCGCGCATGATGATCGGGATCTATCTGGGCCAGTACTGTATTAACGCCTTAACCTACTTTTTCATCACCTGGTTCCCGGTATACCTGGTTCAGGCCCGTGGTATGTCGATTCTGAAAGCGGGATTCGTCGCCTCGGTCCCGGCAATCTGCGGTTTCGTGGGGGGCGTGCTCGGCGGGGTGATTTCCGACTGGCTGATGCGCCGCACGGGGTCACTGAACATCGCGCGTAAAACGCCTATCGTGCTCGGCATGTTGCTCTCCATGACCATGGTGTTCTGTAACTACGTCAATGCCGAGTGGATGATCATCGGCTTTATGGCGATGGCCTTCTTCGGCAAAGGCATTGGCGCGCTGGGCTGGGCGGTGATGGCGGATACGGCCCCGAAAGAGATCAGCGGCCTGAGCGGCGGTCTGTTCAACATGTTCGGCAACATCTCCGGGATTGTTACGCCCATCGCGATCGGTTACATCGTCGGCACCACCGGATCGTTCAACGGTGCGCTGATCTACGTGGGTGTGCATGCGCTGGTGGCGGTATTGAGTTACCTGGTGCTGGTGGGGGATATCAAACGCGTCGAACTTAAACCTGTTGCGGAGCGTGGCTGATGACAACGCAATCGAGTCCAATCGTCACGGAGATGAAGGTCATCCCGGTGGCCGGGCAGGACAGCATGCTGCTCAATATTGGCGGTGCGCATAACGCCTGGTTTACCCGTAATATCGTCGTACTGAAAGACAGCGCAGGAAATACCGGCGTGGGCGAGGCCCCTGGCGGAGAGGTGATTTACCAGACGCTGGTCGATGCCATTCCGCAGGTCGTGGGCCAGGAAGTGGCCCGTCTGAACAAGGTGGTCCAGCGGGTGCATAAGGGCAATCAGTCGGCAGACTTTGAGACGTTCGGTAAAGGTGCCTGGACGTTTGAACTGCGCGTCAACGCGGTCGCCACCCTGGAGGCCGCCCTGCTCGATTTACTGGGTAAGGCGCTCAATGTCCCGGTCTGCGAGCTACTGGGGCCCGGTAAACAGCGCGATGCGGTCACCGTGCTGGGCTATCTGTTCTACGTTGGCGATCGCAATAAAACCGATCTCCCCTATCTGGCCCGAACCGCGGGCGACCACGACTGGTATCAGTTGCGCCATCAGGAAGCGCTCTCCAGCGACGCGGTGGTGCGGCTGGCCGAGGCGGCGCAGGATCGCTACGGCTTTAAGGATTTCAAGCTGAAGGGCGGCGTGCTGCCCGGCGAGCAGGAGATTGACACGGCCCGGGCGCTGAAAAAGCGCTTTCCGGATGCACGGATCACCGTCGATCCCAACGGCGCATGGCTGCTGGATGAAGCGATTAGCCTGTGCAAAGGGCTGGGGGATGTCCTGACCTATGCGGAAGATCCCTGCGGCGCGGAGCAGGGTTTTTCGGGCCGTGAAGTCATGGCTGAGTTCCGTCGCGCCACCGGGCTGCCTGTCGCGACCAATATGATTGCTACCAACTGGCGCGAAATGGGTCACGCGGTGATGCTAAACGCCGTCGACATACCGCTGGCGGACCCGCACTTCTGGACGCTCTCCGGCGCAGTGCGCGTGGCGCAGCTGTGCGACGACTGGGGGCTGACCTGGGGCTGTCACTCGAACAATCACTTTGATATTTCGCTGGCGATGTTTACCCACGTTGGCGCGGCGGCGCCGGGTAACCCGACCGCCATCGACACCCACTGGATTTGGCAGGAAGGGGAAGCCCGCCTGACGAAAAATCCGCTGGAAATCATCAATGGCAAGATTACCGTACCGGATGCGCCGGGCCTGGGCGTGGAGATTGACTGGGATCAGATCCATAAAGCCCATGAGGCGTATAAAAAATTGCCGGGCGGCGCGCGTAACGACGCGGGTCCGATGCAGTACCTTATTCCCGGCTGGACATTTGACCGTAAGCGCCCTGTTTTCGGACGTCACTGATAAAAGGATTGAACGATGAGTACTTTTTCTACCCCTGTAGTTACCGCCATGCAGATCGTTCCGGTTGCGGGCCATGACAGCATGTTGATGAACCTGAGCGGCGCGCATGCTCCGTTCTTTACCCGCAACATTGTCATTATCAAAGACAATTCCGGCCATACGGGCGTGGGCGAAATTCCGGGCGGGGAGAAGATCCGCCAGACGCTGGAAGATGCCATTCCGCTGGTGGTGGGCAAAACGCTGGGTGAGTACAAAAATGTCCTCAACACTGTGCGCAACACCTTTGCCGATCGCGATGCCGGTGGGCGTGGCCTGCAGACCTTCGATCTGCGCACCACCATTCACGTGGTGACCGGGATTGAATCCGCCATGTTGGATCTGCTGGGTCAGCATCTGGGCGTCAACGTTGCGTCGCTGCTGGGCGAGGGTCAGCAGCGCAGCGAAGTGGAAATGCTGGGCTATCTGTTCTTTGTTGGCGACCGCAAGCTGACGCCTTTGCCGTACCAGGGCCAGCCGGACGAACAATGCGACTGGTACCGGCTCCGCCACGACGAGGCGATGACTCCGGATGCGGTGGTGCGCCTGGCGGAAGCCGCTTATGAAAAATATGGCTTCAATGATTTCAAACTGAAGGGCGGCGTGCTGGCCGGTGAGGAAGAGGCGGAAGCCGTGACCGCGCTGGCAAAACGCTTCCCGCAGGCGCGCGTGACGCTGGATCCGAACGGCGCATGGTCGCTTAATGAGGCCATTGCGATCGGTAAACAGCTGAAAGGCGTGCTGGCGTATGCGGAAGATCCGTGTGGGGCAGAGCAAGGCTTCTCAGGACGTGAAGTGATGGCGGAATTCCGTCGCGCTACGGGGCTGCCGACCGCGACCAATATGATTGCGACCGACTGGCGTCAGATGGGACACACCCTGTCATTGCAGTCTGTTGATATTCCGCTGGCGGACCCGCACTTCTGGACGATGCAGGGGTCGGTGCGCGTGGCGCAGATGTGCCATGAGTTTGGCCTGACCTGGGGCTCGCACTCTAACAACCACTTCGATATCTCTCTGGCGATGTTCACTCACGTCGCCGCCGCCGCGCCGGGCACGATCACCGCTATCGACACCCACTGGATCTGGCAGGAAGGTAACCAGCGTCTGACTAAGCAGCCGTTTGAGATCAAAGGTGGCATGGTGCAAGTGCCTTCCACCCCGGGGCTGGGGGTTGAGCTGGATATGGATCAGGTCATGAAGGCCCACGAGCTGTATCAAAAACACGGTCTGGGCGCGCGCGACGACGCGATGGCGATGCAGTATTTGATCCCGGACTGGACATTCGACAATAAACGCCCGTGCATGGTACGATAAACGCATTGGGACCGCTCCCATGAGCGGTCTTTTACGTGGTGTATGCTTAACGTAACGACTATGCGTAAGGATGGCTTATGAAAATTGTTATCGCACCGGACTCGTATAAGGAAAGTTTGAGTGCGCTTGAGGTTGCGACAGCGATAGAACGTGGTTTTCGCGAGATCTTTCCCGAGGCGATTTACGTCAAACTGCCGGTCGCGGACGGTGGCGAAGGGACGGTTGAGGCGATGATCGCGGCAACGCAGGGACGCATTGTACATGTTCCGGTAACCGGCCCGCTGGGTGAGCGCGTGGAAGGGTTTTATGGCTTATCCGGTGACGAGCAGAGTGCCTTTATTGAAATGGCGGCGGCAAGCGGCCTGGAGCTGGTTGTGCCTTCGCAGCGTAACCCGCTGAAAACCACCTCCTGGGGCACGGGCGAACTGATTCGTCACGCGCTGGATGCGGGCGTTAAGCATATCATCATTGGCATTGGCGGCAGCGCCACCAATGACGGCGGCGCAGGGATGGTGCAGGCGTTGGGCGCTAGATTGCTCGACGCCAGCGAACAGCCTCTTGGGCAGGGCGGGGGCGAGCTGGGAAAACTCGCGCGTATCGACCTGAGCGGGCTGGACAGACGTCTGGCGGAGTGCCGGATAGAAGTCGCCTGTGATGTGACGAATCCGCTTACCGGAAAGGATGGCGCGTCAGCCGTATTTGGCCCGCAAAAGGGGGCCACTCCCGAGATGATCGTTACCCTGGACAACGCGCTGGCGCACTATGCGAGCGTGATTGCCCGGGATCTGGATATCGATGTGCTAAACCTTGCTGGCGGCGGCGCGGCGGGTGGCATGGGAGCCGCGCTGTACGCCTTTTGCGGCGCGCAGCTGCGCCAGGGCATTGAGATCGTGACCGATGCGCTACACCTGGCCGACCAGGTGGCCGATGCGGATCTGGTGATCACGGGAGAAGGTCGCATCGACAGCCAGACGATCCACGGCAAAGTCCCGGTGGGCGTGGCAAAAGTGGCGAAACGCTTTAACAAACCCGTCATCGGCATTGCAGGCAGCCTGACGGCGGACGTTGGTGTGGTTCACGATCACGGCATTGATGCCGTGTTTAGCGTGATCTACACCATCTGCTCGCTGGAAGACGCGCTGGAAAATGCCGGCGAGAACGTCAGGATGGCCGCAAGGAATATCGCGGCGGTGCTGAAAGTCGGGCAGGGGATGTAGTTCTCCCTCTCCCCGTGGGAGAGGGGCGGGATGAGGGCATCAGGCCGCACCCGCAATCGTAGGCCCGGTAAGGCGAAGCCGCCACCGGGCTTTTACCTCAGCTCCCCAACACTTTCATCGCTTCCCGCGTCACGTTATCCATTTCATCCAGCAGCTCCAGGAACTCCGGTTCAAGCTCCGATTCCGGCGTACCGGCACGCAGCTGCTGTTCCAGCAGCTGGCAGAGGTTTTTCAGCCGCGGTACGCCGCTGTACCCGCAGCTACCGTGCAGCTTGTGGATTGCTTCCAGCAGATCTTCCGGGTTTTCACCCACCAGCTGCTCTTCCACCTTATTGCGAATTTCCGGCAGGAACGCGACCAGCATTTGCAGCATCTCGCGGGCCAAATCGGGTTTACCTGCCGCCTGGCGCAGAGCAAGCTGCCAGTCAAGGGTCGCGTTCTGGTTGACGGTTATTTCAACCGGCTCGCTGGATACCGTGTACGTCCCGCCAATATGACCCGGCTTATAGCGTAACAGCAGGTTATGAAGTTTCTCTTCATCGATTGGCTTCGCCAGATAATCATTCATTCCGGCGCTCAGCAGCTTCTCTTTTTGACCGGCCATCGCGTGTGCGGTGACTGCAATCACCGGCGTTTGCTGCTGATGCGGCAGCTGGTGGATCAGCTCGCAGGCCCGAATGCCATCCATGCCCGGCATCTGAATATCCATCAGGATTAAATCGAACTGCATCTGCTTAGCCTGTTCAACCGCCTGCGCGCCGCTGGTGCACAGCTCAACGTGCTGAACCTGGTCTTCAAGCAATGCGCCAATGAGCTTCAGGTTGGCCGGATTATCATCCACCGCCATCACGCTCATCGGCAATTTTTGCTCATCGTCAATCATCGGGAGGGCATGCTGGCTGAGACGGCAATACTCCGTGAGCGCGGGCAGCAGGCGGGTCGCGGTGAGCGGTTTCAGCAGACACGCGGCGGCCCCGTCATTTTTCAACTCTTCTGCATTGAGCTGCGCGTGGCAAGGCAGCGCCAGCAGCAGGTAGTCGGTCATCGACGCGGCTTTCGCCAGTCGCTCCTGCTGCATGGTCAGCTCGCCGGTGAAGGTGACCGGGATCCCCATCAGCAGGATGTCGTAATGCTCAACGGCCAGGGCGGAGAAGGTTGGGCTGTAGACCACCTCCAGCGGCGTGGTGCTTAAGATGTCGAGCGCGCACTGTGCTGCCGCCGCGTTAGGTTCGACGTAGGCCAGACGCTTGCCTTTCAGGCAGTCCGTCACCGGGCCATCGGTCAATACGTTTGGATTGAGGTCCAGATTAATGTGGAACCAGAAGGTTGAACCGCGGTTCGGCTGGCTGTGGAAAGAGATATCGCCGCCCATCTCGTTCACCAGGCGTTGCGTGATCACCAGCCCCAGGCCGGTGCCGCCATGACGGCGGGAGATACTGGCATCCGCCTGACGGAACGCCTGGAACAGACGCGACTGATCCCGCTCCGGAATCCCGATGCCGGTATCGCGGATCTGGACTTCAATCTGCACCTTATTGCTGCTGATCGAGCGTTTTTCTACCAGAATGTCGATGTTACCGCTTTCGGTGAATTTAATGGCATTCCCGACAAGGTTGGTAATGACCTGCTGCAGACGCAGCGGATCGCCAATAACGTTATCCGGTACGTCGTTTTTAATGTTGAGCGTCAGCTCAAGGCCTTTGTCGTGCGACGAGTGCGCGAGCAGCGTCACCACCTCATCGAGCGTACTGCGCAGCGGGAAGGGAATACTTTCCAGGATAAGTTTGCCCGCTTCCAGCTTGGAGAAGTCCAGCACGTCGTTGATGATCGCCAGCAGGTTGTTGGCCGAGCGCTCAATGGTGTGCAGGTGATCGCGCTGGGTCGGGTTGAGCTCGCTTTTCAGGGTCAGGCGGGTGAAGCCGATCACGCCGTTGAGCGGCGTACGCAGCTCGTGCGACATATTGGCCAGGAATTCCGACTTAATACGTGCCGCTTCCTGAGCGCGCTTTTTCGCCAGATCCAGCTCAACGTTCTGAATCTCCATCTGCTCCAGCGTTTCGCGCAGGTCGGACGTCGCCTGGTCAACGTTGTGCTGCATCTCTTCGTGGTACGCCGCCAGCGACATCGCCATCGAGTTGATGCCGTTTTTCAGCATATCCAGCTCGCCCAGCATAAACCCTTCCACACGGCTGTCGAGCTGTCCCCGGCGGATGCGGTCAACCGTGTTAACCATGTTGCGGATGGGGCCCGTCACGTCGCGCATCAGGCGCCAGCCGAAAATCAGCGCAATGCCGATGCAGAACAGCATCATCACGCCAGAGATAAAGATCTCTTTATACTGCTGTAGCCGGACCGACTTGAGATCCAGCTCCAGCGCCACATATCCCAGCATATTGTTGCTGGATTTGGCGTCAGATTGCGCAGATTCATCGGGTGAATAGCTTTCCGATACGATCGGCGTGCGCAGGATCATGATATCGCCGCGCCGCAATACGGTGAGGTGGCGCGGGAACGGCGTACCGTCCGGGATCTTCAGGGCCGCCGGATCGAGATGAAAATTCGAGGTGACAAACAGGCGGTTATGTTCGTCGTAAACGGAAATGGCGCGTACGATGTCCGAGTGGCGCCGGTGGAGTACGCTGATTAACTGCCCAATGGATTCGCGGTTTTGCAGGTTCATGCCGTATTCGCTGGAAACGGCAAGCGGTTCGATAATGCTGGCGCCCGCATCCTCCAGCTGTCGCTGCAAATCGTTATAGCGGTGCACCACAAAGAAGATACTCAGCAGCAAACCGATGAGAACGGTGGGGGCGAGGATCAAAATCATCATGCGCGCGCGCAGGCTGTAGTTGGTCATGGCGTTCCGTTATGGGACAATTAAGATAATTATGTTTATGTGAGAAAAATCTCGGCGATGGCGCAATTCTACTCTGCAAAGCGACGCGTGACGACGCGTCAAATCATCACTGTTGAAGCCACGGACCTTGATCCGTTTGGTCAGGGAGTGGCACGTCACAATGGTAAGGCTCTGTTTATAACAGGTTTACTGCCAACAGAACGAGCAGAAATTACGCTGACGGAAGATAAACGCCAGTTCGCGCGTGGGCAGGTTAAGCGTCGCCTCAACGATAGCCCGGAGCGCGTGAATCCCCGCTGCCCACATTTTGGCGTTTGTGGGGGCTGCCAGCAACAGCATGCGAGCACAGAATTACAGCAAAAAAGCAAAAGCCGCGCGCTGGCGCGTCTGCTTAAACATGACGTTAATGAAATTCTCGCCGATGAGCCCTGGGGCTATCGTCGGCGCGCACGTCTGAGCCTCAGCTATCAGCCAAAAACGGATCGGCTGGAGATGGGGTTTCGCAAGGCCGGCTCCAGCGACATCGTTGATGTGAAGCAGTGCCCCATTTTGGTGCCCCATCTTGAGGCATTGCTTCCGGATGTGCGCACCTGCCTCTCCGGGCTGGACGGCATTCGCCATCTCGGGCATGTCGAACTGGTCATGGCCAACAATGGACCGCTGATGGTCCTGCGCCATACCGCGGCGTTGTCGAAAAAAGATCGCGAAAAACTGGAACGCTTTTCGCATTCACACGACCTGGCGCTTTTCCTTGCACCACAAAGCGAGATACTTGAGCAGGTTACCGGTGAGGTGCCCTGGTATGCGTCAAACGGACTACGCTTAACGTTCAGCCCGCGGGATTTCATTCAGGTGAATGACGGTGTTAACCAGCAGATGGTTGAGAAAGCGCTGGCGTGGCTGGATGTTCAGAAAAGCGATCGGGTGCTCGATCTGTTCTGCGGAATGGGCAACTTCACGCTGCCGCTGGCGCGAAAAGCGGCCAGCGTCGTCGGCGTGGAAGGCGTTGAGGCGCTGGTGGCGAAAGGGCAGGAGAACGCACAGCAGAACGGCTTGCAAAATGTGACATTCTTTCATCAAAATCTTGAGGAAGATGTCACCCAACAGCCGTGGGCAAAACAGGGCTTTGATAAAATCCTGCTTGACCCGGCGCGTGCCGGTGCCCCAGGTGTGATGGCACATATTATTAAACTCGCGCCAAAGCGTGTGGTCTATGTTTCCTGTAACCCGGCAACGCTTGCCCGGGACAGTGAGGCATTAATTAGCGCGGGTTACCAGATTCAGCGTCTGGCAATGCTGGACATGTTCCCGCACACTGGTCATCTGGAATCGATGGTGTTGTTCGAGCACATCTAATTTGTTTGGCTTGTCGACTTCGACAGGCCCTGGTCCCTAAAGGAGAGGACAATGGTTGCGGTAAGAAGTGCACATCTCAATAAAGCTGGGGAGTTTGACCCACAAAAATGGATCGCAAGTCTGGGAATTTCCAGCCAGCAGTCGTGTGAACGCTTAACCGAAACCTGGGCCTATTGTCTGCGCACCACGCAGGGGCATCCCGACGCCGATCTTCTCCTGTGGCGCGGCGTGGAGATGGTTGAAATCCTGTCCATGCTGAACATGGACATCGAAACGCTGCAGGCCGCGCTGCTGTTCCCTCTCGCGGATGCGGACGTGGTCAGCGAAGACGTACTGCGCGACAGCGTCGGGAAATCCGTCGTCGCGCTGATCCACGGCGTGCGCGATATGGCGGCTATCCGCCAGCTCAAAGCCGCGCACACCGATTCCGTCTCCTCAGAACAGGTTGATAACGTTCGCCGGATGCTGCTGGCCATGGTGGATGATTTCCGCTGCGTGGTCATCAAGCTGGCCGAGCGTATTGCCCACCTGCGTGAGGTGAAGGATGCGCCGGAAGACGAGCGCGTGCTCGCCGCCAAAGAGTGTACAAACATCTATGCGCCGCTGGCGAACCGCTTAGGGATTGGTCAGCTGAAATGGGAGCTGGAAGATTACTGCTTCCGCTATCTGCACCCGGCGGAATATAAACGTATTGCCAAACTCCTGCACGAGCGCCGCATCGACCGCGAGCACTATATCGAGGAATTTGTCGGTGGCTTGCGCCAGTCGATGAAAGAAGAGAACGTGCGCGCCGAAGTCTACGGGCGGCCTAAGCATATCTACAGCATCTGGCGCAAAATGCAGAAGAAACACCTCGCCTTTGACGAGCTGTTTGACGTGCGCGCCGTGCGTATCGTGGCGGAGCGTCTGCAGGACTGCTACGCCGCGCTGGGGATAGTGCACACTCACTTCCGTCATCTGCCCGATGAGTTCGATGACTATGTCGCCAACCCTAAACCGAACGGCTATCAGTCTATCCATACCGTGGTGCTTGGCCCTGGCGGCAAAACGGTCGAGATTCAGATCCGCACCAAGCAGATGCACGAGGACGCCGAGCTGGGCGTCGCCGCGCACTGGAAATACAAAGAAGGTACGTCCGGCGGGGCGCGTTCAGGACATGAAGACCGTATTGCCTGGCTGCGCAAGCTGATTGCGTGGCAGGAAGAGATGGCCGATTCCGGCGAGATGCTCGACGAAGTTCGCAGCCAGGTCTTTGATGACCGGGTCTATGTCTTTACCCCGAAAGGGGACGTTGTCGACCTGCCTGCGGGCTCTACGCCGCTCGATTTTGCCTACCACATCCACAGCGATGTGGGGCACCGCTGCATCGGGGCGAAAATCGGCGGACGAATCGTACCGTTCACCTATCAGCTGCAGATGGGTGACCAGATTGAAATCATTACCCAGAAGCAGCCCAACCCGAGCCGGGACTGGCTTAACCCGAACCTGGGCTACGTCACCACCAGCCGCGGACGCTCGAAAATCCACGCCTGGTTCCGTAAACAGGATCGTGACAAGAACATCCTTGCCGGTCGCCAGATCCTCGACGACGAGCTGGAGCATATCGGGATAAGCCTGAAAGAGGCGGAGAAATTCCTGCTGCCGCGCTACAACTTCAACGAGCTTGACGAGCTGTTAGCGGCGATCGGCGGCGGTGATATCCGTCTGAATCAGATGGTGAACTTCCTGCAGGCGCAGTTCAATAAGCCAAGCGCGGCAGAGCAGGACGCGGCGGCGCTGAAGCAGCTGCAGCAGAAAACCTACGCGCCTCAGCAGCGCAGCAAAGACAATGGCCGCGTGGTGGTCGAGGGCGTGGGCAATCTGATGCACCACATTGCCCGCTGCTGCCAGCCTATTCCGGGCGACGATATCGTCGGCTTTATCACCCAGGGGCGCGGGATTTCGATTCACCGTTCCGACTGCGACCAGCTTGCCGAGCTTCAGTCGCATGCGCCGGAGCGCATCGTGGAAGCGGTCTGGGGTGAGAGCTATTCCGCCGGCTATTCGCTGGTGGTGCGCGTTACCGCCAACGACCGCAGCGGCCTGCTGCGCGACATCACGACCATTCTCGCCAACGAAAAGGTCAACGTGCTGGGCGTCGCCAGCCGCAGCGATACCCGCGAGCAGCTTGCCACCATCGATATGACCATCGAAATCTACAACCTGCAGGTGCTGGGCCGCGTGCTCGGCAAGCTGAACCAGGTGCCGGATGTGATTGACGCGCGTCGTCTGCACGGCGGCTAAACATCCTCTTACGTAGGCCGGGTAAGGCAACGCCGCCACCCGGCATTTTTTCATCAGGACAGTACTATGACTCAAATCGACCGCCTGCTCGGCATCATGAAACGCCTGCGCGACCCGGAAAACGGCTGCCCGTGGGACAAAGAGCAGACTT
This sequence comes from Enterobacter sp. PL_is379, assembly GCF_055817355.1. Classification (NCBI taxonomy): domain Bacteria; kingdom Pseudomonadati; phylum Pseudomonadota; class Gammaproteobacteria; order Enterobacterales; family Enterobacteriaceae; genus Enterobacter; species Enterobacter sp. PL_is379. Next base: position 307,061 of record NZ_JBVPGT010000031.1, read on the forward strand.
TCGCCACCATAGCCCCGTACACCCTTGAAGAGACCTACGAGGTGCTGGACGCCATTTCCCGTGAAGATTTTGACGACCTGCGCGGTGAACTGGGCGATCTGCTGTTCCAGGTGGTGTTCTACGCGCAGATGGCGCAGGAAGAAGGGCGCTTTAACTTTGACGATATCTGCGCTGCCATCAGCGACAAGCTTGAGCGCCGTCATCCCCATATTTTTGGCGATGCCACCGCAGGGAACAGCGCCGAGGTGCTGGCCCGCTGGGAGCAGATCAAAAGCGCCGAGCGGGCGGAAAAATCCCAGCACTCCGCGCTGGATGATATTCCGCTGAGCCTGCCCGCGCTGATGCGCGCGCATAAAATCCAGAAACGCTGCTCCGCCGTCGGTTTTGACTGGACCTCCCTCGGCCCGGTGCTGGATAAAGTGCACGAAGAGATTGATGAAGTCATGCACGAAGCGCAGCAGGCGGTGGTGGATGAAGCAAAGCTTGAGGAAGAGATGGGCGACCTGCTGTTTGCGACCGTCAATCTTTCTCGCCACCTGGGTGTAAAAGCGGAAACGGCGCTGCAAAAAGCCAACTTAAAATTCGAACGACGCTTTCGCGAAGTTGAGCGGATTGTCGCTTCGCGAGGCCTGGAAATGAGCGGTATTGACCTCGAAGCAATGGAAGAAGTCTGGCAGGAAGTAAAGCGCCAGGAATCTGATCTCTAACGGAATTTTGCGATCAAGCGCAATTTGTGTGATTTTTTAAATGACAAGCGCTTGATTTGCGTCAAAAACATTTACCCAAAAGGGGCTATTTTCTCACTCCTTATGTTTGTCATGGCCTGGAATGGAGACGGAGAATGAAAGTTTGTGGCGCTCGCCGTGTTCGGGTATACTACTTTCCCGTCCTGGTTATTCCATCGTTTCACCCTAACTTCTCAGGTTCAGCATGACAACGAACTATATTTTTGTGACCGGCGGGGTCGTATCCTCTCTGGGTAAAGGCATTGCCGCAGCCTCCCTCGCAGCCATTCTTGAAGCCCGTGGCCTCAATGTGACCATGATGAAACTGGATCCGTACATCAACGTCGATCCGGGCACCATGAGCCCAATCCAACACGGGGAAGTGTTCGTTACTGAAGACGGCGCTGAAACCGATCTGGATCTTGGCCACTACGAGCGTTTCATCCGCACCAAAATGACCCGTCGTAACAACTTCACGACTGGCCGCATCTACTCCGACGTTCTGCGTAAAGAGCGTCGTGGTGATTATCTGGGTGCCACCGTTCAGGTTATCCCGCACATCACTAACGCCATCAAAGAACGCATTGTTGCGGGTGGCGAAGGCCACGACGTGGTGCTGGTTGAAATCGGCGGTACCGTGGGTGATATCGAATCTCTGCCATTCCTGGAAGCGATTCGTCAGCTGGCGGTAGATATTGGCCGTGAACACGCGCTGTTCATGCACCTGACCCTGGTGCCATACATGGCCGCTGCAGGTGAAGTGAAAACCAAACCGACTCAGCACTCTGTTAAAGAGCTGCTCTCCATTGGTATTCAGCCAGACATCCTGGTTTGCCGCTCCGATCGCGCGGTTCCGGCGAACGAACGTGCGAAAATTGCATTGTTCTGTAACGTGCCTGAAAAAGCCGTTATTTCAATGAAAGATGTCGATTCCATTTATAAAATCCCGGGCCTGTTGAAATCGCAGGGCCTGGACGATTATATTTGTAAACGATTCAGCTTGAACTGTCCGGAAGCTAACCTGTCTGAATGGGAACAGGTTATTTATGAAGAAGCCAACCCGGCAGGCGAAGTGACTATCGGTATGGTCGGCAAGTACATCGAGCTGCCGGATGCCTATAAGTCAGTGATCGAAGCGCTGAAACACGGTGGTCTGAAGAACCGTGTCTCCGTGAACATCAAGCTGATTGATTCGCAGGATGTTGAAACGCGTGGCGTTGAAATCCTGAAAGATCTGGATGCTATCCTTATCCCTGGCGGCTTCGGCTACCGCGGTGTAGAAGGCAAGATCGCTACCGCGCGCTATGCGCGTGAAAACAATATTCCATACCTCGGCATCTGCCTGGGTATGCAGGTTGCGCTGATCGAATTTGCGCGCAACGTAGCGGGAATGGAAAACGCGAACTCTACGGAATTTGTGCCAGACTGTAAGTACCCTGTGGTGGCGCTTATCACTGAATGGCGTGACGAAGAAGGTAACGTCGAAGTCCGTACCGAGAAGAGCGATCTGGGTGGCACCATGCGTCTTGGCGCACAGGCCTGCCAGCTGACTGACGATAGCGTGGTTCGCAAGCTGTATGGCGAGCCGGTCATCACCGAGCGCCATCGTCACCGCTATGAAGTCAACAACATGTTGTTGAAACCTATTGAAGCCGCGGGCCTGCGTGTTGCGGGACGCTCCGGGGATGATCAGTTAGTCGAGATCATTGAAGTGCCAAACCATCCGTGGTTTGTCGCCTGCCAGTTCCACCCGGAATTTACTTCAACGCCACGCGACGGGCATCCGCTGTTTGCAGGCTTCGTGAAGGCCGCCAGCGACTACCAGAAGCGTCAGGCGAAGTAAAAAAAGTTAGAACGGCAACGCGTACCTTTGGTACGCGTTGTTTGTCTGGAGTTTTAGTTTAACTTGTACTGAGGAAAATCTAATGTCCAAAATCGTTAAAGTCATCGGTCGTGAAATCATCGACTCCCGTGGTAACCCGACCGTTGAAGCCGAAGTTCACCTGGAAGGTGGTTTCGTTGGTATGGCTGCTGCTCCATCAGGTGCTTCTACCGGTTCCCGCGAAGCGCTGGAACTGCGCGATGGCGACAAATCTCGCTTCCTGGGTAAAGGCGTACTGAAAGCGGTTGGCGCTGTAAACGGTCCTATTGCTCAGGCAATCATTGGCAAAGACGCCAAAGACCAGGCTGGCATCGACAAGATCATGATCGATCTGGACGGTACTGAAAACAAATCTAACTTCGGTGCGAACGCAATCCTGGCAGTTTCCCTGGCGAACGCCAAAGCGGCTGCGGCTGCTAAAGGTATGCCACTGTTCGAGCACATCGCTGAACTGAACGGCACCCCAGGCAAATACTCCATGCCTGTACCAATGATGAACATCATCAACGGTGGTGAGCACGCAGACAACAACGTTGATATTCAGGAATTCATGATTCAGCCAGTTGGCGCGAAATCCCTGAAAGAAGCGGTACGTATGGGTTCTGAAGTGTTCCACAACCTGGCTAAAGTTCTGAAAGCCAAAGGTATGAACACGGCTGTTGGTGACGAAGGTGGCTATGCGCCAAACCTGGGTTCTAACGCAGAAGCACTGGCTGTTATCGCAGAAGCAGTAAAAGCTGCAGGCTACGAGCTGGGCAAAGACATCACCCTGGCGATGGACTGTGCAGCATCTGAATTCTACAAAGACGGTAAATACGTTCTGGCTGGCGAAGGCAACAAAGCGTTCACCTCCGAAGAGTTCACTCACTTCCTGGAAGACCTGACCAAACAGTACCCAATCGTGTCTATCGAAGACGGTCTGGACGAGTCTGACTGGGCTGGCTTCGCATACCAGACTAAAGTACTGGGCGACAAAATCCAGCTGGTTGGTGACGACCTGTTCGTAACCAACACCAAGATCCTGAAAGAAGGCATCGAGAAAGGCATCGTTAACTCCATCCTGATCAAATTCAACCAGATCGGTTCTCTGACCGAAACTCTGGCTGCGATCAAAATGGCGAAAGACGCTGGCTACACCGCTGTTATCTCTCACCGTTCTGGCGAAACTGAAGACGCTACCATTGCCGACCTGGCTGTGGGTACCGCTGCAGGCCAGATCAAAACTGGTTCTATGAGCCGTTCTGACCGTGTTGCTAAATACAACCAGCTGATTCGTATCGAAGAAGCGCTGGGCGAAAAAGCACCATACAACGGTCGTAAAGAGATCAAAGGCCAGGCATAATCGCCTAAGCCTTAAAACGAAAATGCCAGTCGAATGACTGGCATTTTTTTTTGGCTATTTAAAATCAACCGCCATTTGCTCCGGAATGGTCAGCCCCTGAGTGGTTTGCACGCAGCGGGCGATATAATCCGTAAAGCGGGGTGGCTTCGGCATCCCCATGCTCAGCAGCTTATCGTTGCTGAAGCGCACGTTAAGCGTGGCAAACGCACCGTATAACCGCATGGCTTTCAGCATCAGACGTTCGTTGCACGGCCCAAAAATATGTTTCAGCTCGCGACGCATTCTGACCAGCGTTTCGTAGCTGACCTGCGCATACTTATCACCGACGGGGGCTTTCTCCAGCGCCTGCGCCATTGCCTGATCGATATCCGCAAAGCGAACGCTGTTCTCTTCTCCCGCAGAAATGTGTACCACTTCTCCCGGACGAGCATTGCTGTTGAGCAGCATTAGCATCGCGTCGGCGCAATAATCCACCGGAACAACGTCGATCCGGTCTTCCATTGAGCACATAAACTTCTGCAGCATCAGGCCCATGCTAAAGACCCAGAAAATGCTGCTCGACGGTGTGCAGCCGTGACGGGTATGGCCGACGACGATGGACGGACGGGCAATGAGCAGCGGCAGGTTCGGACACTCCTGGCGCATCAGCTGTTCGATGGTTGACTTCGAAAACGTGTATTCCACCAGGTGTTCAGCATTCTCTCTGAATTCGGCGCTTTCGGCGACCAGGGAATCCTGCTCCGGCGTGCATGACATCGCGGTGCCGACGTGGAGGAAACGCTGCAGTCCTGTGACCTGCTCCATACGGCGCGCCAGCGCGAGCGTACCTTCAACGTTGACCTTCCAGATCAGCGGGTTGTTACCAAATGAGGCGACGGCCGCACAGTTCACGACATGCGTGACCCGATCCAGACGGGGATCGTTCAGGAAGGCTTCAGGCTGGCTGAGGTCGCCAATCAGGATATTATCCACCGTCAGGGAGGCCAGTTTGTCCTCAGGAACGTTGAACTTGCGCATATTCTCCAGCACGCGCTCCAGCCCGCTCTGCGGATCGCCGGCACGCGCAAGCAAAAGGAGTTCTACGGATTGATCGTTGGTCAGGATTTTTTCAAGAACTGCACCGCCCAGAAATCCGGTCACGCCTGTAATCAATAACATCTTCATTAATACCGTCTCATTATGATTGATGAGGCGGATTGTAGGCGCGCAAAAGTAAACGGCATTTAAATAATAAATCGCCGAAACCGACAGCATCTTAAGCTTATTTTAAGGAAAGGAAATCGGGCGGATATTTTGGACATTAGCGGAAGGGTAAAAATTCACTCTATTAAAATTTAAATTTTAACTTATTGAATTTAATGTTTTTTATAGAGGCGTGCCCGAACGGTAAACTTAATTCAAAATGTAATAAATATAATAATTTGTTACACCAAACATTTATCAAATAAATGATTTAAACGCCACTTAACTAAAATCAGACGGCATAAATCGCAGGCTATTTTATTTAGCCTGCGAAGGATTTTTAGAGTAACAGAGGAAGCGTAGCGCTGGCTGTTTGTTGGCTAACGTCGCCGTAATGACCATCCAGCGCAATCATGGACGTGGTCAGCAGCTCGACCAGCAGCATCACCCCAACCTTAGCATTGAGTGCGCCTGCGCTAAGGGGTCCCTCTGGTTTGGCAGCCACCAGCAACATGTCGCTCAGGGACGCCAGCGGGCTGCGGGGCGTATTGCTGAGTGCCAGAACCTTAACGCCGCGCTTGCGGGCAAGCTTCACCACGTGGAGTAAATCCCGCGTTGAACCCGAACTGGAGATGGCCACAACCAGCGTCTCTTTCGAAAGCGTTGTCGCATTCATGGCCGCGCGGTGCATATCGCTAAACAGCTGTGCGGGTTTGCCCAGACGCAACAGCTTGTAGTGCAGATACTCCCCAAGGATCGCGCTGGCCGCGACGCCATAAATTTGCACGGATTGTGCCTGGTGCAGAGCCAGCGCCGCCTTTTCAAGCAGCGTGCGGTCGAGGAGCCTGGCGGTATCCTGCAAAGCCTGCACCGACTCATCCACGACGTTATCAATCTCATCTCCCGCCTGACGCGCGGGCTGGCCCTGCTGAATATCCAGCGCAAGCGCCATTTTAAATTCGTTATAGCCTTTGCAGCCCAGCGTGCGGCAAAGACGCGTGACGCTGGCCTCGCTGGTGTGGCTCTCGCGCGCCAGCTCGGTGATCGTCAGGTAGAGCACCCGGGCAGGATCGCTGAGGACAAATTCACCGAGTTTTTGTTGTGTTGGGCTGTACCCGGAAGCCTCCTGGCGTAGCTTCAGCAGCAGGTTTTCATGGTCTGACATGCTCGATCCTTAATGCGTTTCTCTGCGACTAGTGTGGCGGAAAGCGGGGGAAAGATGCCAGTCATTTTGAAAAAGTATGATCGTCGTCCTGGTTTTTGATGATAATTTTCACTATTAAATATTTATATGATAAAAATTTTCATCGTTTAATGGGGGGATGAAAAAATGATGCAAATATTCAGTGGGGCTTCTTCAGGGGGATGGTTTGAAAAAGCGCAGCGCTTTGGCAAATCCTTTATGTTGCCGATTGCCGTGTTGCCTGCGGCGGGTCTGCTGCTGGGGATAGGCGGCGCGTTATCGAATCCCAATACGCTGGCGGCTTATCCGTTTTTAGACGTGGGCTGGCTTCAGGCCATTTTCACCATCATGAGCAGCGCAGGATCCATCGTGTTTGCGAACCTCTCGGTGCTGTTTGCCGTTGGGGTGGCCGTAGGGCTGGCAAAAAGCGATAAGGGTACGGCCGGACTGGCGGCATTACTCGCGTTTCTGGTGATGAATGCCACCATTAACGCGCTGCTGATCCTCACCGGCAAACTGGCGCACGACAACCCGGGCGCCGTGGGCCAGGGCATGACGCTGGGCATTCAGACGCTGGAAACCGGTGTGTTTGGCGGCGTGGTGATTGGTCTGGTGACCTGCACGCTCCATCATCGGTTTAATAAAATAGCGCTTCCGCAGTTCCTCGGATTCTTTGGCGGCTCGCGCTTTGTTCCTATTATCAGCTCGCTGGCGGCGATCCTCGTCGGTGCACTCATGACCGTGGTCTGGCCGCATTTCCAGAAGCTGATTTTTGGTCTGGGCGGGCTGGTGGATGCCACCGGCTATCTGGGCACCCTGCTGTACGGCTTTATTCTCCGCATGCTGGGCCCGTTTGGTTTGCACCACATCTTCTATCTGCCGTTCTGGACCACCGCGCTTGGCGGCAGTGAAATCGTCAACGGTCATCTGGTGGAAGGCACGCAGCGGATCTTCTTCGCCCAACTGGCCGATCCTACCACGCGTCAGTTTTACGAAGGCACGTCACGCTTCATGTCCGGGCGCTTTATTACGATGATGTTTGGCCTGCTCGGCGCGTGCCTGGCGATGTACCACACGGCAAAACCCGAGAACAAAAAGCGCGTTGCCGGACTGCTGCTTTCTGCCGCGTTAACCTCGTTCCTGACCGGGATTACCGAGCCTATCGAATTCTCGTTCCTGTTTATTGCACCGGTGCTTTACGTCATTCATGCGCTGTTTGACGGGCTGGCGTTCATGCTTGCACACATGCTGCATATCACCATCGGGCAAACCTTCTCCGGCGGTTTTATCGACTTCGTGCTGTTCGGCATTTTGCAGGGGGAGGCCAAAACCAACTGGATGTTCGTTCCGCTGGTCGGCGTGCCGTGGTTCTTCCTTTACTACTTCACCTTCCGCTACCTGATTAACCGCTTTGATTTTGCTACGCCGGGTCGGGAAAAGGAGGCGATGGCTGACGAAGTCAGTCTGCCGCAAAACGAACGCGCTGCTGCGGTGATCGCCGGATTAGGCGGAAAAGACAATCTTGAAGAGGTGGACTGCTGCGCCACGCGTCTTCGCGTCACGGTGAAGGACGGCAGCAAGGTGAATGACGCGGCGCTGAAAGCCACCGGGGCGCGCGGCGTTATCGTGCGCGGTAACGGTGTTCAGGTCATTTATGGCCCGCATGTCACGATTATCAAAAACGAAGTGGAAGAGATCTTATCGTAATGAAAACTGTACTGGATAACCTGAAGGGAAAACTGATCGTCTCCTGTCAGGCGCTGGAGAATGAGCCGCTGCATAGCCCGTTTATTATGTCGCGGATGGCGCTGGCGGCGGCGCAGGGCGGGGCCGCTGCAATTCGTGCCAACAGCGTGGTAGATATCGAGGCCATTAAGCAGCAGGTCTCTTTGCCGGTCATCGGCATCATCAAACGGGATTACCCGGAAAGCGAGGTGTTTATCACCGCCACGATGAAAGAGGTGGATGAGCTCATGACCGTCTCTCCGGAAATCATTGCGCTTGATGCGACGGCGCGGGAGCGTCCCGGCGGAGAATCCCTGGAAACGCTGGTCTCGCGCATCCGCTCACGCTATCCCGCGGTGCGGCTGATGGCGGATATCGCCTCCGTGGACGAAGCCGTGACGGCGCAGGCGCTGGGCTTTGACTGCGTCGGCACCACGCTTTACGGCTACACGGCGGAAACCGAGGGTCATACATTGCCTGACAACGACTGCACGTTCCTGAAAGCGGTGCTGGCGGCCGTGACGGTTCCCGTGGTTGCCGAAGGCAACGTGGATACGCCTGAACGCGCGGCCAGATGCCTGGCGCTGGGCGCGCATACGGTCGTCGTCGGCGGTGCGATCACCCGCCCACAGCAAATCACGGAACGGTTTATGGCGGCGATTGGCGCGCAAAGCACCGATGGAGCATGACCATCCGGCGGGGATCTGCGATACTTATCGTTTATCCCCTTTACTGAGATGACTATGCAGTACCCGATTAACGAGATGTTCCAGACCCTGCAAGGCGAGGGTTACTTTACCGGCGTTCCCGCTATTTTCATTCGTTTACAGGGATGCCCGGTTGGCTGTGCCTGGTGTGATACCAAACATACGTGGGATAAGCTCGCAGATCGGGAAGTGTCGCTGTTTAGCATTCTGGCGAAAACCAAAGAGAGCGATAAGTGGGGCGCGGGCAGTTCCGAAGATCTGCTGGCCATTATTGGTCGTCAGGGCTGGACGGCGCGCCACGTTGTGATCACCGGCGGTGAACCCTGCATCCACGATCTGACGCCGCTGACCGAGCTGCTCGAAAAGAACGGCTACAGCTGCCAGATTGAAACCAGCGGCACCCATGAAGTGCGCTGTTCACACACAACCTGGGTGACGGTATCGCCAAAAGTGAATATGCGCGGCGGGTATGACGTGCTGTCTCAGGCGCTGGAACGCGCGGATGAGATTAAGCACCCGGTAGGGCGCGTGCGTGATATCGAAGCGCTGGATGAACTGCTGGCCACGCTGACAGATGAAAAGCAGCGCGTCATTGCGCTTCAGCCGATCAGCCAGAAAGATGACGCGACGCGCCTGTGCATTGAAACCTGCATTGCGCGCAACTGGCGCCTGTCGATGCAGACGCACAAGTATCTGAATATTGCATAAAAAAAGCCCGATGGCGCGAGCGCTTACCGGGCCTATGGTTCGATGCTCTTATAGGCCGGGCAGGCGTCAGCGCCACCCGGCAAGCATCACTCTCCGCGATACACGCAGCCTGCCGTGCAGGTCTCTTTGATCATCACCGCGCTCAGCAGCGGTACCAGCGGCTTCATCTGATCCCATATCCATTTTGCCAGCACTTCACTGGTCGGGTTTTCAAGGCCCGGGATCTCATTCAGGTAGTAGTGATCCAGACGATCGTAGGTCGGCTTAAACGCCGCCTTCAGCTCGGCAAAATCCATGATCCAACCGGTATGCGGATCAACTTCACCGGTGATCTCAAGACGCACCATGAACGAATGCCCGTGCAGACGGCCGCATTTATGTCCTTCTGGGACATGCGGAAGGTGGTGGGCGGCTTCGAAGGTGAAATCTTTAAACAGTGTGGTGGACATGATCGCTCTCAGTAATGCGGAAAAAACCGCCGCATAGTACCGGAAAGCACAATTTTTAGCATTAACTAAAACGGCTCTGAAGCCAGGCGTCTCATTAAGAGGCGTTTTTTGTTGTTTTTATCGATAATTTTCAGAGGGTTAATTAATCGGTTTTATCGCTAAGCATGACAACCAAAACAGGTTAGTCCATTTGGTTATTTATTATTTCCATCCCTTCTTTAATTGTTATTATCCTCGCCGTTAACCTTATCTTCAGTTTGGATTTATTCGCTTAAAGTCCGCTTGGCTACTGGAACATAACGACGCATGACAACACAGGCCCCACCTTCAAATTTGCTTCCCCTGAACCCGGAGCAACTGGCGCGCCTTCAGGCTGCCACCTCTGATTTTTCTCCCACTCAGCTTGCCTGGGTCTCCGGTTATTTCTGGGGAATGCTCAATCAGCAGCCTGGCGCCGTGGCAGGTGTACCGGTAACGGCCGTTGAAATTCCGGCCATTACCCTGATTTCCGCCTCGCAGACGGGCAATGCCCGCCGCGTGGCCGAGGCGCTGCGTGACGACCTGCTGGCCGCCAAACTGAACGTGAACCTGGTCAATGCCGGGGATTATAAATTCAAACAAATCGCGTCAGAAAAACTGCTGGTGGTTGTGGCCTCAACGCAGGGTGAAGGTGAACCCGCAGAAGAAGCGGTGGCCCTGCACAAGTTCCTGTTCTCGAAAAAAGCGCCGAAGCTGGATGGCACGGCGTTTGCCGTGTTTGGCCTGGGCGATACCTCCTATGAATTCTTCTGCCAGTCCGGTAAAGACTTCGACAGCAGGCTGGCGGAACTGGGCGCGGAGCGTTTGCTGGACCGCGTTGACGCGGATGTCGAATACCAGACCGCCGCCGCCGAATGGCGTGCACGCATCGTTGAGGTGTTAAAAGCGCGCGTGCCGAAAGAGACGTCGACGCAGGCCGCGTTCACCGCGACGGGTGCTGTTAACGACATCCACACCAGCCCGTACACCAAAGAGGCGCCGCTGACGGCGAGCCTGTCGGTGAACCAGAAAATTACCGGCCGCGACTCGGAAAAAGACGTGCGCCATATCGAAATCGATCTGGGAGACTCGGGCCTGCGCTATCAGCCGGGCGATGCGCTGGGTATCTGGTATCAGAACGATCCGGCGCTGGTGAAAGAACTGGTTGAGCTGCTGTGGCTGAAAGGCGACGAGCCTGTCACCGTTGACGGCAAAACCCAGCCGCTTTCAGAGGCGCTGCAGTGGCATTTCGAACTGACGGTGAACACCCCGAATATCGTCGAAAACTATGCCACCTTGACGCGCAGCGAATCCCTGCTGCCGCTGGTGGGCGATAAAGCGAAGCTTCAGCATTACGCCGCGACGACGCCGATTGTCGATATGGTGCGCTTCTCTCCGGCTCAGCTGGATGCCGATGCGCTGATCGGTCTGCTGCGCCCGCTCACCCCGCGCCTGTACTCTATCGCCTCTTCCCAGGCTGAAGTGGAGAGTGAAGTGCATGTTACCGTCGGCGTGGTGCGCTACGATATCGAAGGCCGCGCCCGCACGGGTGGGGCATCAGGCTTCCTGGCGGATCGCGTGGAAGAAGAGGGCGAAGTGCGCGTCTTTATCGAGCACAACGACAACTTCCGCCTGCCGGCAAACCCGGAAACCCCGGTCATCATGATTGGCCCTGGCACCGGCATTGCGCCGTTCCGCGCCTTCATGCAGCAGCGCGCGGCAGATGAAGCGCCGGGTAAAAACTGGCTCTTCTTCGGCAACCCGCACTTTACCGAAGATTTCCTCTACCAGGTTGAGTGGCAGCGCTATGTGAAAGAAGGCGTTCTGACCCGCATCGATCTGGCCTGGTCCCGCGACCAGAAAGAAAAAGTATACGTACAAGACAAACTGCGCGAACAGGGCGCAGAGCTGTGGCGCTGGATCAATGACGGTGCCCACATTTATGTCTGCGGCGACGCCAATCGTATGGCGAAAGACGTTGAGCAGACTTTGCTGGAAGTGATTGCCGAATTCGGCGGTATGGATGCCGAAACGGCGGATGAATTTTTAAGTGAGCTGCGCGTTGAGCGCCGTTATCAGCGAGATGTCTACTAATGAGCGAAAAACATCCAGGGCCACTGGTGGTCGAAGGTAAACTGACAGACGCCGAGCGCATGAAGCTGGAAAGCAACTATCTGCGTGGCACCATTGCTGAAGATCTGAATGACGGTCTCACCGGCGGTTTCAAAGGCGACAACTTCCTGCTGATCCGTTTCCACGGCATGTACCAGCAGGACGACCGCGACATCCGCGCCGAGCGTGCAGAACAGAAGCTGGAGCCGCGTCACGCGATGCTGCTGCGCTGCCGTCTGCCGGGCGGGGTGATTACCACCAAACAGTGGCAGGCGATCGACAAGTTTGCCGGTGAGAACACGATCTACGGCAGCATCCGTCTGACCAACCGTCAGACCTTCCAGTTCCACGGTATTCTGAAGAAGAACGTCAAGCCGGTGCACCAGATGCTGCACTCCGTTGGGCTGGACGCGCTGGCGACCGCCAACGACATGAACCGTAACGTGCTTTGCACCTCGAATCCGTATGAATCCGAGCTGCATGCCGAAGCGTACGAGTGGGCGAAGAAGATCTCCGAGCACCTGCTGCCGCGCACGCGCGCCTACGCAGAGATTTGGCTCGATCAGGAAAAAGTCGCCACCACCGACGAAGAGCCGATCCTTGGCCAGACCTACCTGCCGCGTAAGTTTAAAACCACGGTCGTTATTCCACCGCAGAACGATATCGACCTGCACGCCAACGACATGAACTTCGTGGCGATCGCCGAAAACGGCAAGCTGATTGGCTTTAACCTGCTGGTGGGCGGCGGCCTCTCCATTGAGCACGGTAACAAGAAAACCTACGCCCGCACCGCAAGCGAGTTCGGCTTCCTGCCGCTGGAGCACACGCTGGCCGTGGCGGAAGCGGTAGTGACCACCCAGCGCGACTGGGGCAACCGTACAGACCGTAAAAACGCGAAAACCAAATACACCCTGGAGCGCGTGGGCGTCGAGACGTTCAAAGCGGAAGTGGAGCGTCGCGCGGGCATCAAGTTCGAGCCGATCCGCCCTTACGAATTCACCGGTCGCGGCGATCGCATCGGCTGGGTGAAAGGCATCGATAATAAATGGCACCTGACGCTGTTTATCGAAAACGGCCGTATTCTGGATTATCCGGGCCGTCCGCTGAAAACCGGTCTGCTGGAAATTGCTAAGATCCATAAAGGCGAGTTCCGCATTACCGCTAACCAGAATCTCATTATTGCCGGCGTGCCGGAGAGCCAGAAGGCGAAGATCGAGAAGCTGGCGCGCGATCACGGGTTAATGGATGCGGTGAAGCCGCAGCGTGAAAACTCAATGGCCTGCGTGTCGTTCCCGACCTGTCCGCTGGCGATGGCCGAAGCGGAGCGTTTCCTGCCGTCATTTACTGACAAGGTTGAAGCGATTCTGGAAAAACACGGTATTCCGGACGAGCATATTGTTATGCGCGTGACCGGCTGCCCGAACGGCTGCGGCCGTGCGATGCTGGCCGAGCTGGGTCTGGTGGGGAAAGCGCCGGGGCGTTATAACCTGCACCTGGGCGGTAACCGAATCGGTACGCGCATCCCGCGTATGTTCCGCGAGAACATCACCGAGCCGGAAATTCTTGATTCCATCAACGAGCTTGTCGGGCGCTGGGCGAAAGAGCGCGAAGCGGGTGAAGGCTTCGGCGACTTTACGGTGCGTGCGGGCATCATTCGCCCGGTGCTCGATCCCGCAAGGGATTTCTGGGAGTAACCACGAGAGGTAATTATGTCCGTACTCGATCTAAACGCGCTTAACGCATTGCCAAAAGTCGAACGCATTCTGGCACTCGCAGAAACCAATGCCCACCTTGAAAAGCTGGATGCCGAAGGGCGCGTGGCGTGGGCGCTGGAAAACCTGCCGGGAGACTATGTGCTGTCGTCGAGCTTTGGTATTCAGGCGGCGGTCAGCCTGCATCTGGTGAATCAGATCCGTCCGGACATTCCGGTGATCCTCACCGATACCGGCTACCTGTTCCCGGAAACCTACCAGTTTATTGACGAGCTGACGGACAAGCTCAAGCTGAACCTCAAAGTTTACCGCGCGACGGAAAGCGCGGCCTGGCAGGAGGCGCGCTACGGTAAGCTGTGGGAACAGGGAGTTGAGGGCATTGAGAAATACAATGAGATCAACAAAGTTGAGCCGATGAACCGGGCGCTGAAAGAGCTCAATGCGCAGACGTGGTTTGCTGGCCTGCGCCGCGAGCAGTCCGGCAGCCGGGCAACCTTGCCGGTGCTGGCGGTCCAGCGCGGGGTGTTTAAAGTGCTGCCGATTATCGACTGGGATAACCGGACGGTGTATCAGTATCTGCAAAAGCACGGGCTGAAGTACCATCCGCTGTGGGACCAGGGCTATCTGTCGGTGGGTGACACCCACACCACGCGCAAATGGGAACCGGGAATGGCGGAAGAAGAGACGCGATTCTTTGGGCTGAAGCGCGAGTGCGGGCTGCACGAAGGGTGATCCTTATCCTCCCCCTCACCCTAACCCTCTCCCCAAAGGGGAGAGGGGATTGCCCGGAGCCGTCTTTTCACCCTCGCCCCTTTGGGGAGAGGGCAGGGGTGAGGGGAAAATAAGCACTAGGCTTTCCCCGCTTTCGCCAGCTCCTTCACCAGCGGCAGCATCACCTTCACCACATCACGGCTGCGGTGCTCAATCCGCTGCGGCAGCGCGCGATCGATGTGCTGCTGATTATCCAGCATCACGTTGTGCCAGCTTGTCCCGTCCGGGAAGGCTTTTGATTTAGCCCGCTGCTGATAGCCATCTTTTTTGCCCAGCGCCCAGTTTGTCGCTTCCACGTACAGCACCGGAATGCCCGCCTTATCGAACACTTCCCCGTCGTTGCAGCAGCCCGTTCCTCGTGGGTAATCCGGGTTACCGCCGGGGTTGCTGGTGGCATAAACCCCGTGGCTGCGGGCAATCGCCAGCGCACGATCTCGCGTCAGTTTCCGCACGGTACCCGGCGTACTTTGCCCGCTGTTGAAATAGAGCTTGTCGCCGACGATCAGGTTATCGAGGTTGATCACCAGCAGCGTATTTTTCTTCTCCTCAGCGCTCATGCGTTTAAGGAGATTCTCAGCGCCGAGTTTGCCCTCTTCTTCACCGCTGGTGGCCACGAAACGGATACCATACTGGGTTGGAATATCCTTCATCCGCTCGGCCAGTTCGAGCATCACGCCCAGGCCTGCCGCGTTGTCGTCCATGCCCTGCAGCGTCAGCCCGCCGAGGTTGTTATCCGTATCGGCGTCACTCATCGGGGCGTAGGTATCAAGGTGCGCCATAACAATAATTTGCTCTTTTGCGCTACCTTCATGCGCCGCGATAACCGTACTGCCGGTCACGTTATGCCAGTTTTTCGTTTTGTTTCGTGAGGTATAGACGTAGCGGCTGTGAAACGACCGGATGTCGCTCTGGTAGCCCATCCCGGCAAACTGCTGGCGAAGATAGTCCGCGGAGAGCATTTCCGCAGGCGAACCGGTCATACGGCCAGGAAAGACGGTGGCAATATGCCGCGCCTGCATATTGGCGATTTCACCATAAGGTTGGTTTTTTGCCTGGGCAGGAAGAATAAAGCAAACGCCGAGCGCCAGGGCAGCAATACGGTGGCGCGTTGCGGAGAACATAGTGAGTCCTTAAAAACTGAGCAAAATAATAACCCGCTTAGTATGAAACTGTGATCGTCCATACACAATTTGAATTGCTCTTAAATGCCCGAAATTTCGCGTGTTAAGCACTTTTTGGTATTAGCTTTTTCACGGCGTTATTCCATTGAGTAACTACTCATTCCAATTCGTAATTTCATTCGGTCTAAGCCGCCCCCTATAGTCCCTCTATTCCTCGTTGTTAGTGAGTTGTTGCTTGTGGACTATCTGCCCTTATTTGCCGCGATAAAAGAGAAGCCGGTGCTGGTTGTTGGCACGGGTGAAATTGCCGATCGCAAAATTGCGTTTCTGCAGCGCGCAGGGGCGCAGGTGCGGGTAGTAGCAGAAGCGGATTTCGACGAATCCCAAATCGACAGCGTCGTGCTGGTGATTGCGGCGACCGAAGATCGCGACCTGAACCGGCGGATTTCCGAGGCCGCTCAGGCCCGCTACCGCCTGGTGAACGTGGTGGACGACCAGCCTTTATGCTCGTTTATCTTCCCGTCGATCGTTGACCGTTCGCCGCTGCTGGTGGCGATCTCCTCCGGCGGTACCGCACCGGTGCTGGCGCGCGTGCTGCGGGAAAAAATCGAAGCGCTGCTGCCGACCAGCCTCGGGCGCATGGCGGAAAAAGCCAGCTACTGGCGCAACCATCTGAAAACCCGCCT
Source organism: Enterobacter sp. PL_is379 (assembly GCF_055817355.1). NCBI lineage: Bacteria > Pseudomonadati > Pseudomonadota > Gammaproteobacteria > Enterobacterales > Enterobacteriaceae > Enterobacter > Enterobacter sp. PL_is379. The sequence continues at coordinate 323,384 of NZ_JBVPGT010000031.1, forward strand.
GACCAGCGTGACGGAACGCCGTCGCTTCTGGGAACGCGTGTTTCGCGGCCGCTTTGCCAGCCTGATGCATGCCGGCAATGAGACGGCGGCGCAGAAAATTCTTGAAGACGAACTGGATAACCCCGGCAGCACCGGCGGGGAGATCATACTGGTAGGCGCAGGACCGGGCGATGCCGGGCTCCTGACGCTGCGCGGACTGCAGGTGCTGCAGGACGCGGACGTGGTGTTTTACGACCATCTGGTTACCGACGGCGTGCGCGAGCTGATCCGTCGCGACGCGGAGCAAATCTGCGTCGGCAAACGGGCTGGTGAGCACTCTGTGCCGCAGCACGACACCAACCAGATGCTGATTGACGCCGCCAAAGCGGGTAAAACCGTGGTGCGCCTGAAAGGGGGAGACCCGTTTATCTTCGGTCGCGGCGGCGAAGAGCTGCAGGCGGCAGCCGAAGCGGGCGTACCGTTCCAGGTGGTGCCCGGCATTACGGCGGCCTCTGCGGTAACGGCCTACGCCGGTATCCCGCTGACCCACCGCGATTACGCCCAGAGCGTCACCTTTGTGACCGGCCACTACAAGGCTGACAGCACACCGTTCGACTGGTCCCATCTCGCCCAGAGCCGCCAGACGCTGGCGATTTACATGGGCACGATGAAGGCGGCGGATATCAGCGAACAGCTTATTCAGCACGGTCGCGAGGCGACGACGCCCGTTGCCGTCATTTCTCGCGGCACGCGCGTCGATCAGCACGTTGCGACGGGCACCCTGGAACAACTTGCAACCCTGGCGAAAGATGCCCCGATGCCCGCCCTGATCGTGGTGGGAGAAGTGGTGCAGCTGCACAGCACGCTCGCCTGGTTCCAACACACAACCGATACAGAAGGCTTCGGTTCTTCTGTCGTAAATTTGGCTTAAGGAACGGTTATGGACCAAAAACGTCTTACACACCTGCGGCAGCTCGAAGCGGAGAGTATCCATATCATCCGCGAAGTGGCCGCCGAGTTTTCTAACCCGGTGATGATGTACTCCATCGGTAAAGATTCCAGCGTCATGCTGCATCTGGCGCGTAAAGCGTTTTATCCGGGCACGTTGCCGTTCCCGCTGCTGCACGTGGATACCGGCTGGAAATTCCGCGAGATGTATGAGTTTCGCGACCGTACCGCCAAAGCCTACGGCTGCGAGCTGCTGGTGCATAAAAACCCGGAAGGGGTGGCGATGGGCATTAACCCGTTCGTGCACGGCAGCGCCAAGCATACCGATATCATGAAAACCGAAGGGCTGAAGCAGGCGCTGAATAAATACGGTTTTGACGCTGCTTTTGGCGGCGCGCGCCGTGACGAAGAGAAATCCCGCGCCAAAGAGCGTATCTACTCCTTCCGCGACCGCTTCCACCGCTGGGACCCCAAAAACCAGCGCCCGGAGCTGTGGCACAACTACAATGGTCAGATCAACAAAGGCGAAAGCATTCGCGTCTTCCCGCTCTCTAACTGGACCGAGCTGGATATCTGGCAGTACATCTATCTGGAAAACATCGAGATCGTTCCGCTGTATCTGGCCGCCGAGCGCCCGGTACTGGAGCGCGACGGCATGCTGATGATGATCGACGACGATCGCATCGACCTGCAGCCGGGTGAAGTGATCAAGAAACAGATGGTCCGTTTCCGCACCCTCGGTTGCTGGCCGCTGACCGGCGCGGTGGAATCCAGCGCGCAGACGCTGCCGGAGATCATTGAAGAGATGCTGGTGTCCACCACCAGTGAGCGACAGGGGCGCGTGATTGACCGCGACCAGGCAGGCTCCATGGAGCTGAAGAAACGTCAGGGTTATTTCTAAGGAGCCGCCATGAACACCACTATTGCTCAACAAATTGCCAACGAAGGCGGCGTGGAAGCCTATCTGCACGCGCAGCAACATAAAAGCCTGCTGCGTTTTCTGACCTGCGGCAGCGTGGATGACGGGAAAAGTACCCTGATTGGCCGTCTGCTGCACGATACGCGCCAGATTTACGAAGATCAGCTCTCTTCCCTGCATAACGACAGTAAACGTCACGGCACCCAGGGTGAAAAACTCGACCTGGCCCTGCTGGTGGACGGCCTGCAGGCGGAGCGCGAGCAGGGCATCACCATCGACGTGGCCTACCGCTACTTCTCTACCGAGAAGCGCAAGTTTATTATTGCCGACACCCCGGGACACGAGCAGTACACCCGTAACATGGCAACCGGCGCCTCTACCTGCGACCTGGCCATCCTGCTGATGGACGCGCGTAAAGGCGTGCTGGATCAGACCCGTCGTCACAGCTTTATCTCCACGCTGCTGGGGATCAAACACCTGGTGGTGGCGGTCAACAAGATGGATCTGGTGAACTTCAGCGAAGAGAAGTTCGAGGAGATCCGCCAGAGCTACCTGACCTTTGCCGAGCAGCTGCCGGGCAACCTGGATATCCGCTTTGTGCCGCTCTCGGCGCTGGAAGGGGATAACGTCGCCTCCCAGAGCGCGAACATGCCGTGGTACAGCGGCCCGACGCTGCTGGAGGTGCTGGAAACCGTTGAAATTCAGCGCGTGGTCGACACCCAGCCGATGCGCTTCCCGGTGCAGTACGTTAACCGTCCTAACCTCGATTTCCGCGGTTTCTCAGGTACCCTCGCGTCAGGCTCCGTGAAGGTCGGCCAGCGCGTTAAGGTGCTGCCATCCGGCGTGGAATCCACCATCGCCCGCATCGTCACCTTCGACGGTGACCTGCAGGAAGCGGGCGCCGGTGAAGCCGTAACGCTGGTGCTGAAAGACGAGATTGATATCAGCCGGGGCGATCTGCTGGTGGATGCCCAGGAAACCCTGGCCGCCGTACAGGGGGCTTCCGTGGACGTGGTGTGGATGGCGGAGCAACCGCTGACGTCGGGCCAGAGCTACGACATCAAAATTGCCGGCAAGAAAACCCGCGCCCGCGTGGACGGTATTCAGTTCCAGGTGGACATCAACAACCTGACCCAGCGTGAGGTTACCGAACTGCCGCTGAATGGCATCGGTCTGGTCGATCTGACCTTCGACGAACCGCTGGTGCTGGATCCGTATCAGCAGAACCCGGTGACGGGGGGGCTTATCTTTATCGACAGGCTGACCAACGTTACCGTCGGGGCCGGTATGGTCCGCGAACCGATTAAACAGTCTGTCGTGGCGTCTGAATTCAGTGCCTTCGAGCTGGAACTGAACGCGCTGGTGCGTAAACACTTCCCGCACTGGGGCGCACGCGATCTGCTGGGAGGCAAGTAATGGCCGCCCATGATGAGAACGTCGTCTGGCATCCTCATCCGGTGACCGTCGCCCAGCGCGAACAGCTCCACGGTCACCGTGGGGTTGTGCTGTGGTTTACCGGGCTGTCCGGCTCGGGTAAATCAACGGTGGCGGGCGCGCTGGAAGAGGCGCTGTATCAGCAGGGCGTAAGCACGTACCTGCTGGATGGTGACAACGTGCGTCACGGCCTGTGCAGCGATTTAGGGTTTAGCGACGACGACCGTAAAGAGAACATCCGCCGGGTAGGCGAAGTGGCCAGCCTGATGGCGGACGCCGGGCTGGTGGTGCTGACCGCGTTTATCTCTCCGCACCGCGCCGAGCGCCAGATGGTGCGTGAACGCGTGGGTCAGGATCGCTTTATCGAGGTGTTTGTTGATACGCCGCTGGAGATTTGCGAAGCGCGCGACCCGAAAGGGCTGTACAAAAAAGCGCGTGCCGGAGAACTGCGAAACTTCACCGGAATTGACGCGGTATACGAAGCGCCTGAATCGCCTGAAATTCACCTGGAGGGTCAACAATTGGTAACAAATTTAGTAAGCCAATTATTAGACCTGCTCAGACGGGACGATATTATCAGATCCTGAGACGGTATCGTTCGGGAGCTGTCTTCCCGAACGATGAGTCACGGTCACAGGATTAGCTATGCGCAACAGTGAACATTACATCACCACCACCGGGTCGGAGCCGCTCGCGACCGACGACGAAACGACCTGGTCATTTCCTGGGGCCATCATCGGCTTCGTCTCATGGTTGCTGGCGCTGGGTATCCCGTTTCTCATCTACGGCGGTAACACGCTGTTCTTCTTTCTCTACACCTGGCCTTTCTTTCTGGCGCTGATGCCCGTGGCGGTTGTCGTCGGCATTGCGCTGCACTCGTTACTCAATGGCAAGCTCCTGTACAGCACCGTGGTCACGATTGTGACGGTGGTTCTGATGTTTGGTCTGTTATTTTTGTGGCTCATGGGCTAACTTCAGCCATAATTCAAACCGTAACCAACTGTGTAACGATATTGTGCAGGACGATTCTGCGGAAAAAATGTGGTACATTTGCCCGCGATGTTGCGGCATCTCTGTTACCCCGGCGTAGTGCTCTGGGGAAGTCTTGGGATGATGATGCCGTTTTTCAGGGGGCAGGATGGGTAAACTAACGCTGCTGTTGCTGGCTTTGCTAATCTGGCTGCAATATTCGCTGTGGTTCGGTAAGAACGGACTGCACGACTATAGCCGGGTAAGCGATGACGTCGCGGCTCAGCAGGCAACAAACGCCAAACTTAAGGCGCGAAACGATCAACTCTTTGCTGAAATTGATGACCTCAATGGCGGGCAAGAGGCGATTGAGGAACGCGCACGCAATGAACTCAGTATGACTAAGCCGGGCGAAACCTTTTATCGTCTGGTTCCGGATGCGTCTAAACGCAATCAGGGCTCAGCACAAAACAATCGATAATCAGGCCCAGGATTACGACATGGCAGTAACTTTTTCGGACGTATGCGCCGTGGTGCCGGCCGCAGGTTTTGGCCGGCGCATGCAGACAGAATGTCCCAAGCAGTACCTCTCTATTGGCGATAAAACGATCCTCGAGCACGCCGTGGCGGCGCTGCTGGCGCACCCACGGGTGACGCGGGTGATCATCGCTATCAGCCCTGGCGATGCGCGCTTTGCGCAGCTGCCGCTGGCAAATCATCCACAGATTACCGTCGTTGACGGTGGCGCCGAGCGCGCCGATTCCGTGCTGGCGGGCATTCAGGCCGCCGGAAACGCGCCGTGGGTGCTGGTGCATGACGCGGCGCGTCCGTGCCTCCATCAGGACGACCTTGCGCGTCTGCTGGCCCTGAGCGAAACAAGCAAGGTTGGCGGGATTTTGGCCGCACCGGTGCGCGACACCATGAAGCGCGCCGAGCCGGGTAAACAGGCTATCGCCCACACCGTCGATCGCGTCGATTTATGGCACGCGCTGACGCCACAATTTTTCCCCCGCGAATTACTCCACGACTGCTTAACGCGTGCGCTTAGAGAAGGTGTGACCATCACAGACGAAGCCTCTGCGCTGGAATATTGCGGTTTCCACCCTGAGCTTGTTGAAGGACGCGCTGATAATATTAAAGTGACGCGTCCGGAAGATTTACAGCTTGCGGAATTCTATCTTACCCGTTCGACCCATCAGGAGAAGGCATAATGCGAATTGGACACGGTTTTGATGTACACGCCTTTGGCGGAGAAGGCCCAATTATCATTGGCGGCGTGCGCATTCCTTATGAAAAAGGACTGCTGGCGCATTCTGATGGCGACGTGGCGCTGCATGCGCTGACCGACGCGCTGTTGGGCGCGGCCGCGCTGGGTGATATCGGCAAGCTGTTCCCGGACACCGACCCGGCATTTAAAGGCGCGGACAGCCGCGAACTGCTGCGCGAAGCGTGGCGTCGCATTCAGGCGAAAGGTTACACCCTCGGCAACGTCGACGTAACGATTATTGCCCAGGCCCCGAAAATGCTGCCGCACATTCCGCAGATGCGCGTGTTTATTGCAGAAGATCTGGGCTGCCATATGGACGACGTGAACGTGAAAGCGACGACGACCGAGAAGCTGGGCTTTACCGGGCGTGGCGAAGGGATTGCCTGTGAAGCCGTGGCGCTGCTGGTGAAGGCGAGCAAATGACAGACTTCGACAACCTGACATACCTGCACGGTAAACCGCAGGGGAACGGGGTGCTGAAAGCCAGCCCTGAAGACTTCCTCGTGGTAGAGGATCTGGGCTTTGAGCCGGATGGCGAAGGCGAACATATCCTGGTGCGTATTCTGAAAAATGGCTGCAATACCCGCTTTGTGGCCGACGCGCTGGCAAAATTCCTTAAAATTCATGCCCGCGAAGTGAGCTTTGCCGGGCAGAAAGATAAACACGCCGTCACTGAACAGTGGCTCTGCGCGCGCGTTCCCGGTAATACGATGCCTGATTTAAGCAAATTTGAGCTTGAGGGTTGTAAGGTACTGGAATTCGCCCGCCACAAGCGAAAACTGCGTCTGGGGGCGTTGAAGGGTAACGACTTTACGCTGGTGCTGCGGGAAGTGACCCACCGCGAAGACGTTGAAAAACGTCTGAACGCTATCAGTGAACGCGGCGTGCCGAACTACTTTGGCGCGCAGCGCTTTGGCATTGGCGGCAGCAACCTGCAGGGCGCGCTGCGCTGGGCGCAAAGCGATGCACCGGTGCGGGACAGGAGTAAACGCAGTTTTTGGTTGTCGGCGGCCCGCAGTGCGTTGTTTAATCAGATTGTGAGCGAAAGGCTGAAAAAACCGGACGCGAATCAAGTTGTTGTTGGCGATGCGCTACAATTAGCGGGACGCGGAAGCTGGTTTGTGGCAACGGCCGAAGAAATGGCCGATGTGCAGTCGCGCGTGGACGCAAAAGCGCTGATGATTACCGCCGCGCTGCCCGGTACGGGCGACTGGGGAACACAGGGCGACGCGCTGGCCGCCGAGCAGTCAGCCGTAGCGGATGCGCCAGAACTGCAATCCTTGCTGGTGCGGGAAAAAGTCGACGCGGCACGCCGCGCGATGCTGCTCTATCCGCAGCAGTTAAGCTGGAACTGGTGGGATGACGTGACCGTCGAGTTACGCTTCTGGCTACCGGCAGGTAGCTTTGCCACCAGTGTTGTCAGGGAACTTATCAACACCTCGGGTGATTATGCGAATATTGCTGAGTAACGATGACGGGATCCACGCGCCGGGCATTCAGACCCTGGCGAAACACCTCCGCGAATTTGCGGATGTGCAGGTCGTGGCACCCGATCGTAACCGCAGTGGAGCGTCTAACTCGCTGACGCTGGAGTCGTCGCTTCGCACCTTTACCTTTGAAAATGGCGATATTGCCGTGCAGATGGGCACGCCAACCGACTGTGTTTTTCTGGGCGTGAACGCGCTGATGCGACCGCGTCCGGATATCGTTGTCTCCGGCATTAACGCCGGTCCTAACCTCGGCGATGACGTGATTTACTCCGGTACCGTGGCGGCCGCAATGGAAGGGCGCCATCTGGGGTTCCCGGCGCTGGCGGTCTCGTTAAACGGCTACACGCACTACGACACCGCCGCTGCGGTGACCTGTTCGATCCTGCGGGCACTCGGCCGCGAGCCGTTGCGTACCGGGCGCATCCTCAACATCAACGTGCCGGATCTTCCTCTCGATGAAATTAAAGGCATTCGCGTCACCCGTTGCGGAAGCCGACATCCTGCCGATCAGGTGATCCCGCAGCAGGATCCGCGCGGCAACACGCTTTACTGGATTGGCCCTCCTGGCGATAAGTGCGATGCGGGTCCGGATACCGACTTTGCCGCCGTAGAAGAAGGCTATGTTTCGGTTACCCCGCTGCACGTAGATTTAACCGCGTATAGCGCGCATGATGTGGTGTCGGGCTGGCTGGATCGCGCAGGAGTGAACGCGCAATGGTAAACAAACGTGTACAAACTCTTCTGGAACAACTCCGCGCGCAGGGGATCCGCGACGAGCACGTGCTTGAAGCACTTGCTCAGGTTCCGCGTGAGAAATTTGTAGACGAGGCGTTTGAACACAAAGCGTGGGAAAACGTGGCGCTGCCCATCGGGCAGGGCCAGACGATTTCGCAGCCTTATATGGTAGCGCGGATGACGGAGCTGCTGGAGCTGACGCCCGACTCCCGCGTGCTGGAGATTGGCACCGGGTCGGGGTATCAGACTGCGATCCTGGCGCATCTGGTGCACCATGTATGCTCCGTTGAGCGGATTAAAGGTTTACAGTGGCAGGCGCGTCGTCGCCTGAAACAACTTGATTTACATAATGTTTCGACACGACACGGTGATGGATGGCAGGGTTGGAAAGCTCGCGCCCCGTTTGACGCCATCATCGTGACGGCGGCCCCGCCTGAAATTCCAGCTGCCCTGTTATCGCAGCTGGATGAGGGGGGCATTCTGGTTCTGCCTGTCGGGGACGAGCAGCAGCTGTTGAAGCGCGTTCGTCGGCGCGGCGGCGAGTATATTATCGACACCGTGGAAGCCGTGCGCTTTGTGCCTCTGGTGAAGGGGGAGTTGGCCTGAGACTCGGAATTATCCAGGGTTATTAAGGCAAATTCAGCGTATGGTGTGGCGCGAAAGATTCGTGCCATCACGGTAAATTTTAAGTCACTTGTAGTTAAAACATTCCTGGGGGATAAATGAGCGCGGGAAGCCCTAAATTCACCATCAGCCGTGTTGCGGCATTATCACTGGTTTCGCTCTGGCTGGCAGGTTGTACAAGTTCTAACAACGCGCCTGCGCCCGTCAGTTCCGTCGGCGGAAACAGCGGCTCCGGTAACACGTCCAGCGGAATGTTAATCACGCCGCCACCTAAAATGGGGACGGCTGCGCCGCAGAAAACACCACAAATTCAGCCTGTGCAACATCCTGTTACACAGCCAATGCAGGTTCAGCCAGTTGAACAACCTGTTCAGACCCAAAATGGCCGCATAGTCTATAACCGCCAGTATGGGAACATTCCGAAAGGCAGCTACACCGGTGGCAGCACCTATACCGTGAAACGCGGCGATACGCTGTTCTACATTGCGTGGATCACCGGGAACGATTTCCGTGACCTCGCGCAGCGCAATAACGTCCAGGCCCCATACGGTCTGGAAGTCGGGCAAACGCTCCAGGTGGGTAACGCGACGGGCACGCCGCTGACCCCTGGCAACACCGTTTCCGCGGCCGATGTGACGGCGCAGAATAACAGCGTTAAGCCTGCACAAAAATCCACCACGGTGGTTGCTTCACAACCTGTAATTACGTATTCTGAGGATTCAGGTGATCAGACTGCTAACAAAATGTTGCCGAATAATAAAGGGACTGCGACTGCTGTCACAGCACCGGTTACGGCACCTGTGGTTAGCTCTACTGAACCGACTGCCAGCAGTATGACCTCCAGTTCGCCGATTTCTGCATGGCGCTGGCCAACTGACGGCAAGGTTATCGAAAACTTCTCTTCCTCCGAAGGGGGAAATAAAGGGATCGATATCGCAGGGAGTAAAGGACAGGCTATCATCGCGACCGCAGACGGACGCGTTGTGTATGCCGGTAACGCTCTGCGCGGTTACGGTAATCTTATTATCATCAAACATAACGATGATTACCTGAGTGCCTACGCCCATAACGACACAATGCTGGTCCGGGAACAACAAGAAGTTAAGGCGGGGCAAAAAATCGCTACCATGGGTAGCACCGGAACCAGTTCTACACGCTTGCATTTTGAAATTCGTTACAAGGGGAAATCCGTAAACCCGCTGCAGTACTTGCCGCAGCGATAATTTGACGGGGCATGCCAGCCAGGGTGTCTCGTTCAGGGATCACGGGTAGGAGCCACCTTATGAGTCAGAATACGCTGAAAGTTCATGATTTAAATGAAGACGCGGAATTTGATGAGAACGGAGTAGAGGCTTTTGACGAAAAAGCCTTAGTAGAAGAGGAACCCAGTGATAACGATTTGGCTGAAGAAGAGCTGTTATCGCAGGGTGCCACACAGCGTGTACTGGACGCGACTCAGCTTTACCTTGGGGAGATTGGTTACTCCCCACTGCTAACGGCCGAAGAAGAAGTCTATTTCGCACGTCGTGCTTTGCGTGGTGATGTGGCCTCGCGTCGTCGCATGATTGAAAGTAACCTGCGACTGGTCGTGAAAATTGCCCGCCGTTACGGCAATCGTGGTCTGGCTCTGCTGGATCTGATTGAAGAGGGCAACCTGGGTCTCATCCGCGCAGTTGAGAAGTTTGACCCGGAACGCGGGTTCCGTTTCTCAACCTACGCGACCTGGTGGATTCGTCAGACCATCGAACGGGCTATTATGAACCAGACCCGTACGATCCGCCTGCCGATTCACATCGTCAAAGAGTTGAACGTTTATCTGCGCACCGCGCGCGAGTTGTCCCATAAGCTGGACCACGAGCCAAGCGCAGAAGAAATTGCCGAACAACTCGATAAACCGGTTGATGACGTAAGCCGTATGCTGCGTCTCAACGAGCGCATTACCTCCGTTGACACCCCGCTGGGTGGCGACTCCGAAAAAGCGCTGCTGGACATCCTGGCCGATGAAAAAGACAACGGCCCGGAAGACACCACGCAGGACGATGACATGAAACAGAGCATCGTCAAATGGCTGTTCGAACTGAACGCCAAACAGCGTGAAGTGCTGGCACGTCGTTTCGGTTTACTGGGGTATGAAGCTGCGACACTGGAAGACGTCGGCCGCGAAATTGGCCTGACCCGTGAACGTGTTCGTCAGATTCAGGTTGAAGGTCTGCGCCGCCTGCGTGAAATCCTGCAGGGGCAAGGTCTGAATATCGAAGCGCTGTTCCGCGAATAAGCAACCTTTCGTCAAAAAAGGCCCGTCGTGAGACGGGCCTTTTTCTTTTGTGTTACGGTTGCGTCGCCGTCTCGTGCAGCAGACGCCACACTATCCGATCGCCTTCCTGATTGAGCACCGCGGTTGACCAGCGCACGTTAACGGGCTGGTCCGGCCGGGTTTGCGTCTCCCGGTAATGGAGTACCGCGCCGTGAGGCCACGCCTGGCGCGTAGTTAATTCATCAATGACGATCTTCAGTCCGGGACGGCTTCCGCGCTGTTTTTCCAGAAAGCTGACAAGGCCGTCATAGTCGATATGAACGCCGCCCGGCGGGATCATCAGAAAATCGGGACGAAAACGGGCGTGCAGGGCGTCGGAATCACCTTCACCTTTGCCTAACCAGTCTTCAAGCGCAATGTGGAGGTCGATAATGTCGTGTTCGAAAGGCGTCATGAATTCTCCTGTCGCAGCTGGGTGAGCACCTGCGAATTGTTAAGACGAAAAACATACAGTACAGGCAGCAAGGTCATGCCTGCTGCAAAAATAAACATCCCGTGCCAGGCGGCGAGCGGTGGCAGCCACGCCTGAGCCAGGTTCAGCACTTGGGCAAGCAGCAGGGCACCGGCAAAAAAGCTCAGCTGACGATTGAGATTCCACAGCGCGCTGGCATCCGGCATCTCATCCCGTCGCGTTGTCAGAAACGCGCTGCTCTGAGCCGTACTGCTGCACAGGCTTCCTCCCGCGCCCATCAGGGTAAACGCAACGGCAGGCAGCAGCGTAGCCGAACTGATGTTAATCAATAGCAGGATACCCGTGGCCTGCAACAGGCAGCCGATGACGATCAGCGGCCGGGGACCGATACGGTTAAAATAACGTCCCGTTGCCGTGATGGCGATAAACGATGCCACGGACCACGGCAGCATGAGCATCCCCGTTGCGGCTGGGCTCATGTTCGCCACGTGCTGAAGATAAAACATGCCCGTGACGCTCACCCCAATAAATACGCCAGGAACGCATAAATAAACAAGCATGGAAAAACGCAAAAGCGGGTCCGCGAGCAAGGGCAGGTTTAGCAGTCTGGCCGCTTTCATCGTGGGTTTTTCGTGTTTAAGCCACAGGCACGCTAGAGCAAAGGTCACGATAGCGACCGGTAGCGTAGCGAAAAAGATCCATCGCCAGCCCAGCGTCTGCACCAGCACGCCGCCGACAGCCGGGGAGCAGGCCGGGGCAAGCAGCGCGACCAGCATCACCGCCGAGGAGAGTCTGGCACGCTCGTGAGGCTTATACTGTTGCCAGGTCAGCGCCTGTCCAACGGGGATCAGTAAGCCTCCTCCCACGCCCTGGATCATTCGCCAGGCGATCAGACTTTCAAGCGTTGCAGACAGGCCCGCCGCTGCGGAGGCTGCGCTGAACAGAAAAAGCGAGAGCAGGATGACGCGCTTGGGCCCGATGCGGCGCGTGAGCACGCTGCTAAACGGGATCACCAGCGTCAGGCCGGCAATGTACCCGTTACTAACCCAGGTAAGGGCCGAAGGCGTGGCGTTAAAGACGTGAGCCATTGCCGGGAACGCGACGCTGGCAATGAACATGTTGATCAAATCAAGAAAAAAGCCCAGCAGATAAACAACGGCGACTTTGCTGCGATACGTCATGGTGGATCCTCCGGTGAGGTGGCGTATCGTATCGGCTCGGTAATCACGGATAAACCTGACAAAGCGCGATATACTGTCAAAAATATTTTGACAGTAAAGGGCGTGATGATGATTAACCTGCAGCGGACGCAGATGTTTGTCGCGGTGGCCGACACCGGCAGTTTTACGGCGGCCGCCGAGGCGATGGGGCTGACAAAAGCGGTCGTTAGCTTCAATATTCGCCAGCTTGAAGATGAGCTGGGCGTTACGCTGCTGCTGCGCTCCACCCGTCGACTGACGTTAACCGAGGCGGGCGCGCTTTTTCATCAGCGCAGCGTGGCGCTTCTGAAGGACGCCGAACGGCTGCAGGAAGATGTCCGCGCGAACCATGCGGGGCTTACTGGCGAACTGCGGATCACCACTACGCCCGAGTATGGCTCCCGGGTGGTGGTGCCGCTGCTGGCCAGGTTTAGCCAGCAGCACCCGGATCTTCGCGTACGACATGCTTCGTCGTCCCTGCACGCCGACCTTATCTCGGAGCGCTTTGACGTGGCCATCCGGCTGGGAACGCTTGCCGATTCGCGCAACCACGCCGCGCTGATTTCGCACTTTTCTATTATCCCTGTGGCGACGCCCGGGTGGCTCGTTAACCATCCGATAGAAACGCTTGCGCAGCTGGCTCACGCGGACTGGATTATTCACGAGCGCCTGGCCTCGCCGCTGCGCTGGCAGGTGAGAGATGCCAGCGGTGCGCCTGACATGCTGGAGATAAAACAAGCGCCGCGCCTGTTTGCCGACAGCGCTCAGGCCCTTATGGCTTTTGCGCTCGCAGGCGGTGGGGTGGCGTTACTACCGGAATGGCTGGTACGCGGTGCGCTTGATGCGGGAAAACTGGCCCCGGTATTACCGGAATATACCTTTGCGCGGCAGGGTATCTATGCGGTGTATCCTGATGCCCGGCATGTGTCAGCGAAAGTGCGCACCTTTATCGATTTTATGCGTACCAGCGTGAATTAATCGTGCATCATCTTTTTGATGAGCGCCGAGAACTGCTCCCGTTCGGCCTTGCTTAGACGGCCTAAAAAGGCCTCATCAACCTCATTGCCTACCGGCTTGCAGTCTGCAAGCAGGGCTTCCCCTTCTGGCGTCAGGAAGACAAAGCGACGGCGCTTATCCGCAGGGTCGTGCTCGCGTTTGACCAGACCACGCGCCTCCATACGGCTGAGCATCTCCGCCAGGGTCGCTTTCGTGCTGACCGCGACTTCAGTCAATGCCACCTGTTCAATGCCCGGATGCTCGGCAATGGAACGCATCACCGCATACTGTGGCTTGGTCAGTTCCGGCAAGGCATGTTGCCACTGCGCGGTATGCTGTTGAAAAAGCTGACGTAACAGGTGGAACGCCTCTTGTCTTAGTTCCATGAACACTCCGACGGAAAAAATCTCCCCCTATGATAGCCGCTATTGCTCTCAATTTTAACGCGGCATTTTTTAGCCATTCGTGTGATCGTATGCGAACGATCTTGTCAGAAAAACAATCCTGGAGTAGCTTATTTATAATGTTCGTGTACGAACAAATTATTGAGGTGATGAATGAGATTGATAGTAGGAATGACGGGAGCAACGGGCGCGCCGCTGGGTGTGGCTTTATTGCAGGCACTGCGTGACATGCCGGAGGTGGAAACCCATCTGGTGATGTCTAAGTGGGCAAAAACCACCATTGAGCTGGAAACGCCTTACACCGCGCAGGACGTCGCTGCGCTGGCTGACGTTGTCCACAGCCCGGCTGACCAGGCCGCCACTATCTCTTCCGGCTCGTTTCGCACCGACGGCATGATCGTCATTCCCTGCAGCATGAAAACGCTGGCGGGTATCCGCGCGGGTTACGCCGAAGGGCTGGTGGGACGTGCGGCGGATGTGGTGTTGAAAGAGGGGCGCAAGCTGGTGCTGGTTCCCCGTGAAACGCCGCTCAGCACCATTCATCTTGAGAACATGCTTGCGCTCTCCCGCATGGGCGTGGCGATGGTGCCGCCTATGCCTGCGTATTACAACCACCCTCAGACCGCAGATGACATTACCCAGCATATTGTGACCCGCGTGCTCGACCAGTTCGGTCTGGAGCATAAAAAGGCGCGACGCTGGAACGGGCTGCGGGAGGCGAAACATTTTTCACAGGAGAATAAAGATGGCATTTGATGATTTGAGAAGCTTCCTCCAGGCGCTCGATGAGCAAGGGCAACTGCTGAAAATTGAGGAAGAGGTAAACGCTGAGCCCGATCTGGCAGCGGCAGCCAACGCGACCGGCCGCATTGGCGACGGCGCGCCCGCGCTGTGGTTCGACAACATTCGTGGCTTTACCGATGCCCGCGTGGTGATGAACACCATCGGCTCCTGGCAGAACCACGCCATTTCGATGGGGCTGCCGGCGAACACTCCGGTAAAAAAACAGATCGACGAGTTTATCCGCCGCTGGGATAAATTCCCCGTCACACCGGAGCGCCGCGCTAACCCGGCCTGGGCGCAGAATACGGTGGACGGTGAAGACATCAACCTGTTCGATATTCTGCCGCTGTTCCGTCTGAACGACGGTGACGGGGGCTTTTATCTCGATAAAGCGTGTGTCGTCTCGCGCGATCCGCTTGACCCGGATCACTTCGGCAAGCAAAACGTCGGGATCTACCGCATGGAAGTGAAGGGCAAGCGCAAGCTCGGCCTGCAGCCGGTACCGATGCACGATATCGCTCTGCATCTGCACAAAGCGGAAGAGCGCGGCGAAGACCTGCCGATTGCGATTACCCTCGGCAACGACCCGATCATCACCCTGATGGGCGCCACGCCGCTGAAATACGATCAGTCCGAGTATGAAATGGCCGGCGCGCTGCGTGAAAGCCCGTACCCTATTGCCACCGCGCCGCTGACCGGCTTCGACGTGCCGTGGGGTTCTGAAGTGATCCTGGAAGGGGTGATTGAAGGCCGCAAGCGTGAAATCGAAGGGCCTTTCGGCGAGTTTACCGGGCACTACTCCGGTGGCCGTAACATGACGGTTGTCCGTATCGACAAAGTCTCTTACCGCACCAAACCGATTTTCGAATCCCTTTACCTTGGCATGCCGTGGACCGAGATCGACTATCTGATGGGACCGGCTACCTGCGTGCCGCTCTACCAGCAGCTGAAAGCAGAATTCCCGGAAGTGCAGGCGGTTAACGCGATGTACACCCACGGTCTGCTGGCGATTATCTCCACCAAAAAACGTTACGGCGGTTTTGCCCGCGCGGTCGGTTTACGTGCCATGACCACGCCGCACGGTCTGGGCTACGTGAAGATGGTGATCGTGGTGGATGAGGATGTCGATCCGTTCAACCTCCCGCAGGTGATGTGGGCGCTGTCATCGAAAGTGAATCCTGCAGGGGATTTGGTGCAACTGCCGAACATGTCGGTGCTGGAACTGGATCCTGGATCCAGCCCGGCGGGCATTACCGACAAACTGATTATCGATGCCACTACGCCTGTCGCACCGGACACCCGTGGCCACTATAGCCAGCCGGTACAGGATCTCCCAGAAACCAAAGCCTGGGCCGAAAAACTGACCGCGATGCTGGCAGCACGCCAATAAGGAGGAAAAGATGATTTGTCCACGTTGTGCCGATGAGCATATTGAAGTGATGGCGACGTCGCCGGTAAAAGGGGTCTGGACCGTTTACCAGTGCCAGCATTGTTTGTATACCTGGCGCGACACTGAACCGTTGCGTCGTACCAGCCGTGAGCATTATCCGGAAGCGTTCCGCATGACGCAGAAGGATATTGATGAGGCGCCTCAGGTGCCGACGATCCCGCCGCTGTTGTAAAAAAAGCCCGGTGGCGCTGTGCTTACCGGGCGATAACATCGTGCGGTCTGTTTTGCCGGGTGGCGGCTTCGCCTTACCCGGCCTACAAAACCCGTAGGCCCGGTAAGCGCAGCGCCACCGGGCAAAAGACCGCAGAGAACTAAACCAGACTCTTCAAACGATAAATCCACTCCAGCGCCTGACGTGGCGTCAGTGAATCCGGATCGAGGTTTTCCAGCGCTTCCACGGCAGGCGATGTCTCTTCCGCCGGTACCAGCAGCGACATCTGCGTACCATCAATCTGCGTCGCCGCCGCATTCGGTGAGAGGCTTTCCAGTTCACGCAGTTTCTGACGCGCGCGCTTGATCACCTCTTTCGGTACACCTGCCAGCGCCGCGACGGCCAGGCCATAGCTCTTGCTCGCCGCGCCATCCTGCACCGTGTGCATGAAGGCAATGGTATCGCCGTGCTCCAGCGCATCCAGATGAACGTTCGCAACCCCTTCCATTTTCTCCGGCAGCTGCGTCAGCTCGAAGTAGTGGGTAGCGAACAGCGTCATGGCCTTGATTTTATTCGCGAGGCTTTCCGCACAGGCCCATGCCAGTGACAAACCGTCATAGGTTGACGTTCCGCGTCCGACTTCGTCCATCAGCACCAGGCTGTGCTCCGTCGCGTTATGCAGAATGTTTGCCGTTTCGGTCATCTCGACCATGAAGGTAGAGCGACCGCTCGCCAGATCGTCCGCTGCCCCGACGCGGGTAAAAATGCGGTCGATGGGGCCAATCTCCACGTTTTGCGCCGGGACGTAGCTGCCGATATAGGCAAGCAGGGCAATCAGCGCCGTCTGACGCATATAGGTACTCTTACCGCCCATGTTCGGACCGGTAATGATCAGCATTCTTCTCTGCGGTGACAGGCTCAGCGGGTTGGCGATGAACGGTTCATTCAGCACCTGCTCTACCACAGGGTGACGACCTTCAGTGATACGAATGCCAGGCTTGTCGGTAAAGGTCGGGCAGGTGTAGTTCAGCGTTTCCGCGCGTTCTGCCAGGTTCACCAGCACGTCCAGTTCCGCCAGCGCGCTGGCGCTCAGCTGCAGGTCGGCCAGGTGCGGCATCAGCATGTCGAACAGCTCGTCATAAAGCTGTTTTTCCAGCGCCAGCGCTTTACCCTTCGAGGTAAGGACTTTATCTTCGTACTCTTTCAGTTCAGGAATGATGTAGCGTTCGGCGTTTTTCAACGTCTGGCGACGCACGTAGTGAATCGGCGCCAAATGGCTCTGCCCGCGG
This sequence comes from Enterobacter sp. PL_is379, assembly GCF_055817355.1. Taxonomy (NCBI): domain Bacteria; kingdom Pseudomonadati; phylum Pseudomonadota; class Gammaproteobacteria; order Enterobacterales; family Enterobacteriaceae; genus Enterobacter; species Enterobacter sp. PL_is379. The sequence continues at coordinate 340,747 of NZ_JBVPGT010000031.1, forward strand.
CTGATCTGAATATAGTAGCCGTGTACCGCGTTATAACCCACTTTCAGGGTGTCGAGCCCGAGACGTTCGCGTTCGCGGATTTCCAGCTTGTCGAGGTAGTCCGTCGCACCGTCGGCCAGCGCGCGCCATTCGTCCAGTTCCTCGTTGTAGCCAGGGGCAATCACGCCGCCATCACGCACCAGAACCGGAGGCGCATCGATAATGGCGCGCTCCAGCAGTTCGCGTAGCTCGGTAAATTCGCCCATGGTTTCGCGGAGTTTCTGTACCGGCGCGCTGTCAACGTCGCTCAGCTGTGCACGGAGTTCCGGTAACTGCTGGAAAGCATGACGCATCCGCGCGAGGTCGCGCGGTCGTGCCGTGCGCAGCGCCAGACGAGCCAGGATACGCTCCAGATCGCCCACCTGGCGCAGGACAGGCTGCAGCTCGGTATAGCGATCCTGCAGGGCGGCAATCGTCTGCTGACGGCAAACCAGCGTAGCGGTATCGCGAATCGGCATATGAAGCCAGCGTTTCAGCATGCGGCTGCCCATTGGCGTTACCGTACTGTCGAGGACCGACGCGAGCGTGTTTTCTACGCCGCCCGCCAGGTTCTGCGTGATCTCCAGATTACGGCGCGTGGCGGCATCCATGATGATGCTGTCCTGCTGGCGCTCCATGGTGATAGAGCGGATATGCGGCAGGGAGGTGCGCTGGGTATCTTTCACGTACTGCAGGAGACACCCTGCCGCACACAGCCCGCGCGGGGCATTTTCAACGCCAAAGCCAATCAGATCGCGGGTGCCAAACTGCAGATTCAGCTGCTGGCGCGCGGTATCAATTTCGAATTCCCACAGCGGACGACGACGCAACCCACGACGACCTTCAATCAGCGCCATTTCGGCGAAATCTTCGGCATAGAGCAATTCTGCCGGGTTGGTGCGCTGCAGTTCGGCTGCCATCGTTTCACGGTCAGCCGGTTCACTCAGACGAAAACGTCCGGAGCTGATATCCAGCGTCGCGTAGCCAAAGCCTTTACCGTCCTGCCACAGCGCTGCCAGCAGGTTATCCTGGCGCTCCTGTAACAGGGCTTCATCACTGATGGTGCCAGGCGTGACGATGCGCACGACTTTGCGTTCCACCGGGCCTTTTGAGGTCGCCGGATCGCCGATCTGTTCGCAGATGGCGACGGATTCACCCTGATTCACCAGTTTCGCCAGGTAGTTTTCTACCGCGTGGTGCGGGATACCTGCCATCGGGATGGGTTCACCTGCCGATGCGCCACGTTTGGTCAACGAGATGTCGAGCAGCTGCGATGCACGCTTAGCATCGTCATAAAACAGCTCGTAAAAATCACCCATACGGTAAAACAGCAGGATTTCCGGATGCTGTGCCTTCAGCTTCAGATACTGCTGCATCATCGGCGTATGTGCGTCGAAATTGTCGATTGTGCTCATGGAGTTATGATGTCCATTTCTTTGAATATAAACCGTTTTGATCGGCTCAGTGGCCGTTTGTTCCTTCTATTGTCGCATGAAAAAAAGGTCCGGCGCAGAAAAATGTCGTGGCTTTACGAGCCGTCTTCCGACATTAATTCAATGATAATTTTTCCATGCTCCACGCCCACTCTGACTCTGGAATGGGTCGTAAACCCCGCCTTTTCAAGCCAGTCACCTTTTAAGCTCAGCGCCGCATGTACGCTGTAACGCTTTGGTATCTTGGTATTGCGGTCTTCATGGCGCTTTCTAAAATATCCCACTCTTAAATGGCGATAGGGTTTGCTGATAGCGAGCTCTTGCATAGGGTCTCCAGACAACACGGACAAAGGTCATTTCTGATGCCTGTATAAAATACCAGTGATTATCGGTCGGTGCAGGGTTAAAACTGGAATCAGGCTTCAGGAAACGAAATGCAACCGCTGAAATACAGTGCTTAAAAGTGTATTATTAATGCACTTTATTATTCGGTAGGCCGTTATGTCCGGTAAACGCATCTCACGAGAAAAAGAGACCATCGCGAAAATGATCGCGTTGTATGAAAAGCAGTGTCCGCAGGCATCTCAGGAGGAAGGGCATTATCAGGCGCTCAATGCGTATGCCGATAAGCGCCTGGATAAGTGCGTTTTCGGTGAGGACAAGCCTGCCTGCAAGCAGTGTCCGGTACACTGCTACCAGCCTGCCAGACGTGAAGAGATGAAGCAGGTCATGCGCTGGGCAGGTCCGCGTATGTTATGGCGTCATCCTATCCTGACCGTTCGTCATCTGATTGATGATCGTCGTCCCGTACCGGAACTGCCGGAGAAGTACCGTCCGAAAAAGTGATCGGTTCAGCGTCTCAGCGGACGGCAAATCACGTTCAGGGCCAGCGCGCTGCAGAGTGGGAAAAGGGCCAGCAGCAGCCAGGGATACATTGCCTGCGTTGAGGGCACCAGCGCGCGATCCAGCAGGCTGCCAAACACCAGGTTTCCTGCCAGTACCGCAATGCCCCCGGCGGTGGCGAGTGCCCCGTAGTGCGCGCCAAGCGTGGACTCCTCCGCAAACCGAGGGATCAGATCTTTCGCCGATGGCACCAGCAGCATCTGTCCCAGCGTCAACAGCGTCACAAAGCAGACGGAAGGCAGTAAGCGCAGCCAGCCTTCCGGCGGCGTCATCGGGGCAAACATCGCCACGCTCGCGAAGGCGGCTGAAAGCAGCAAAAAGCCTACCGGCAGGAGCCTCACCGCGCCCACGCGCCGGGCGAAACGCGCCAGCGGCAGCTGTAATGCAACGATCAGCAACGAGGCCAGCATAAAAAGCGGGCCGAGATCTTTCTCGTTACCGCCAGAGCGCTGGATCTCCACCGGCAGCGCCAGATAGAGCTGGTTATAGCTTAACAGCCACGAGCTGTAGGCAATGATAAAGGCGACAAAGCGCGGCTGGCGGAACGTCGTCCACCAGGGAACGAGCTTCAGCGTCCGGGGGGCGTGGCGTGACGCGGGCAGGCAAAAGTAGAGCACCACCAGCGCAACGATAAAGACCCCTGCGCCCGCCAGCGCCACCTGGCGAAAGCCCAGGCCGGTGAGCAGGGAGCCGGCAACCGGGCCCAGTACCGCACCGAGTTCCCCGCAGACCGCAAAGAGCGCGAACCACTCCGCCCGACTTCGTTTACCTTTCGCCTCGCTGTGCGTGCCCGCTTTCGCCAGCAATGCCTCAATAGACGGAGAAAACAGCGCGCCGCCCACGCCTGTCAGGCACGCACCCAGAATAATCGGCCACAGCGAGCCTCCAAACGCCAGCAGCAGATAGCCCGCAACGCGAATCATGCACCCGCTCAGGATAACGACTTTCGCGCCAAACCGATCTGAGAGCGCACCACCGACGATAAACATCCCCTGCTGAGAGAACGTGCGCAGGCCTAGGATCAGCCCGATCAGTCCGCCGGAGAGCAGCATATCGTCGCGCAGGAATATTGCCAGGAAGGGGACTACGGCGTAAAAGCCGATGTTAAAAACAAACTGGCTACCCAGTAAGACGGGCGGCCAGAGCGTGGTGGCGGGGCGAAGGAGCATCGTTTTTCACTCGCCCCTAAACGATAAAGTGGATGTGCTTTTTGCCATGGAACGGCGAGATCTCGATTTTGGTTTTGACCCGGAAGACATCCCAGAGCAACGACTCGGATAAGATGTCCTGCGGTGTCCCCGTCGCCACAATTTGCCCTTTCTGCATCACAATCAGCGAGTCGCAGAACATCGAGGCGTGGTTAAGATCGTGGATAGCGACAATGCTGGTGACCGGTAATTCGCTGATCAGCTGCATCAGCTGCATCTGATGATGAATGTCCAGGTGGTTGGTCGGTTCATCCAGCAGGATTTCCGTCGGGGTCTGGGCCAGCGCGCGGGCAATGTGGACGCGCTGGCGCTCGCCGCCGGAGAGGCTCAGCCAGCCCTGGCCACTTTTATCCAGCATATCCACGCGCTGTAGAGCGGCGGTGACGGTCTCGTCATCGTGGTTGCTCCAGTTGGAAAAGGCGGAGTGGTGTGGAATACGCCCAAGTTTCACCACGTCGCGCACGCGCATATTGGCGTCCGTCATGCCGTGCTGCTCCACGAAGGCGACCCGGCGGGCAAGCTGCTTTTTGGCGATGCGGGAGATGTCCTGCCCGTCCAGGGTAACGCAGCCAGCATCCGGGCGACGCAGCCCCGCGAGGATCCGTAAAAGAGACGATTTCCCGCAGCCGTTAGGGCCAAGCAGTCCTACCGTTTCGCCCCGTGACACCTTCAGCGAGACGTCATTAACGATGACCTTTTTGCCGACCTTCCAGGTAATATTTTCCGCACAGATGCTCATCACTTATTCCTTGAACGGTAGATAATCACGGCAAAGAAGGGGACGCCCACCAGCGCGGTGACCACCCCGACGGGCAGGCTTTGCGGTGCAATCAGCATGCGCGAGGCAATGTCTGCCAGCACCATCAGGATCGCCCCTGCCAGCGCGCTGGCAATCAGCAGCGTGCGGTGCAGCGGCCCGAACAGGAAGCGCATCACGTGCGGCACCACCAGCCCGACAAAGCCGATTGACCCCGCCATGCTGACGATGGTCGCGGTAATCAGCGCGGTAGTGGTAAAGAGCGTCAGGCGCACCCACGGGACGGCAATACCTAAAGAGGCGGCGGCGTCATCACCGAACGTGAAGGCATCCAGCGCCCGGGAATAGTAGAGGCAAACGGCTAATCCAATCAGTACCACGACCAGCGCCAGCTGGAATTCAGGCCAGCGTACGCCGCTGAAGCTGCCCAGCAGCCAGAACATTACGTCGCGCGCCTGCTGGGCGCTGGCGGAGGTGCTGATGGTGTAGGCGGTAATGGCGTTGAAAAGCTGCGAGGCGGCGACCCCTGCCAGAATGGTCCGTTCATTCCCGCCGCGCGCGCCGTTCGTCAGAAACGCGACAAACGCAAACGCGGCGAACGCCCCGGCAAAGGCACCGGCGGAGAGAGACACCGCACCGGTGCCGATCCCCAATACGACGACAGAAACCGCCCCGGTCGACGCGCCCGCGGACACACCGAGCACGTAGGGTTCCGCCAGCGCGTTCTTCAGCAGGCTCTGCAATACGGCACCGCAGATGGCCAGCCCCGCGCCGCAGCAGGCCGCCACCAGCGCGCGGCTCAGGCGAAAGTCCCAGATGACGCTCTCATAGATGCGAGTGAGCGGAACCTCGGTAAGCCCCATTTTATTACTGATGGCGTAAAACACGTTATCCAGCGGGATGGACAGCTCGCCTACGCTGACGCTCAGGGCGATCACCAGAAATAACAGTACCAGGGCGAGCAAAGCCGAGGTCGTCAGAACCAGGCTCTGCCGGGCCTGAAGAACGGCGGATGTCATCAGTTCAGCCCCAGTTTTCTGAGCTGTTCGCCGACCTGCTCAGCCCCGTAAATCGTGCGAATCGTCGGGTTCATGGCCTGGCCGTCCATCACCACGATATGGCCTTTTTTCACGGCGTCCAGCTGGCTGACCGCCGGATCGCTCTTCAGGAATTTGATTTTCTCTTGTGCGTTATCCAGCGCCCAGCGGTTGCGATCCAGGCTGGAGACCACAATCACATCCGGATTGGCGGCAATAATGCTCTCCCAACCCACGGTCGGCCATTCGGTCTCGGAGGTGATGGCGTTATGCCCGCCCATCAGGCTCGCGATAAACCCGGAAGGGCTGTTTTTACCGCCGACGTAGGCGTCCGCAGAGGGGGAGGAGCTGGAGAACCAGAAGACAAACGACAGGTCTTTTTTGTTCTTGCTGAATTCCTTACGCAGGTCGGCCTCGCGCTTTTTGAAATCGGCAATCACGGCCTGACCGCGGTCTTCAACGTTAAAGATTTTGGCGAAATCCTCAATCTCCTGATAGAGATACGTCATATCCCACAGTTTCTGGCGGCTGCCGTACATATCGCCGGTGGCTTTTTTTGTCGCGCACATGCCCGGTGACACGTAGCTGTTCACGCCCAGGGTCATCAGGTCTTCGCGTTTTGCTACCTTGCTTTCCGGTCCCAGCAACAGCGGCGTTTGGGCGGGGACAAAGTCGGGATTTTGCGCAAGCACGGATTCAAGGGTAGGGATTTCGACCGTCAGGGTTTTGATTTTTGCGTTCTGTTCCGCCAGCTGCGGCAACACTTTCGTTGGCCAGAAGGCGCTGGCCTTCACCTTATCTTCCAGCCCCAGCAGGAGCAAAATTTCGACGGTATTCTGGCCCAGGGCCACGACGCGTTCCGGCGCTTTGGTGAATGTTTCTTTATAGCCACAGTTTTCAATGGTCAGAGGATATGTGGTTGCCAGAGCAGAACTGACCGACGCAACCGCCAGGCCTAACGCGCAGATGACCTTCTTCATGAAACGCTACCCTTGATTAATATTATTATTGATGCAAATGAAACTCATTATTAAGGCGGAATTTTATACAGAGGAAACGATTTTGTGTCAATGAGGGACAATTGCGCAGGGTAACGAAAGGCGGTGTCAGAGCAACACCGCCGGATTGGGGGGCTTAAACCAGGCTCTCTTTCTCAATCCCGAGTCGCTTCATGCGCGACAGCAGGGTAGTGCGTTTTAACCCTAAACGCTGGGCGGCACCTTTTGGCCCGGCGACCACGCCGTTGGTCTCTTTGAGTACGCGCATAATGAGCTGATATTCATCTTCTCCCTCTTTCGCTGTCTCGGCGGCGGGCACGCTCACGTCAGGCAGCGTCACTTCAGGCAGGGAGAGCTGCAGCACATTGCCGCGCGTCAGCAGCACCGCACGTTCGATGACGTTTTCCAGCTCGCGCACGTTGCCGGGCCACTCCATCGATGAAAGGGTACGTAACGTCTCGGCAGGAATGCTGTCGATATTTCGCCCCATCCGGCGCGCGATCTTGGCGGTAAACGCTTTGACCAGCAGGGGGATATCTTCCGGGCGCTCGCGCAGCGGCGGCAGGAAGATAGGGAACACGTTCAGGCGATAGTAAAGGTCGCTGCGAAACTCGCGGTCGGCGACCATTTTTTTCAGATCGCGGTTGGTGGCGGCAATCAGCCGCACGTCGGTCTGGATTAGCTTGTTGCTTCCCAGGCGCTCAAACTCCTGCTCCTGCAACACGCGCAGCAGTTTCGGCTGTAGCTCCAGCGGCATATCGCCCACTTCGTCGAGAAACAGCGAGCTCTTGTCCGCCAGCTCAAAACGGCCCAGCCGCTGGCTGCTTGCCCCGGTGAATGCACCGCGTTCGTGGCCGAACAGATCGCTTTCCAGCAGCCCTGCGGGCATCGCGGCGCAGTTCATCTTCACCATCCGTCGGCTGTTGCGGTTGCTCAGGTTGTGAATAGCGCGGGCAATCAGCTCTTTACCCGTACCGGTTTCGCCTAGGATCAGCACCGTGCTGTCGCTTTGCGCCACCATCTCGACCTGCTTGAGCACGCTGTACATGGCATCGCTGCGCCCGATGATTTCACCAAACTCGCTGTCCACGTTGTTGAGCTGTTCGGTCAGGGCCAGGTTCTCATCCACCAGACGCTCTTTCAGACGATGAATTTCCTGATAGGCGAGGGCGTTATCCAGGGCGATGGAAATACGTTCGGCGATCTGACGCAGCAGCTTCAGGTTGGCGGTGGTGAACACGCCCTCCTCACACTGCGCCAGCTTAAGCACGCCCAGCATGGTGTTGCCGGACATCAGCGGCAGCAGGCACAGGGTCTGAATTTTGTTGCCCCAGGTGTTAAACAGCATCCGCTCGTACGGCGCTACCGGGTCCTGCTCGTTCAGGTTGAGCAGGAGGATCTCTTTGCTTTTGAAGACTCGTTCAGAAAGGGTCCCCGCTTCATCTACTTCGCTCTGCTCGTGTGCCGGGTTGGCTTCATCAAGATAATGCGTGGAGTAGATGTTCAGCTTGCCCTTGCGATGGCCGCGAAGCGCAATGCTGATGGCGTCGATTTTGAAATAGTGGTGTATCTCTTTCGAGACTTCGCTCACCAGTTCATCCATGTCGAGCCGTGACAGCACGGCGTTGGTGATGGCGACCAGAATGCGGAAGTTGTCGCGTTCGCGGCTCAGCAGGTCGTAATCCACATTATTGGTGACGCGGCTTTGGATCTGCTCAGCGACGACGGCCACAATCTGGGTAAAGGTGTGCAGGCGTTCGTATTCCGCCTCGCTCCAGGGCTGGTCGGTGGTGCGGATAAACTCGCAGCCGCCAAAAATCTGACCCTCTGCCGCCAGCGGCAACATGCAGTAATGCCCGAAAGGCTGATAGAGGTTACTCTCCGCGAGCCGCGGCCACGCCTGGCGGAACTCCTCAAAGTTGCAGTGCAGCACTTCAGGTCGGGAGAGAATGCGGCGCACCGGGCCATGCGCGAGATACGTTTCGTCTTCGTATTCAAACGTTTTGCCATTGTCACGCGTTGAGTAGTAGCTCGCGCGGTGCGTTCCGCTATGCCACAGTACAATCGCGGCGCTGTCGGCCAGCCCCGACTGCCTGACCAGCCGGGTCAGGGCATCGCTCAGCGCGCCGAGATCGGGCTGCTGTAAAAGTGTGCGCGTGATGTCAAACAGGCCCTGCTGTCCAAGATCGCTCATCGGTGTATACGGCATAGTGCTTTCCAGTAAAAACGAGCAAAAAAATCCGTGCTGACCGCTTTTGGCGCGGTTCTAGCAAATACGGGGTAAAGGTTCCGCGTGCGGCAGATCCAGCGTGCGCTTCACGCCATAAAGCCCGGTCAGGCGCACCCCTTTGCGCTCAACCACTTCACCAATCATTGCCGCCTCTTTTCCTGACGGATGAGCCCGCAGCTGTTCAAGAACGGCTTCCGCGGCCGCGCGTTCAACGCCAATCACCAGTTTGCCTTCGTTTGCGAAGTTAAGCGGGTCCAGCCCCAGCAGTTCGCAAAGCCCGCGAACGGCGGGCTTAACGGGCAGGCTGCGCTCGGTGAGTTCAATCCCGTACCCGCAGCTTGCTGCAAATTCGTGGACCACGGCATTCACACCGCCTCGCGTGGCGTCCCGCAGGGCTTTGACGCCGGGTACGGCACGCAGCGTCTGAATCAGCGGGGTGAGCACCGCGCAGTCGCTGCGCAGTTCCCCGTCCAGCCCCAGGCCTTCGCGCAGGTTCAGGATGGTCGCCCCGTGGCAGCCCAGCGTTCCGGTCACGATCAGCACGTCGCCCATGCTAAGCTGCTGCGCGCCCCAGTGAATATCGGCGGGGATCGCCCCCATGCCGGCGGTGTTGATAAACAGCTTGTCGGCCGCGCCGCGCTGCACCACTTTGGTATCGCCGGTGACGATAGCTATCCCCGCCTCGCGCGCGGTCTGCGCCATGCTGTTAACCACTGCCGTGAGCGTCTCCATCGGCAAGCCCTCTTCGAGGATAAACCCGCAGGAGAGGTAGCGCGGAACGGCGCCGCTGACGGCCACGTCGTTGGCCGTGCCGCAGACGGCGAGCTTGCCGATATCGCCACCCGGGAAGAACAGCGGGTCAATGACGTAGCTGTCGGTGGAGAAGGCCAGCCTGTCGCCCTGGGCGGTGAGGGGGGCGAGGTCAATGCGCGCCTGGTCTTCCTGTTCGGCAAGCCAGGGGTTGTTAAAGGCCGACATAAATAGCCGGTTAATCAACTGCTGCATCGCCTGTCCGCCGCTGCCGTGCGCCATTTCAACCGTATTCATGCTTCACTCTCCTGGTTGCGATACTGATACCACGCGGCACACGCCCCTTCGGAGGAGACCATCAGCGCGCCAAACGCCGTTTGCGGGTTGCAGGTATTGCCAAATAACGGGCACTGATGCGGTTTGCATTTGCCGGTGAGCACCTCGCCGCAGCGGGCCCGGGGATCGTCGTAAACCTGCTGCGGCTGCGGGCGGAAATGCGCTTCGGCGTCGAATGTGCGATAGGCTGACGTCAGGCGCACGCCGGATTCGGCAATCAGCCCCAGACCACGCCATTCGCTGTCGCCCTCAACGCTAAACACGTCGGCTATCGCCTGCTGTGCCCGTTCATTTCCCGCATCCGGCACCACGCGCCGGTACTGGTTTTCCACTGCACTCAGGGCCGCTATTTTCTGCTCAACCAGCATGGTGACACCTTGCAGTAGATCAAGTGGTTCGAAACCAGCGACCACTAACGGACGATTGTACTGTTCAGCGATAAAACCGTAGGCGTCTGTGCCAATCACCATGCTGACATGCCCCGGTGCCAGAAAGGCGTCAATGCCGTTTCCCGGCTCTTCCAGCAGGCTGCGCAGGGTGGGGATAAGCGTAATGTGCTGGCAGAAGAAGAAAAAGTTATCGACGCCGCGCGCTTTCGCCTGCTGCAGCGTGATGGCGGTGGCGGGCATGGTGGTTTCAAACCCCAGGCCAAAGAACACCACCTTGCGCGCGGGATTATTCTCTGCCAGCGTCAGGGCATCCATCGGCGAATAGACGATCCGCACGTCCGCACCGCGCGCTTTTGCCTGCAGCAGCGAGCCGTTTTTCCCCGGCACGCGCATCGCGTCGCCAAAGGTGCAGAAAATGACGTCGGGCTGGCTGGCAATTTCAATACAGCTGTCGATGCGCCCCATCGGCAGCACGCAGACCGGGCAGCCGGGGCCGTGGATAAACTCGATGTTCTCCGGCAGCAGCTGGTCGAGGCCAAATTTGAAGATGGCGTGCGTGTGCCCGCCGCACACCTCCATGATCCGCAGCGGTCTTTCTGTCGTGTAGTCCAGCAGCGCTGCGCGCGTTTTCAGGTGGCCGATCAGCTGTAGCACCTGCTCCGGCGCGCGGTATTCATCAACGTAACGCATGATTACCGCTCCTCGCCGTATAGCAGCGCGCCCACGTCAGGCTCCACGTCAAACATGTTCTGCAACGCATCCAGCGTGTCGCGGGCTTCCGCTTCGTTAATTACGCTCATGGCGAACCCCACGTGCACCAGCACCCACTGGCCGAGACGCGATGCGCCCGTTTCATCTGTGTTGCCCACCAGCGTCAGGTCCACGTCGCGCAGGATGCCGCAGACCTCGACTTTGGCCTGATTACCGTCGATGGCGTAAATTTGCCCAGGTACGCCTATGCACATCGCTCGTTCTCCAGCCACTGTAGCCAACTGTCCATGCCGTCACCGCGCGTGGCGGAGACCAGCAGGATCTCAATCTCTGGATTCACTTCACGGGCATACGCCAGGCACTTATCCACGTCGAAATTCAGGTACGGCAGCAGGTCGACTTTGTTCAGCAGCATGATGGACGCGGCGGCAAACATATGCGGGTACTTCAGCGGTTTGTCTTCGCCTTCGGTCACCGAAAGCACCGCCACCTTGTGCCGTTCGCCCAGGTCGAAGCTCGCCGGGCAGACCAGGTTGCCGACGTTTTCAATAAACAGAATGCCATCATCCGCCAGCGGCAGACGCGGGGCGGCGTCGGCAATCATCTGTGCATCCAGGTGGCAGCCTTTGCCGGTATTAACCTGAATCGCCGGGGTGCCGGTTTCGCGAATACGCGCCGCGTCGTTAACGGTTTGCTGGTCGCCTTCAATCACCGCGCAGGAGACGCGCCCGTTCAGGCGTTTGAGCGTTTCCGTTAACAGCGTGGTTTTGCCGGAGCCGGGGCTGGAGACCAGATTCAGCACCAGCTGTTTGCGGGTGGCAAAGCGGACGCGGTTGCGGGCGGCTATCTGATTATTTTTGTCCAGCACGTTGATTTCCACCTCCAGCATCTGGCGCTGGCTGATGCCCGGTGCGTGGGTCCCCGCCTCCCCGTGGCCGTAGTGCAGATCGCCCGCATCGGAGCGCTGTGGAGCGAAGGTGATACCGGTCAGTGCCGCAGAAGGGCGTGGGGCAGGAGAAAAGGGCGCGGAGCGAAACGCGGAATGGGGGCGATGTTCATCCCCTTCTATATACAGGTTGCCTTCGGCGCAACCGCAGGTACTACACATACTTTACTCCTTCTCGATTTCGAGACGTTGGATCTGCATGCCGTCATCCGCCACGATGCGAAGACCGGTGCTCTGACACTGCGGACAGCGCTGAACCTTTGATGACAGCAGGGTGACGTACTGCTGGCACTGCTCGCACCAGCATTCCGCCTGCTGCTCTTCAATATGCAGTTCGCAGCCTTCCGCCAGCGTGCCGCGGCACACCAGTTCAAAACAGAAATTCAGGGCGCTGGTCTCGACGCAGGAAAACGCCCCGACCTTCAGCCAGACGCCGGTAACGCGTTTCGCGTGGTTTTGCACTGCCTGCTGCTCGATAAGTTCCAGAGCCCGCTGGCAGAGGGTGATTTCGTGCATGACGCCTCCTCAGTGAATTGCGCCATTGAATGCAATAACGGTGCCAGCTTGATTTTTGTTAAGGCGTGACGATGTCAACGCTGTCGAAATGACACGTCGACACCGCGGCGTTGACAGCGGTTTTGCAATTAAATCCATTAAAAATCATATTGATAAAAACTGGCATGGAATCTGCTTAACAGCCGCTATCTCCATTAAACGGATACCTTCTATGACTATTTGGGAAATCAGCGAAAAAGCGGATTACATCGCGCAGCGTCATCAGCAGCTGCAGGACCAGTGGCACCTTTACTGCAACTCGCTGGTTCAGGGCATTACCCTCTCGAAAGCGCGTCTTCACCACGCGATGAGCTGCGCGGCACAGGGGGATATGAGCTTTGTCCTGTTCGGCCATTTCACCATTAACGTGACCCTGGCGGATAACTTCAACAGCCACACCATTGAGTACCACCTCGAGACAAAAGACGGCGAAAAACAGTGTATTGCGAAGGCGCAGCTGATGGCCGACGGCATGGTGGACGGCCACGTCAGCAACCGCGATCGCCAGCAGGTGCTGGAGCACTATCTGGAAAAAATCGCGCCGGTCTATAACGGCCTGTACGCCGCCGTTGAACGCGATCTCCCGGTCAACCTGAAGCAGCTGATGGACGGAAATGCCTCAGCGAACGTGGCCTGACCCTTGCGTGTCGAGAAGTGTCGACAAGACAGTTTTTCGTCAAAAATGACTATCACCAGAGGATGACCCGGTGAACCGTTTTGTAATTGCCGACTCGACGGTCTGTATTGGCTGTCGAACCTGTGAGGCGGCGTGTTCGGAAACGCATCGCCTGCATGGGCTGCAGTCCATGCCGCGCCTGCACGTCATGCGTAATGAAAAAGAGTCTGCCCCGCAGCTCTGCCATCACTGCGAAGATGCTCCCTGCGCGGGTGTCTGCCCAGTGAATGCCATCACCCGTGTTGATGGCGCTGTCCAGCTGAACGAAAGCCTGTGCGTAAGCTGCAAGCTGTGCGGCATCGCCTGCCCGTTTGGCGCGATTGAATTTTCCGGCAGCCGTCCGCTGCACATTCCGGCGAACGCTAACTCGCCAAAAGCCCCGCCTGCGCCACCGGCTCCGGCACGCGTAAGCACGCTGCTGGACTGGGTGCCCGGCATCCGCGCCGTGGCGGTGAAGTGCGACCTGTGCAGCTTCGATGAGCAGGGTCCGGCCTGCGTGCGCACCTGCCCGACTAAGGCATTGATTCTGGTTAACATTCGCGACATCGCCCGTACCAGCAAGCGTAAACGCGAGCTGACCATCAACAGTGATTTTGGCGACCTTTCTCTGCTACAGGCGCTTAACGAGGGGGCGAAATGAACGCGGCAATGATGATTACCAGCGCGGTAGCCTGTTTTACTGCCGCCGCTGTTCTGGCGCTGATCTTCTCATTCCATAAAACCCTGAGCGGCGCGATCGCCGGGATTGGCGGGGCGGTAGCTAGCCTGATGACGCTGGCGGCAGGCGGCGTTGTCCTGCTCGGCGGCCAGTCCGCAGAAACCGTGATGCCGCTGATTCGGCACACCGTTGAGATCACGCCCCTGAACGCCATCTGGCTGGTGACGTTTGGTCTGTGCGGGCTGTTTATCAGCCTGTTCAATATCGACTGGCACCGCCACCCGCACGCTAAAGCCAACGGCCTGCTGGTCAATCTGCTGATGGCGACGGCGGTCTGTACCGTTATCGCCAGCAACCTCGGCGCGCTGGTGGTGATGGCGGAGATCATGGCGCTGTTCGGCGTGTTCCTGACGGGCTGCAGCGCCTCCGGCAAGCTGTGGTTTGCGCTGGGACGCCTGGGGGCGCTGCTGCTGGTGCTGGCCTGCTGGCTGGTGTGGCAACGCTTTGGCACGCTGGATTTCTCTGCGCTCAACGGGCATCCGCTGGGGAATGACGTCTGGCTGCTGGGCGTTATCGGCTTTGGCCTGCTCGCTGGCATCATCCCGCTGCACGGCTGGGTGCCGCAGGCGCATGCGAATGCCTCCGCGCCCGCCGCCGCGCTGTTTTCGGTGGTGGTGATGAAAGTGGGTCTGTTCGGAATTTTGGCGATTACGCTGACCGGCGGACAACCGCCGCTATGGTGGGGCGTTGTGCTGCTGATCGCCGGAATGATTACCGCGTTCGTCGGCGGCCTGTACGCGCTGATGGAGCACAATATCCAGCGTCTTCTGGCGTACCACACGCTTGAAAATATCGGCATCATCCTGCTCGGTATTGGCGCGGGCGTAACCGGGCTGGCGCTCAATCATCCGGCGCTAATCGCGGCCGGTTTTATCGGCGGTCTTTATCACCTCGTTAACCACAGCCTGTTTAAAAGCACCCTGTTCCTCGGCGCGGGAAGCCTCTGGTTCCGCACCGGCCATCGGGACATCGAAAAGCTGGGCGGGATTGGCAAAAAGATGCCGGTAATTTCACTGGCGATGCTGGTCGGGCTGATGGCGATGGCCGCGCTGCCGCCGCTGAACGGCTTTGCCGGGGAGTGGGTGATCTATCAGTCCTTCTTCGCGCTCGGTCAGAGCGATCTCTTTATCGCGCGTTTGCTCGGCCCGCTGCTGGCGGTCGGGCTGGCAATTACCGGGGCGCTGGCGGTGATGTGCATGGCGAAAGTCTACGGCGTGACCTTCCTCGGCGCGCCGCGCACCCGCGAAGCTGAAAACGCCTGCTGCGCACCGTTGTTGATGGGCGTGAGCGTGGTCGCGCTGGCGCTGTGCTGCATCGCGGGCGGCGTCGCCGCACCGTGGCTGTTGCCGCTGCTGGGCAACGCCATTCCGCTGCCGCTGACCGTGGCGAATACCACCGTCTCTCAGCCTATGATCGCGCTGCTGCTGATTGGCGCACCGCTGCTGCCGCTCGTCCTGATGCTGTTCTTCAAACGCGACAGGCTCACCTCCCGCGCGCGCGGTGCGGCGTGGGCCTGCGGCTACGAACATGAACAGTCGATGGTTATCACCGCCCACGGTTTCGCCATGCCGGTGAAGGAGAACTTCGCCGCCGTGCTGAAGCTGCGCCACTGGTTGAATCCGGTGGCCTGGGTACCCGGCTGGCAGAGCGCCGCCGCGCCCGCGCTGTTCCGCCGTCTGGCGGTCATCGAGCTGGCGGTGCTGGTGGTCATTGTGATTTCACGAGGAGCCTGACATGAGTCTGTTACTGGCAATTCTTCAGGCGCTGGTGCTGTTCGCCGTAGCGCCGCTGCTGTCGGGCATCACGCGCGTGGCGCGCGCCCGGATGCACAACCGTCGCGGGCCTGGGGTGCTTCAGGAGTACCGCGATATCTTCAAACTGCTTTCTCGTCAGAGCGTGGCGCCGGATGCCGCAGGCTGGGTCTTCCGCCTGACGCCGTTCGTGATGGTGGGCGTCATGCTGACCATCGCCACCGCGCTGCCGGTGGTGACGGTAGGATCGCCGCTGCCGGCGCTCGGGGATCTGATTACGCTTATCTACCTCTTTGCCATCGCCCGTTTCTTCTTTGCGATTGCGGGCCTCGACACCGGGAGCCCGTTTACCGGCATCGGTGCCAGCCGCGAGGCGATGCTCGGCGTGCTGGTTGAGCCGATCCTGCTGCTGGGGCTGTGGGTCGCCGCGCAGGTGGCGGGTTCCACCCACATCAGCTTTATCACCCACACCGTTTACCACTGGCCGGTGGCGTGCTCAATCCCGCTGGTGCTGGCGCTGTGCGCCTGCGCGTTCGCCACCTTCATTGAGATGGGCAAACTGCCGTTCGACCTGGCCGAAGCCGAGCAGGAGCTGCAGGAAGGGCCGCTTACCGAGTACAGCGGCTACGGCTTCGCGGTGCTGAAGTGGGGCATCAGCCTCAAACAGCTGGTGGTGCTGCAGATGTTTGTCGGCGTCTTCTTCCCGTGGGGGCAGATGACGCACTTCTCCGCGGGCGGTCTGCTGCTGGCCGTCGTGGTTGCCGTCCTCAAGCTGCTGGTTGGCGTGCTGGTGATTGCCCTGTTCGAAAACAGCATGGCGCGCCTGCGTTTTGTCGAAACGTCACGCATCACCTGGGCCGGTTTTGGTTTTGCATTTTTAGCGTTCGTCTCCTTGCTGGTGGCGTGATTAAAGAGAATTTTTATGTCTGAAGAAAAGAAAGGTCAGCAGTATCTCGCCGCGTTGCATCAGGCTTTCCCCGGCGTGGTGCTGGAGGAATCCTGGCAAACCAAAGACCAGGTAACCGTCACTATTAAGGTGAACTACCTGCCGGAAGTGGTGGAGTTTCTCTACTACCGGCAGGGCGGCTGGCTGTCGGTACTGTTCGGCAACGACGAGCGCCAGCTGTGCGGCAGCTATGCGGTGTACTATGTGATGTCGATGGAGCAGGGCGAGAAGTGCTGGCTCACCGTGCGCGTCGAAGTCGACCCGAATAAGCCGGAATATCCGTCCGTCACGCCGCGCGTGCCTGCCGCCGTCTGGGGCGAGCGCGAAGTGCGCGACATGTACGGCCTGGTGCCGGTCGGCCTGCCGGACGAGCGCCGCCTGGTGCTACCGGACGACTGGCCGGACGAGCTCTATCCGCTGCGCAAAGACAGCATGGACTACCGCCAGCGTCCGGCGCCGACCACCGACAGCGAAACCTACGAGTTTATCAACGAGCTGGGCAGCAAGAAGAATAACGTGGTGCCGATCGGCCCGCTGCACGTCACCTCTGACGAGCCGGGCCACTTCCGCCTGTTCGTCGACGGTGAAAACATTATCGACGCCGACTACCGCCTGTTCTACGTCCATCGCGGCATGGAAAAGCTGGCGGAAACCCGCATGGGCTACAACGAAGTGACCTTCCTCTCTGACCGCGTGTGCGGCATCTGCGGCTTTGCCCACAGCACCGCCTACACCACCTCGGTGGAGAACGGCATGGGGATCGTGGTGCCGGAGCGCGCGCAGATGATCCGCGCCATTCTGCTGGAGGTGGAGCGCCTGCACTCGCACCTGCTGAACCTCGGCCTGGCCTGCCACTTTGTCGGCTTTGATTCCGGGTTTATGCAGTTCTTCCGCGTGCGCGAAGCGTCGATGAAGATGGCGGAGATCCTCACCGGGGCGCGTAAAACCTACGGCCTGAACCTGATCGGCGGGATCCGCCGCGACCTGCTGAAGGACGACATGATCCAGACCCGCCAGCTGGCGCAGCAGATGCGCCGCGACGTGCAGGAGCTGGTGGACATGCTTCTCAGCACGCCAAACATCGAGCAGCGCACCGTCGGCATTGGCCGCCTTGACCCGGAGATCGCCCGCGACTTCAGCAACGTCGGCCCGATGGTGCGCGCCAGCGGCCACGCCCGCGATACCCGCGCCGATCACCCGTTCGTCGGCTACGGCCTGCTGCCGATGACCGTGCACAGCGAGCAGGGCTGTGACGTCATCTCGCGGCTCAAGGTGCGCATCAACGAGGTGTTCACCGCGCTGAATATGATCGACTTTGGTCTGGACAACCTGCCGGGCGGCCCGCTGATGGTGGAGGGCTTCACCTACATCCCGAACCGCTTTGCCCTCGGCTTTGCCGAAGCGCCGCGCGGGGACGATATCCACTGGAGCATGACCGGCGACAACCAGAAGCTCTACCGCTGGCGTTGCCGCGCGGCCACCTACGCCAACTGGCCAACCCTGCGCTACATGCTGCGCGGTAACACCGTGTCTGACGCGCCGCTGATCATCGGCAGCCTCGACCCGTGCTACTCCTGCACCGACCGCATGACCGTGGTCGATGTGCGCAAGAAGAAAAGCCAGGTGGTGCCGTACAAAGAGCTTGAGCGCTACAGCATCGAGCGTAAGAACTCGCCGCTGAAATAAGGACTCGCCATGTTTACCTTTATCAAAAAAGTGATCAAAACGGGCACGCAGACCAGCAGCTATCCGCTGGAGCCGATGCCGGTGGATAAAAACTTTCGCGGCAAGCCGGAGCACAATCCGCAGCAGTGCATCGGCTGCGCGGCCTGCGTCAACGCCTGCCCGTCGAATGCCTTAACGGTCGAGACGGATCTCAAAACCGGCGAGCTGGCCTGGCAGTTCAACCTCGGGCGCTGCATCTTCTGCGGCCGCTGCGAAGAGGTCTGCCCGACGGTCGCCATTCGTCTGTCGCAGGAGTACGAGCTGGCGGTATGGAAGAAAGAAGACTTCCTGCAGCAGTCGCGCTTTGACCTGTGCAACTGCCGCGTCTGCAAACGCCCGTTCGCCGTGCAGAAAGAGATCGACTACGCCATCGCGCTGCTGCAGCACAACGGCGACGCCCGCGCGGAGCATCACCGTGAAAGCTTTGAAACCTGCCCGGCGTGCAAGCGTCAGAAGTGCCTGCTGCCGTCCGACCGCATTGATATTACCCGCCATATGAGAGAGGCCAGCTGATGGAAAACCTACTGGGCCCGCGCGACGACAACGGCATTCCGGTGCCGATGACGGTGGACGAATCCATCGCCAGCATGAAGGCGTCGCTGCTGAAAAAAATCAAACGCTCGGCCTACGTCTACCGCGTGGACTGCGGCGGCTGCAACGGCTGCGAGATTGAGATCTTCGCCACCCTGTCGCCGCTGTTTGACGCCGAGCGCTTCGGCATCAAAGTGGTGCCGTCCCCGCGCCACGCGGACATCCTGCTGTTTACCGGGGCCGTCACCCGCGCCATGCGCTCGCCCGCGCTGCGCGCCTGGCAGTCCACCCCTGACCCGAAAATCTGCATCTCGTACGGCGCCTGCGGCAACAGCGGCGGCATCTTCCATGACCTCTACTGCGTCTGGGGCGGCACCGACAAAATCGTGCCGGTGGACGTCTACATTCCGGGCTGCCCGCCGACGCCTGCCGCAACGCTGTACGGCTTTGCCATGGCGCTTGGCCTGCTGGAGCAGAAAATCCACGCGCGCGAGCCGGGCGAGTTGGACAACCAGCCAGCGGCCATTCTGCACCCGGATATGGTGCAGCCGCTGCGGGTGAAGGTCGATCGCGCGGCGCGCAGGCTGGCGGGCTATCGCTACGGCCGTCAGATTGCCGACGACTATCTGCGCCTGCTGAGCCAGGGCGAGCATCAGGTCGCACGCTGGCTGGAGGCGGAAAACGATCCGCGCCTCAATGAGATTGTGGCGAACCTGAACAGTATCGTCGATGAGGCGCGTATCCGATGAGTGAAACGGTGGTGTTCAGCCAGCTGAGCCGTAAGTTTATTGATGAGAACGATGCCACGCCGGATGCGGCGCAGCAGGTGGTCTATTACAGCCTGGCGATTGGGCATCACCTCGGGGTGATCGACTGCCTGGAGGCGGCGCTGAGCTGTCCGTGGTCCGAGTATCTGGCGTGGATCGCCACGCTGGAGGAGGGCAGTACGGCGCGTCGCAAGATGGAAGGCGTGCCGAAGTACGGCGAGATCGTGATCGATGCCAACCACATTGCGATGCTCGCCAACGCCTTTGACGCGGCGCTCGGCGGGCAAACCCCCGAGCAGCAGGCGTGGAGCAAAACGCTGCTCGGCATGCTGCACGATATTCATCAGGAGAGCGCCATCTACCTGATGGTGAGGAGATTACGTGACTGACGTTTTACTGTGTGTCGGCAACAGCATGATGGGGGACGACGGCGCGGGTCCGCTGCTGGCGGAGATGTGCGCCGCGAACCCGCAGGGCAGCTGGGTGGTGATTGACGGCGGCAGCGCGCCGGAAAACGACGTGGTCGCCATTCGCGAACTGCGCCCGGACAGGCTGTTAATCGTCGATGCCACCGATATGGGACTCAACCCCGGCGAGATCCGCCTGATTGACCCGGACGACATCGCCGAGATGTTTATGATGACTACCCACAATATGCCGCTGAACTACCTGGTCGATCAGATTAAAGACGACGTGGGCGAGGTGCTCTTTTTGGGCATTCAGCCGGATATTGTCGGGTTTTATTACCCGATGACGCCGCCGGTGAAAGCGGCGGTGGAAGTGGTGTATTCACGGCTTGCGGAGTGGGGTGGGGACGGGGATTTCTCCCGGCTCTGAGCAGTGCCGGGTGGCGGCTTCGCCTTACCCGGCCTACCAAACCCATCTCCCTCTCCCTGTGGGAGAGGGCTGGGGTGAGGGCAACAGGCTACTCGAGATCCCCCCCGTTACTCGCAATCACCTTCTTATACCACCAGAACGATTTCTTGCGTTTGCGCTCCAGCGTGCCGTTCCCGGCGTCGTCGCGGTCGACATAGACAAACCCGTAGCGCTTGCTCATCTCCCCGGTTGAGGCAGAGACAAGGTCAATACAGCCCCAGGTGGTGTAGCCCATCAGCGGCACGCCGTCCTCAATCGCGTCGCCCATCGCGCGGATATGCTCGCGCAGATAGCTGATGCGGTAGTCGTCGTTAATCTCGCCGTTTTCATCAACGACATCTTTCGCTCCCAGGCCGTTTTCCACCAGGAACAGCGGCTTCTGGTAGCGGTCGTACATCATGTTCATGGTGATGCGCAGGCCGAGCGGGTCGATGCCCCAGCCCCATTCGCTCACCTGAATGTGCGGGTTGCGCAGAGATTTGACGATGTTCGCCGCATTGGTGTTGTTCGCGTTCATATCCGCCGAGGCGCAGCGCGAGGCGTAATAGCTGAACGAGACAAAGTCGACGGTGTTTTTCAGAAGTAGATCATCGCCCGGGTCTTTAACAATCACCACGCCTTTCTCGCGGAACACGCGGGCAGAATAGGCCGGATAGCTGCCGCGCGCCTGCACGTCGATAAAGAACAGGTTCTCGCGGTCTTTCTCCAGCGCCATCCACACGTCTTCCGGCTTGCAGGAGTACGGATAGAAGTTTCCGCCCGCCAGCATGCAGCCGACCTGGTTTTCCGGGTTCACCTCGTGAGCAATTTTAGTCGCCAGCGCGCTCGCCACCAGCTCGTGGTGCGCGGCCTGGTATTTCACCTGATCTTCATTTTCGCCTTTCTCAAACACCAGCCCCGCGCCGGAGAACGGGCTGTGCAGCATGATGTTGATTTCGTTGAAGGTCAGCCAGTATTTCACCAGCCCGTTAAATTCCTCAAAGCAGGTGCGGGCATAGCGGGCAAAGAAATCGACCATCTTACGGTTGCGCCACGAGCCGTACTCCGTCACCAGGTGCATCGGCACGTCGAAGTGGCAGAGCGTTACCAGCGGCTCGATGTTGTACTTTTTGCACTCTTCGAACACCGCGCGGTAGAAGGCAATACCCTCTTTGTTCGGCAGCGGTTCGTCGCCGTTCGGGTAGAGGCGGCTCCAGGCAATCGAGGTGCGGAACACCGTAAAGCCCATCTCCGCCATCAGGGCGATGTCCTCTTTATAGCGATGGTAAAAATCAATCGCCTCGTGGCTCGGGTAGAACTCGTCGTCATGCAGCGAGAAACGCTTTTCCTTACCGAGTTTCACCGCCAGGCGATTCGCGCCGTGGGGAATCATATCGACCGTCGTCAGCCCTTTGCCGCCCTCACGGTAAGCGCCTTCACTCTGGTTGGCGGCAAGCGCGCCGCCCCATAAAAATCCTTGTGGAAACACAGACATTCTTACCTCGCTTTCAATTTATGCTTTTGCTGCGTTGTTCTGTACCGGTGCGGTCTGCAGGGCGCGCGCTTTTTCGGCGTCGTCTTCGACCGGAATATCCTCAAAGCCCAGTATCAGGGTCAGAACAAACGACAGCACCACTGCCAGACCCATTACGCCAAACACCCAGACGATGGTCATCGGGTTCGCCGGGTCGAAGAACTGTACGCTGGTAAACAGCCCCGGTGCCGCCATCGAGTGGCTGGCGAGACCGGCCATGCCCGCCACCGCGCCGCAGATAAAGCCGCTGATCAGGCTTGCAATCAGCGGACGTTTCAGACGCACCGCCACGCCGTACAGGGCCGGTTCAGAGATCCCCGCCATGATGGCGGAGGCCGCCGCCGCCAGTGCCGTCTGGCGCAGCTCCGGGTTTTTGGTTTTCCACGCCACCGCCAGCGACGAACCGCCGAGCGACAGGTTGGCGCCGATTTCCGACGGCATGACCATCCCTTCTTTGCCCGTTTCGGCAATGGTCTGAATGATGGTTGGCGTAAACACGCGGTGCATCCCGGTCATGACCAGCAGCGGCCACAGCGCGCCCATGATGGCCACGGAGAGCCAGCCCAGATAGCCGTGAATGGTGTAAACCAGCGCGGAGATGGCGCTACCGATCCAGATGCCCAGCGGCCCAATCAGCACGATGGCGAGCGGGGCGGCAATCAGCACGATCAGCATCGGCTTGAGGAAGTTTTTGGTTACCGCCGGGGTGATGCGATCCACCCAGCGCTCGATGTATGACAGGCACCAGGTCATCACCAGAGCCGGGATGACGGTGTAGGTGTATTTCACCGCCGTCACCGGGATAAAGGCGAACTCAACGTGTTCGCCCTGCGCGGCTTTCGCCATCAGCTCGATAAAGCTCGGGTGCACCAGCACGCCCGCAATGGCGATGGCCAGCGACATGTTGGTTTTGAACTTCACCGCCGCCGAGGCCGCCACCATCAGCGGCAGGAAGAAGAACGCGCCGTCGCCGATGACGGTCAGAATAGTGAGCGTCGGCGCGCCTTTTGGCAGCACGCCGGTCATCTCAAGGATCATCGCCAGCAGCTTGACCATTGAGCCGCCGATGATCGCCGGGATCAGCGGGGACATGGTGCCGATCAGCGCGTCGAGGATCCCGGCGCCAATGCGACGCAGCGTCAGCTTTTGCGGGCCTTCCGGTACGGCAGGCTGCAGGCTGGTTGGCAGCAGGCTCACCACTTCGCGGTACGCCTGCGAAACGGTGTTGCCGATGATGACCTGGCACTGGTTGTCGGTGCGCACCACGCCGAGCACGCCGCTGATGCTTTTCAGGCGCGCGGTATCGGTAAGGCTTTCGTCTTTCAGAACGAAACGAAGTCGCGTCATGCAGTGGGTGACTGCGACGATGTTCTCTTTGCCACCCAGCGCGCTGACAACGTCGTTCGCCAGCGCAGCGTAATTTTTGGCCATCGGATGTGATCCTGTTATCGTTTTGAGAAATGTAGGAAACCGGTTCCACATAATCATCATGAGTTTCTTTTGATGAAACAAGATCGCTTTTTGACCATTTTTTTATTTCGTGACACCGATCACCAGCAGGAGCCAAAAGCGTGATTTCACCGCTGCGACAATTTTTCTGCAGTGCAGTACACTGCGCTCCATCAGATGCAGACGGAATAACAACATGACCACGATGCTTGAAGTGGCGAAGCGGGCAGGCGTTTCGAAAGCCACGGTGTCCCGGGTGCTGTCGGGCAATGGCTATGTCAGCCAGGAGACCAAAGATCGGGTGTTTCAGGCCATTGAAGAGAGCGGCTATCGCCCAAATTTGCTGGCGCGCAACCTGGCGACCAAACGTACCCAGACGCTGGGCCTGGTGGTGACGAACACCCTTTATCACGGCGTCTACTTTAGCGAGCTGCTGTTTCACGCCGCGCGCATGACGGAAGAGAAAGGGCGGCAGCTGATCCTCGCGGACGGCAAGCACAGCGCGGATGAAGAGCGCGAGGCGATCCAGTATTTGCTCGATATGCGCTGCGACGCGGTGATCATCTATCCGCGTTTTCTGAGCGTGGAAGAGATGGATGAGATCGTCGAGAAGTGCGAGCAGCCCATTATGGTACTCAACCGCCGCCTGCGGAAAAACAGCAGCCACAGCGTGTGGTCCGATCATAAAGCCTCCAGCCAGGACGCGGTGTCACAGCTGATTGCGAAAGGGCATCGGGAGATCGCCTTTATCACCGGCTCGCTGGATTCTCCCACCGGGGTTGAGCGTCTCTCCGGCTATAAGGACGCGCTGGCGCAGCACGGTATTCCGCTGCGCGAGGGGCTGATTGCGCAGGGGAAGTGGAACCCCGCCAGCGGCGCGGCGGCGGTGTCCGAACTGCTTGCTCGCGGTGAACGCTTTACGGCGCTGGTGGCGAGTAATGACGACATGGCAATTGGCGCCATGAAGCAGCTGCACGACAGCGGCGTAGCCGCACCGGACGCGGTGTCGGTGATCGGTTTTGACGACGTGGCCATCGCGCCTTACATTGTGCCGTCGCTTTCCAGCGTACGTATCCCGGTAACGGAGATGATCAAAGAGACCATCAGCCGCCTGATCTTCATGCTCGACGGCGGCGAGTTTAAATATCAGCAAATTTTCTCCGGCGAGCTTGTCCTGCGCGACTCGGTTATTGACGGCCCGCACCGCTGATGTCGACAGCTGTCATCGTCATAAGTGACGATGACAGCACCGCTTTTATTTTTAAAACCAAATAAAATCAATAATTTAATTATTGGCACGGTTTATGAATATCTCCGGGCATAACTGTAATGCTGGAGAAGCAGATGAACCGTTTTATTATGGCCGATGCCAGTAAGTGTATTGGTTGCCGTACCTGTGAAGTGGCGTGCGTGGTTTCCCATCAGGCGGAGCAGGACTGCGCGTCGCTTACCCCTGACACGTTTTTGCCGCGCATCCACGTCATCAAAGGCGTGAATATTTCCACCGCCGCCATCTGTCGCCAGTGCGAAGACGCACCGTGCGCCAACGTCTGCCCGAACGGGGCGATTAAACGCGAGAAGGGCTTTGTGCACGTGATGCAGGAGCGCTGCATTGGCTGCAAAACCTGCGTGGTCGCCTGCCCGTACGGCGCGATGGAGGTGGTGGTCCGTCCGGTGGTACGCAACAGCGGTATGGGACTGAGCGTGCGCGCGGACAAAGCCGAAGCCAACAAATGTGACCTGTGCTACCACCGCGACGCCGGCCCGGCCTGCATGGAAGCCTGCCCGACGCACGCGCTGGTCTGCGTGGATCGCGACAAGCTTGAGCAGATGAGCGCCGAAAAGCGCCGTCGCGCGGCGTTCGACACCTCGTCATCGCTGCTGTTCTGAACCGTATGAGCAGCAACGGCGTTCAGCTGCGCGTGCGCGGCAAGGTGCAGGGCGTCGGGTTTCGTCCCTTCGTCTGGCAGCTGGCGCAGGCGCTTCAGTTGACCGGTGACGTCTGCAATGACGGAGAGGGCGTGCTGGTGCGCCTCGCGGGTAATGGGGGGGCCTTTACCGCGAGGCTGCATCAGGACTGCCCGCCGCTGGCACGCATTGACCGCGTGGAAGCGCAGCCGTTTACCTGGGCGCACGTACCGGAGGACTTTACCATCCGCCACAGCGCGGCCGGGACAATGGACACCCAGATTGTGCCGGATGCCGCCACCTGTCCGGCGTGTCTGGCTGAGATGTGCGACCCACTCGAACGCCGTTATCGCTATCCGTTTATCAACTGCACCCACTGCGGGCCGCGGTTTACCATTATCCGCGCCATGCCCTATGACCGTCCGGCCACGGCAATGGCGCCGTTCCCGCTCTGTGGGCCGTGTGAAGCCGAGTACCGCAATCCTGCCGACCGCCGTTTTCACGCCCAGCCGGTCGCCTGCCCGGACTGCGGGCCCGCGCTTATGTGGCGTGCGGGCGACATGACTGCTGAGCGCGAGGCTGCGCTGCGCGCAGCGGTGGCGATGCTGAAAAGCGGCGGTATTGTCGCCGTCAAAGGGCTGGGTGGCTTTCACCTCGTCTGCGACGCGCGTAACCCGCAGGCGGTCGCGACGCTTCGGTCACGCAAGCAGCGGCCCGCGAAGCCGCTGGCGGTGATGATCCCGCATGCGGATGACCTGCCGGAGACGGTTCAGGCGCTGCTATGCTCACCCGCCGCACCCATTGTGCTCACGCCGAAAGCCTGGCTGCCCGCGTTACCGGAAGGTATCGCGCCCGGTCTGGATTCCGTGGGCATCATGCTTCCCGCGAACCCGCTGCAGCATTTGCTGATGATGGACTGCCAGCGACCGCTGGTGATGACCTCCGGCAACCTTAGCGGCAGGCCGCCTGCCATCACCAACCGGCAGGCGCTGGATGAGCTCAGCGGCATCGCGGACGGCTTCCTGCTGCACAATCGCGATATTCTTCAGCGGATGGACGATTCGGTGGTGGATCGGGACGGCGCGATGCTGCGCCGGGCGCGCGGTTTTGTGCCGGATGCCATCACGTTGCCTGCGGGATTCGAGAATATCCCCGCCATGTTGTGCACCGGTGCGGAGATGAAAAACACCTTCTGCCTGGTGCGTGGCAACCAGGCTGTGCTGAGCCAGCATTTTGGCGATCTCGGTGACGAGGGTGTCGAAGCGCAGTGGCGCGGCGCGCTCTCGACGATGCAGGACATCTACGCCTTCGAGCCGGAGCGCGTGGTGTGCGACGCCCATCCGGGGTACCGTGCGCGCCAGTGGGCGCAGGCGCAGGGGCTGCCCGTTGAAACCGTGCTGCACCATCACGCCCACGCGGCGGCGTGCCTGGCGGAAAACGGCTGGCCGCGGGAGGGCGGAGATGTTATCGCCCTGACGCTGGATGGGATCGGCATGGGTGAAAACGGCGCGCTGTGGGGCGGGGAGTGCCTGCGTGTCAACTATCTCGAGTGCGTGCATTTAGGTGGCCTGCCTGCCGTTGCGCTGCCGGGGGGCGATCTGGCGGCGCGGCAGCCGTGGCGCAACCTGCTCGCCCAGTGTCTGGCGTTTGTCCCTGACTGGCAGCACTATCCGGAAACGCGCGCGGTACAGCGTCAGAACTGGCCGCTGCTGGCGAAGGCTATCCAGCGCGGCGTCAACGCGCCGCGGGCGTCGTCGTGCGGTCGCCTGTTTGATGCCGCCGCCTGCGCGCTGGGTATCGAAACCCAATCCTGGGAAGGTGAAGCGGCGTGCAGGCTGGAAGCGCTGGCGGCACAGTGCAACGGCGTCGAACACCCGGTTACGCTGTCGGTGGAAGACTTCGCGCTTTTCTGGCAGCAGTGGCTGAGCTGGCAGGCAGAGCCCTGCGAGCGCGCGTGGGCGTTTCACGACGCGCTGGCAAAAGGGCTGGCGGAGCTCGCTGCGTTCCATGCCCGGCGCTTATCGCTGTCGACAATCTGTCTCAGCGGCGGTGTGTTGCACAACCGTCTGCTGCGCGCGCGCCTGCGTCATTACCTTTCTGACTTTACGCTTCTTTTTCCTTCGCGCCTGCCCGCAGGTGACGGAGCGATCTCCTTCGGGCAGGCGGTGGTCGCCGCTGCCCGGTCATGTTTACAAAGGACTAAAAATGTTACGACTGTTACGCAATGAACCTCGCGCCGCGCTCCTGCTGCTGGCTCTGGTAATGGCAAACCTGCTGGCCTGGGGATGGGCATGGCACACCTTTAGCGGCAGCACGGCGCTGATGGCGGCAAGTCTGCTGGCGTGGTGTTACGGGCTGCGACACGCGGTGGACGCTGACCATATTGCCGCCATTGATACCGTGACGCGTAAGCTGATGCAGCAGGGCTCGCGCCCGTCCGGCGTGGGGGCGTGGTTCTCGCTGGGGCACTCCACCATCGTGGTGCTGGCCTCCATTGCCATCGCCGCTACCGCCACGGCGTTTCAGAAAAACATGGAATGGTTCCACGAAACTGGCAGCCTGATTGGTACCGCCGTTTCCGCGACCTTCCTGCTGGCGATGGCGCTGGTGAATATGGTGATCCTGCGCGGCGTCTGGCGCAGTTTTCAGGCGCTGAAACACGGCAGGCCTGTGCAGGGCGACATCACGCTCCCTGCCCAGGGCGGCGTCATGAACTGGCTGTTTGGCAAAACCTTTCGTCTGGTGAATAAAAGCTGGCAGATGTACCTGGTCGGTTTCCTGTTTGGCCTCGGCTTTGACACGGCCACCGAGATTGGCGTGCTGGGGATCTCTGCCGCCAGCGCCTCCAGCGGGATGTCGGTGTGGTCAATCATGATCTTCCCGGCGCTCTTCGCCAGCGGCATGGCGCTGGTGGATACCCTCGATAACCTGCTGATGGTCGGTGCCTACGGCTGGGCGTTTAACAAGCCGCAGCGCAAGCTCTATTACAACATGACCATCACCGGCACCTCCGTGGTGGTGGCGCTGTTTATCGGCGGGCTGGAAGCGCTGGGTCTGCTGATGGATAAATTTGCCCTCAGCGGCGGCGTCTGGGATCTGATTGGCGCGGTAAACGACAACCTGGGCAACGCCGGGTTTGTGGTGGTCGGGCTGTTCGTTGCCTGCTGGCTGATCTCCATGGTCAACTACCGCTGGCGCGGCTACGACGCGCTGGTGGTGCGATCCTGAGCAGGGGGTAGCCAGGCGCGGGTAAAATCAAGCCAGCCGCTGGCGGTCAGCACAATGTCCTGCACGTTTTCCAGGGTGTTAAGACGGTAGCGGTAGTGGAAAAGCGGCGTACAGGCGCCGCTTTCCAGCAAGGAATGAAAGAAGGAGGGCAGGTGATTATTCAGGGTCTCCTCACTTTCACAATAACCCATCAGTTTCTGCTTCTCTTCTTGCCAGGTGTCCTCGCCTAAGGCCGTGGCCCACGCAGGCTCATCAAAAAACCACTCCACCAGGGCAAAGCCTGGCAGTTCACCCGCCAGATAGTCACCCAACAAAAGATCGGCCTGATCCAGCGCGTTATGACCATGCCACTCTTCGCGATCTTTCCATTTCACCGTCACGTTGCAGCTGTGCTTTTTCAGGCGCGCGCGCAGAATATCGGCCAGTTCGCACAGTTCAGGTGTGTGGTAGCAAACCAGCGAAAGCGTGGCGGGAAGCATCGCTTCCGAAGCCTGCGGGTATTGCGGTGGTGTCAGGCCTGGCAGTATTTCCGTTTGGGTTTCTAAATCATCCCGATGGAGAAACTGTTGATGAGTCATGCTCTGAATTTCCTGACGTAGCCAGGCCGCAAGCGGCTCGGGTAACCTGGCGTTTACCATTAGCCAGGCGAATCCGCCGCTGGTGGACGTTACCGCTGCCTGCGCATTTTGTCCTTTCCCGACGGTGATCCACGCCGGTTTTTGCGCCTCCGTACGGGTTCGCCAGAACTCTATCGCATGCAGTAGCGGATGGGCAGCAAAATACCAGGGCTGGCGCTCCAGGCGCAGGTAGTGAGAATGGTGGTGCGCAATGGCAAAGGGCCCGGCACCGATGTCCGGTTGCTGTGGATGTGGCAGGCGGCATACGTGGTGCGCGAGACGATGCGCCAGCATCGCATCGGGGATGGTCAGTTGTATCTCCAGACACCAGGGGGCAATAAGCAACGCCCTGCAGACGTGAGTCAGACCTGCATTGCGTGCCGGATCGGCCAATACCTGTTGCAGCGCAATGAGGATATCTTCATCGCTGATAGCTTGCCCATTGTGCCAGTGCGCACCGCTGCGCAGGTAAAAACGCCAGCGGCGTTTGTCTTCGTTGAATTCCCAGTGATGGGCTAGATCAGGTACTGGATGCGGCTGACCGGGCATATAGCGCGTTAATCCCGCGTGTACGGCGCAGATAATGTGCTGCTCAGCGCGACGACGCTGAAGCGCCGGATGAAGCGACGTCAGTGGACGATACCAGGGAATGCGCAGGGTTGGCTGGTGCTTAAGCCACTTTCCGCCTAAAAAGGGTGTGATGATGTGATGCAGGCTTGCTGGATCACCATCAGCCAGCTGCAGCGCGCTCTGGTAATCCCCCTTCTCCAGGCAGGCGTGCATCAGAGGGGCGCTGAGTTCGCTGGTGGTTGTCAGGCAGTGCAAGATGGCGCGATGTCCCCGTCCCGGCTGAGCATTCCAGCTTAACCATCCGCTCTGCGCCAGCTGGCGCAACAGGGTACGTGCATGACGTTCACTGCACAGCGCCACCTCGGCGACTTCAGCAATAGTCGTCGGTTTTGGCTCTGCGCCATAGTGTTGATAAAGCCGTTGATACTGACGGATTTTCTGAAGCTGGCGCATGTCGACGTACCCAGGATAAAAGGTGGATGCTGAGAGTGTAGGTTTTTTTGCGGAATAATTAA
Source organism: Enterobacter sp. PL_is379 (assembly GCF_055817355.1). Lineage (NCBI taxonomy): Bacteria > Pseudomonadati > Pseudomonadota > Gammaproteobacteria > Enterobacterales > Enterobacteriaceae > Enterobacter > Enterobacter sp. PL_is379. The sequence goes on from NZ_JBVPGT010000031.1 coordinate 370,808, forward strand.
GGTCTGGATTGATAAAGTGTTCCGGTTTTGTTCCCCCTCCAGGGCGGAGAGGGAACCGGATTATGCAGCGTCAGATTTCAAGCTGTGCCCGAATCTTTAGCGCAATGCTTTCTGCCTGTGGGCCCAGAATAACCTGCGCATTCTGCGTACCCATTTTGAGAATACCTTTCGCGCCCAGCGATTTCAGCACGGTCTCATCCAGCACGCTGTTATCAACGAGCGTCAGGCGCAGGCGGGTAATGCAGGCATCGACAATCCTGAGGTTGCCTTTGCCACCCAGTGCCGCGATGTATTGTGCGATGGCTTCGCTTTGATCGTCAGAATTACCCGCTACAGCCTCGTCGTCTTCGCGGCCCGGCGTTTTCAGCTTAAAGAAGCGGATCGCGAAGGTGAATACGACAAAGTATATCGCGAAGAACAGCACGATCAGTGGGATCAGGATCCACGGCTTAGTAGCCAGTCCCCAGTTGAGAACGAAGTCGATAAGCCCGGCAGAGAAACCAAAACCGTGCAGTACGCCGAGGCTGTTGGTGATCACCATGCTCACGCCCGCCAGTACCGCATGCAGCGCATACAGAGCAGGGGCAAGGAACAGGAAGGAGAACTCGATGGGCTCGGTAATGCCGGTCAGGAAAGCGGTCAGAGCCACGGAAAGCAGCATCCCCCCTACGGTAGCGCGACGTGCTTTCGGTGCGGCGAAATACATCGCCAGCGCAGCACCCGGCAGGCCTCCCATAAAGATCGGGTAAGCCCAGGCCATGTAAACGCCTGCATGCGGGTCACCGGCAAAGAAGCGGTTAAGGTCGCCACGGGTCAGGTCGGTTGCAATCTGCGTGATGCTGGAACCGTCAATACCCGGTACAGCACCGCCAACCACCAGCCCTTTTACCACGTCAGGGGCCAGACAGATATTGTGTACCGCGCTGGCGGCATCGTAAGTCACTTTCAGGCAGTCGCCGAGACTAAACCAGAAGACGGAGTGCAGAATGTAATGCAAACCGAAGGGGATTAGCGCGCGGTTCAGGACACCATAAATAAACCATCCCGGTTCGCCGCTGCGGGAGACAAACAGGCTGAAGGTATCAATACCATGCTGCACGGAAGGCCAGACATACCCGCAAATCCAGGCGATGAACAGGCAAATAAGCCCGGTTACGATCGGCACCAGGCGTTTGCCCGCAAAGAAGGCGAGAAAGTCCGGAAGTTTGGTGTTTGAGAAACGGTTGTAGCAGTGACCCGCGACGACACCGGCAATGATCCCGGCGAAGAAGGACATGTTAATGGATGAGTTTATGACGGCCGTGGCTTTGGTAAGCACCAGAAAACCCACCGCCCCTGCGAGGGCTGCAGCACCGGCGTTGTCTTTTGCCAGACCAATGGCGATCCCTAAGGCAAACAACAAAGGTAGACTGTCAAAGATACCGCCACCGGCGCTGGCTATAAACGGAATATTAAAAACATCAGGCTGCCCGAGGCGTAATAATATCGCTGCAACGGGCAGGGTGGCGATTGGCAACATCAGGGCTTTACCCAGACGTTGCAGATAACTAAATGCGTTCATGAGAGTGGATTCCAAAAAGGACTTAATTCACGACGAAAAATAACACCTTTTATTTTAATGCGAAAGTCCCTGTAATAAAAATGTGATGCGGAATAAATTAATTTTTATTATATTTTATCAGCGAATTGTTCACGGCATAAACAATGATGAAGTAACTAATTTGTTCCGGTTTTAACCTGGTCGTGCTTCAGTTATCACGTTTACTCACCGGCATCATCAGTTCTCGCAGGCGCTCTATGCGCGCCTCCGGGCTGAGGTAGAGCCAGCGAAACAAAATATGTTCTGATTTTTTAGCCTGTTTAAAATAGGCGGAAAGGTAGTTGAGTTCTTTGCTAAAGGTGGTCATGGGATGTCTCCGGCTAATGGGTCTATTTTTAGGATAAGCCGAAAACAGGAAATAAAACAGGCTGGTGTTTATCAGGTGTTCCGTATTTAAATATTGATGGATGTAATGGTTAAGGGATTAATGGTGATGATTTATCTTATTTGTATTTATGTCCTGAATAGAATTCGCAAAAAAAAGCCCCGGGACATCGGGGCTACGGATAATATAATCCAATGGTTAAGTGAGCGTGGCAAGAGATTACGGGTTACGCGGGCAGCGATTTCAGCAGAGCGAAAGCCTCCTTCATCCGATCTTCGCTAACCACAAAGGCGCGTACCTGACCTTCGGCGTCAGAGCCGCGTGCAACCATTCCGTGAGGTTCAATGGCAATCTGCCAGCTCAGATCCATGCGCTGCGTCTCCCCCGCAAGATGCAACGGTAACTCTGGCGTTTTAACCTTCACCAGCATGGCGGGGAGTTTCAGCGGTGCGCTGCCGCCGAGCAGGTTTTTCGCCAGATACATGGCGCTCAGCTGTATCGGCTGCAGGAAAGGCAGCACCTGACCGTTGATTTCAGCGCAGTCGCCTAACGCGTAAATATCGGGCTGCGTGGTTTGAAGGTAGCTATTTACCTTCACGCCACGGCCTGTTTCGGCGCCTGCACGATGCGCCAGCGCAGTTTCCGGGCGCAGGCCCGTCGCCGCGATAACCACATCCACCTCAATGCTGCGGCTGCGGTCGAGCGTGGCACGAATACCGCCTTCGGTTTTGCGCAGGCTTTGCAGCTGCGATTTCAGCAGCAGATGCACCCCCATGTCGGTCAGACGATGCTGTAAGCGACTGCTTACTTCTGCGGGCATCAGCGCCGACAGAATGCTCGCCGCATGGTCGACCAGGGTCACCGATTTGCCCGCCCGGCAGAAATCCATCGCCAGCTCGGTGCCGATCAGCCCCCCGCCGACAATCATTACCCGCTGTGCGTCGCGAAGCGCCGTTTCGCTGGCCTGATACGCCTGCTGGCTGTTGAGGGTGAGCATCAGCTCGTGCCCCTCAATCGGCGGCACGAAAGCAGAGGCACCCGTGGCCAGCACCAGCCTGTCGTACTGCCAGGTCTTCTCTTTTGCTTTCACCACGCGGGCGGCGGCGTCGATATCGGTGACCCAGGTGTACGGAAACAGACGCAGGTTGAACTGTTCAGCGAACTCCCCCGCCGTCTGGCGGGTGAGGTCTTCGGCGCGCTGATTCTGGCTGATGACGTGGCTTAGATCAGGCTTGTTGTACTCGTCCATGCTGTCGGCGGCAATCACCGTCAGCGGCACGCTGGCATCTTGCTTGCGGATGTTTTTCACCAGCTGACGGGCGGCAAAGCCCGAGCCGATGATGACGATACCGTTGCTCATTTTGCCTCCGTACCCAGTTCGTCAAAGACGTCCTTACCGAGGGAACATTCCGGGCAGAGGAAATTGTCCGGCACGTCGCGCCACGGCGTGCCCGGGGCAACATCCTGCAGCGGTTCGCCCAGGTCAGGATCGTAAATCCACTGGCAGACGCTGCACTGCATGCGCGGGCCGAGATCGGCGGCTGCCGCGGCGGCACAGGCGCAGGCTTCCTGCTGTTCGGGTGCTTTTGCCGCCACTTCCGGCAGCGGAGCGAGCGCCCACTGACGGGCAATGTCGCGACCGTGCTGGCGACAGATCTCCAGGGCGTCGATATCCGGGCGCCACTTGGCCTTCAGGCTCATGGACATCTCAAAGCCCGCATCCTGTAAGCGGGTGGAGAGGCGGTCTACCGCGCCGCCGCTCCAGCCGTGGGAGCCAAAGGCGCTGGCGCGTTTGTTACGGAAGCGCAGGCCTGTCATCTCTTCTACCAGACCGGCAATTTTCGGCATCATCACGTTGTTCATGGTGGAGGTGCCCACCAGCACGCCCTTAGAGCGGAACACGTTGGTTAACACCTCATTCTTATCGCTGCGCGCCACATTGAAGATTTTCACCGCCACGTTCGGGTCCACTTCGTTGATGCCCTGGGCAATGGCGTCCGCCATCATGCGGGTGTTGTTGGACATGGTGTCGTAGAAAATAGTGATGCGGTCTTCCTGATAGTCCGCCGCCCACTTCAGGTACAGCTCGACGATCTGGGTGGGGTTTTCACGCCACACCACGCCGTGGGAGGTGGCAATCATCTCCACCGGCAGGTTGAAGCCGAGGATTTCGGTGATTTTTGGCGTGACCAGGCGGCTGAACGGGGTCAGGATGTTGGCATAGTACCGCTGGCACTGCTCGAACAGCTCTGTCTGATCCACTTCGTCATTAAACAAACGTTCGTCGCAGTAGTGCTGGCCGAAGGCGTCGTTGCTGAACAGCACCGCGTCACCGGTCATGTAGGTCATCATGCTGTCCGGCCAGTGCAGCATCGGGGTTTCCACGAAGATCAGCTGCTTGCCATTACCGATATCCAGCGCGTCGCCGGTTTTCACGGTGTGGAAGTTCCACTCCGGATGGTGGTGGTGGCCGTTGATCGAGTCGATGGCGTTGGTGGTGCAGTAGACAGGTGTGTTCGGGATGTAAGACATCAGCTCGGTCAGCGCCCCGGCGTGATCTTCTTCCGCGTGGTTGATGATGATGTAATCGATGGCGTCGAGATCGATTTCGCTGCGCAGGTTCTGCACGAACTCGCGGCTGAACTTGTGATCGACGGTATCGATCAGCACGTTTTTTCCTTCGCGGATGAGATAGCTGTTGTAGCTGCTGCCGCGCAGCGTTTTGTATTCCGTCCCGTGGAAATCGCGCACTTCCCAGTCACGTTGACCGACCCAATGAATGTTATTTTTAACCAGAATAGACATAGCAACCTCTACGTAATACAGCATTTTCAAATAAGATGGTTTGCTTTTATCAAGTTGCGTGCCAACTTTTAATTTATTGATTTTACTTAATTAATTTTTTTATGATCCGTAATTGGTAGTCATTATGACTACTCAAAACAGTGTCATTATGACAACATGCATTGTCAAAATGACAGCGAGGCAGACATGAGCTTTTCCGTAGACGTGCTGGCGAAGATCGCCATTGAGCTGCAAACCGGTATCGGCCATCAGGACCGCTTTCAGCGGCTGATCTCCACGCTGCGCCACGTGCTGGCGTGCGACGCCTCGGCGCTGCTGCGCTACGAAGGACGGCAGTTTATTCCCCTGGCGATCGACGGGCTGGCGAAGGACGTGCTCGGACGGCGCTTTACCCTTGAAGGCCATCCGCGTCTGGAAACTATCGCCCGCGCGGGTGACGTGGTGCGCTTCCCGGCGGACAGCGACTTGCCCGATCCGTACGACGGGCTTATTCCCGGCCAGGAGAGCCTGAAGGTGCACGCCTGTATCGGCCTGCCGCTGTTTGCCGGGCAAAACCTGATTGGGGCGCTGACCCTCGACGGCCTGTCGCCGGACCAGTTCGATACTTTCAGCGATGAAGAGTTGCGCCTCATTGCGGCGCTGGCCGCCGGGGCGCTTAACAACGCGCTGCTGATTGAACAGCTGGAGAGCCAGAATATTCTTCCCGGCAGCCCGGCGGCGTTTGAGCAGATAACGCACACAGAGATGATTGGCCTCTCGCCGGGCATGGCTCAGCTCAAAAAAGAGATTGAGATTGTTGCCGCGTCCGATTTGAACGTGCTGATCTTCGGGGAGACCGGCACCGGCAAGGAGCTGGTGGCGAAATCCATTCACGAAGCCTCGCCGCGCGCGATTAACCCGCTGGTGTACCTCAACTGCGCCGCGCTGCCGGAGAGCGTGGCGGAAAGCGAGCTGTTTGGTCACGTTAAGGGAGCGTTTACCGGGGCCATCAGCAACCGCAGCGGCAAGTTTGAAATGGCCGATAACGGCACGCTGTTTCTGGATGAGATTGGTGAGCTTTCCCTTTCGTTACAGGCCAAGCTGCTGCGCGTGCTGCAGTACGGCGACATCCAGCGCGTGGGGGATGACCGCAGTCACAGAGTGGACGTTCGCGTGCTGGCGGCGACCAACCGTGACCTGCGTGAAGCGGTGCTGGCCGGGCAGTTCCGCGCCGACCTGTTCCACCGCCTGAGCGTGTTCCCACTTACCGTGCCGCCGCTGCGCGAGCGCGGGGACGACGTGGTGCTGCTGGCGGGCTATTTCTGCGAGCAGTGCCGTCTCCGGATGGGGCTTTCCCGCGTGGTGCTGAGCCCGGGGGCGAGGGCGCATCTGTTGAGCTACGGCTGGCCGGGCAACGTGCGCGAGCTGGAGCATGCGATCCACCGTGCGGTGGTACTGGCGCGGGCGACGCGCTCGGGTGACGAAGTGGTGATCCACGCGCGGCATTTTTCGCTGCAGGATGAAACCGCACCGGCTGTCGTGCAGGCGGCGCCAGAAATAGCGAATGAAAATCTGCGTGAAGCCACGGAGACGTTTCAGCGTCAGATGATTATCCGCGCGCTGGATCAGAATAACCGCAACTGGGCGGCGTGCGCCCGGGCGCTGGAGATGGACGTCGCCAACCTGCACCGGCTGGCGAAGCGTCTCGGGCTGAAGGGTTAGATAATCCCGGCCTGATAGAAATCCTGCAGGTTGATGGCGCCGCACAGCCTGCCGGCGTCATCCACCACCGGTGCGGCGGTGATTTTGCGCTTCATCAGCACCTCTTTGGCTTCAATGGCGCGGCTCTCGGCGTTCAGCGTCAGCCCGCCCTGGGTCATGGCGTCCGACACTTTGGTTTCCAGCTTGCCACCGCCCACCAGCCAGCGGCGCAGGTCGCCGTCAGTGAATACGCCTTTGACGTACCCGTCGTCGTCGCACACCGCCACCAGCCCCAGACCGGTGCGGCTGAGCTCCAGCATCGCGTCCATGACGCTGGTATTGAGTTTGACCTGTGGAATCGCATCTTCTGTGCGCATCAGGTGGTGGACCTTGTTGAGCAGGCGCGCCCCGAGCGCCCCCGCCGGATGCGAGCGGGCGAAATCTTCTTCGTTAAACCCGCGCGCCTGCATTACCGCCATCGCCAGCGCGTCGCCCATCATCAGGGTATTCACGGTGCTGGAGGTGGGGGCGAGGTGCATCGGACAGGCTTCACGCTCAACGGAAATATCCAGCGTCGCTTTGGCGGCCAGCGCCAGGGGCGAGCGGGATTTCCCGGTCATCGCCAGCAGGGCGACCGATTTTTCCTGCAGGCGCGGAATAATGAGATCCAGCTCTTTCGCCGAACCGGAGTAGGAGATAAACAGCATCACGTCGCGGCTTTCAATCATTCCCAGATCGCCGTGCAGCGCCTCTGCAGGATGCACGAAGAAAGCCGGGGTGCCGGTGCTGGCCAGCGTCGCGGCAATCTTTTTGCCGATGTGGCCGGATTTACCGATGCCCGCCACGATCACTTTGCCTTCGCAGTGGATAATGGTGTTGGCGGCACGGACAAAATCCTCGCCCAGACGTTCCGGCAGGCGGCTGGCTTCCTGCAGCTCCAGCATCAGCGTCTGGCGGCCCGTTTCTAACAGAAAATCACTCATCTCTCTCTCCGGTTACGATCACGTCGATGCCTTTCTCTTCCAGCGCTTTCCTGAACGCCGGATCGATACCCGCGTCGGTAATCAGCTTGTCGACGCTTTCCAGGCTACAGACAATGTTGGGGCTTTTACGGCCAAACTTCGACGAGTCTGCCATTAAAATTACTTCCCGCGCGGCGTTGCACATGGCTTTACTGACGCTGAACACCTCGTTGAACGTCGTGACGCCCGCGTTCAGATCGATGCCGTCGGTGCCCATGAACAGTTTATCAAAGCTGAAGTGGTCGAAGGCGTTCTCCGCCAGCTGTCCGTGAAATGAGGCGGATTTTTTGCGAAAGGTGCCGCCGGGCATCAGGATGGTCTGCTCGCTGTCGAATTCCGACAGGGCGTTGACGATGTGCAGGCTGTTGGTCATCACCGTGATGTTGTTAAAGCGGCTGAGCAGCGGGATCATCTGCAGGACGGTACTGCCGGCATCCAGGATGATGGAGTCGCCATCGTGGATAAATTTCACCGCCGCTTCGGCAATCAGCGCCTTCTGGTGGGTGTTGATCAGCGTTTTGTGATCGATAGGCGGGTCCGCTTCATCCTTATTGAGCACCACGCCGCCGTAGGTTCGAATGACGGCGCCAGAGTTTTCGAGCAATACCAGGTCCTTGCGTATTGTCGTGCCGGTGGTGTCAAAGTAGTGGGCCAGATCCTCTACCGAACATTTTCCCTGCTTTTGCAGATGTTCGAGAATGGCCGCCTGCCGCTGACGAGGTTTCATAGGCGCTTCGTTCCTTAGGTTGCGAAATGATAATTTCGCAAGTCTATAGCTTTCACAACGAAATTATCCATGTTTCAGATTAAGCGCTAATGATAGTGCATTCTGACAGAGTGGATCATGGGGAAAGATCACATCAGGCTGCAATTCCTGCAACGAAATGCCGTTAATTGCCTGGATTTTCACCGGACGGGCAAAGACGGTCATGCCGCGCATGAGCAGTGAATCGCAGACGTTATTGTTTTCATCCAGCGCAATAGCCACGACGACCCGCGGTTTGAAGCGTCCGCCGGAACGTCCGACTCCGACGCGACCTTTCTGACACAGGGCATCAAACGCGCGGTTAAACTGGTGGATTTGCCAGCCGCCGAACGCCATCTGGCAGAGCCAGGCGAGGGCGGCAACGGTGATGAGTGCGGTGACCATATAGGCTCCTTATTGTATTCCCTCTCCCTGTGGGAGAGGGTTAGGGTGAGGGCATCAGGCCGCTCGATCAGAACATCACCTGCCCACCGGTGACGTTAATCGACTGTCCGGTGCAGTACGAGGCTTTCGGGCTGGCGTAAAACAGCAGCATGTTCAGCACGTCCTGGTAATCGCACCCGCGCTTGAGCGGCACTTTATCGATGTAGTACTGCTCCACTTCTTCCGCTTTGATGCCGAGCTTGGTGGCGTACTGCGGCAGCAGGGACTGGAACATCGGCGATTTCAGCAGGTTGCCCAGCATCAGCGAATGCACGGTAATGCCGTATTCGGCCAGATCCAGCGCCAGAGACTGCGTCAGCCCCACGCCGCCAAACTTCGCCGCGCTGTAGCCGGAGTTGTGCTTGCTGCCCACCTTCCCAGATTTTGAGTTGATCTGAATGATGCGCCCCTGAATGCCGTCGCGGATCATCAGACGGGAAAACTCGCGGGCGCAGAGGAAATAGCCCACCAGATTCACCTGCAGCGAGCGGTCAAAATCCCCCAGTTCGAAATCGCTGATAAAGGCCGCTTTCGCAATCCCCGCGCTGTAGACCAGCAGGTCGGTGCGTCCAAAAATCTCGTCCACGCCGCGGGCCAGCGCCATCACGCTCTGCTCGCTGGTGGCGTCGGCACCAAACCCGTACGCCATCCCTTCGCCAAACTCGGTGTTGATGGTATCCGCCACGCGGGCGGCTTTTTCACTCTGAATGTCCACTACCGCCACGCGGTAACCTTCTGCGGCAAGCCCACGGCAGAGGAACTCGCCTAAGGTTTGTCCTCCACCAATGACAACGGCAACCTGACTCATGTGTTTCTCCTTAATTACGCAACAAATTTTAACGTGCAGCCTGGGGTGACAGCCTGCGGAACCGGACCATCGACGTGAACCGTGCCGGGATACTCCGCCTGCGGCTGGCCGTCGAAACGCAGGGTGATGTGGCCCAGCTCGCGCAGGTTTTGTTCAGCGACGTCGCCGACGGCGGTGACGGCATAGCGTGCCTCGCCCAGCTCCAGCTGGCTTCCTGCCTTCAGCTCGCCCTTCAGCTCGCCGTGGCAGTGGATAAAGCAAAACTCTTCGATATCCGCAGGCGCCCCTTCGCGGAAGGTGATTAGCATCTGGTCGCTCAGCGCGTCGGCGGCGCTCTGGCCGATGCGGGTAATGGTGGTCTGGTAAATCACGGTCATGGCAGGAACCTCTTATTGATAAATAAAGCCGGAGACAAACCAGGCAATCAGCACCGTCGGCGCGCCCGTCAGGAAGCGGCTGACCAGCACGGACGGCACGCCCACGCGCACGGTGTCCTGGCGCGCTTCGGCCAGCGACAGCCCCACGGGGATGAAATCGCACGCCGCCTGGGCGTTAATGGCAAACAGGGCGGGCAGGGCGAGGTGCGGAGGGATGTTCCCCAGACCAATCTGCACGCCAATCAGCACGCCGATGACCTGGGCAATCACCGCGCCCGGGCCGAGGAACGGCGACAGCAGCGGGAAGGAGCAGATCAGCGCCAGCGTCACCAGGCCGAGCGGGTGGCTGGCGAGCGGGGCGAGGCCGTGGGCAATCCAGTCGCCCAGGCCGGAGGCCATGATGATGCCGATCAGCGCCGAGACGAACGCCATAAACGGCAGAATGGTCTTCAGCACCGTGTCGATGGTGTCGCGCCCGGACTGGAACAGCACCGCCACGGCGGAACCCATGCCCATCCCGACCTTCGCCAGCAGGCCGTCGCTCTGCTCGGTGATTTTCTTGCTGGTGTCGTACTCGCGCGGGGCCTCTTTTTGCGGCGCGGGAGTCCCATTCACCAGCGCGATGTTGTCCTCCTTCACGCCCGAGACATAAATGTCTTCAAGAATGTACTGCGCCAGCGGGCCGGATTTTCCGGTGGAGTGAATGTTCACCGTTGGAATGCGGCGCTTCGGGTAGATGCCGCAGCGCAGCGTGCCGCCGCAGTCGATCACCGCCACGCCGATTTCCGCCTCCGGCGGTTCCCCTTCCTTGAAGCCGTCGACCGCTTCCCAGCCGGTTAGCTCGCGCAGCCTGTCGACGATCGCCGGGCGCGTCCCCGCGGTGATGTAAACAATCTTTTTGCCTTCGGTGGCGTCGAACTCCAGCGGGCCGCCCCAGCCGCCCGTGCCTTTCTCAATGCGGATCCGGTTCATGCTGCGGCTCCTGAAAGATGGACTTTCTGTTCAAGCTGGATGCCCATTTTTTTCTCAAAAATGGCGGTGGTGAGGTCCGTCACCCAGCCGCGGAAAAAGTTGGTGACCAGGCCGACCAGCAGGTAGCTCACCGCCAGCGGGCCGAGCGGCAGGCCAAGCGTGGTGAGACCGCTGGCGATCCCGAGATACACAAACAGCTCGCCGGGGTTAATGTGCGGGAACAGGCCGTTCATCGAATGGCAGCTGTAGGAGGCGGCTGCGTAATAGCTCGGCTTGTACTTCTCTGGCATAAAGCGACCGAGGCTTAAGGTCATCGGGTTGCAGAACACGAAGGTGCCGATAAAGGGCAGTATCAGGTAGCGGGACAGCGGATTCCCGGCACAGCGCTGGGCGAAGCGTTCAATACGCTGCTGGCCGATAAAGTTGATCAGCGCGTTCATGATCACCAGCAGGCTGATCAGCAGGGGCAGGATCCCGGTCACCATGCCGGTGAACACTTCTCCGCCTTTCTGAAACAGCCCGATGAACCACTCGGCGCCGTGGGTGATGGTTTCTATCATTCTTCTCTCCTGTGGGGCGTTTGTTTTTGTCTATCTGCGGCTAATAATAATCACTTTGAAAGATTTTAAAGTGTTAGTTAGATCTCACAATGAAAGAAAAATGGATTATTTTGAAAGTTAATTGACGTGGTGAATGATTTTCGGTGTAAAAAAGCGCGGATTTGCGTGGGGGAGGTGCGTACCGCTTCCTTGAGGTGTTGCGGATGCTTTACCATACTGGGTTCTTATCGAACCCGTTAAATGGATGTCTCATGTTCAAGCGTCGTTATGCAGCGCTGTTGCCTGCGCTTATTCTGCTGTCTGCCTGTAGTAGCAAACCTAAGACCGAAGCCGTTCAGCAAACGGCGGGCGCGCCTTCCGGAGGATTCCTGCTGGAGCCGCAGCACAATATGATGCAGATGGGCGGCGACTTCGCGAATAACCCGGCGGCCGAGCAGTTCATCGATAAAATGGTGAGCAAACACGGCTTTGACAGACAGCAGCTGCACGAAATTTTGTCTCAGGCCAAGCGTCTGGACTACGTGCTGCGCCTGATGGACAGGCAGGCGCCGACGGCTCAGGTGCCGAGCGGGCCAAACGGCGCGTGGCTGCGCTATCGCAAACAGTTTATTACCCCGGACAACGTGCAAAACGGCGTGGTGTTCTGGAATCAGTATGAAGATGCGCTCAACCGCGCGTGGCAGGTGTACGGCGTACCGCCTGAAATCATTGTCGGGATTATTGGCGTGGAAACCCGCTGGGGCCGCGTGATGGGTAAAACCCGCATCCTGGATGCGCTGGCGACGCTCTCCTTTAACTACCCGCGCCGCGCGGAGTATTTCTCTTCCGAGCTGGAAACCTTCCTGCTGATGGCGCGCAACGAGCAGGACGATCCGCTCGATCTGAAAGGGTCGTTTGCCGGCGCGATGGGCTACGGCCAGTTTATGCCGTCGTCCTATAAACAGTATGCCGTCGACTTTAACGGAGATGGTCACATCAACCTGTGGGATCCGGTGGATGCCATCGGCAGCGTGGCGAACTACTTCAAAGCGCACGGCTGGGTGCCGGGCGGCCAGGTGGCGGTGCAGGCGAACGGTCAGGCGCCGGGGCTGGAAAATGGCTTCAAAACCAACTACAGCATTTCGCAGCTGACCGCGGCAGGCTTAACGCCAACGCAGCCGCTGGGTAATGCGCAACAGGCGAGCCTGCTGCGTCTGGATGTCGGAACGGGCTATCAGTACTGGTACGGCCTGCCGAACTTCTACACCATTACCCGCTATAACCACAGCACTCACTATGCGATGGCCGTATGGCAGCTGGGGCTGGCTGTATCCCAGGCCCGCGTGCCGGCGGCGTCACCGTTTAGTCAGTAAGCTGCTCCGACGGGTAGGCCGGGTAAGGCAACGCCGCCACCCGGCATGGCTGCGCGCACGGTGCGGCCTGATGCCCCTCACCCTGACCCTCTCCCACGGGAGAGGGAAGTTTTGCAGAAACATTTCGCCACACTCCCTTTTAAACCCTCCATTTACATCTTAACCGTCTTTTATTATTGTTATGTTATAACATTTAATGCGGTGTCGACATGTCAACGTCCCTTTTTTCTCTGTCTGCTCTGGTCCGGCTTTTGCTGGCGCTGGTGCTTGTTGTCTTTATCGGGCTGGCCGTGCGCTGGGCGGTGGCATTGCCATGATCGTGATGAATGAACTGGTCGCGGGTTATGAACGCCTGCCCGTTACGCGACCCCTCTCGGGCACGATTGAGCGCGGAAGCATGACCGCCATTATCGGCGCTAACGGCTGCGGGAAATCCACGCTGCTGAAAACGCTGGCGGGATTTATCCCGCCCGTCAGCGGTGGCTTCCGCTGGCAGGGTAAGCGTCCGGTAATCGGCTGGCTGGCACAGCGTCACGCGCTGGAGGCGCAGTTTCCGCTGACCGTGCAGGACGTCGTAAGCATGGGCTGCTGGCCGGGCATTTCGCTTTTCTCCGGGTTTCGTCGCGAAACGCGGCTGCGCATTGCCAGTGCGCTTGAGCGCGTTGGGCTGGCATCCATGGCGTTATCCACCATCGATGAGCTCTCCGGCGGCCAGTTCCAGCGCATGCTGTTTGCTCGCGTCCTGGTGCAGCAGGCGCCGCTGGTGATGCTGGATGAACCCTTTACCGGGGTCGATGAGGCCACCTGCAACGTGCTGATGGATGTGATGCTGGAGATGTATATGCAGGGGCAAACGCTGCTCGCGGTACTGCACGACAGCGAGCGCGTGTCGCGCCATTTCCCGCAGACGTTGCGGCTGGATGCTGACGTTCCCCAGTGGAAAACCGAGCGGGTGAGGGTGGCATGATCTGGCATCTCTTTTTTCAGCCGTTTATTGAGTACGGCTTTATGCGTCGCGCGCTGGTGGTTTGCCTGGCGCTCTCCGTCAGCACTACCGCGCTTGGCGTGTTTCTTCAGCTGCGCCGGATGAGCCTGATGGGCGATGCTCTTTCTCACGCCATTTTACCGGGTGTTGCCGTGGGCTATTTGCTCAGCGGCATGTCGCTGCTGGCGATGAGTATCGGCGGTTTTATCGCGGGAATTACCGTGGCGCTGCTGGCCGGCCTGGTCAGTCGCCGCACGCCGCTGAAAGAAGATGCCAGCTTTGCCGGGTTTTATCTTGGCTCACTGGCGCTGGGGGTCACGCTGGTGTCGCTTCGCGGGTCGAATGTCGATCTGCTGCATCTGCTGTTTGGCTCCATCCTCGCCGTGGACAACGACGCCGCGCTGTTTGTCACGGGCGTGTGTATGTTCACCCTTATCGTGCTGGCAATGTTTTATCGCGGACTGGTTACCGAAGCGTTTGACACCGCCTGGCTACAGGTGAACGCCCGCTGTCTGCCCGGCCTGCTGCACGGACTGTTTCTGGCGCTGCTGGTCCTTAACCTGGTGGCCGGTTTTCAGGTGCTCGGCACGCTGATGGCCGTCGGGCTGATGATGCTGCCGGCCGTGGCGGCACGATGCTGGGTACGCACGCTACCGGCGTTACTCCTGATGGCGGGTATCAGCGGTATTTTCTGCGCATGGCTGGGGCTGAGCCTTTCCTGGGCGATGAGTCTACCGGCCGGGCCATCCATTGTGCTCACCGCCAGCGCGCTGTTCTTTATTTCCATTTTATTGGGTACGCGAAGCAGGCTCGCTGGCAGTCTGCGGGCGTATTTTTAACGCAAGGGGAAACGATGAAACGTACAGGATTAGTAGTGGCACTCGCGCTGGGGATGATGTCGCACGGCGTGATGGCGAAAACGCTGAATGTGGTCACCAGCTTTTCGATACTGGGGGACATCACCCAGGAGGTGGGCGGTGACCATGTGAAGGTGACGACGCTGGTCGGGCCGGACGGCGATCCGCATACCTTCGAACCGTCGCCGAAAGACAGCGCGGCGCTGAGCAAGGCCGATGTGGTGGTAGTGAACGGCCTGGGGCTGGAGGGCTGGCTTGACCGTCTGGTGAAAGCCTCCGGGTTCAAAGGACAGCTGGTCGTCGCCTCAACCGGGGTGAAAACCCACACGCTTGAGGAAGATGGAAAGACCGTGACCGATCCGCACGCGTGGAACAGCGCGGCGAACGGGGCGCTGTATGCGCAAAATATTCTGAACGGGCTGGTGAAAGCCGATCCGCAGGACAAAACCGCGCTGGAAGCCTCCGGTAAACCCTATATCACGCAGCTTAACCAGCTGGATAGCTGGGCTAAAACGCGTTTTAGCGCGATCCCGAAGGATAAGCGCAAGGTCCTGACCAGCCATGATGCGTTCGGCTATTTCAGCCGCGCCTACGGCGTGACGTTTATGGCGCCGCAGGGGCTGTCGTCTGAGAGCGAAGCCAGCGCGGCGCAGGTGGCTGAGATTATCAATCAGATCAAAGCCGACGGCGTAAAAACCTGGTTTATGGAAAATCAGCTCGATCCGCGTCTGGTTAAACAGATTGCGTCGGCGACGGGCGCGCAGCCTGGGGGCGAACTTTATCCGGAAGCGTTGTCGGCAAAAGGCGGGGTGGCAGACACCTACGTTAAGGCGTTTCGCCACAATGTGAACACTCTCGCTGACAGCATGAAATAACCTTTCCACCGCCGGTGCGTCCGTACCGGCTTTTTTCTGAAGCCCCCTCGTAAAACCTGAAGTGCATCCCCACATCTGACGAGAAAGTGCTATCTTGTGCAGCACGTTTTTCTGATGCCTGGAGCGAGAATGACTGATCATGAATTGATGCAGCTTAGCGAGATAGTGGGCCTTGCGCTGAAGCAGCGTGGCGCGACAATCACCACTGCGGAGTCCTGCACCGGCGGCTGGGTGGCGAAAGCGATTACCGATATTGCCGGCAGTTCCGCCTGGTTTGAACGCGGTTTTGTGACCTACAGTAACGAAGCTAAAGCACAGATGATTGGCGTGCGCGAATCCACACTGGAACAGCACGGCGCGGTCAGCGAACCGGTAGTGATCGAGATGGCCATTGGTGCGCTCAAAGCGGCGCGTGCAGATTACGCGATTTCCATTAGCGGCATTGCGGGCCCGGACGGCGGCAGCGACGTGAAGCCTGTTGGCACCGTCTGGTTTGGGTTCGCCACGTCCAAAGGGGAAGGGATCACCCGTCGGGAGTGCTTCAGCGGCGATCGCGAAAGCGTGCGTCGTCAGGCAACCGTTTATGCGTTAAAAACGCTCTGGCAACAATTTCTACAAAACACTTGATACTGTATGACCATACAGTATAATTGCACCAACAGAACAGAAATCCACGGTGAAGCACAGTCGCTTCTCCCGGCATGACAGGAGTAATAATGGCTATCGACGAAAACAAACAGAAAGCGTTGGCGGCAGCACTGGGCCAGATCGAAAAGCAATTCGGTAAAGGCTCCATCATGCGCCTGGGTGAAGACCGTTCCATGGATGTGGAAACCATCTCCACCGGTTCGCTTTCTCTGGATATCGCGCTGGGCGCTGGCGGTCTGCCTATGGGCCGTATCGTAGAAATCTACGGGCCAGAGTCCTCCGGTAAAACCACCCTGACGCTGCAGGTGATTGCCGCGGCACAGCGCGAAGGTAAAACCTGTGCGTTTATCGATGCCGAGCACGCGCTGGACCCTGTTTATGCCCGCAAACTGGGTGTAGATATCGACAACCTGCTGTGTTCTCAGCCGGACACCGGTGAGCAGGCGCTGGAAATTTGTGACGCGCTGGCGCGTTCTGGTGCCGTTGACGTTATCGTGGTCGACTCCGTTGCCGCACTGACGCCAAAAGCCGAAATCGAAGGTGAAATCGGCGACTCTCACATGGGTCTCGCGGCACGTATGATGAGCCAGGCGATGCGTAAGCTGGCCGGTAACCTGAAGCAGTCCAACACGCTGCTGATCTTCATCAACCAGATCCGTATGAAAATTGGTGTGATGTTCGGTAACCCGGAAACCACGACCGGGGGTAACGCACTGAAATTCTACGCCTCTGTCCGTCTGGATATCCGTCGTATCGGCGCGGTGAAAGAGGGCGAGAACGTGGTGGGTAGCGAAACCCGCGTGAAGGTTGTGAAGAACAAAATCGCTGCGCCGTTCAAGCAGGCCGAGTTCCAGATCCTCTACGGCGAAGGTATTAACTTCTTCGGTGAGCTGGTTGACCTGGGCGTGAAAGAGAAGCTGATTGAAAAAGCGGGCGCCTGGTACAGCTACAACGGTGACAAGATTGGTCAGGGTAAAGCGAATGCCATCTCCTGGCTGAAAGAGAACCCGGCTGCGGCGAAAGAGATCGAGAAGAAGGTACGTGAGCTTCTGCTGAACAACCAGGACTCCACGCCAGATTTCGCGGTTGATAGCGCGGATGCTGAAGAAACTAACGAAGACTTTTAATTCTTTCGTTTAACAATGAAGGGCTGCTGATGCGGCCCTTTTTGCATTTCTGAATCAGCAGGTTTTTTATGAGTGAACCGACAACACGTCGACCCGCGTATGCACGCCTACTGGATCGCGCGGTGCGCATCCTGGCCGTTCGTGACCACAGTGAACAGGAGCTGCGGCGAAAACTGTCGGCACCGGTGATGAGTAAAAACGGCCCGGAAGAGATTGATGCCACCGCGGAAGATTATGACCGCGTCATCGCATGGTGCTATGAGCATCGCTATCTTGATGACGAGCGTTTTGCCTCGCGGTTTCTCGCCAGCCGTGGCCGCAAGGGATACGGGCCCGCGCGCATCCGGCAGGAGCTAAACCAGAAAGGGGTAGCCCGGGAGTCCATCGAAAAAGCGATGCGCGAATGCGACGTTGACTGGTGCGAGCTGGCAAAAGAGCAGGCCATTCGTAAGTACGGCGAACCGCTGCCGCGTGAATTTTCAGAAAAAGTCAAAATCCAGCGCTTTTTGCTCTACCGCGGCTTTCTGATGGAAGATATTCAGGATATCTGGCGTAATTTTGCCGATTGAACGCATGCGGGATTTTACTTCCCACTAAAGAAAACTTATCTTATTCCCACTTTTTCCAGTAGCTGGTCTGTCCAACGGTTTACCGATACAGGCTGGCTACGACATTTCGTTAGCTTGATTTCAGGATAATTATGAGCAAGAGCACCGCTGAGATCCGTCAGGCGTTTCTCGATTTTTTCCATAGTAAGGGACACCAGGTTGTTGCCAGCAGCTCCCTGGTACCGAACAACGATCCGACTCTGCTGTTTACCAACGCCGGGATGAACCAGTTCAAGGATGTGTTCCTTGGTCTCGACAAGCGTAATTATTCCCGCGCCACAACCTCACAGCGTTGCGTGCGTGCGGGCGGTAAACACAACGACCTGGAAAACGTCGGTTACACCGCGCGTCACCACACTTTCTTCGAAATGCTGGGTAACTTCAGCTTCGGCGACTACTTCAAACACGATGCCATTCAATATGCGTGGGAACTGCTGACCGGTGAAAACTGGTTCAACCTGCCGAAAGAGCGTCTGTGGGTTACCGTCTATGAAACCGATGACGAAGCCTACGAAATCTGGGAAAAAGAAGTCGGGATCCCGCGCGAGCGTATTATTCGCATCGGTGATAACAAAGGCGCGCCATACGCGTCTGACAACTTCTGGCAGATGGGTGATACCGGTCCTTGCGGCCCGTGCACCGAGATCTTCTACGATCACGGCGACCATATCTGGGGCGGCCCTCCAGGCAGCCCGGAAGAAGACGGCGATCGCTACATTGAGATCTGGAACATCGTCTTCATGCAGTTTAACCGTCAGGCCGACGGTACGATGGAGCCGCTGCCGAAACCTTCCGTTGATACCGGTATGGGTCTGGAGCGTATTGCTGCGGTTCTGCAGCACGTTAACTCCAACTACGAGATTGACCTGTTCAGCATCCTGATCAAAGCCGTTGCCGAAGTGACCGGTGCGACCGATCTGAACAACAAATCGCTGCGCGTTATCGCAGACCACATTCGTTCCTGCGCGTTCCTGATTGCCGACGGCGTTATCCCGTCGAATGAAAACCGTGGCTACGTGCTGCGTCGTATCATTCGTCGTGCCATCCGTCACGGCAACATGCTGGGCGCGAAGGACACCTTCTTCTATAAACTCGTTGGGCCACTGATTGGCGTGATGGGTGCTGCCGGTGATGAGCTGAAACGCCAGCAGGCGCAGGTAGAGCAGGTTCTGAAAACCGAAGAAGAGCAGTTTGCGCGTACGCTGGAGCGCGGTCTGGCGCTGCTGGACGAAGAGCTGGCGAAACTTAAGGGCGACACGCTGGATGGCGAAACCGCTTTCCGCCTGTACGACACCTACGGCTTCCCGGTTGACCTGACGGCGGACGTTTGCCGCGAGCGCAACATCAAAGTTGACGAAGCGGGCTTCGAAGCCGCGATGGAAGAGCAGCGCCGTCGTGCGCGTGAATCCAGCGGTTTTGGTGCGGACTACAACGCGATGATCCGCGTTGATAGCGCGTCAGAATTCAAAGGTTATGAGGCGCTGGAACTGACCGGCAAAGTGACCGCCCTGTTTGTTGACGGTAAAGCCGTAGAGAGCATCAGCGCGGGTCAGGATGCGGTGGTCATTCTGGACAAAACGCCTTTCTATGCGGAATCCGGCGGTCAGGTTGGCGATAAAGGCGAACTGAAAGGTAATGGTTTCAGCTTCAGCGTCAGCGACACCCAGAAATACGGTCAGGCGATTGGTCACCAGGGCAAACTGGTTTCCGGTTCTCTGAAAGTGGGCGAGGGCGTCCAGGCTAACGTGGATGAAGCTCGCCGCGCGCGCATTCGTCTGAACCACTCTGCAACCCACCTGATGCACGCTGCCCTGCGCGACGTACTCGGTACTCACGTTGCACAGAAAGGTTCTCTGGTTAACGACAAAGTGCTGCGTTTCGACTTCTCGCATTTTGAAGCGATGAAACCGTCTGAAATCCGCGCGGTGGAAGATCTGGTGAACGCGCAGATCCGTCGCAACCTGCCAATCGAGACCCATATCATGGATCTCGAGGACGCGAAGAAAAAAGGTGCGATGGCGCTGTTTGGTGAGAAATACGACGAGCGCGTTCGCGTGCTGAGCATGGGCGACTTCTCTACCGAGCTGTGCGGCGGTACGCACGCCTCGCGCACCGGTGATATCGGCCTGTTCCGCATTGTTTCCGAGTCGGGTACGGCGGCAGGTGTGCGTCGTATTGAAGCGGTGACCGGTGAAGGTGCGATTGCCAGCCTGCATGCGCAGAGCGATCAGCTGCACGACATCGCGCAGCTGCTGAAAGGCGATAGCCAGAACCTGGGCGAGAAAGTGCGCGTTGCGCTGGATCGCACGCGTCAGCTGGAAAAAGAGCTGCAGCAGCTGAAAGAGCAGGCTGCGGCGCAGGAGAGTGCAAACCTCTCCAGCAAGGCTGTAGACATTAAGGGCGTCAAACTGCTGGTCAGCGATCTGGCGGGCGTTGAGCCTAAGATGCTGCGTACTATGGTCGACGATCTCAAGAACCAGCTTGGTTCTACCGTTATCGTGCTGGCGACAGTGGCAGAAGGTAAGGTTTCTCTGATTGCGGGCGTCTCTAAGGATGTGACCGACCGCGTCAAAGCAGGGGAACTGATTGGTATGGTCGCTCAGCAGGTGGGCGGCAAGGGTGGCGGTCGTCCGGACATGGCGCAAGCCGGTGGTACGGATGCGGCGGCACTTCCTGCGGCATTAGCCAGCGTTGAAAGCTGGGTAAGCGCGAAACTGTAATAACTACAAAGCACAAGCAGACGCCATAGCGGTAACGTTATGGCGTCTTGTTCACTGTGCTATCGATAACGATAAAGTCAGGTTGAGTTTGTGTATATCGGCTAAACTTACGTTTAACAGAATGTGATGCCGTGACTGCTTACACTTTACGTGTTTGTCATCGCTTACTTTTTGGCGTTATATGATGGATAATGCCGGGATACAAGAGACCCGACTCTTTTAATCTTTCAAGGAGCAAAGAATGCTGATTCTGACTCGTCGAGTTGGTGAGACCCTCATGATTGGGGATGAGGTCACCGTGACAGTTTTAGGGGTAAAGGGTAACCAGGTACGTATTGGTGTTAACGCTCCTAAAGAAGTATCTGTCCACCGTGAAGAGATCTACCAGCGTATCCAGGCTGAAAAATCCCAGCAGTCCAGTTACTGATATTGTCGCGTCTCGCTGTCGGGCGAGACGCAACCCTCCTGTCATTTTTCCTGCTCAACGTTACCGTTTAATTTCAAACGCTCTCTTTTTAACCACTCCGTTACCCTAAACTCGCTCTTACGCCGCCATTTCTGCATAGGTTTTCTGTGAAGATGCCTGCAAAATCCGCTTATAAAACACCCTCTTTGCGGCTTTTACATGCGAATTGCGTGTGATTTGTGCAAACGATAAAAGCTTTTGGAAAATTGTTTGACTTATAAGTCCCAGAAAGTAATATATGCGCCACGCAGCGACGAGAAGCTCTTAACGAGTAACTCGAAGCACTCGAAAGAGGCGTTGTGTGGTGAGGTGGCCGAGAGGCTGAAGGCGCTCCCCTGCTAAGGGAGTATGCGGTCAAAAGCTGCATCCGGGGTTCGAATCCCCGCCTCACCGCCATTTTGCATCCGTAGCTCAGCTGGATAGAGTACTCGGCTACGAACCGAGCGGTCGGAGGTTCGAATCCTCCCGGATGCACCATATTCTTTTGGATAACAGCGATGCTGTTGTTTTAAGGTCTGCGAGTTAATCGCAAGCACCAGGGAGGATAACGTTGCTTTAGCAACGGCCCGCAGGGCGAGGCGTAAGCCGAGTAATCCTCCCGGATGCACCATCTTCTCCTTCTTTGTTTATTCCTTCGACGTTCCGTCAGCAATCACACTCTCTGTCAGCGACAAAAACCACCATTTACGATAAAGTAATGCTTTGTTAATCGGTTAGTGAGAGCACGATGTACGCACAGTATGACGGTTTGATCTTCGATATGGATGGTACCCTTCTGGATACCGAACTCACGCATCGTCAAGCCTGGACCGACGTCCTGGGCCGCTACGGTATGCGTTTCGACCTTCAGGCGATGATCGCCCTCAATGGCTCCCCAACCTGGCGTATTGCACAGGCCGTGATTGAACTGAATCAGGCCGATCTCGACCCGCACCTGCTCGCACGCGAAAAAACCGATGCGGTAAAAGCCATGCTCTTAGATACCGTACGTCCTTTGCCGCTGATTGATGTGGTAAAAGAGTGGCACGGGCGTCGCCCGATGTCGGTAGGAACGGGCAGCGAAAGCGCGATTGCAGAGGCATTACTCAACCATCTTGGCCTGCGCCACTATTTTTCTGCCGTGGTCGCCGCCGATCATGTTAAACATCACAAGCCCGCACCGGACACCTTCCTGCTCTGCGCAGAATTAATGGGCGTCCCTGCGGCAAAATGTGTTGTGTTTGAAGATGCCGATTTTGGTATCCAGGCCGCGCGTGATGCCGGAATGGATGCGGTGGATGTGCGCTTACTGTGAGTGACGCACTGTCACTCGCCTCATTATTCGCCAGCAGTTTTTTAAGCGCCACGCTGTTACCGGGCAATTCGGAAGTGGTGCTGGTGGCGATGCTGTTGTCCGGCGTGAGTCAGCCCTGGCTGCTTGTATTAATAGCAACAATGGGTAATAGCCTTGGAGGGCTGACTAACGTTATTCTTGGGCGTTTCTTTCCGCTGCGCGAAAAATCGCGCTGGCAGGAAAAGGCAGTCGGCTGGCTAAAACGCTATGGCGCTGCCACGCTGTTATTAAGCTGGATGCCTGTAATAGGCGATTTACTGTGTCTGCTGGCGGGATGGATGCGCATCTCCTGGGGACCGGTGCTCTTTTTTTTGTGCCTTGGCAAGGCGTTGCGCTATGTTCTCGTGGCGTGGGCAACACTACAGGGTATGACGTGGTGGCACTAATTGGTGGAATGAATACGCGACCTTCAATCGTCAACCATTACAATTATGCTGAGTAACATTACTTTGACAGGCGGGAGGTCAATTTGATCCCGGACGTATCTCAGGCGCTGGCCTGGCTGGAAAACCACCCTCAGGTATTGAAGGGTATTCAGCGTGGTCTTGAGCGTGAAACGCTGCGCGTTAACGCGGACGGCAGTTTAGCGACGACGGGTCACCCGAAGGCGTTAGGCTCGGCGCTGACACATAAATGGATCACAACCGATTTCGCTGAAGCGCTGCTGGAGTTCATCACCCCAGTAGAGGGTGATATTGATCATATGCTGACGATCATGCGCGATATCCATCGCTACACCGCGCGCAACATGGGCGACGAACGTATGTGGCCCCTCAGCATGCCGTGCTATATCGAGCAGGGGCAGGAGATTGAGCTGGCGCAGTATGGCACGTCAAATATTGGTCGGCTGAAAACGCTCTACCGTGAGGGGCTGAAAAACCGCTACGGCGCGTTGATGCAGACCATCTCTGGCGTGCACTACAACTTCTCGTTGCCGATGGCTTTCTGGGAAGCGAAATGTGGTGAAACGGATAAAGACGCGATCTCTGAAGGCTACTTCCGCCTGATCCGCAACTACTACCGTTTCGGCTGGGTGATCCCGTATCTGTTTGGTGCCTCCCCGGCGATCTGTTCTTCGTTCCTGCAGGGGAAACCGACCACGCTGCCGTTCGAGAAGACCGACTGCGGAATGTACTATCTCCCGTACGCCACCTCTCTGCGCCTGAGCGATCTCGGTTATACCAATAAATCGCAAAGCAATCTCGGTATTACGTTTAACGAATTGCACGAATATGTGGCAGGATTGAAGCGGGCGATCAAAACCCCGTCGGAAGAGTACGAGAAAATCGGCCTCGAAAAAGACGGCAAGCGCCTGCAAATCAACAGCAATGTGCTGCAGATTGAAAACGAGCTGTATGCGCCTATTCGTCCTAAGCGCGTGACGCGCAGCGGCGAAACCCCATCGGATGCGCTGCAGCGCGGCGGGATTGAATACATTGAAGTGCGCTCGCTGGATATCAACCCGTTCTCACCGATTGGCGTTGATGAACAGCAGATTCGCTTCCTGGATCTGTTTATGGTCTGGTGCGTGCTGGCGGATGCGCCGGAAATGAGTTCAGACGAACTGCTCTGTACCCGTACAAACTGGAACCGCGTGATTCTGGAAGGGCGTAAACCGGGTCTGACGCTGGGTATCGGCTGCGAAGCGGCACAGTTCCCGTTGACGAAAGTCGGCAAAGATCTGTTCCGCGATCTGAAGCGTGTTGCCCGGACGATGGACAGCATCGACGGCGGGGACGCGTATCAACAGATTTGCGACCAGCTGGTGGAATGTTTTGATAATCCGGAACTGACGTTCTCAGCACGCATTCTGCGTTCTATGATTGATCAGGGCATCGGTGGTACGGGGCGTTCACTCTCGGCGGAGTACCGTGAGATGCTGATCCAGGAGCCGTTAGAAATCCTGAGCGAAGCAGATTTTGTAGCGGAACGCGATGCGTCCGTTGTGCGTCAGAAAGAGGTTGAAGCGGCGGATACCGAGTCGTTTGAGGCGTTTCTGGCGAAGCAGGCTTAAGCAGAAAAGAAAAAGGCCACATCGCTGTGGCCAAAATATACATCTCTGAATTCAGGGATGATGATAACAAATGCGCGTCTTTCATATACTCAGACGCGCATTCTGTAGAAGAGTTCAGTTTATTTTAAAAAAAATCACTATCGGAGGTGACGTATGCCGTTATTAGATAGCTTTACTGTCGACCATACCCGTATGGAAGCACCTGCAGTCCGCGTGGCGAAGACCATGCACACCCCGCACGGCGACACGATCACCGTCTTCGATCTGCGTTTCTGCGTGCCAAACAAAGAAGTGATGCCGGAGAAAGGCATTCATACGCTGGAACACCTGTTCGCCGGCTTCATGCGTGACCACCTGAACGGCAACGGCGTTGAGATCATCGATATCTCTCCGATGGGCTGCCGTACCGGTTTCTACATGAGCCTGATTGGCGTGCCTGATGAGAAGCGCGTCGCGGATGCCTGGAAAGCGGCGATGCAGGACGTGCTGAAGGTGAAAGAGCAGAACCAGATCCCTGAGCTGAACGTTTACCAGTGCGGTACCTATCAGATGCACTCTCTGGAAGAAGCGCAGGAGATCGCGCGCCACATCATCGAGCGTGATGTTCGCGTGAACAGCAACGAAGAGCTGGCCCTGCCGAAAGAAAAACTGCAGGAACTGCACATCTAGTGCACCTTTTCCCTCTCCCTCAGGGAGAGGGTAGGGTGAGGGTGGTTTAATCCCATGACCACAACCTTAACCTTCTCCTTTATCCAGCGTTCCCTCGTTCCGTTCGCCCATGATTACGCTCATGGTGACAGCGAGCCGTGGCATGAGCACGACTGCGCGCAGCTGCTGCACACCCTGAGCGGCGTGGTACGGGTGGATACCGCATCAGGTTGTTGGGTTGTGCCTCCCGGTCGCGGCGTCTGGCTGCCGGCGGGGACCCGCCACTCGCTTCGCATCACCGGCAACGTGGCGGCGCGAACGCTGTTTATCGATCCGCTGGCGCGGGCCGATCTCCCGGCCACTTGCCAGATCGTGCAGATCGCGCCGCTGCTGCGCGAGCTGATCCTCGTCTCCCTTGGTTTACCTGAATCGTACTCACCCGGAAGCCGGGATGAGCGCGTCTATGAGCTCATTCTCGATGAAATCCGCACTATGCCGGTGCTGCCGTTTCACCTGCCGGAGCCGGAAAGTGAGGCGTTACGTCGCCTGTGCCTGCAAATCCGGCAAAGCCCGGGTGAAAGCTGGAGCAGCGCGCAGGCTGCGAGCATGATGAACATGAGCGAGCGCACCCTGAACCGCCATTTTCAGCAGCAGACGGGATTAAGCTACGGAGAGTGGCTGAGAAGGGCGCGCCTGCTGGAAGCCTTAGTGCGGCTGGCGCAGGGCCAGCCGGTATTACGCGTGGCGCTGGATTTGGGGTACGGCAGCCACAGTGCCTTTACGGCCATGTTCCGTCGGGTGATGGGCGTCTCTCCCAGCGATTACTTTAAGAACGACTGACGGCGTTAAAGAGCGCCTGAAGCGACGCGCGCGCCACGTCGCTATCAATGCCCACGCCCCAGCGGCTGCTGCCGTCCTGGAACAGACAGCGGATGTAGGCCACCGAGCGGCTGTCGCTGCGTTCACCTAACGTATGCTCGTGATAATCCTTAATCACGAACGGGGCGTTGACCCAGCTGCTTAAGCCCTGAGCGGCGGCGGAGAGCAGACCGTTGCCCTGACCTTCCAGCTGGCGCGTTCCTCCCTGTGTGACGACGCTGGCCGTCAAACGCAGCTGGCCGTCCTGCTGGCTGTCGCTGCGGTAGGATTGCAGCGCATAGTGCGGCGTTGCCACCAGGCCGTAGCGGGTGCGGAACAGCTGCCACAGTGCATTTTGCGTCATCTCTTTTCCGTGACGATCGGTTTCCTGCTGCACGTGCTGGCTAAAATCCTGCTGCAGGGCGCGGGGCAACTTCAGACCATGGTTCTGTTCGATCAGCCACGCGCTGCCGCTTTTTCCTGACTGGCTGTTCACGCGGATCACCGCTTCGTAGGTGCAGCCAATATCCTGCGGATCGACGGGCAGGTAGGGCATCTCCCAGCGATCGCCAGGCCTGCGGGCATCAAAGCCTTTTTTGATCGCGTCCTGGTGTGAGCCGGAGAAGGCGGTATAGGCCAGCCGTCCTGCCCACGGATGGCGCGGATGCACCGGCAGCTGATTGCAGGTTTCCACCACTTCCACCACCCGGTTCATATCGCTAAAGTCCAGATTCGGGCTAACCCCCTGGCTGTAGAGGTTCATTGCCAGCGTCACCAGGCAGACGTTGCCCGTACGTTCCCCGTTACCAAACAGGCAGCCCTCCACGCGGTCAGCCCCCGCCATTACGGCCAGCTCCGCGCAGGCGACGCCGGTACCGCGGTCATTATGCGGATGCACGCTGATGCAGACATCGCGGCGGCGGCTAAAGTGGCGACAGAAGTACTCGATCTGGTCGGCATAGACGTTCGGCGTGCTCACTTCGACGGTGGCGGGTAAGTTGATCACCATTGGCCGTTCGTCGCACGGCTGCCAGATCTCCGCAACGGCTTCACAAATCTCCAGCGCAAACTCTGGCTCGGTAAAGCAGAAGGTTTCCGGGGAGTATTCATACTGCCATCGGGTGTCCGGGTTCTCTTCACACAGCTGACGAATAAGCCGCGTGGCGCGCGTCGCCAGCTCGACGACTTGCGCTTTCTCCATGCCGAACACCAGGCGGCGGAACAGCGGGGCTGTGGCGTTGTAGAGATGGACGGTGGCCTGCTTCGCGCCGCGCAGGGATTCAAAAGTGCGATGGATGAGATCTTCCCGTGCCTGAGTGAGCACCTGAATCGTCACGTCATCCGGGATGCGGCTCTCTTCAATCAGCTGGCGAACAAAGTTGAAATCCGTCTGCGAGGCGGAAGGAAAAGCGACCTCGATCTCTTTGAATCCGCAGCCCAGCAGCAGGTCCCAGAACTGCAGCTTGCGCGCGCTGTCCATCGGCTCGGCAAGGGCCTGGTTGCCGTCGCGCAGGTCGGTTGAGAGCCAGCGCGGCGCACGAGTGATGCGTTGCTCCGGCCAGCGGCGGTCGGGCAGGGAAAGGGTCGGATAGGGTTGGTACTTGTCGGCGGGTGTGTTCAGCATGATGCGCTCCTGTTGTCTTTTCACTATCGTGAATCGATTTCAGGCACGCTGCTTTATCGGAACTGACAATGGCTGTCGCGTTCTGGACACGGTGCGGTTTTTTGCCGGATGGCGGCTACGCCTTATCCGGCCTACGTTCGTAGGCCCGGTAAGCGCAGCGCCACCGGGCAACTGTCACAGAACTAGTGCGCGCCACCGCCGCCGCTACCGGCGCCAAACGGTGGTTTAGCAAACCACACCAGCCCCAGCAGGACGATAAAGATCCCCGCCGATATCCAGAAAATCTCGTTGGCCGAGATAATCAGCCCCTGGTTGGTGATCTGCTGGGCAATCCACCCTGACGCCTGCTGCTCCGTCATACCCATTCCCTGAAGCTGGTTGTACATTTCGCGGGAGTTCGGGTTGAACGGGTTCACCGCTTCGGTCAGCTGCGCATGGTGCATCGATTCACGGTTAGTCCACAGGGTGGTGGTGATCGAGGTACCGATGGAGCCCGCCAGCGTTCGCGTAAAGTTCGACAGGCTCGACGCCGCCGCCATGCGCTCAGGCGGTAAACCGGAAAGCGTGATGGTGGTCAGTGGCATAAAGAAACACGCCACGGCAAAGCCCTGAATAAACTGCGGCCACGCGGACGCGCCAAAGTCCATTCCCGGTTCGAACGTATACGCGCGCCAGTAGAAGCATACGGCGTACATGATAAAGCTGAACGTCACCAGCCTGCGCATGTCGAGCTTGTGGGCGAAGCGGCCAATAATCGGCGACAGCAGAACCGGAATCAATCCAACCGGTGCCGAGGCTAAACCTGCCCAGGTTGCGGTGTAGCCGTATACCTCCTGCAACAGCTGAGGCAGCAGTACAATCGCGCCGAAGTAGAGCATGTAGGCGAGGCTGATACACAGACAGCCTATGGTGAAGTTTCGCGACTTAAACAGCGACAGGTCGACTATCGGGTTATCGTCCGTCAGCTCCCAGACAATCAGGAAGCTCAGCGACACCACCGCGACAATCGTCAGGATGATGATCTCCCGGGAGTTGAACCAGTCCAGCTCTTTGCCCTGGTCGAGCATAACCTGCAGGCTACCGATGCCGATAACCAGCAATGCCAGACCAATGGCGTCGATACGCCGCTGTTCCGTCCGGGTTTCTCTGCCGCGCAGCGTCTGGAGCGTCAGCATTACTACGATGGCGCCAATCGGTACGTTGATGAAGAAGATCCAGCCCCAGTGATAGTTGTCGCTGATATAGCCGCCTAAGATAGGCCCGCAAATCGGGGCGACAATCACGGTCATTGACCATAGCGCAAGCGCAATTGAGCGTTTGGCGGGCGGGTAGTTGTTCAGCAGTAAACTCTGCGACAGCGGAATCAACGGCCCGGCGACAATCCCCTGAATAACGCGGAAGAATATCAGCATCGTCAGGCTGCTGGACATGCCGCACGCCCAGGAGGCAAGAACGAACAATACCGTCGACCAGAGGAACAGCTTCACTTCACCGACGCGCTTTGCCAGCCAGCCGGTAATCGGAATGGAGATGGCGTTTGCCACCCCAAACGAGGTAATGACCCAGGTCCCCTGGCTCAGAGACGAGCCAAGGTTACCGGCGATGGTCGGGATCGCCACGTTCGCGATGGTGGAGTCCAGCACCTGCATGAATGTCGCAAGAGAGAGCGCAATGGTCATGATGACCAGCTGCGCCCCTTCCAGCGGTTTTTGCGGCTTTTGCTGTTGCATAACGCTCACCTTCGGATTAACCAGCGTTTGCCTTCACGATGTCATCGATCAGCTTGTTGACCGGATCGAGGCTAATTTCACGGGCGTTACTTTCATAAGCCGGGCTGCTGCGCACCTGGCTTGCCAGGATCTGACCGTCGCGGTTGGCGGTGTCGACCGTCACCAGCGTAGAGAGGCCGATACGCAGCGGGTGATCCGCCAGCTGTTTGGCATCCAGCTCAATACGCACAGGCAGACGCTGAACCACTTTGATCCAGTTACCGGTGGCGTTTTGCGCAGGCAGCAGGGAGAAGGCGCTGCCGGTCCCCATATCCAGGCCGACCACTTTACCGGTGTACTTCACGTCATCGCCGTAGATGTCGCTGACAACCGTCGCGGTCTGGCCGATACGCATATGGGCAAGCTGTGTCTCTTTAAAGTTGGCATCTACCCACAGATTGTCTGCCGGCACGACCGCCATCAGCGGCGTGGTTGGGCTAATCTGCGCCCCTGGCTGGACGGAACGACGGGAGACATAGCCGGTCATCGGGCTGACGATTTTAGTACGCTGCAGGGCAAGCCACGCGTTGCGCACTTCAGTCGCCGCCTGCTGAACGGCGGGCTGGTTTTCCAGGCTGGTGCCTAGCACCATCGCCTGGTTGGCGTTGTACTGTTGAATGGCCACATCCAGCTGTGCCTGAGCGCTGGCCACGGCATCGCGGGCGTGCTGCAGCTCTTCACGGCCAATCAGGTTAGCCGTGCCGAGCGGCACGCGGCGGTTCAGGTCGCTCTGCGCCTGCGCCAGTGCCGTTTTCTGCACGTCGATGTTGGCCTGCAGCTGTTTGCTGTTGATCATCAGCTGGCGGGTCTGACGGACGCTGGAGGCCAGCGCGGTCTGTGCTTTTTCAAACGCCTGCTGGGCGTCGGTTGGATCGAGGGTCACCAACACATCGCCTTTTTGCACAAAGTCGGTATTGTCAGCCCAGACTTTCGTCACGCTGCCCGACACCTGCGCCATAATTTGTACCTGGTTCCCTGCTACGTACGCGTCGTCAGTCTCTTCAGCATGACGCAGTACTAAAAACCAATAGATCCCATATGCCACGGCAATAATGATAAAGAGCAAGGTCAACAGAAGAAGGGCGCTCTTACGTTTGCCTTTCTTGTTGGCCGGTTGCTGCGGGGTAGTGCTCTCCGCATTTGCGCTCATTGTAGTTCTCCACGATCTTCTTATTTTCACATCGGCTGAGCCGACCTGTTGTCAGAAAGGCCAGCAGTGTGACGTGCTGGCCTGTCGGTTTTCTTATGAATCTGGAATGGTGAGCGTGTCGTCGCGTTAGCGCAGCGCCTCAAGAACGGCGCCGTCTTCATCCATCTGGTCAAGACGGGTGAGCAGCTTGCGAGTGATGTGCTCAAGCTGGTCGCGCTCGGCGGTGCTGAGGACAGACCAGAGTTTGTGCAGGCAATTGTGCTGAGGTGGCAGCACCTCGCGCAGGAACTGGTGACCTTTATCGGTCAGTTGCAGATGCAGGCAGCGGCGATCGTTGTCGCTTTCACGGCGCTCAATCCAGCCACGCTTTTCGAGTTCATCGGCAATACGGGTCGCATTGGTACGGGAAGAGCCCAGCGCGCAGCTCAGTTCGGAAGGCTGAATGCTGTGATTTTCCTGAGACTCCAGCGTAATCAACGCCATAAACAACGTCTCGTTAATCCCTTGAGCTTTCAGCATTTTATTACGGTTTTCCAGTAGCTTACCCTGCATGTGCATGCACAGGCGAGTCAGCAGGATTTCCTGGTACGGGAAGTCCTCATGGCGACTGGCGCGGAATTTAAGCATTTGTTCAATGGGCGTAAACGAACTATCCATTTGGGCATAACCTCATTAATTACAGCCGATATAGTAACGATAGTGACAAATAATGTAAATGAATTATTTGTGCGGTTATATCCGCCAAATCAATGTCACCATCAGAAAGCGCCGGGTAAGTCCGTGACCCGGTGAGCACAGAAAGCGTAGGGTGTGAACCCGCTGAAGAGAGGATGTGAGGACGGGGGTCTGAACTATTCATGCCGATTGTAAATATGTCACCCACATTAAAATTTCTGGGATAAATGATTACGTTTACATTAACAGAGTGAAAGGCCTCTTAACACCCTAAGAGGCCAACGCAATGTAAAACTTAGTGAATTGCATCCTGGCGATGGTAACCACGCCACCATACTAGCAGGTTAAGGGTGGCGACGATGGCCCCGATCGCACATACCCCCGACCAGCCTGCATGCTGCCACGCCGACGCTGAAATGAGCGAACCCGCCGCGCCGCCAATGAAGTAGCTGGTCATGTAACCGGCCGTCAGGCGGTTACGCGCCTCTGGCTTCACGCGATAGATGACGGTCTGATTGGTGATGTGAACGCCCTGAACGGTGAGATCGAGCACCAGGATGCCGACGATCAGCGCCAGCACCGAGACGTGCCCATACCAGATTGCCGCCCAGGAGAGCAGAAGTAAAATCAGCCCTGCGGAGGTGGTCAGGTGGGATTTACCCTTGTCGGCCAGCCCGCCTGCGGGACGCGCGCCCAGTGCGCCTGCGGCACCGGCCAGACCGAACAGGCCAATCACCCCTTCGGAATAATTGAACGGCGGCGCTGCAAGCAGAAACGCCATCGACGTCCACAGAATGCTGAAGTTAGCGAAGGTGAAACAGCCCAGCAGGGCGCGGGTGCGCAGAAGCTTATCCTGGGTGAACAGACTGAAAACGGAGGCCAGCAGTTGAGGATAGTTCAGGTGGTTGTCCTGCTTCACTTTTGGCAGCCCGCGCCACAGCGCCAGCGCCATGATGACCATCAGCACGCTCGCTACCCAGTATACGGTGCGCCAGCCGCCGAGGCTTGCCAGCAGCCCGGCAACGGTACGCGCCAGCAAAATCCCCAGCAGCAGGCCACTCATGATGGTGCCCACCACCTTGCCGCGTTTTTCCGGGGAGGCGAGGGTCGCGGCGAGCGGGACCAGAATTTGCGCCACCACGGAGAACAGCCCCGTCAGCGCGGTACCGACGATCATCATCGTCAGCGACTGGCTGCTGGCGGTGATCAGCATCCCACCGGCGGCCAGCAGGGTCATGGAGACGATCAGCATTCGGCGTTCAAACATATCGCCGAGCGGCACCAGGAACAGCAGTCCGGCGGCATAGCCGAGCTGTGCAGCGGTGACAATAAAGCCTGCGGAGCTGGCGGAGAGATTGAACGCGCGGGCGATGGTGTCGAGAAGAGGCTGCGCGTAATAGTTGCTGGCGACCGCCAGACCCGTTGCCACGGACATTAAAAGGATGAGTGCGGGGCTAAGCCCTTGAGTGGTTTTTGTCATTAGTTTCAGGAATCGTTAGTTGAGTGATTATTTTTCCGGAAACCATAATAGCTAATGATTGTGAATGTTGGGGGATTGTTATGTGTGTGTTTGTGCGGTTAATCCCCTCACCCCAGCCCTCTCCCCAAAGGGGAGAGAGTGTATAAAGTCCCCTCTCCCCTTTGGGGAGAGGGTTAGGGTGAGGGGCAGGGGGTTGTTTTTACTTCTGCGCCGCAAGCGCCTCTTTCACCCAGCCGTCAAACTGCTGCTGGTGGGCTTTGATCCAGCCGTCCACGTGGCCTTTCACATCCGCTTCGGAGGATTTACCCGCGTGCATCATCGCGTTCTGGGCGTTGATGTCCGCCAGCGGCAGCTTCATCACCGAGAACAGCTTCGCCGCCGCCGGATTTTTCTCCGCCCAGGCTTTGTTGGCCACGATATGCATGGTGTTCACCGGGAAGCCGTAGTTCATGCCGTTCGGCAGCTTGGTGTCGATGTCTTTCTGCTCGCCCGGCAGGGAGGAGAACGGCACCTGCAGCCACACCACGTCTTTACCCGGCTTCAGCACGTCGCTCACCCAGTACGGCGTCCAGGTGTAGTAGATCACCGGTTTACCCTCTTTGAAGCGGGCAATGGTGTCGGCCATCATCGCTGAATAGTTGCCGTGGCTCACGTCGACCGTTTTCGCCAGATCGAAGGCTTTGTTCTGGTGATTAATCACCGCTTCACAGCCCCAGCCCGGCGAGCAGCCCATCATGTCGGCCTTGCCGTCACCGTTGGTGTCGAACAGTTTGGCGATCTTCGGATCTTTCAGCTGTTCAATGTTGGTGATATGGTACTTATCGGCGGTTTTCTTGTCGATCAGATAACCCTGCGCCGCGCCGGTCACGAAGGTGCCTTCGCGGTAGAATTTCTTGTCGCCACCGGCGGCGGCATACATATCGTCGTGCAGCGGCTGCCAGTTCACCGCGGTGAAGGTGGCGTCACCGGAAGCAATCGAAGTGTAGCCCACGTTGTAATCCACTTCGCTCGGCGTGTTGACCGTGTAGCCCAGCTTCTCCAGCGCGCGGCTGACGATCAGCGTCTGGAAGCTCTCTTCCGAAATGGTGCTCTGCACCGGCTGCACGGTAATGCCTTTGCCCGGCAGGTCAGCCGCGAAGGTGCTGGTGGAGACAAGGGTGGCAAACGCTGTGGCAAAAAGTACGTTATGTCGCATCGTTGTTCCTTATTTTGACTTCGTGAAAGGGCGGGTGAGTAACCCGACAGGGCCGGTGGTATACCAGCGACGGTTGCCGCGACTGCGTGAATCACGACCGACGGCCTGAGTCAGGCGGTCAAGAATAATGGCGAGGATCACGATGCCGACGCCGCCGACGGTGGCCAGCCCCATGTCGAGGCGGCCAATGCCGCGCAGCACCATCTGACCGAGACCACCAACGGCGATCATCGAGGCAATCACCACCATTGAGAGTGCCAGCATCAGCGTCTGGTTAACGCCCGCCATGATGGTTGGCATGGCCAGCGGGAGCTGAACCTTAAACAGCATCTGGCGCGGGCTGGCACCGAACGAGCGTGACGCTTCGATCAGGTCCGCAGGCACCTGGTTGATCCCGAGAATGGTCAGACGAATAATCGGCGGCAGGGCAAAGATAATAGTGACCACCACGCCCGGCACGTTGCCGATGCCGAACAGCATCACGATAGGCACCAGATAGACGAACGCCGGGGTGGTCTGCATTGCATCCAGCAGCGGACGGATAATCTTCGCTGCCCGCGGGCTGCGCGCCAGCCAGATCCCCATCGGCAGGCCGATGACAATGCAGAAGAGCAGGGCGGTCAGCACCAGTGCCAGGGTGATCATCGCCTGCGACCACGCGCCAATCGCGCCAATGGCAATCAGCGAAATCAGCGTGGCGACCCCCATCCCGGCGCTGCCAAACTGCCAGGCGATCAGAGAGAACAGGATAATGGCGACCGGCGCCGGCATGCCCAGCATCAACTGCTGGAAGCCGTTCAGGATGTAATCCACCGGGATGCGGATCCCCTGGAAAACCGGACGGAAGTGCGTGACCACCCAGTCGATCCCCTCCGTCACCCAGCTGTCCAGCGGGATCAGCGTTTTATGGAACGGATCCATGATGTTGAAGTGTTCTGGCGCAGGCGCGGGTGCGCTGTTCAGCCAGTCTGCCGCGCCGCCGTCGGCTGGGGCTGGCGTGGAACCCCACGCGTCGGCGGATTGCGCAGCGCTGTCCGCTGCTTCAGTGGTGCCCCACGGGTTTGATTGATCAGCCATTGTTTGCCCCCTCGCGATCTAAAGCCTGCAGCAGCATCCGTTTTGAGATGATGCCGACGTACTGTTGTTCCTCGCCCACGACCGGCACGGCGCACGGCGCCTGCCCTACGTGAGAGAGCAACTCGCTGAGCGGCGTTTCGGCGTCCACTGCAAGCGGAGCGTCAATTAACGCCGCATCGATTCCCCGGTTTTCGCCAAGCGCGGTTTTCAGGGAGTCGATGGAGACAACGCCAACAAATTTATTGCCGCGTTCAACCAGATAACCGTATTCACGGTCTTCGTCCTGCAGCAGCTTAAGCGCCGAGCGCGGGCCGAAACCTGGGGTTTTACGAATAATGCCGTTCGGCGTTCGACGGGCAATATCTTTGGCGCTAAAGACCTGGCTAATATCCACGCCGCGGAAGAAGGTGCGGACATAATCGTTCGCCGGATTATTGAGAATTTCATCCGGCGTGCCGACCTGCACCACTTCACCGTTTTGCATAATGGCAATACGGTCGCCAATACGCATGGCTTCATCCAGATCGTGGGAAATAAAGACAATGGTTCGCTGATGTTTAGCCTGTAATTTTACCAGCTCATCCTGCATCTCGGTGCGAATTAACGGATCGAGGGCGGAGAAGGCTTCATCCATTAATAAAATATCTGGATTAATGGCTAATGCGCGGGCTAATCCAACGCGCTGACGCATACCGCCGGAAAGTTCATCCGGGTACGCATGCGCATAATTTTCCAGCCCGACCTGACGCAATGCATCAAGGGCTTTTTCCTGACGTTCCTGAGCCGGCGTGCCGGCTAATTCCATGCCGAAGGCGGTATTATCCAGTACCGTCATGTGCGGCATTAGCGCGAATGACTGGAACACCATTGCGATCTTCTTTCTGCGCACCTCGCGAAGCTCAGCGTCTGATATTCTGGCGATATCCACGCCGTCAATCAGCACCTGCCCGCGGGTGGGTTCAATCAGGCGATTGAGAAGGCGAACCATAGTGGATTTACCCGAACCGGATAATCCCATGATGACAAAAATCTCGCCTTCTTCAATGGCCAGACTGGCGTCTTTAACGCCAAGCGATAGCCCGGTTTTTTCCAGAATTTGCTCTTTCGTAAGGCCTTTTTCAATATATTTGAATGCGCGCTGCGGATGCTCGCCAAATACTTTATAAAGATTTTTCACTTCTAATTTAATTGCCATGCAATAGAGAGTGTCCTGTTATTTGTTTATGTCGATATGATTACCATGGTAAATTGTTAACGGGCATAACCCTAACATACTGAGAATCTGAGACAACCCTGGGTTTGCTTATGACGTGAATTTTAAGGGAAGCGAAACGGCTGAATTTCCCATGAATAAAGGGCTGAGAGCGTTTTGAATTTTTCTCAATTTTTTGCTGCTGCATCGGGGAATTTCGCCTGGATCGGAATGATTCAGGCGAATATGACTCGGAAATGACAGTGTAGTTGCTTTGTAAATATTAGAGAGGAAATTGTTGGGTTTATATTAAATTAACGAACGTTAACGTTCATTAAAAATCCCAGTCTTCATCCTCGGTTTCCACCGCTTTGCCCATCACGTACGATGAGCCCGACCCGGAGAAGAAATCGTGGTTTTCGTCGGCGTTGGGCGACAGCGCGGCCAGAATCGCCGGGTTCACCTCCGCCATCTCCGGTGGGAAAAGCGCCTCATAACCCAGGTTCATCAGCGCCTTGTTGGCGTTGTAGCAGAGGAAGGCCTTCACGTCGTCCTCCCAGCCGGTGCCGGCGTACAGTTCCTCGGTATAGCTCAGCTCGTTGTCGTACAGATCCATCAGCAAATCGAGCGCAAAGCCTTTAAGCTCCTCGCGCTTTGCCTCGCTGACTTTCTCCAGCCCTTTCTGATACTTATAGCCGATGTAATACCCGTGCACCGCTTCATCACGAATGATGAGCCGAATCAAATCGGCGGTGTTGGTGAGCTTGCCCCGGCTCGACCAGTACATGGGCAGCCAGAACCCGGAATAGAAGAGGAACGATTCCAGAAACACGCTGGCGATCTTCTTCTTCAGCGGCTCGTCGGCCCGATAATACGTCAGCACCAGCTCCGCTTTTCTCTGCAATGACTCGCTCGCTTCACTCCAGGCATAGGCCGCGTCCACGTCTTTGGTCTGGCACAAGGTGGAGAAAATCGAGCTGTAGGAGCGGGCGTGCACCGCCTCCATAAAGCTGATGTTCGACATCACCGCCTCTTCGTGCGGCGTCAGCGCGTCACTCATCAGAGCCGGTGCGCCGACGGTATTTTGAATGGTATCCAGCAGCGTCAGGCCGGTAAAAACGCGGATCGTCAGCTGCTGCTCGGCGTGGTTCAGCGTTTGCCAGGCCGGAATATCGTTGGAGAGCGGGACCTTTTCCGGCAGCCAGAAGTTGCTGGTCAGGCGGTTCCACACCTCCAGGTCTTTGTCGTCCTGGATTTTGTTCCAGTTAACGGCACTCACGCGTGACAGTTTCATCCTTTCTCCTTACAGCGCGCAGGACACGCAGCCTTCAATTTCGGTGCCTTCCAGCGCAAGCTGGCGCAGGCGAATGTAGTAGAGCGTTTTGATGCCTTTCTTCCAGGCGTAGATCTGCGCTCTGTTGATATCCCGCGTGGTGGCGGTATCCGGGAAGAACAGCGTCAGCGACAGCCCCTGATCCACGTGTTTTGTCGCCTCGGCGTAGGTATCAATGATTTTTTCCGGCCCGATCTCATACGCGTCCTGATAGAGCGCCAGGTTCTCATTGGTCATAAACGGGGCAGGGTAGTAAACGCGTCCGGTTTTGCCTTCCTTACGAATTTCAATTTTCGATACGATCGGGTGAATGCTCGAGGTGGCGTGATTGATATAGGAGATCGAACCGGTTGGCGGCACCGCCTGCAGGTTCTGGTTGTAGATGCCGTAGCGCATCACGTCGTCACGCTGCTGCTGCCACATCTCACGCGTCGGGAGGGTAATCCCCGCGCGAGCAAACAGTTCGCGCACTTTTTCGGTTTTCGGCTGCCAGTTGCCTTCCAGATACTGGCTGAAATATTCCCCGCTGGCGTAGCGGGACTGCTCAAAGCCCGCGAAGCGCTGGTCGCGCTCGCGCGCCAGCATCATTGAGGTGTGCAGCGCGTGCCAGGTGACGGTGTAAAAATAGATATTGGTGAAGTCCAGTCCTTCCGGACTGCCGTAGGCGATGCCTTCCCTCGCCAGATAGCCGTGGAGGTTCATCTGCCCCAGCCCGATGGCGTGCGACGCGGCGTTGCCCGCCTCGATGGACGGCACGCTGCGGATGTGGCTCATGTCCGACACCGCTGTCAGCCCGCGAATGGCGGTTTCTATCGTGCGGCCAAAGTCGGGTGAATCCATGGTGTGGGCGATATTCAGTGACCCGAGGTTACAGGAGATGTCTTTGCCGATCTCCGCGTAGTCCAGGTTTTCGTCGTAGGCTGACGCGCTATTGACCTGCAAAATCTCCGAGCACAGGTTGCTCATGTTGATGCGCCCGGCAATCGGGTTCGCGCGGTTCACCGTATCCTCAAACATGATGTACGGATAGCCGGACTCAAACTGAATTTCGGCAAGCGTCTGGAAGAAATCGCGGGCGTTGATGGTTTTTTTGCGAATGCGATCGTCGGCCACCAGTTCGTCGTAGAGCTCGCTGATGGCCACGTCGCCAAAGGCCTTGCCGTAAATTCGCTCGATGTCATACGGCGAGAAGAGCGCCATCTCGGCATTCTCTTTGGCGAGCTTAAAGGTGATATCCGGGATCACCACCCCCAGCGACAGGGTTTTGATACGGATTTTTTCGTCGGCGTTTTCGCGTTTGGTATCGAGAAAACGCAGAATGTCCGGATGGTGCGCGTGCAGGTAAACCGCGCCCGCGCCCTGGCGCGCGCCAAGCTGGTTGGCATAGGAGAATGCATCTTCCAGCATCTTCATCACCGGGATCACGCCGGAGGACTGGTTTTCGATGCGCTTGATCGGCGCGCCCGCTTCACGCAGGTTAGAGAGCAGAAACGCCACGCCGCCGCCGCGTTTGGAAAGCTGCAGCGCCGAGTTCACCGCGCGGCCAATCGACTCCATATTGTCTTCGATGCGCAGCAGGAAGCAGGAGACCAGCTCACCGCGCTGGGCCTTGCCGCAGTTGAGAAAGGTTGGCGTGGCGGGCTGGAAGCGTCCGGAGAGGATCTCGTCGGTGAGCTGCTCCGCCAGCGCTTCATTACCCTGCGCCAGGGTCAGCGCGACCATCACCACGCGGTCTTCAAAGCTTTCTAAGTAGCGTTTACCGTCGAAGGTCTTCAGGGTATAGCTGGTGTAGTATTTCCACGCGCCAAGGAACGTCTGGAAACGAAAGCCGCTGGCATGGGCGCGTTCAAACAGCTTCACGACGAAGGCGCGTTCATAGCGGGTGAGGACGCGCGCGTCGTAGTAGCCCTCGTTAACCAGATAGTCGAGACGTTCATTCTGGCTTGCAAAAGTCACGCTGTTGGGCCGCACGTGGGCGGCAAAAAAGGCATCCACCGCCTCACGGTCTTTATTAAACTGAATGCGTCCCTCCCGGTCATAGAGGTTAAGCATGGCGTTTAATGCGTGGTAATCCGGCGTCGCCTGCATTACCCGTTCTGCGGTTGTCGTTGCCAAAATTCGTTCACTCCTTTACGCACGTTTTCGACGTCCTGCTGCGTCCCCATCAGCTCAAAGCGATAGAGATACGGCACGCCGCACTTTTGAGAGATGACATCTCCGGCGCGGCCAAAGGCATCGCCGAAATTGCGATTCCCCGCCGCAATGACGCCGCGGATCAGCTCCCGGTTATGGGGATCGTTCAGAAAGCGGATCACCTGGCGAGGCACAGAGCCCGCCGTACCGCCTCCGCCATAGCTGGGCACCACCAGAATGTAAGGTTCCTCTACCCGGATCCGCTCCCGCTCGTTAAGGGGAATGCGCACCGCAGGCAGCCCGACGCGCTCAATAAAGCGGAGCGTGTTTTCCGAGCTGCTGGAGAAGAACACCAGTCTGCTCATGCCCGTGCGGCCTGCGCGGCGATGCGGTTGATCATGTCCGGGCGGAAGCCAGACCAGCTGGTCTCCCCGGCCACCACCACCGGAAGCTGACGGAAACCCTGCGCGCGAAGGGTATCGGCGGCCTCGGGCTGCTGGTCAATATTCACCATCTCAAACGCCACGCCGCGGCTTTCCATTGCCCGTTTGGTCGCGTGGCACTGAACACAATCGTTACGAGTGTAAATAATAATGCTCATGATTCGTATTTCCATTTAAAATGAGAGAACGGCGCGAGTCATCGCGTCAGGTTGTGTGTGTCTTGCTAAAAGGAATACTAGATGTAGTTGTCTTAAGTTTCAACCATACAAGATATGGGAAATTTAGATTGATGTTGTCCCGATGATGAGCACAGCGGGGCAGGGCAGGCTATACGGGTTTTACAGGCGAGAAGGCAAAGAAAAGCCCCGGCAGCCACTGACCACCGGGGCAGATAACGGTGCGTGAGCGGGTTATTTACGCAGGCTAAGCAGAGCGCCCACAAAGATACCGACGGCCGCTACCGTGCCGAGCGTACAGAGCGGTTTCTCGCGCACGAAGGTCGTTGCGCAGCTGACCGCATCGCAGGCAGCCTGTGTCGTACGCGTGCGGCCGTTTAAGCGTGCGCGGGTTTCACGGAGCAGAGACTGAGCCTTACGTTTTGCGG
Organism: Enterobacter sp. PL_is379; assembly: GCF_055817355.1. Classification (NCBI taxonomy): domain Bacteria; kingdom Pseudomonadati; phylum Pseudomonadota; class Gammaproteobacteria; order Enterobacterales; family Enterobacteriaceae; genus Enterobacter; species Enterobacter sp. PL_is379. The sequence goes on from NZ_JBVPGT010000031.1 coordinate 411,312, forward strand.
CATCCGCTTCGTCCTTCGCGTCACTTCCCCAGGACTTCAGCACCTCTTCGAGCGTGTCCGCTAATTGGCTGACATCATTACGAATATCCTGAGCGTCGTCATTAATATCGTTTCGGTTCGGTCTGTTAAACATACGATCCTCCGTAATTTTGTGTTCCCGTTCAGTTTAGTTCAGAAATTTAATATCTGAAGCGCATCACGCGTTATCCGGCAGTTTATGGATTATTCTGAAAGCCCTGCTAATGCTGAATACTGTAAGGTTGCCGGGCAGGAAAAGATAACGAGGAAAAGATATGTATTTACGACCTGATGAGGTGGCGCGCGTTCTTGAAAAAGAGGGATTCACCATGGATGAGGTGACACCAAAAGCGTATGGATATCGCCGTGGCGATAATTATGTTTACGTTAATCGTGAAGCAAGAATGGGACGTACCGCTCTCATTATTCACCCGACGCTGAAAGACAGAAGTCTGTCATTTGCTGAGCCTGCCTCGGATATTAAAACCTGCGATCACTATCAGCAATTTCCGCTCTATTTGGGCGGTGAACGGCATGAGCATTATGGTATTCCGCATGGCTTCAGCTCACGCATGGCGCTGGAGCGGTTTTTGAAGGGACTGTTTGGCGACGTACAGTAAATTCGCGACTGGCGTGCGCCAGTCGCTTCACATCACGCTTTTGCCTGACTGTACTGGCTGACTTTAAACAGGCGGCGGCAGTAGTCGAGGAAATAGCCGTAAACCGCACCCATCAGCATTGAAATCACAATATTCGAACTGACCGCCGCAGCGATCTGGTGCCAGTCTGCACCCACTGTCAGCAGAATGGCCACGTAAACCGGCGACTGGAACGTCACATAGGCCAGGACGTCCGCCAGGTTTTTCACCCAGCCTGCGGGGCTGATACGACGCGCAAAACGCATGACGGCATCGCGGTATAAGCCGTAAGGCCATGCAATAATTATATTGACCGGGATCGCCACCAGACGAGAAGAAAGTGACTGCTCGAAGGACATTCCGGAGAGGAATATTTCGATCAGCATGTTCACAACGGAACAGTAGACAACCATCGCGAAAGTATCCGCCACGGCATGGCGAAGGCGTGATTGCGGTGAGAACATGTCTGAACTCCTTGAGAAGAACACAAAAGAAACGATTTTCCTGAAGCGATTAGTGCTTTAGGTTGGTTTGCTTGACGTGTATAGCGTATATCTCTGCGTTTGAACTAACAACTAGTGATTAATTTTTATTTAATCGCCTTTTGTCCACAAAATTCTCTAAAAATGATTGTTTTTTATCCGGTTCGTTATAATCTGTCTCGATTGGCTGTTTTTTCAGGTAAATCAGATGGTTGGTGTTTATGGCGCCAGGGGGGGAATCGTTCCTCTTGTGCGAGGCGTAGAATGCTGAAATTTTGATTAAAGCTGACCATTTATATTGATGCGATGATTGAATCCATGCGTATCCCGCAGGCGTTATAAGATAATATTCGCAGTGATATTTAAACATATTTACCCTACAGGCAGGGCGCCCCCACGGGTAGATATTTCAGCGGAAATGAATTATTCTGTCGACGATTTATCTATTTACCCTAAAGAGAAGGTTTTCAAATAATATGTCTTTGACGTTACAGAATCTTAATAATATCCGAACTCTGCGCGCCATGGCGCGTGAATTATCCCTGGACGTTCTTGAGGAAACGCTGGAAAAGGTCAGGGTCGTTACTGAAGAGAAACGGAGTGAGCTGGCGGAATTAGAGCAGCAGCGTGCTGAACAGCAGGAAAAAATTAATGCCCTGCTGGAACTGATGAAAGCCGATGGTATTTCACCGACTGACCTTCTGGGCTCTGAAAGGGCGCTGACGGGTAATCCAGCGAAAAAGCGCAAGCCGCGTGAAGCAAAATATCGTTTTATTGACCAGAACGGTGAAGAGAAAACGTGGACCGGCCAGGGCCGCACGCCGAAGCCTATTGCCAACGCGCTGGCAAACGGTAAATCGCTGGATGATTTTCTGATCTGACAGGTGAGCCGGGCGGTACACGCCGCCCGGCTGGCTGTTCAGCAGACGCCGAAATCGCCTTCTTCGGTATACGGCGCCACATCGGCAGCTTTCAGAGTATATTTCTCGCCTTGCTCATTGCTGGCCTGAACCGCCACAATGCTGTCACCGTTCACTTCGAGCACTTTCAGTTTCGGGCCGCCTTTACGCGGTTGCACATAATCACCGACAGAAAACATATTACCTCCTCATCGTTTTAGCGATCTTCACCTTAGCCCACGCATGGCGCCGGGTACAGCGTATTTCACCGATTACTGCTTATGAGGTACGCCGGTTCCAGGGCATTACCCTGAGCAGTCGCGCCATACCGCAAAAGCCCGTCACACCGGCGAACAGCAGCCCGGCTCCGACAAAACCGCTGAGCAGGAAAAAAGCGCCGGAGACGCTATAGCCCAGCACCACGCCGCAGAGAATGAGCAGCCCGGCAGCAATTTGCACCTGACGCATCAGTGGCAGCGGCTGGGATTTGTCTTCGACGGTCGGCAGCCCGGCCTGCTTCCAGCCCTGAATGCCCCCTTCGACCACAAATGCCTGAGCGGGCGCGGCGGCCCGCGCAAGGCGGTCGGCATTGCCTGAGGTGCGGGCACCAGACTGGCAGTGAAAAATCACCGTATCCCTCGCCTGAGCGTTAAGACCGCCGGGTAAGGTATCCAGCGGCACGGACTGCGCGGCGGGAATATGCTCGCGGGCGTACTCGTCGGCATCACGAATATCAATCAGTTTTGCGCCTTCAGCGATGCGGGCGCTGGCCTCGCGCGGTGAAATAAGGGGAAGTGACATGGCGGCTCCTTACGGGCAATAAAGGGTTTTCAGGGTGCTGATGAGCTGATGCACCGCATCGTTTTTAATGAAATAGAGAATGCGCTGCGCGTCGCGGGTGCTGTCGATAAGACCTTCCTCACGCATGCGCGCCAGATGCTGCGACGTGGCGGAAGGACTTAGCCCCGTCGCGCGGGCCAGTTCCCCCGCGCTGGTGCCGGGGGCGCCGCACAGGGTGCAGAGGATCAGCAGCCGACGCGGGTTGCTCATCGCTTTTAAAAGGTTTGCGGCCTGCTCTGCGCTGGCCTGAAGCTGTTCGAGTTCGGTCATGATAGTTTAGTATTTGCTTAATTAAGATAATGCTAAAGTAATTGTGCGCATTATGCCAGCGTCAAAAGCGTAAAAGAGGGTAAACGCAGGGGAGAGAACTGGCGCAGACAGGTAAACTGGCTATGCTTAGAGATAGTTCTCTTTATTATTTTCAATGGATTAGCTTGCACGGAGTTTTGATATGGGTTTTTGGCGTATTGTTTTTACCATCCTGTTGCCGCCGCTGGGCGTGCTGTTGGGCAAAGGTTTCGGCTGGGCGTTTATTATCAACATTATTCTGACGCTGCTGGGTTACATCCCGGGTCTTATCCATGCCTTTTGGGTTCAGAGTAAGAACTAAGCACGCCAGAGTAAGTCGCTGTAGATCCCGGTCAGCACGCCCTGGGGGCCAAACTGCTGTTTGATCCAGCGCGTGACCTGGCCGGTCGCGGCATGCTGCGTGGCAAGCAGCATGCGCGAGTCCTGACGCGGGTTATTGATACGCCGCGTCACCAGCAGCCCGTCTTCCACCGCTTCCCGCGCCATATACTCCGGTAAAAAACCTATCCCTTCACCCAGGATCTGACACTGGCATTTGGTATTAAAGTCCGGCACCAGAATGGCTTCCTGTCCGTGCAGCAGCCAGCCGACCTTCTTGTTAATGGTATGCGCAGTATCTTCCACCATGATGTTGGGGTACAGGCGCAGCTGGCTCTCCGCTATCGGTTCCGGGACGAAGGCCAGCGGGTGTTCCGGCGCGATGGCAAAGACCCAGCGGATGGCGCCGATCTCGGTGTAGTCAATCCCGCCGCCGTCGAGCAGCGTGTCCGGTGCGCCGATGGCGATATTGGCCTGGTTGTTGATGATGGAGTCCCACACGCCGTTATAGACCTCCGTGGTGACGGTGATCTGGCAGGTGGGAAACTGCTTTTTCAGCACCTGCAGAAGCCGCGCAGTATGGCGCGGCGTATACAACAGCTGGTTAATACAGATGCGCACCCGCGCCTCGATGCCCTGTGAGATGGTATCAATCCCGCGCTTGATGGCGTGAAAGTCGTTAAGCAGGTCGGTGGCCTTACGGTAAAAGTAAAAGCCGGACTCGGTCAGCTCAATGCTGCGCGTGTTACGCACAAACAGCACGACGTCCAACCCGGTCTCCATGCGCTTAATGGTGTAGCTGATGGCGGACGTGGTGACGCCCAGCTCGGCGGCGGCTTTGCTGAAGCTGCCGAAGCGTGCGGCGGTAGTAAAGGCCAGCAGGTTCTCTTCGGTAAAGATGGAATTCATATCTCACTCCCTTCAGCCATCAGTTTTGAACATATTTTAACAGCGTTGTTACAACGCATTTGAAGCCGATCACAGTTCTGGATCTTTGCTTAAAGCCCTGGTGCATAAGGCTTCATCAGGCATAAGCATAATGCAGTCTCGAGCGCTAAAAAGCGGAAAAACATAAGAAAAAGGTTGCACAGACGCACGTTTTGACTGGTTTGTTGAATTTAACTCAACAATGAATTGACTGTCGATGAATCATTTTTAAGCGGATTCTTTTATGACCAGGCTGTTGCTATTCTCAGGTCAACAGAAATAAAAACATCAGGAGTCTGAATATGTCTGCAACTGAACTCGTTACTGAATTTCTGCTGGCGGCAGAGGAGGGCAATAGCGATGCGCTAAAAGCCTGCCTGGAGAAAGGCGTGGATATTAACGCCACCAACCGCCAGAAAAGAACCGCCGTTATTATTGCCAGCCTGAAAAAACATTATGCCTGCGTAGAGTTATTAATTGCCGCCGGAGCGGATATTGATAAACAGGACCAGACCTGCTTTAACCCTTTCCTCATTAGCTGCCTGACGAATGATTTAACTCTCCTGCGGCTGGTATTACCCGCGAACCCGGATCTCGACCGCCTGACGCGTTTTGGCGGCGTGGGCATTACGCCAGCCAGTGAAAAAGGGCACGTGGAGATCGTACGCGAGCTGCTGGAAAAAACCGATATCAACGTCAACCACACCAACTTTGTTGGCTGGACGCCGCTGCTGGAAGCCATCGTCCTAAACGACGGCGGCGCAAAGCAGCAGGCGATCGTGAAGCTGCTGCTGGATCACGGCGCGAACCCGCACATGACCGACAAATACGGCAAAACCCCGCTCGAGCTGGCGCGGGAGAAAGGCTTCACTGAGATTGCCGACCTGCTGCTGGCGGCGGGCGCGTAAAGCAACCTGCCAGTCATTTCCGGCTGGCCGTTAATTCAAAAGTATTTTTACCGACGTGCATTTTGCACGACGGCGGCCCCCTTTTATCCGTATTCAGGAGAAAACAATGCCAACCAAAATCGTTATAAAAAAGAATACGTATTTTGATTCGGTGTCATTAATGTCCGTTTCCACCAAAGCCAATAAATTGCCGGGCGTCGACCAGGCGTTTGTGGCCATGGCGACGGAGATGAATAAAGGCGTATTAAAAAACCTCGGGTTATTAACGCCGGAATTAGCGGAAGCCAAAAACGGCGACCTGATGATCGTGATTAAAGGTGACGCGGCGAATGATGAAACGCTGGCCGCTATTGAAGCGCTGTTCACGCGTAAAGAGAGCGCAGGTTCCCATGAAGCGCGCTACGCGACGATTGCCAGTGCCAAAACCCATCGCCCGGACAGCAACCTTGCGGTGATTTCCGTCAACGGCACCTTCGCCGCCCGCGAAGCGCGCCAGGCGCTGGAAAACGATCTTAACGTGATGCTGTTTTCCGATAACGTGTCGCTCGACGACGAGCTGGCGCTGAAGCAGCTGGCGCACCAGAAAGGGCTGCTGATGATGGGGCCGGACTGCGGCACCGCCATCATCAACGGCGCGGGACTGTGCTTTGCTAACGCGGTGCGTCGCGGCTCGATTGGCATCGTCGGCGCATCCGGCACCGGCAGCCAGGAGCTGAGCGTGCGCATTCACGAATTCGGCGGCGGCGTATCGCAGCTGATTGGCACGGGCGGGCGCGATCTCAGCGAGAAAATCGGCGGCCTGATGATGCTCGACGCCATCGACATGCTGGAAGCCGACGAGGGCACCGAGGTTATCGCGCTGATCTCCAAACCAGCGGCGCCTGTCGTGGCAGAAAAGGTGCTGGCCCGCGCCAGAGCCTGCCGCAAGCCGGTGGTTGTTTGCTTCCTCGGGCGCAATGAACCGCCCGCCGATGAGGACGGCCTGCAGTTTGCGCGCGGCACCAAAGAGGCAGCCCTGAAGGCGGTCCTGCTCACCGGCATCAAAAAAGAGTCCCTGGACCTGCACCCGCTCAACTGGCCATTGATTGAAGAGGTGCGCGCCCGCCTGACTCCGCAGCAGAAGTACATTCGCGGCCTGTTCTGCGGCGGCACCCTGTGCGACGAGGCGATGTTCGCGGCGCTTGCGAAATTCGACGACGTCTACAGCAACATCCAGCCGGATCCGTCTAAGCGCCTGAGCGACATCAGCGTCAGTAAAGCCCATACCTTCCTCGACTTTGGCGACGACGATTTCACCAACGGCAAGCCGCACCCGATGATCGACCCGACCAACCGCATCGGCCGCCTGCTGCAGGAGGCCCGCGACCCGGAGGTGGGCGTTATCGTGATGGACTTTGTGCTGGGCTTTGGCGCGCACGAGGATCCGGTCGGCGTGATGCTCGACGCCATTAAGGAGGCGCAGACCATCGCGAAAGCCGATAACCGTCCGCTGGAAATCCTCGGCTACGTGTTGGGTACCGACCAGGATCCGCAGTCGCTGGCGCAGCAGTGCCAGCTGCTGACCGACGCAGGCGTCATCTGGGCCAGCAGCAGCACCAACACCGGATTACTGGCACGCGAATTTGTCTGCAAAGGGGAGAACGCATAATGACCACCTTATTCAACCAGCCGCTGAACGTCATCAACGTTGGCATCGCGATGTTCAGCGACGATCTTAAAAAACAGCACGTATCCGTCACCCAGCTCGACTGGACGCCGCCGGGGCAGGGCAATATGCAGGTCGTTGAGGCGCTTGACCAGCTGGCGGAAAAACCGCTGGCGGAGAAGATCGCCGCCGCCAACAAGCTTGCGCTTGAGCGCATTATCCAGTCCCATCCGGTGCTGGTGGGCTATGACCAGGCGATTAACGTTGTGCCGGGGATGACCCGCACCACCATTCTGCACGCCGGTCCGCCTGTCTCCTGGGAAAACATGTGCGGCGCGATGAAGGGCGCGGTCACCGGGGCGCTGGTGTTTGAAGGGCTGGCGAAAGATCTGGACGACGCGGCACGGCTTGCCGCCTCCGGGGATATTACGTTCTCGCCGTGCCACGAGCACGACTGCGTGGGCTCGATGGCGGGCGTCACCTCCGCGTCGATGTTTATGCACATCGTTGAGAACAAAACCTACGGCAACCGCGCCTTCACCAACCTCAGCGAGCAGATGGCGAAGATCCTGCGCATGGGGGCCAACGACCAGAGCGTCATCGACCGCCTGAACTGGATGCGCGACGTTCTCGGTCCGATGCTGCGCGACGCGATGAAGATTATCGGCGAAATCGACCTGCGCCTGATGCTGGCCCAGGCGCTGCACATGGGCGATGAGTGCCACAACCGCAACAATGCGGGCACCACGCTGCTGATCCAGGCGCTGACCCCGGGGCTGATCCAGGCGGGCTATCCGGTTGAGCAGCAGCGCGAGGTGTTCGAGTTTGTCGCCAGCAGCGACTACTTCTCCGGCCCGACGTGGATGGCGATGTGTAAAGCCGCCCTGGATGCCGCTCACGGCATTGAATACAGCACCGTGGTCACCACCATGGCGCGCAACGGCTACGAGTTCGGCCTGCGCGTTTCCGGCCTGCCGGGGCAATGGTTCAGCGGCCCGGCGCAGCAGGTGATTGGCCCGATGTTTGCGGGCTACCGGCCGGAAGATTCCGGGCTGGATATCGGCGACAGCGCGATCACCGAAACCTACGGCATCGGCGGTTTTGCGATGGCGACGGCCCCGGCAATCGTTGCGCTGGTGGGCGGGACGGTGGAGGAAGCTATCGACTTCTCCCGTCAGATGCGCGAAATCACCCTCGGCGAAAACCCGAACGTCACCATTCCGCTGCTCTCGTTTATGGGGGTTCCGACCGCCATCGACATCACCAGAGTCGCGGGCAGCGGCATTCTGCCGGTGATTAACACCGCCATTGCCCACAAAGACGCGGGCATCGGCATGATAGGGGCGGGCATCGTTCACCCGCCGTTTAGCTGTTTTGAAAAGGCGCTGTTGACCTTCCGCGATCGCTACTTTTTATAAGGCAAGCATCCATGAAAAACATGAAGCTGGAGTGGAAAAGAGGTGACTGGGCGGCGTATTTCGGGTTGATGACCAACAACCTGACCAATTTGCTGACCATGATGGGGCTGCTCATTTTTGTCGTCGGCATCCCGAAGGAAATTGTTTATGGACGCATCGCGCCGGCCTTCGGGCTGGCGGTGCTGACCGCGAGTATTTGCTATGCCTGGTTCGGCATGCAGATGGCGCGCGCCACCGGACGAACGGACGTCACCGCGCTGCCGTCCGGCCCGAGCGCGCCGTCAATTTTTACCGTGACCTTCCTGGTGCTGATGCCGGTTTATCAGCAGACCGGTGATGCGGAGTTTGCCATCCAGATTGGCCTGGTGTGGTGCTTTGTTGAGGCGATGATCCTCGCGGGCGGCTCGTTTTTAGGGGAAACCATCCGCAAGATGATCCCGCGCACCGTGCTGCTGTCGTGCCTCTCTGGGCTTGGCCTTCTGCTGCTGGCGATGAACCCGATGCTGCAGGCGTTCGAGGCGCCGACCGTGTCGTTTATCGTGCTACTGCTGATCTTCATCAACTGGTTCGGTAAAAAGCCGATTTTCGCCCGCATCCCGACCGGCCTGCTGCTGCTGATAGCCGGTACCGCACTGGCGTGGGTCTCCGGCCTGCAGAGCCCGGAAGCGATTAAAGCGTCCATGTCATCCTTCGGCTTTAACCCGCCGCAGGTGCACGTGGAGGGCTTCCTGCAGGGCCTGCCGCACGCGCTGCCGTATCTTGCCTCTGCCGTGCCGCTGGGGCTGGCGAACTACATCTTTGACCTGGAGAACATCGAAAGCGCCCACGCGGCGGGGGATGAATATCCGACGCGTAAAGTCATGCTGGCGAACGGTCTGGCCTCAATGCTCGGCTGCCTGATGGGGAACCCGTTCCCGGTGACGGTCTACGTCGGCCATCCCGGCTGGAAAGCGATGGGCGCGAGCATCGGCTACACGCTGGCCTCCGGCGTAACCATGTTCATCGTGCCGCTGTTCGGGCTGGGGGCGTTTATGCTCGCCATCATTCCGATGACCGCCATCGTGCCGATTCTGGTGTTTATCGGCGTGGTCACCGCCAACCAGGTGGTGAGGGAAACGCCCAAAGTGGAGGTACCCGTCATCTTCATCTGCCTGTTTCCGTGGATCGCCAACTGGGCGCTGACCATGATGAACAGCGTGATGGGTGCGGCTGGCACGAATGCCGCCAAAATCGGTACCGACGTGCTGCACAGCAAAGGGATCTACTACGAGGGATTAGTCCATCTGGGGAACGGAGCACCGCTTGCCAGCATGCTGTGGGGCTGTATCGCCATCTTCGCCATCATTAACAAACCGCTGCGCGGGGCCATTGCGGCTGCGTGTGGGGCGCTGTTGGCGCTGTTTGGGGTGATCCACGCCCCGGTCGTGGGCTTTGCCGAAGGCAGCTCGCTGATGTTCGTCACCGCGTATCTGATGATGGGCGGCATGTTTGTGGTGAAGCATGTGCTGGATAGCCGCGAAGCGGCGAACGCTGAGCCGGGTACCGTTGCGAAGGAGCACGTATGAAAGAGCTTATGGTTGTCGCCATTGGCGGTAACAGCATTATCAAAGACAACGCCAGCCAGTCGGTTGAACATCAGGCGCAGGCGGTGAAAGCGGTGGCAGAGTCGGTGCTGGAAATGCTGGCCTCCGACTATGACATCGTGCTTACCCACGGCAACGGCCCTCAGGTGGGGCTGGATCTGCGCCGGGCTGAAATTGCCCACGAGCGGGAGGGGCTTCCCCTCACGCCGCTGGCAAACTGCGTGGCAGACACCCAGGGCGGCATTGGCTACCTGATCCAGCAGGCGCTGAACAACCGCCTGGCCGCGCGCGGGGAGCAAAAAGCGGTCACGGTCGTCACGCAGGTGGAGGTGGATAAAAACGATCCCGGCTTTACGCACCCGACGAAACCTATCGGTGCGTTCTTCAGCGAGGCACAGCGCGACGAGCTGCAGCGCGCGCACCCGGACTGGCGTTTTGTTGAGGACTCCGGCCGTGGCTATCGCCGCGTGGTGGCTTCACCGCAGCCGCTGCGGATTGTTGAGGCGGATGCCATTAAGACGCTGACCCAAAAAGGGTATGTCGTGATCGGCGCGGGCGGCGGCGGGATCCCGGTCGTGCGCAGCGAACAGGGGGATTACCAGAGCGTCGACGCGGTGATTGATAAAGATCTCTCCACCGCGCTGCTGGCGCGGGAGATTGGCGCCGACGTGCTGGTGATTACCACCGGCGTGGAAAAGGTGTGCGTCAACTTCGGCAAGCCAAACCAGCAGGCGCTGGACATCGTTAACGTGGCGCAGATGAGGCGTTATATGGAGGAAGGCCACTTCCCGGCGGGCAGCATGCTGCCCAAAATCGTCGCTTCGCTGGAATTCTTACACCACGGCGGCAAACGCGTGATTATCACCTCGCCGGACTGCCTGCCCGCCGCGCTGCGCGGGGAAACCGGTACCCATATTGTGAATGAAGGAAGATAAGATGAGTGAAAACAAAAGCCGCCGCGAGTTTATCAGCCAGAGCGGCAAAATGGTCACCGCCTGCGCGCTGTTTGGCGCGACCGGATCCGTCGCGTATGCTGCTGACTCCGCAAAGCCAACCTGCGAGACCGGCAAACCGATGAGCATCACCGCAAAACACTACTACCTCGACAACGTGCTGCTGGAGGCCGGGTTTAATGTCGACGGCGGCGTGGCGACGAGCACCCGCACCGAACTGAAAACGCTGGAGATTAAAGACGGGAAGATCGTCGCCCTGCGCGACAACAAGCGCCACGCCGACGCCACGCTGCCGCACTACGATGCGGGCAACAAGCTGATGCTCCCGGCGATGCGCGACATGCACATTCACCTGGATAAAACCTTCTACGGCGGTCCGTGGCGATCCCTCAACCGCCCAGCGGGCACCACGATTCAGGACATGATCCGCCTTGAGCAGAAGCTGCTGCCGGAGCTGCAGCCCTACACCCAGGAGCGGGCGGAAAAGCTGATCGACCTGATCCAGTCGAAAGGCTCCACCATCGCCCGCAGCCACTGCAACATTGAGCCGGTTTCCGGCCTGAAAAACCTGGAAAACCTGCAGGCGGTGCTGGCGCGCCGCAAAGCGGGTTTTGACTGCGAAATCGTTGCCTTCCCGCAGCACGGGCTGCTGTTGTCGAATTCTGAAAAGCTGATGCGCGAGGCGATGCAGGCCGGGGCGCACTACGTGGGCGGGCTGGACCCGACCAACGTTGACGGCGCGATGGAGAAATCTCTCGATCTGATGTTCCAGATTGCGCTGGACTACGACAAAGGGGTGGACATTCACCTGCACGAAACCAGCCCGGCGGGCGTGGCGGCGGTGAACTACATGGTCGAAACCGTGGAGAAAACGCCGGAGCTGAAGGGCAAGCTAACCATCAGCCATGCCTTCGCGCTGGCGACACTCAACGAGCAGCAGGTGGATGAGATCGCCACCCGCATGGCGGCGCAGCGGGTGACCATCGCCTCTACCGTGCCGATTGGCACCCTGCATATGCCGCTGAAGCAGTTGCGCGAGAAGGGCGTGTTCGTGATGACGGGGACCGACAGCGTAATCGACCACTGGTCGCCGTACGGTCTGGGGGACATGCTGGAGAAAGCGAATCTCTATGCGCAGCTCTATATTCGCCCAAACGAGCAGACGCTCTCCCGCGCGCTGGGGATTGCGACCGGCGACGTGCTGCCGCTGAACGACAAAGGCGAGCGCGTGTGGCCGAAAGCGCAGGATGACGCCAGCTTTGTGCTGGTGGACGCCTCCTGCTCAGCCGAAGCCGTGGCGCGTATTTCCCCGCGTACCGCAACGTTCCATAAGGGAAATCTGGTTTGGGGCGTAGTGGGTTGATGTGCATTTCTCCCTCTCCCTGTGGGGGAGGGTTGGGGTGAGGGCATCAGGCCGCAGGCAATGCTTTATACTGGGAGTCACATTCTTAAAGAGGGATCTGCCATGGCACAAAACATCTACGACAACCCGGCGTTTTTCGAAGGCTACGCCCAGCTTCCGCGCTCGGTTCAGGGTCTGGACGGCGCGCCGGAGTGGCCTGCACTAAAAAGCATGCTGCCGGATTTAACCGGTAAATCGGTTGTCGATCTCGGCTGCGGCTACGGCTGGTTCTGCCGCGCCGCGCGCGAGCTGGGCGCTGCTGACGTCACGGGGGTCGATATCTCAGAAAAGATGCTCGCCCGCGCGGCTGAACTGACTGACGACGCACGGATTCACTATCAGCGTAGCGATCTGGAATCACTTAAGCTCAACGAGAACAGCCTCGATCTGGTCTACAGCTCTCTGGCGCTGCACTACCTGCCGGAGCTGGATACCCTGTTTGCGAAGGTTCAGCGCGCGCTTAAGCCCGGCGGCAGCCTGGTCTTTTCGATGGAGCACCCAATATATACCTGCGCCTCCCGTCAGGGCTGGCTGACCGACGATAGCGGCGAGCGGTTCTGGGGCGTGAACCATTATCAGGACGAAGGCCAGCGCGTCAGCAACTGGCTGGCGGACGGGGTGATCAAATATCACCGCACGCTGGGCACCACGCTTAACGCGCTCATCAGGGCTGGATTAACGATAAGCGAGGTCAACGAGTGGGGGCCAACGCAGGCGCAGATTGACGCCTGGCCCGCGCTGGCCGAAGAGGCGGAGCGCCCGATGCTGGTGCTAATCGCCGCCCGCAAGGATCAGTAGCCGACCTTGTATACGCGCCCGGTCTGCACGCCTTCCACGCTGCGGCGGTAGGCCTGCGCCACGGTCGCGGCGGAAACGCTTTCAAAACCCGGGAAGAAGCCGTCGTACGTCTCGACGGATTCGGTAAGGACCGTCGGGCTTATCAGGTTGATGCGGATCCCGCGCGGCAGCTCGCAGGCTGCCGCGCGAACAAACCCTTCCAGCGCGGCATTCACCGTGGTGGCGTTCACGCCCTGCGCAATCGGCTCGTGCGCCACGATCCCACTTATCAACGTAATCGAGCCGCCTTCATTCAGGTAGTGCTGGCCGGTCAGCGCCAGGCGCACCTGCCCCAGCAACTTATCCTGCAGCCCCTGGTTAAAGTCGCTGTCTTTCATGGTCGCGAGCGGGCCGAAGTAGAGGCCACCGCTGGCGGACACAATCGCATCTACCGGGCCGATTTTCTCGAACAGCGCCTGGACGCTCGCCTGCGAGGTGATATCCACCTGCTCGTCGCCCTGCGTGCGACCGACGCGGATGACCTCGTGGCGACGACTCAGCTCTTCCGTTACCGCACGACCGACCGTACCGCTGGCACCAATAATGACGATTTTCATAGCTGACTCCTTCTGTTGTGAGCCTTTATTCTTTAATAAATCAAAATACGGATAAACTGGGCTAAAGTTAGAAGATTGCTAACCAGAGATTTGGAATATGGATAAGCTCCGCAGCATGGAGACGTTTATTGCCGTGGTGGAAAGCGGCAGCTTTACCGGTGCGGCGGCACGGCTGGAGATGTCGGCGGTGATGGTGGGCAAGTACGTTGCGCTGCTGGAAGCACAGCTCGGCACCCGCCTGCTGGAGCGCAACACGCGCCGTCAGAGCCTGACGGATGCCGGACGCGTCTATTTCGACGAGGCGAAGCGGGTGCTGGAGCAGGTCTCCATTGCTGAGAATGCAGTCGAGCGGCTCCGTGCTGCACCTGCCGGAACGTTGCGCGTCACGGCACCCACGTCGTTTGGCGGCTGCGTGATTGCCCCGCTGACGGCCACCTTTTTGCAGCGCTACCCGGAGGTACGCATCGAGCTGGATCTCACCAATCGGATGGTCGATCTGGTGGAGGAGGGCGTCGATCTGGCCATTCGCATTGGTGACGTTCGTAATGACGATCTGGTGGCGAAATATCTGTGCCCCTACAACATGGTGATCTGCGCCGCACCGGACTATTTAGCGCGACACGGCACGCCGCAAACGCCAGACGATCTGGTGGATCATCTCTGTCTTTCGCACACGGTGTGGACCGCGCGCAACGAGTGGCGGCTGCCGGGCGTGGAAGGAGAGGTGCGCTGGAAGCGGGATGCGATCTTAAGATGTAACGACGGCTACGGCTTACGCATGGCGGCGCGGGCCGGGGCGGGGCTGTTGCTGCAACCGGAAGTGCTGGTGGCGGAAGAGCTGGCAAGCGGCAGGCTGGTGCGCGTGCTTGAGCCGTTCACGCCCGCGCCAAGGCCGGTGCATTTATTGTGGCGTCAGGATTTACGTCAACTGCCTAAGCTTACGGAATTTATCGCCCATATTCTGCTAAGATTGGGCACAATATAAAAAAAGAAGGTAATCAAAGAATGTCTGCAAACAAACTCGCCAGCAGCGCGCAGGGCCTGCAATCATCTGCCATCCGTGAATTATTAAAACATAGCAAAATGGCAGGGGTGATATCGCTGGGCGGGGGTATTCCTAATCCCGATCTGTTCGATCACGAAGGGCTTAAAATTGCTGCCGATGCCGTCTTATCTCAGCATTTTGGCGAGGCGTTCCAGTACGGCCTGACGGAAGGCGTCCCGGGGCTGCGCGAGGAAATTAAACGCATCTGCGAGGGGCGCGGTATCGCCTGTAAGGCCGATGATGTGGTCGTGACCTCTGGTTCACAGCAATCGCTTGACGTGCTGGCGCGTGCGTTAATCAACCCGGGTGACACCGTTGTGGTTGAGCGTCCAACCTATCTTGCCGCGCTGCAGGTCTTCGGCCTGGCGCAGGCCAACTTTGAATCCGTTGGCACCGACGGCGACGGTATGAAGGTGGACGAACTTGAGGCCCTGGTGGCAAAGAAAGCCATCAAAGCGGTCTATATTGTTCCGACGTTTGGCAACCCTGGCGGGGTAACCCTTTCTGAAGCGCGCCGTAAGCAGCTGGTGGAATTATCAAAGCGCTATGACTTCGTGATTATTGAAGACGATCCGTACAGCGAAATTAATTATACCGATGAAGTCTTCCGCCCGTTAATCGCCCATGCCAAAGATATCGGCAATGAAGAGAACGTGGTGTATACCTCGACCTTCTCTAAAATACTCGCGCCGGGTACTCGCGTAGGCTGGGTGCTGGTGCCGGAATGGCTGAAGCGCGCGGTAGTGAACCTTAAGCAAACCACCGATCTGCACACCAGCACGCTGTCGCAGCTGATGACGTATGAATACCTGAAAACCGGTCGTCTGGCCGATCAGATTAAAATGATCCGCGAAGCCTATCGCCAGAAATACCAGACGTTCGCAACCGAGCTGGAAACCGAGCTGGGCGACGTGATGTCGTTCCACAAGCCGAAGGGCGGGATGTTCCTGTGGGCGAAGATGAATAATGGTAGTAACACCACCCGCTGGCTTGAAAAAACGTTAAGCAACGGCGTAGTATTTGTGCCTGGCGAGTTTTTCTACTGCAATGAGCCAGACCCAACGACGCTGCGCATGTCATTTGTGACGCCAACGGATGAAGATCTGAAAGAGGCGGTTCAACGCCTGAAAAAATCGCTCTAAAAGAGCTGCGCATAATGGCTTTCCTGCCGTTATGCGCAATACGCGTTCAGGGCGGCACGGGCCGCTATCGTTCATGGTGAGTTCCATGTTTGAATTTCTGATCGGTGTCGTTACCCACACGCCCGTCTGGGTGTGGGTGCTGTTTATCTTCCTCATCTCTCGCGGCATTAAAGCCCGCAGGCCCGCTACCGTTACGCTGGAGAGGCTTGCCATCATTCCCGCTATCTTTCTTCTCTGGGATATCTACGATCTGGTGGTCTACCGCACGTTAACCCCCGGGTCTGTCGCATTGTGGACGGCGGGGATCCTCGCCGGGGCCGCGCTGGGGTATTTCCTGATTAAGCAGGCGGTTATCACCCGCGCAGAGGCGCCGCGCACCCTTTTCCGCCAGGCAGACTACACCGCGCTGCCGTTTATGATGCTGGCGTTCGGGGTCAAGTATGTGCTGGGCGTGATGAGCGCGGTCTCTCCCCAGACGATGCAGCAGCCCGCCATGAGCGCGCTGGCGATCGTCTCCGGCGGCGTGTTTGCCGGCGTGTTTATCGGGAAATTTGCGCGCTATATTGGCGTGTATAACAGCGCCGCACCGCGCCCGGCGGAGTGACGTTATTCTGTCGCGTGTGCCAGCGTGCGGTCTGCAGCATCGCCGCTGAGTGCTCGCGTGACTTCATGGATCCGCCAGATTTTCCCTTCACGCAGCGCGGCAAACAGGTAAACCTCGATCTCTGCCTGACGACCATCAGGATACGTGACCGTCACGATATGCCGGTCAGCCAGAAGTTCGTCATGACAGGCTATCTCCACCACGGTAAAGGCGATCGTGCGGATCTGTGAGCTTACGTGGCTCAGATGCTGGACAAAACCCCGGTAGTCAAGCGCGTGATCGTCCGTAAACTGCTGGTAATCGGGTGTAAATACCTCTGCCGGATCGATATCGCCGTTGAATAAGCAGGTTAACAGGCACGCCATCTTTTCGCGCTGCGCGGCGTTGTCGGTGTCGGCTATCAGGGACGTGATAATGCTCATACGGGCTCCTTATGTGGTTGAGTCCCCATTATCCTTGACAGCCGAAGACGTAGTTTCTGTAATGCGTCGATGAATAACGATTTTCGGTCAAAATGAGATGGTCAGTTTTGAAACGCTCCGTCATCCCGGCGGGTATCGAACGCCGTTGCATAGTCATCGCACCGGCCAGCTGTGGCGCATTGCAACGGGTCTGTTGGTCATTGAGACGCAGCAGGCGCGCTCGGTCGTACCGGCAAAACACATCGGCTGGATCCCGCCAGGTCAGCAGCACGCCGCTTTTTCTGAAAGTGCGATAGAAGGCTGCGCCATCTATCTTGACCCCGCCTGCTGTGCAGGGCTTCCCGATGCGCCCGCGCTGTTCGAGCCCGACGATCTCACTCATGCACTGTTTTCCCGTTTATGTGGTGCAGAGAGTGAGTACGATCCGCGAAAGCTGACTTTGCTGCTGGATGAGCTTGCCCTGACGCCCCAGATTCACTTTTCTCTTCCCGTGCCGACGGATCCGCGTCTGAAGAACGTGGTCAGCCATTTGCTGCAGTTTGTCGATGATAACCAGACGGTCGAGAGCCATGCCCGCCGTGCGGGGATGAGCGTGCGTACGTTCAACCGTCGGTTTAGTGCCCAGACCGGAATGAACTTTGTTAACTGGCGGCAGCTGGCACGCGTCATGCGGGCAATGGAGTGGCTGGCGGCGGGGAAGCCGGTAGGGTGGATTGCGCTGTCCTGCGGCTACAGCAGCGTCAGCGCATTTATTGAGGTTTTCAGAGCATGGACCGGTAAAACGCCGGGGCAGTGGGCGATGTTGCGGTCTGATGCCCTCCCCACGTCCCGCTGAGCTTTACAATGTAGGCCGGGTAAGGCGAAGCCGCCACCCGGCGATTGACTACCGCTCCCTCAGCGCCTCTTTCGCCCGGTTAAACGGCTTAATCAGATAATCCAGCACCGTTTTCTCGCCGGTCTTAATGTCCACCGTGGCAATCATCCCCGGCACAATCGAGAAGTGCCTGCCCGCCTTATTCACCAGGTAATCCTGGCTGGTGCGGATAAACACCCGGTAATAGAACACCTCCGGCTTGGCCTCGTCCTGGATGGTATCCGGAGAAATCGTCTCCACGACCCCGTGCAGCCCGCCGTAAATGGCGTAATCGTAGGCGGTGATCTTCACCAGCGCCTCCTGGTTCGGGTGGATAAAGGCGATGTCGCGCGGCGACAGGCGGGTTTCAATCAGCAGGTGATCGTCTACCGGCACAATTTCCATCAGCTCGCCGTTGGGCGGGATCACCCCGCCGATGGTGGTGACCTTGATGTTTTTGACGATCCCGCGCACCGGGGATTTTACCGTCAGACGGGTGACGGAATCCTGGCGGCCCTTGAGGATGGCCGAAACCATATCCACCTCCGCGTTGGCCTTGGAGAGCGCCTCGCGCGCCTGGACGTAATACTGCGAGCGCACGTCGGTGAGCTTCAGCTCCAGATCGCTTTTCTGCCGCTGCAGGCGCAGCACCTCCACGTGGCTGGCGGCCCCGGTTTTCACCAGACGCTGGGTGATGGCCAGCTCTTTATTGGCGAGATCTAACGCGGCGCGCAGCTCCCGCTGGGTATCCTCCAGCTGCGCGCGGCGCGAGTTGTACAGCCGCGTTTCGTCGGCAATCAGATCCGGCCATTTTGCCAGCGAAGGGGGAAACTTCAGCGGGAGATCGTTCACCTCGGCGTACAGGCGGGCGCTGGAGGCCAGTGAAGCCCGGTAGCGCGCCGCGCTTTCGCCGACGTTTGATTCGGAACGGGTAGGATCAAGCCGCGCCAGCACCTGTCCGGCCTGCACCTGATCCCCCTCGTGGACGTTCAGCTCGGTGAGGATCCCCCCGTCCAGCGACTGTAAAACCTGCTCGCGCGAGCTGGGGATCACTTTACCCGAGCCGGTTGACACCTCATCCAGCATGCCAAACCACGCCCAGACGCCCAGCGCCACGAACATCAGCAGCGAGAAGATCACGATCCGACGCGCGCCGGTGTAGCCGCTTTCGGAGTCGAGGGCGTTATCCAGATCGTCCATTGCCGCCACGTCACGCTGACTGATTTTCATTTTTCCACTCCCGTCCGGTTGCTGCCTGCTGCTGTTGCTGCATACGGCTGTTGTTCAGCGCCTGGGCTTTTGGCGCGTCCATCACCAGCATCCCCTCTTTCAACACCACGACGCGCTCCACCAGCTCCAGCACCGGGACGCGATGCGTGGCGACAATCAGGGTGCGGTGACCGAGCCAGTCGCCCAGGCGCTGGATGAATTCCCGCTCGGTGTGCTCGTCGAGCGACGCGGTGGGTTCATCCATCAGCACAATATTCGGATCGCGCAGGAGCATTCGCGCCAGCAGAATCGACTGGCGCTGCCCGCCGGATAACCCCACGCCGTTTTCCATGATCGGGTAGTCCAGCCCTTTGGGCAGCTTCTGCACGAAGCCCGCCGCACCGGTCAGCTCCAGCGCCTCAAAGATCTCTTCGTCGGTAGCGCGCGGCATGCCGAGGGTAATGTTTTCGCGCAGGGTGCCGTAAAACAGACGCGCATTCTGGGTCATAAAGCCGACGTTGCGCCGGACGTCGGCGACGTCGAGATGCGGCAGGCTGAAGTTATCAAGCCGCAGCTCGCCGGCTGCCAGATCCATCCCGCCCGCCATGGCCTGCAGCAGGGTCGATTTGCCCGCGCCGTTGCGACCGAGGATCGCCACTTTCTCACCCGGCCGGATCTCCAGCCGGTTAATGCGCAGCGCCATGCGCGGATCGTCCGGCTGATAGCGGAACTGCGCCTGCTCGAACAGGTAGTGACCGCGCAGCACGTCCTGGCGGATCGGCGTCTCCTCGCGCTGGTTTTCGGTGGGAAGCTGCATGATGCTGTCCAGCCCCTCTTTTGCCGCTTTGACCTGCTGCCAGCGCGCCAGCACGCCGCACAGCGTCGCCATCGGGGCGATCATGCGGGAGGCCAGCATCGACGCGGCGACCACCGAGCCGGTAGTCAGGGTGCCGTCGATCACCATCGGCGCGCCGACCACAATCACTCCGGCGTAAACCAGGCTCTGGATGGTCATCCCCCAGCTAATCAGGTTCTGCGTCAGCTCGCGGGTGCGCAGGCCGGATTCGGCGGTGATCTGGATATAGCTGTTCCACTGCTGCAAAAAGCGGTTTTCCGCCTGCATCAGCTTGATGTCCTCCAGCCCCTGCACGCTCTCCACCAGCACCGCGTTGCGCAGGGTCGATTCATGAGCCGACTGTTTCGCCAGCTCCGCCAGCTTCTTCTGCAGCAGCAGGCCGGGCAGGACCATGATCACCGCCGCGACCGGGGCGATCCACGCCAGCTGCGGGGCGATGATCGCCAGCACCACCACGAACAGTAAAAAGAAGGGCAGGTCGACAATCGTCGAGATAGTGGACGAGGTGACCATCTCGCGGATCTGCTCCAGCTCGCGCAGCTGTGAGATAAAGCTCCCGGTGGAGCGGGGGATCGCGCTGTTGCGCAGCCGCAGCGCGTGGCCGAATACGCGATCCGAGACGCGCATATCCGAGCGCTTGCCCAGCAGATCCATAATGTGCCCGCGCGCCACGCGCAGCACAAAGCCAAACAGGGTGGCAATCAGCACCCCGATGGTCAGGACGTACAGCGTCGGGTAGGACTGGGCGGGGATCACCCGGTCATAGACCTGCATGGAAAAGACGATCCCGGAAAGCGACAGCACGTTGATAAAAAGCGCGGCCAGCATTACCCAGCTGTAGGGGCGGAGATCGCGCATCACCAGCCGGTAGAGCCAGTCCGGTCGGTATTTTGAAATATAGGCGTCCACGCGGCTGTCCTTCAGCGCGGCGAGTGGACGCAGGGCAATAACGTGGCGGATAGCGGGCAGCATCGCCGTCATCGACAGCCGGTTGGTGTAGGTCTCATCGCCGAAAAAACTGACTTCCAGCGTGTCATCGCCGTCGAAGTGCTCGATCGCACCGACCCGGCCGTCATTCAGCGCCACCACCACCGGCAGACGCCAGCTGTTGATCGACTGCTGGTCAGCGGTGAGCAGTTGAAACGACAACCCCGCCTCACGCGCCAGCTGGGTGAGGGCGGGTACCATCGGTTTGCCTTTCAGCCACGGTGCGCCTGCGATCAGCGCGCCGGGCGAGCAGGCGACGCGGTAGCGCGTGGCGATAAAGCCAAAGGCCTGCGCCCACTGCGCCAGCGCCTCATCCGTCATGTTTTCACCTTGCGGGATATCACGCTGCTTCATGGCTGGATCTCCACGGTCTGGATGGTGCGGTTATCAAGATCGAACGCATGACGCAGCTGCCCGGTGTTATACAGGCAGTTGAGCTGCAGCTGGTGCAGCTGACCGAGGGTCTGCTGCTGGGTGAAGCGCGCCTGATAGACCTCCTGTTCGGCGTTGAGCACGTCGAGCAGCGGGCGCGAGCCGAGGTCAAGATATTGCTGCTGGTACAGCTCACGGGTGCGGGCGCTGAGGGCTTCCTGGCGGCCCTGGATTTGCAGCGTGCTTTGCAGGCTCATCACCTGGCTACGGGCTTCCAGCAGTTTCTGGCGGACATCAAGGCGCGTGCGCTGAATGGTGGACTGCGCCGCCTCCACCGCGTGTCCGGCAGCGTTACGCCGGGCGGTGAGGCCGCCGCCCTGATAGAGCGGCATCTGCACTTTCACCCATGCGGAATACTGGGTGCGATCCCGCGTTTCGCTGCCTGCATAGCGGTCGTTCATGTAGTGACGCACCTCCGGCTCCAGTGAGACGGTTGGCGTCATCTGCGCATCGGCGTAGTCGAGGTTAGCCTGGGCGACGTTAGCCTGCGCCCAGGCAGCGAGAACGGCGGGAACCAGACGGTCGTCCGGCTCGGCGACATCGCAGCTGCGGGCCAGCTTTTGCGGAAAGTCGTTGCTGATCGCGTTCAGGCTGTTCCAGCCGAGAAAGCTCATCAGCGTGGCGCGGGCACTGTCGAGGCTGGCCTGGTACTGCATCAGCTGGGCGCGAGCGCCTTCGATACGCGCATCGGTCTGCACCACGTCAGAGAGCGACGTGGCGCCCTCGTCGTTACGCTGGCGGGTCAGCGTGCCGATGGAAGAGAGGGCTTCAAGCTGCTCTTTTGCGGTGTCGACCATCTGCTGCCAGGTTTGCACCTGTACCATGGCGACGGCGGTATCGTGGGCGATGGTGTCGATACTCACCAGCACGTTGGCCTGCTGCTGGGCAACGCCAGCGCTCTCGGCGCGCACCTGGCTGGCTACTTTGCCAAAGTCGTAGAGCATTTGTGAGAGAGAAAGCACCAGCGACGGCGTAAAGCCGTTCTGATCGCCGTCGTGGGAATAACCGTTGTCCACGCCGGCATTAATCTGCGGATAGTATTTTGATTTCGCGACGTCCACCTCTTCGCTCTGCTGGTAGAGTTTGCCCACGGCTTCGCTGATGGCCGGGTGCCAGGTAACGGCGCGGTTGACGGCCTCGCCAAGCTGCAATGAACCTGGAGCGGCGTTGCCTGCTACCGGGGCCACGCGCCCGTTGAGTGAGGGGAGTTCCTGCGTTTCGCGAAGCTGTCCGGTATTGATGGTTGCCGCCGGATTTGCGCAGAAAGCGGGCACAGATATCAGGCAGCACGAGAGCCACCAGTAAGGCATCTTCATTCCCATGTCATGTCCCTAATAAAATAAGTAAAGCTTTATTGTTATGCCCGGGCGCTGTGCGCCCGGGTCATCTCTTGCAGGTGCTATCAGGTAATGATGTGTTGCTGGTTAACAAGCTCGTCGTAGGTGGTCTGAACGTTATCAAGCGTAACGAGCGTGGTATTAGTGTAGGTGGACCCCGCACCATCACGGTCGATGGAGATCACAGTGTTGCTACCGCTTTGTGTGACATGGATATAATTCCCCAACGAGGCGGTATTACCGTCCCAGCCCACCAGCAGATCGCCAATGTCGATCTTGTCTCCCTGCGCCAGCGAGAACCCGGTCCAGTGATCGCCTCCGGCGCTGCTGACGTTACCCGCCGTGGCATTCCCCACCGTACTGTTCAGCACCTGGTAAATCAGCGTATCGCCGTAGGCCGTACCGGTGATGGCGTCGTTATGCTCCGAGCTGATGAACTGCGGCGCCATATTGATGGTTAGCGTGGCGCTGTCCGTGTTGCCGTTGGCATCGGTCAGGGTGTAGTTGAAGGTCTCCTTCGAGGTCATGGTTGAGAGCGATACCCCGCTGTTGAGGGTATAGGTGTAATGACCGTCAGCGCCGATCGCCAGGATGCCGTAATGGCCGGTGATGTTCACCGTTGCGCTGCCGGTATACGGATCCAGCGTGGTGGTCACGCCGTTGTAACCGGTCACGCTCAGACGGGTATCCACCGAGTGGAGCTGATCCAGCACGCCGCCAGAGTCGGTACCGTCAAAGATGTTGCCGTTGACGGTGTGGCTGCCTGTGACGTCAAAATCACTCAGCGAGTAGGTGGTGCCGTTCACGCTTGGCGTGATGGTGATGGTCCCCACGCTGAGCCCCGGGACGCTGCCGGTAAAGTTCAGCGTATAGGTCCCGGCGTTGAGATCCAGCCCGGTCAACGGAACGTCGATACTGCCGCCCAGCAGCGAGCCGCCGCTGAAGGAGCCGCTGCGGATGACGCCCGAGCCGTCGCTGATGGACCAGTTCACCGTCAGTCCGCCCAGCGCCAGCCCCGAGGTCACGCTAAAGTGCAGCGACGCGTTGTGCAGCGCGGTGTTTGGGTCGACCACGAAGGTTCCGCTTCCGCTGCCCTGGGTTGATGAGAACAGGGCAGTCGTCCAGCTGGCGACGCCCACGGTGGTATCCGAGTAGACCGACGTGTGATGCACCGAGGTGAGGTCCATCGTGGCGCTGACATCGTTGACCGCATTCATTGCCTGCGCGGTTGGAGTGATGTTGAGCGACGCCGTATCCTTCGAGCCATCAGGCGCAGTAACGGTGTAAACGAAGGTATCCGGCGTGCTGATATGGTCCGCCCCCACGCCGCTTCTCAGGGTATAGGTGTACTGACCGGACGAATTGATGGTCAGCGTGCCGTATTCCCCCTGAATGGTAGTGGTGCCGCTGCTGTTGACCGCCACGCCGTTCACTTCCGTAACCAGCGTGCCCGCTGGCACCGGGTCATTCGCCAGCACGTCGCCCGTGGTGGTTTCGCTGATACTCGCCACGCTGTAGACATGATCCTGCAGGACGCTCAGGGTGTAACCCGTCAGTACAGCGATCCCAGACGCGGTATTCAGCAGGAACAGATACTCCCCGGCGGGCAGGTTCAGCGTCAGCTGCGGTGACGTTCCCCCCAGCAGCGGGGCGCGCAGCCAGCCCGATTCGACGCGAACCTGCTCGAAGGTCTGGGTCGCGTTGTTGAACTTATAGACGTACAGATCGAACACTGACGCCAGCGCCACGCCGCCCACCGAGGCCTGGATGGTCATGGTGCGGGTCGTGCCTTCCTCCACGTTGTAGATAATCGGGTTGGTCATGTCGTCCAGCAGGTTAAGCCCCAGCGTGTTGCCGAGATTAATGCCCACCAGGGTAAAACCGTTCTGAGACGAGGCGCCGTTATTAATTTCGTGCACGCTGGTGTCGAAGGTCAGGGCGTTGGTGTCGTCAACGGCGACAATACCGTTGACTACCGTACCGGCACCCAGGGACAGCACCAGCTGTGCCGACGCGCTGACGCCGTTATGGGTAATGGTGTAGGTGAAGCTCTCCGTGCGGCCAATGACCGCGGCGCTGGTGTCGGTCAGGCTGTAGGTGTAGCTGCCGTCGCGGTTAATGGTCAGCGTACCGTACTGGCCCTGAATCACCGTGCCGTCGGCGTTCACGCTGGTGGTGGCGCCCTGGGCGTTAGTGACCGCGGAGATAGTGGTCCCTGCCGGCGCGTTGTCGCTGCCGGCGGTTGGATCCGTATCGAGGATCACGTTGCCGTTGAGGCTGGTTTCACCGGTGACCGTACCCGGACCGGTCTCTTTCACCGCCACGTCGAGGCTGGTGTAGGAGCCGGTCGCCAGCAGGTTGGTGTTGTAGCTGAGCACGCGATAGTTGCCGTCAGCCAGCCCGGTCAGGTTCAGTGAGACGCCGGTTGCGCCGAGGGTCAGCAGATCGGCAAACTGCGGCTGGCCGGTATCCACCACGGTGGTCCAGGCGCCGTTGACGTAATGCTGAACCACCAGCTCCAGGGTATTGAGCAGAGAGAGCACCGCCCCCGTGGCGTTGGCGTTCACCACGATATCCGCGCTGCCGCCGCTGCCCACCGTGAAGTTCACCTGGGCGGTATCGTTGCCCAGCAGCGTCAGTACGTTGCCGACGGCGCCGACCAGCAGGAAGCCGTAATCGCTGTACTGGCTGTTGGTCACGGTCGCCGTGGTGCTGAGGTTCAGCTCTTCGACGTTATTGCTGGCGGAGAGCGGCACCACCGGCGCAAGGGCAGAGCCCGGCAGCGAGGTGTTGCCTGCGACGTCGGTGGCGGTGATCTGCAGCGTCTGGCCTTCGGTCTGTTTGTTAATGAAGGTGTAGCTGTAGGTGCCGTTGCTGCCCGCAGTGGCGGTCACCGTCGAGCCGTCCGCAAGGCGGATAGCGACGATGCTGCCTGCTTCCGCAGTCCCGGTCAGGACGCTACCGTCAGCGTTAAAGGTCCCGGTCGGTGCCGTTGGCGCGATCGTATCGACGATAATCGTCGTCACGGCGGACGCCACGCTGGTGTTGCCCGCCGCATCGGTGGCCGTGGCGGTGAGGTTATGCGTGCCTTCCGCCAGCGCGGTGGTAGTTTGCGCCAGGGTCCAGTTGCCGCTGCCATCGGCGGTCACCGTACCCACCAGCGTGATGCCATCGTAGATCCGCACCGTGGCATTCGCTTCGGCTGTCCCGCTCAGCGTTGGGCGCGTGTCGTTGGTCGGATTCGTACCGGTCACCGGCCCGGTGACGCTGCCGACATCATCAATGACCGAACTAATGACCGGCGCGGCTGGCGGGAGGGTATCGACGTTAATCACATACCCGGCGGTGGGCGCGCTGGCGTTGCCTACCGCATCGGTAGCGGTAAAGGTCAACGTGTGCGCGCCGTTGCTCAGCGCCGGAGATGGCGTAAAGCTCCACGCCCCACCGGTCGCCGTCACGCTGCCGATTTGCACGCCGTTATCAAAGATTTTCACCGTGGAACCCGCTTCCGCCGTGCCGCTGAGCGTTGGCTGCGCGTCGTTGGTGATCCCGCCGTTGGCAATCGGCGTCGCCGCATTGCCCACGTCATCCACGATACTGGTCAGCACCGGCAGCGCAGGCGGCGTGGTGTCGACAGTGAGGCTGAAGCTGGTGGAGGACACGCTGGTGTTGCCTGCCGCATCCGTGGCCTGCGCGGTAAAGCTGTGCGGACCACTCGCCAGCGTGGTGGTGAGCAAGATACTCCAGCTCCCGCCGCTATCCGCGGTGCCCGTTCCGACAAGCGTGGTTCCCTCATAGATCTTCACGGTGGCAAACGGTTCACTGGTCCCGACAAGGCGCGGTACGGTGTCATCGGTTGTCTGCCCGGACGTGAGCGGGCCGGTGATGCTGCCCACGTCGTCTATCGCCTGGCTGATAACCGGCGCGTTCGGTGCCGCGGTATCAATAATCAGGGTAAAGTCCGGCGAGGTCGGGCTGACGTTACCCGCTGCATCGGTGACCGTGGCGGTCCAGGTATGGCTGCCGCTGGCCAGCGGCGCTGACGGCGTAAAGCTCCATGCCCCGGTACCGTCCGCCTGAACGGTGCCGACCGGCTGCCCGTTCTCATAAACGGTGACCGTGGCGTTGGCGGTCGCGGTGCCGTTCAGCGTCGGCGTGGTATCGTCGGTGCTCTGCCCGGAAGATAGCGGGGTTTGAATGCTGCCCACGTTGTCACCCGCGGTCGAAATGACCGGCGCCGACGGTACGCCCGTATCCACCGTCAGGTTAAACGGCGTCGTCGTGCTGCCGATATTGCCTGCCACGTCGGTGGCGTTGAAGGTGATTGCGTGCGGCCCGTCGCCCAGATCGGTGCCCGGGGTGAAGGTCCAGTTGCCCTGGGCATTCACCACCGCCGTGCCAATTTCGCTGCCATCAACGATCACGTGCACTGTGGCACCCACGTCGCCCGTGCCGTTGAAGGTCGGACGCGCGTCGTTGGTCGTGTTGCCCGACGTGAGCGTCCCGGTGACGGGCGCGACATCGTCAATTACGCTGGTCACCACCGGTACGCCAGGGGCTGCGGTATCAACGGTAAAGGCAAAGACCGATGAGTTCGCCGAGGCGTTGCCTGCCGCATCCGTTGCATAGACGCGAAGGGCGTAGCTGCCGTCGCCCAGCGGCGCGGTCGGCGTAAAGGACCAGTTGCCGCCTCCGTCAACGGTTGCAGTACCAATCTGCGTGCCGTTATTCATGATGTGAATAGTGCTGCCTGCCTGCCCGGTACCGCTGATGGTTGGGGTGCTGTCGTTGGTCACCTGGCCGCTGGTGAGGTTGCCCGTGACGCCGCCAGGGACGTTGTCGTTTACCGTATCCAGCGTCGGAACCGTCGGTGCCGTCAGGTCAACCACCACGCTCCAGGGGGCGGAGGCCGCGCTGACGTTGCCCTGCGGATCGGTCGCCCGAACGGTGAAGCTGTGCGAGCCTTCACCGAGCGCGGTGTCAGGGGTAAACGTCCAGATACCTGTGTTGTCAGCCGTGACCACAGCAATCTGCGTGCCGCCGTCGAAAATGGTGACCACGCTGTTTGCGTCCGCTGTCCCTGTAAGGGTTGGCGTGGCGTCATTCGTTTCGCTGCCGCTGACCACCGTGGTGGCAGCGTTACCGACATTGTCCGTAACGTTGGTGATGACCGGCGTGGCGGAAACGGAGTCCACCACGACGGTGAAGCCCGCAGAAGGACCGCTCTGATTCCCCGCCGGGTCTGTCTCGCGGATGGTCAGGACGTTATTCCCCTCTGCCAGAGGGGGCGTGGTGTAGCTCCAGGTGCCGGTATTGCCGATCACCACGCTGTCCAGCAGCACGCCGTTGTTGTAGATGGAGATGGTATCGCCTGCTGCGCCGGTGCCGGTGAGGGTCGGCTGGTTGTCGTTGGTGGTCTGGCCGCTGGTCAGCGGACCGGTGCCTGGGCCGACGTCGTCAATCACGGCGCCGATAGTCGGCGTGCCCGGTGCGGTGAGGTCAACGGTAACGCTGGCCGCCGGAGAGCGGCCGCTGGTCAGGTTATTGAGGGTCGCGGTCACCTCAAAGGTGTGTAGCCCCTCGCCAAGCGCGGCTGGCGTATAGCTCCAGTTGCCGCTGCCGTCGGCAGTGACCGTCGTCAATGGCGTCGCGCTACCGTCCAGGTAGATAGCGATCTGGCTCCCCGCCTGAGCCGTGCCGGTAAGGGTTGGGGTGGTGTCGTTGGTGGTTTTGTCTTTCACATCGCCCGTGATTGGGGCGACGTCATCGTTGATCGCCGTGATGACGGGCACCTGCGGCAGGTCGAGCGGTGAATCGGTAACGATAAAGGACGCGCCAGGGCTGGCATTTCCTGCGGCATCGGTAGCGCTTACGGTCAGCGTGGTCGGATCCAGCTGCGCCGGGCTCAGCGCAATGGAGAAGCTGCCGTCGCTTGCGACAACGCCGGTACCAATGACGGTCCCACCGCTGTCTTTCACGGTAACGGTGGTTCCCGCTTCGGCATTACCGGTCAACGGGGTCCCCTCCTGTGCCAGGGACATGTTGGTCGGGTCGGCAGGTGCGGCGGTGTCCACCGTCACGCTCAGCGGCGTAGAGTTTCCGGAGGCGTTACCCGCAGGGTCGGTAGCAGAGACGGTGAAGGTGTGCGGGCCATCCGACAGCGTTGTGCCTGCCGTCCAGCTCCAGCTGCCGTCCGGCTGTATCGTGACCGGCACGCCCGACGGGGTACCGTCGATGGAGACGATAACGGTGGTGCCGGGTTCGCTGGTCCCGGTGAGGGTCGGCGTGCCGTCGCGGGTGTAGAGCACGTTGTTGGTGAGCTGGCTGTCTGAAACGGCATTAATTTGCGGAATCTCAGGCGCAGCGGTATCGAGCGTGACGGTAAAGACCGCACTCGGCGCGCTGACGTTGCCCGCCGCATCCACGCCCGCAACGGTAATGTTCAGCGGGCCGTCCGTTTGCACTGGAAGCGTCAGGCTCCATTCTCCGTTAGCGACCACGACACGGCCCAGTTCGACGCCGTTGTTGTAGACGATCACTGTCTCACCGTTAACGCCGGTTCCGCCCACTGTCGGCGTGGTATCCGTGATGTAGCCCCCGTTCGGCTCGCCGCCCACGGCGCCAATCACTGGCGTATCCGGCGCCACGGTATCTACGGTGATCGTAATCGCTGGCGACGGGTCAGAGACGTTGCCTGCCTCATCGGTGGCGGTGGCGGTATAGACGTGGCTGCCCTCCGCAATGTCGCTGCCAGGGCGCCAGCTCCAGTTGCCGTTGCTGTCTACCGTGACGGTGCCAACGATAGTCGGCGTGCCGCCGTTGACCGTGTCAGTGATGTTGATAACGTCGTTCGGCGTACCGGTGCCGCTCAGCACCGGGCGCGGATCGTTGGTGGTGCCGCCATCGGGAACGGGGCCGGTGATCTGGGTGACGCTGTCGGTGACGATCGGTGCCGCAGGGGGAGCCGGCGGGTCGGTGTCAATGGTGATGGTGACCGGCTGCGACGGGGCGCTTTCGTTGCCCGTGCCGTCCACGTTGGTGACGGTCAGGGTGATGTCATAGGTGCCGCCAGCCAGGGGGGATGGCGGCGTCCAGGACCAGTTGCCGGTATTGTCCACGACAGCGTCACCGATTTTGACACCGTTGCCGTAGATCGTCACGGTATCGCCCGCCGTGCCGGTACCGCTCAGGGTCGGCGTGGTGTCGCGGGTGATTTCTCCCGGGTTCAGCGGCGTTTGCGTTGTGCCGCCGTCAGGATTGACGGTAATTGCCGGGATATCCGGCGTGGCAGGTGCGACGGTATCCACCGTCAATACAAACGGGCTGGAGATAGTGGTATTGCCGGCGGCATCCGTGGCGTGAACCGTCAGGGAATGCGGGCCGTCGGTGAGCGGGGTGACCGGCGTAAAGCTCCAGCCGCCGCTGCCGTCGAGGGAAGCGGTGCCGAGCAGAGTTGTGCCGTCATAGACGGTGATCACCGCATCCGCCGGAGCGGAGCCCTGCAGCAGCGGCTGGGTGTCGTCGGTGGTATCGCCGCTGGTGAGCGGGCCCTGAACGCCGCCGACGTCATCGGTCACGGTGGCAATGGTGGCAGCCGTTGGCGGTGTGGTATCGACGGTCAGGGTGAAGCCGCTTGACGGCTGGCTGGTGTTGCCCGCCGCATCGGTGGCGACAACGGTAAAGGTATGAGGCCCCTCCCCAAGCGGCACGGTGGGGGTATAGGTCCACACGCCGTTG
Source organism: Enterobacter sp. PL_is379 (assembly GCF_055817355.1). Classification (NCBI taxonomy): domain Bacteria; kingdom Pseudomonadati; phylum Pseudomonadota; class Gammaproteobacteria; order Enterobacterales; family Enterobacteriaceae; genus Enterobacter; species Enterobacter sp. PL_is379. The sequence goes on from NZ_JBVPGT010000031.1 coordinate 441,670, forward strand.
TTGTCGACCGGGGCCGTGCCAAGAACGGTGCCATCCAGGCGGATGGTGACCGTCGAGCCTGGTTCAGCCGTGCCGTTGAGCGTCGGCGTGGTGTCGTTGGTGCTGTCGTTGGGGTTGAGCGCGTCGAGGCGCTCCGGCACATCATCCAGCACCTGGGTAATAACCGGGGCAGCAGGCGCGACGCTGTCAATTGTCAGCGTCCAGGTGTTGGAGACGCCGCTGGTGTTACCTGCCGCGTCGGTCGAGACGGCGGTCAGGGCGTGCGGACCCTCACCGATTGGCGAGGACGGCGTAAAGGTCCATGCGCCGAGACCATCGGCAACGGTTGTGCCAATTTCAACACCGTCCACGCGCAGGCTGATCGTCGCGTTTGCTTCGGCGGTACCGCTGAGCGTCGGGGTGGCGTCGTTGGTCGTGGCATTTGGGCCGAGTAAGCCAACAATTCCACCGGGCACATCGTCCACGACTTGTGAAATCACCGGGACGTCAGGTGCCGTCCCGTCGACGTTAATTGTCCATGCGGTTGATATTCCGCTCAGGTTACCGGCGGCATCCGTCGCCGTTGCCGTCAGCACGTACGTGCCATCGGTCAGCGGTGTGGGCGGCGTAAAGCTCCACTGGCCAGAGGAGGGAACAACCACCGTACCGAGGACATCGCTACTGTTGGAGATCGTGATGGTCGAGCCAGCTTCACCCGTTCCGTTAACGGTTGGCGCCCGGTCGTTTGTAAGCCCGTTAGGGCCCACGGGGCCTGTGGTGGCCTGCACGTCATCAATCACAGATATGATAACCGGTGTCTGCGGCGGGGTAATATCCGGTGCCGCCGCGGAGGTGGTTGGACTGGTGTTGCCTGCCGTGTCGGTGGCGTCAGCGGTCAGGATTTCGCCGTTGAGCTTCGGCGGGGTCAGCGTCAGGCTGAAGTTACCCTGGCTATCGGCAACAACTGGATTGCCAACGAGTGCGCCGCCTTCACGGATAGTCACGGTGCTGCCCGGCTCTGCAATGCCGCTGATGGTGCCGCCATCATTCGAAACGACGAGGTTTCCAGGGGCTGACGGCGGGGTAGTATCCACAGTAAAGGTGACAGGTGCTGATGCCGTACTCTGGTTTCCGGCCGCATCGGTTTCAGTGACGGTTATGGAGTGTGTCCCGTCCGGCAGCGGAGCGTTTGGCGTAACGCTCCAGGTACCGTTGGGCTGCACCGTCGTTGTGCCAATCGCCACGCCGTTATCATAAATGGTGATGGTTCCACCTGGCTCGCCCGTTCCCGCCAGGAGCGGCAGTGAAGCATCCGTAGGCGCGCCCGACGTAATGGTCCCCCTGATAAGACCTGTATCGTCGGTCAGCACAATCGCGGTCGGCGCGTCCGGCGGAGTAAGATCCACCGTAAGAGTAAACACCGGTGAGGCTGGCCCGGTGTTGCCGGCGGCGTCGGTTGCCTTCACGGTAATCTGGTGAGTGCTTTCACTCAGGTCAACTGACGGGGTAAAGGTCCAGGTGCCGTTGCTGGCGACGATTGCCGTACCAATAGCGACTCCGCCGTCATAAATCGTCACGGTCGAGCCCGCCTCGCCGGTGCCGGTAAGCTGTGGGCGCTGATCGTTGGTGCTGCCGCCGTTGGACACCGTCCCCGTCTGCGGGGCAATATCGTCGATTACACTGCCAATCGTTGGCGCATCGGGCGCGGTTATGTCCGGCGCGTTGAGCGTTGTGCCCGGGCTGGTATTCCCGGCGTTATCCGTCGCGGTGGCAGTCACCTGCTCGCCGTTGGTCAGCGGTGTTCCGAGAGAGACGGTAAAGTTGCCGTCGCTGCCCGTTTTTCCGGTGCCAACGACATTGCCGTTCGCGTCTTTCAGCGTGATAGTGCTGCCCGGTTCGGCGGTACCGGTAACGGTCTTGCCATCTGAAGAGAACTTAATACCGGAAGGTGCATTCGGCGGCGTTGTGTCCGGATCGGCAGGATCGACGGGGGGGTTGGTACTATTGTTATTACCGCCATCTCCGCCACCGCCGCCGGTACTTGCCGCAGCCGCGATACCGCCTGCAGCGACAATGCCGCCGAGGGCCCATGGCCAGAAGGCGGCACCACCGGCATCACTTCCTGACGCCGCAAGCAGTACGTTCGTAGACGCGATAGATTCGTACGTGGCGGCGCCAGCCGGATCTTCAATCCACCATAACGCGCCGTTGCTGTCCTGCAGTACCAGCTGGCTCACGCCCTGCGCGTCCGTGACGTAGAAATTTTTTACAGTGATCACCTCGCCGGAGTGCAGCGTAACCAGCAGATCGTTACCACTTCGCGCGAAGCGGGAGACACTCGCTCGCTCGACGTGAAGCTCAACGATGGAGGAATGGCTCAGCGTGACCTGTGTGCCTTCCATTTTCGTTTCTACGCCAGTAAGTTTCGAGATAACAGAGATTTGGCTCATTTAGTTATTACTCCAGCAGATGTGTCATAAACGGCGAGCAAGACGAGCCATCTCTGCAGAAGGTAAAGGGCGCCCCCGGCGCAGTCGCTGTTATAACGCAGCACTGACCGTTTTTTTAGCGCGCACGATGCCCGCCAGGATTCAGAGTGGCAACATCAGAGCGAATCTAATTTTTTATGAAAGAGAACCGTTTTATTCGTGTTTTATGTTTTGTAAAACCCTGTAATTAATAGAGGGATTATTTTTGAGGATATAAAATTGATATAGACAGAAAACATGGGTTGTGCAAATTAAGCTTTCGCAAATAAGTGCGAAAACAAGGTGGAAGGCATTGGTATATTGATGTTGTCAATAATTATGATGGTGCAACCCTTTGTTTTATATGACTTTAATTTTAGTGTGTAATGTTTTTTTTAGCGTGGTTTACGCACTGCGATAATTGGTAGGGAATGTTTTGAATATAATGTAAAACTATATTGTTTAGGTTTGCTTAATGTTCATTTAAGTTAGGGTAATGTTTTTGATATAAAATATATTATGTCACTTGCACTATAAAATATATTCTTATGCGAGGTTAAAACTCTGCTATTACGCGAAATAATAACGTTAAGGAGAGGATGAGATAACCTGATTTATTTTCATTGGGCTACAACGTCAGCATGATTTTGTGACAGCAAAAAATTTACGGGGAGAATGAATAAAACTCATCAGTCGGACGTTTACTGACGTCACTCCCCACTCACCCTGGAGCTTTATATGAACACGACCTCGTTTCGTTTGATCCCGGTGCTGATTTTTTCCCTGCTGTCCCCACTGGCGCTGGCGATGGGCAATAATAGTACCGAGAGCAAAACGCCCGACTGTCCTGCCGGACAGGTGTATGACAGCGCTACTCAGAAATGCGTGCCGGACAAGAGCAGCAGCCTCAGCGACCAGGACAAAACCAACTATGCGTACCATCTCGCGAAGAAAGGAGAGTACCAGGCGGCGCTGAATCTGCTTGATTCGCTGAAAAATGGCAATACGGCTGAAGCGTGGAACTATCGCGGGTTCGCCACGCGCAAACTTGGCCGTACGGACGAAGGCATTGGTTACTACCAGCGTGCGCTGGCTATCGCCCCGGATTATGCCAAAGCCCGGGAATATCTCGGTGAAGCGTGGATGGTAAAAGGACGTCCTGACCTCGCGAAAGAACAGCTGAAGGTCATTGCCGGTATTTGTGGCCAGTCCTGCGAGGAGTACCGTGACCTGCAGGCCGCCATTAACGGACATCCGGAATCCTGATTTTCTCGTGGAGGGAAAGCCCATCGCTACCAGTGAGGTTCGTCAACAGTTAGCCGCACATCTGTCGCGTCTCTGGCGCTATGGGCTGGTGCTGTCGCGAAACAGGGATATCGCCGAAGAGCTGGTTCAGTCCACCTGCGTGCGTGCGCTTGAAAGGAGCAGCCAGTATACGCCGGGCACACGCATCGACAGGTGGCTGTTCGCGATACTGCACTCCATCTGGATCTCTGAGCTTCGGGCTCGACACGTGCGTCAGGGGCAGGGATTTGTGGCCAGCGACGAGCTCCTGGCACCGGACACCCGCGAACAGGATGAGACGCGTCTGCATTACCTTAAGGTGATGCAGCGGGTCAACACGCTGCCTGAAGCCCAGCGCAACGCGGTATTTTTGGTTTATGTCGAAGGCTTTACCTACCAGGAGGCGGCGGACACGCTGGCGGTGCCGATCGGTACCGTGATGAGCCGGCTGGCAACGGCACGGGCTCGGCTTGCCAGGTCCGCTGACGCACTGCCTCCGGTAAAGGAGAAACGCTATTGAACGCGCACCGTTTTGCACCGCCCTATAACGACGACGCTATCGTGGCATGGATAGATGGCGAGATGTGCCGCGCCGACGCACAGCATTTTGAAGAACAGTTGAAACGTGATGAACGCCTCGCCGGGCGAACCAACGAACTGATGAAAAGCAGCCAGGATTACGCCGGGGCGTTTGCCTCCCTGCTGGATGACGCGCCTCTGGAGACAATGCAGGCGCGTCTGGCTGCTATTCCCGAACCACAGTCCTCCACGGCGCCTGGCGTTAGCAGGCGGTCGCTAATTGCCGCATCGGTCAGCTTTTTGATGGTCGGCTCCGGGCTGGGCTACCTGCTGCGGCCCGCTTCCGCGCCAGCGGATGAGAACGCCCATATTCGCGACCTCGAAGCGCAATATATGTCCCTGTATAGCGTCGAGACGCTGCTGGATATGGACAGCGCAACGCCGATCCTGCAGCGCGGGCTGGAACGGGCCGCACAGGATATCGGCATAAAGCTGCACATGTCGCAGCTAGTCCTGCAGGGGGCAGAGTTGAAGATGGTGCGAATGCTGCGCTATGAAACCACCTCTATCGCGCAGATTGCCTGGATCAACGCCGACTTCGGCCCGATGGCGCTCTGTATTTCTCCTGTTGACGAGAAGACCAGGGCCTCTCTGCGCCAGGAGCAGCGGCACAGCATGAACCTGGCGTGGTGGCAGGAAGCGGGCTACCAGTTTGTCCTGATTGGTCGCAATCCGCCGTCTCACCTGCGGGGAAACGCGGAGCAGCTACAGCGGCTCATTTCAGGATGACGGCACGTCGTTTGTCTTAATCGCAATGGCGATGGCAATACGATCGTCCACGACCAGCGCAAACTTATCCATCCCGTAGGACGCGCGCGAGATCGCCGTAGTGGCATCCAGGGTGAGGACTTGCGCATGCGGGTCTTTCACTACGGCCTCCAGGAGCACCGGGCGGGCAATGTTACGCACGGTCAGCGTGCCGAACACCCTGAACCGCCCGTCACCCAGGGCGACCACGCGAGAGCTGATGAACTCGATAGTCGGGTAGTGCTCAGAATCAAAAAACATATCGCTTTTCAGCTGCCAGGTAAGCAGTTTGTTTGAGGCCACCAGAGTTGCTACGGGAATGGTGACGTGAATATGGTCGTCGACGTCGTTTTCCGGGTTGAGGGTCACGGCGCCCGTCACGCCGCTGAACGTCGCCCAGGAGAGGATGCCGCCGAAGGCATGCCACGATAGCCGAATGGCGGTGTTATCGGTGTCGATAATGTAGCTTTTTGGGGCAGCTAACGCCCACGGACAAAACAAAATCAGCACTATCACCAGGCGTCGCAGCATCTCAGGATCTCTTTTAAGGGGGCAGGGAGTAAACGCGTCACCCCCGGGATCTATTCGACTTTTGTGCGTCAGGGTGTTTTAACGATATCCACTGAAATTTCGACGGCGGCGATCGGGCCCCGGTTTTCCAGCCAGTGGACCGTATTATGGTCTTCCGGCCACCCGACGCCGGGACCGTAATCGGTGGCGATACCGTTACGATGATCGGTGATGGTCCCCTCAAGGATAAAGACGGTACCGGGGCGATCGATATGATCGTGCACCGGACCAAAGACCGCGCCGGGGGCGAGCGTCACCCTGCGCATGCGAAGCTGTCGACCGTCCATGCCTGCGATCTCCGGGCCCAGATCGACGATGGAAAGCAGTTCAACGGTAACGCCCTGGGTTTCTGGTGCGGTTTCTTTGTGGCTCATGACGGTGCCCTCCTGAAACAAGTTTAGCCTTCAGGAAGCAGGGTGGGAGGGAATAAAAAAGGCCGCGTATGCGGCCTTTCGAAGGGATTACTCAGTGACTTTCTTTTCCAGCTCGCTGGCACCTTCTTTAGTTTTGTTCCAGCCTTTCTCAGCGCCTTCTTTGGTGGCATCCCACCCTTTCTCGGTGCCTTCTTTGGTTTTATGCCAGGCTTTCTGGGAATCTTCGCTGACCTTGCTGCCAAAGCTTTCGCTTTTACCTTCCGCAGCGTGCTTCTGTTTCAGCTTCAGCTCTTCACCTTTATTCTGCTCTTCGTGCAGTTTTTGCTTCGCCTCGTTGGCGTTTGCGTTCGCCGCCGCGACGGTATCGTCAGTTGCATGTGTGGTCGCAGCAAATACTGGGGAAGCCAGCAGAACGGCAGATAATGCGATAATTGTTTTTTTCATAATATCCTCATTTAACGTTATCGGTTATGAGCGTGATTCAGCATGGCACAGGCGAAGCGGGATGGCTTTAGGAAAAAACTGTAATGAGATCAATGTGCCCTGATGAGGGGGATTTCGCCTGAGGATTATCCAAAGGATAAAAAGCCTATTTCCGCGAGGGCGGCGAGCGTCAGGAGAATGAATATTATGACGGTTATGGGTTTGTACATGTTGGGGTTCCTTCCGGGTTGGGGCGGCTAATCCGTAGCGCTGGGTGATGTGGGTAATTTTGCACAGGCGGGGGGAGAGGGTGTTGATGTTTGTCAAAGCCAGGGGAGTACAACATAAACAACCAGCCGGTAGGTCGTTATGTTTTAAAGATCAAGATATAGTAGCTTTGATTAGAAGGAGGGAAATAGCATGGCGATAACGGAAGAAGCGTTGCTTAGATCTGGTTTCACAAAAGAAGAGCTGCAAAAGCTTAAACGCTACGTGGATACTCAGCGTTCGACGCTGGATATTTTGCTTCCTGCGCTTTCAAATCGGTTTAAAGGGACTGTTATATTTTCAGTCGTACTTACGGTTCTGTTCATACTGGCGGTTTGCTTCGCTTCGCGAGAAAATATCATTTCATCAGGCATTGCTGTAGTGTTTATCTTTGGTATCTTCTGTTGGATGACCCCCCTCAAATTAACGTATAAAGCCTGGCGTTTTAAGCAGGATTATTATCACTAGACAGCAAGTCAAAAACAATTTTTGCGTTTATGCCATATCCAATGATTTTCATGGTGAGTTTTGGCCGACTCATAGAGTCCATATAATCTCATAAGGACTGCTTTGTTGCCTTTACTGGTACGACTATGTTAGTCAGATATCCGAGTAATCGACGATGGTCAGAGATTTCTCCGAATTTACAGGGCAATATAACGCATCGGGAGAACCCTCTTAGGACATTATTGTTCCTGCAAAAAATATCTGGCCTGCCTGTTCACTGCGCGATACCCTGTAATGCTTTGTCTTTTTTGTGAACAGGAAAAAGTATGCTTAGTACGTTACCCGATTTACACAGAAGTTTTGCAGAGCAACTTAAGCTTAAATTTCAGGCTGATTCGCGGATTCACTCCCTTCTCGCCGGCGGCTCGCTTGTTCATGGCGGGTTTGATAAATATTCCGATCTTGATTTTGTCGTTGTGGTAGACCCTCTCTACTATGACGAAATCATGGCTCAGCGTATTGTGTTCGCCGGAACACTGGGTCACCTGCTCCATGCTTTCACCGGGGAACATGTGGGAGAGCCTCGTCTGCTTATCTGCCTGTATGGTCCCGAACTCCTTCATGTCGATCTGAAATTTGTCACCCTGGAAATGCTCACTCAGCGCGTTGAGGAGCCCGTGGTGTTATTTACCCGTGATAACACCGCTCTGGAGCGCCAACTGGCAAAATTTAGCGCTCACTGGCCTGATATGACGCCGGAGTGGTTTGAGTCCCGAGCCTGGATCTGGCTTCATTACGCGGTGGTGAAACTGGGAAGGGGAGAACTCTTTGAAGCGATAGGCATGCTGGCATTCTTCCGGGAGCAAGTGCTGGGACCTATGCTGTACCGTCGAGCAAATCTACCGCAACGTGGGGTTCGCCGCATCGAATTCCTCAGCATTGATCCTGATGACCTGTTGGCTTCCACGCTGGCAATGCACGATCGTGATTCCGTCAGCATGGCCCTCAGAAAGGCTGTTGAGGCTTATATCACGCTGCGGGCTGATGCGCTGCCGGAAAATATCGCAGACGATGCGGCACGTTGGGCGGTTCTTGCCATGCTCGAAGCCAGAACCTGACCTTAAAAGGTTTGGTCTGTTCCGCTCCCCATGTTCAGACGACTTTTGCTAAAAAATGGTCGTCTGAATTTCGGTTGTGAGGTTCTTCCTGAGTGCTTAGATTCATTTTCAATCTATCGAGAGGATATGAATATGAACTTTGCAGAACGCCACTATCAGCATGAGCCTCTTCTTATCGCCAACGTCTGGGATGCCGCCAGTGCTGTCGCAGTGCAAAAAGCAGGCTACCAGGTTCTGGGAACGTCCAGTGCAGCTATAGCGTCCACACTGGGATATGACGACGGCCAGGGAATGCCGTTTGATGAGTTATTTTATATGGTCACCCGGATCCGGGCTGTCAGCAACCTGCCATTGAGCGTTGACATGGAAGCAGGGTATGGTGATTCAGCCGAAGAGATAGCAGACAATCTGCGGCGCCTTGCTCAGACAGGCGTCGCAGGCGTTAACCTCGAAGACAGCCGAGTCATAAACGGGGTTCGTCAGCTTGACGATGCCTCTGATTTTTCCCGTAACCTGAGAGCAGTGTGCAATATGCTGAGAAGGGAAGATTATCGTCTGTTTCTGAATATCCGGACTGACACGTACCTGCTCGGGCATGAAGATGCGTTGCAGGAGACGATATTACGGGGTCAACGCTATAAAGCTGCAGGTGCCGACGGCCTTTTTGTTCCCTGCCTGACGTCAGAGAAAGACATCAGCCTCATAGCAGAGGCAACGGGATTGCCCCTGAATGTCATGTGCATGCCCGATCTTCCGTCATTCGACAGGCTGAAACGGGCCGGGGCAAGCCGCATTTCAATGGGCAATTTTGTTCATTCAGCGATGCAGTCAACGCTGACTGATGTCATGCATGCGATCCGAGCGCGTCAGACGTTTGAAGGACTTTTTAGTGATGAAAATAACCGATAAGAATTTATGCGATATCTGGTATCAGGCATTACTTGAACGTGCTTCAGACTACACTGGCGTGTTTTTTGTTGGCGTCAAAACCACTGGCGTATTCTGCATTTCGGTATGCAGGGCGCGAAAGCCCAAACGCGAAAATGTCGAATTTTATAAAGATGCCAAATCTGCCCTGGCGGACGGCTTTCGTCCCTGTAAGGTCTGTAGGCCCGCTGAAAATGCGCACAGCGCGCCATTATTCGTTGAGCAGGCGCTTGCGCTTGTCAGGCGCGATATTAAATCCCGTGTAGCAGACGCGGAGCTTCGTCAGCATGGCATCAGCCCGGAGCGGGTAAGACGCTGGTTCCTGCAACATCACGGCATCACTTTTCAGGCTTTCCAGCGAATGCAGCGGGTGAACGTTGCCTTGCAGGAGCTGAAAAGCGGACGAGCGGCGACTGACGTTGCGCTGGACAATGGCTATGAATCCCTTAGCGGCTTTGGTTACACCTACAAGCGGCTTACTGGCGCAGCGCCGACTCAGGCAACCCAGGTGATAGTCATTCACCGGTTTACCACGACGCTTGGACCGATGTTTGTCTGCGCGACAGAGCAGGGTGTCTGTCTGCTGGAGTTTACCGATCGCCGGATGTTGGAAACTGAATTCCGCGATATTCAGCGTTTATTTAACGCCAGAATCGTCACCGGTGAAAACAACCATACCCGACAGACAGTAAAAGAGGTCGGCGAGTATTTTGCCGGAACGCGCCGACAGTTTGATCTCGCTTTAGATGCCCCGGGCAGTGATTTTCAACAATCCGTCTGGCATGCGTTGCGTGCTGTTCCCTATGGACAGACCTCACACTATCAGGCCATTTCACTACGGCTTAATAAGCCAAATGCTGTGCGCGCCGTCGCTGCCGCTAATGGTGCCAACCGGATTGCGATTGTGATTCCCTGTCACAGGATAATTGGAAAAGATGGCGCGATGACAGGTTATGGAGGGGGGATTTCACGCAAAGAATGGCTTATTGAGCATGAGAGAAATTATGTTTAATGGCGTGACATGTTGAGGTAATAAAAAGCCCGCAGGGCTTGCACCGTGCGGGCTTTCAGGACTTCATCAGACGCGGAGTCTGAATACTTCTCAGGAGCATTTATCCAGCTCAGCGGAAAGCCTTTTCATTCTGATAAATAGTGACTTCAGCTTACGTTTTCCGACGCCGGTGCGGCAGATATCGTTATGTACTTTTTCAGACCTGACTTCCGTTTAACCCCTTTGGGATCGGAAACAAAAGGAAGCCGCAAGCGAGGTGAATCGGACACTGTCAGTGTCCAGATATAATCCCCAATAAACCTGAAGTCCACGCTATCGTCAGTGACCTGGAGATCCGCAAAAGTTCCTGTCGAGTACTCATTGCCCAAACGAACAATTTCTTTAAGCCCGTCATGAACGTCAATAAGGGCAATTGTCAGGGATTCTTCAAAGATAATGTCATCCGTCAGAAACAGGATGTAACGCTGCTCATTAACCTGGACCGCTGCTTCAAGCACTTGCCCCGGTACAATAATGCCGGTGCTTTTACCATGGAGCACAATGTCAGATTGATCCTGGGATACGTCGGTAGCTTCGTGAACCTTAACCAATGCTATTGAATTAACCTGTTGCATAATCAATTCCACAAACGTCCCATTTCCCATGCAGCAAGAGCGCCGCCGACGAAGCCGCCGATAATGGTGTCAAGCGTGCCAGAAGTCGACTTTCCCCATTGAATGATAAAGCCGTCTGGCAATTTATGGTATCCATTGAAGCCTGAAGATGTGCAGAGTTGACTTGGTTTGCATTCTTTCCCTACGTTCCTTGTAGCGGCAATGCCTAAATCCAAATTTAGGATAATATTGTGGAGTATGTTCTGGACGATACCAAAGGCCATTATTAGGATTTATTTCGTCAGCTTAAACAGGGAAAGGCGATGGATAAGACCGAACAGTTAAACGGAACATACTTTTTTGAGGGAATGAGCATCGATAAAGAGGAGCTACTTTACTGGCTTATTCTGGATGAATTTAAAAAGCAGTTTAGTGATGTGATTGATTTGATGGCAATTGCTTCCATGTTAGTCAGCTTGCCGGTAATTCCTGTCAGTGGGAAGCTGGGGGCTGGCGCTGCAACCAGGGGAACAAGCCCGCTTTCTCTTGGCCTTCGTACGCTTATTCGACAGCGTTTTAAGCAGGGCCGTAGAACCATCACTTGGGCAAAACTCTTGCGTGGCGAATAGGCATACACAACCAGTATAGGGGCATACATCGGGAGATGGCTCCCTTGGGTTGGCGCCGTACTGACGGCCTATGACCTTGCCATGATCACCCATAACGTTATCCACCGTTATCAGCTTATCGTTGGGCCAGGAGAAAGGTAATGACAGACAAAGCCGCACTCGTCAGGGAACTCATTAAAAAACACTTCTGGGAAATGTCGGACGATACTTCTGTAAGTACAGGGAAACAAAGTGTACTGCCGGAAGATATGACTGATTTTCTTGAAGAATATTCAGAAAGTCTGGATGTGGATATGTCTGGCTTCGTCTTTAATCGTTACTTCCCAAACGAGGGGATTCGCTTCCTGCCAAATGCGATATTGCCCCGCTATCTTAGAACCGATCATCATGCGCCCGAGCCGTTGACAGTAAGTATGCTTATTGAATCGGCAAATGCAGGGCGTTGGCTTTTTTAAGGGTGACAAATGTCTTTTGAGTAATCAGGGGAAATACTTTTACTTTTGAGCTGGAACCAGTTGACTGTAAAAGTCGAAAAATACTGCCTAAAGCTGTCTTTTGCTGTTTTCCTGCAACTACAGACACAAAAAAGCCCGCAGGGCTTGCGCCATGCGGGCTTTCAGGACTTCATCGGATGACTCTGGTAATCACCGATGGAGAATTTTGGTGGGCTGGCGGAGTCTGAATAAATCTCTCAATGTATTAAATATAAAGGATTTTTCCGTATTCAACTTTCAGTTGTGTACCTAAACGTGTACCAATTATGAATTGTCATAGTAATACGATCCTTCTTTAGAAATGTGTCACCTTTTTCATGTGGTCTTTTTTTTAAACAATAAGCACAGAAAAAAAGTTTTTTTGCATTTAACTGTTCACACTGTTCACCTCAGTTATTTCTCATTTTATATCATGTGGTTAGGTGGTGATGAGTTGGAGAAGGGTGAACAGTCGACTCTTCACCTTTGTTCGTTTTGCTCGTTCTGGCTGCGCCCGGTCAGGCAATACACGGGGGGTATAAAAAGTTTTTTCCGGTTTTACTGTTCACACTGTTCACCTTTTCTTTTTTATCAATAATTTCAAAGTGATATAGGGTGAATATACGGTGATGGGTGAACAGTGGAGTGTTCACCTTATGACAATGGCCGGAAAGAAAAAGACCGGCTGTTGCCGGTCTGGAGTGGGTTAAGTCGCTGCAGGTTCGTCGCATTTCGGCAGCCAGTCGCCGTAGCTTTCCTCTTTCAGCGACAGATTGGTCTGTATCCCCAGCTTTGTGTGCCGCTTCTCATAATTCAGGCCGTACTCTTTCAGCATCATGGGCAGCCCCAGCCCGAACATTTTCAGGCTGAGCACGTTTCTGTACCCGTTGGCCTCCATATAGGCCAGATACGCGTGATAGAGATATTTACGGTAATTACGCGGGACAATGCTGGCATTGCCCATAAACATCCCGTTAGTCTGCGGCAGCATTTCCAGATAGCCGCAAAAATCAAACGTCGGGTCAGCATCGCGCTTGATGCTGAGCGCTTCATCGGAGTTCTGCTGTGACTGGAGCAGTCCGCGCGCTGCCATCGGGTCGCTGAACTTCTGCATGAGCTGGCGCACAATCACGGCCAGCTCGCGCGCAATTTTATCCCTGAGCTGCGGGTCGCGTTCCTCCGGGGCAATCTGCTCCGGGAAATGAATAATCACCCGGCGACGCGACACACCGCCACTGCGGTCGGTGAAGCGCATTGGGTTATTGTTCACGGCCAGAATCACCGCCGGGATATGCGTTGAGTACGGATTCTGGTATTTCGGGTCAACCGAGACCGCATCGCCGCCGGTGATGGCCTTCAGCCCTGCACCGTCACCGCTCCATTTTTCCTGGTCAGGCAGACGTATCAGCGAGAAGCCAATCAGGGATGCACGCTTGCGGGGGTCTTCCAGCGTATCAATATCGGCCGACGTGGCGTTATCCTCTCCGGCGAGCAGGGTCGCAATTTCGGCCAGAATACTTTTCCCGCTCCCGCCGGGACCGGTGACTTCGAGAAAGAGCTGCCAGTCGTAGCGGTTCGCCAGCACCATAAACAGCGCGGCCAGAATTACATCGCGTTTTTCTGGTCTGCTACCGGCAGCACGGTCGAGCCAGCGCCAGAAATTCGGGGCATGGGTCTCCAGCATTTCGCCTTCCACCGGCGGGGTAAAATCCACGTCGCACAGCGTGCGCAGCCAGTGCGATTTGTGGTGCGGGCTGAATATGCCGCTTTGGGTATCGAGTACCCCGTTGCGAAAGCCAATCAGACGGCGTGCCGGTGCGGCCTGCTGAGGAATAATCAGCTTCAGCGTCTCCACCACTGAGGTGATTCTCCCCGACGAGAACGGGGCACGCAGGCGCTGGAAAAGCCCGGCTACGTCGCGTTCGAAACTGGACGGCTGAACGACTTTCCATATCCCTGCTTCATAACGGGACAGGAGCTGGCCGTTCGCATCCACCGCCAGCGCTTCGCCGTAATGCTCATGCACCCGCAGAGCCTTGTCGCTGGCGCTCATGGCGGTAAATTCCGCCTCGCTCATGGTATCGAACGGACTTTGTACCGGTGGCCGGATGGCATCATAAATCGCTTTTCGGGTGGCCTCCCCGCCGTTCTGCATAAACGCATCATTCCAGTCACCGAACACCGGAGGCAGGGCGACAATGCCCTCACAGGCTTCTGCGGCCGCGGTGGCTTTTGTCTGGCCATCGCCGTTAAGGTCACGGTCAGCAGCGAGGACAATCTGACAGGCCGGGAGTTTCTGACGGGCAAGGCTCGCCAGAGAAAGGAGGTTCACGGACGACAGCGCCACCATGACGGTTTCTCCGGTCAGGTGATGTACGGTGAGCGCGGTCGCATAGCCCTCCGCAATCCACAGGCGTTTTCCGGCCTGTTTTTTCCCTTCGATGGTATGGCACGCCCCTTTTACCGCCCCGCCTTTCAGGGTGCGTTTGAGACCGTCAGAATTAATAAGCTGAAGGTTAACCAGTGTGCCGGTATCGTCATACAGCGGGACAACCATATCACCGGCGCGGAACGTCACGCCGCCGGTTTTATGTGTGGCCGTCAGCATGACACATTCATGACCGGGGAATCCCTTGCGGGTCAGATAAGCGTTGCCGCTGGCCGTGCGGGTTTTCTCCATCAGTCTGACGGCCAGCGCGGCCGCCGCTTTGCGGTCTGCTTCGGTTTCAGCCTCTGCGGCCGCAATCACTTCCGGGGCAACCGGCGGCAGGTTGCCGGTCACGGCGTTCACCTTTCCGGCAGCCTCTGATGCGTTCACGCCGAACACCTTTTCGACCAGCTTAAGCCCGTCACCCGCGCCGCACTGGTTACAGAACCACGTCCCGCGCCCCTCTTTATCATCAAAGCGGAAGCGGTCAGAGCCGCCGCACACCGGACAGGCCTGATGCCGGTTTTTAATGACCTTCACCCCCAGCGCCGGGAGAATGCGCGGCCAGTGGCCGCACGCCTGTTTTACGGTTTCCGTTACGTTCATTTTCATCGTTATTTTCTCCCTCAGTGCACAACAGGCGATTGAATGTGACGGGCGCAGAGTTCATCCATCACTGCGAGCCCGAGAAAGGACAGTGAGGGCGCGGCCTTGAGTGGTCCGGCTTCCATTAAATCTTCCAGCAGCGCACAGGCAATCTGGCGGCCTTTTTCCTCACCGTGCTGGCGCAGATAGAAGCCCTCCAGCTCGTCGGCGATGGCGCTTTCCAGCGCATCAAGGGTGAGGTGTTCGTAGCGGTGCTGACGCTCGCATACTGTCAGCCATGCACAGGCCACGGCGCGGCGATAGAGCGCGGCGCGTAATACGGGTGAAAGAGGCTTTTTCATATGTTGTCCTCCCCGGTCAGCCAGCGCTTTTTGCAGCGCTCGACCACGCCGTCGAGCTGGGCGGTCATGAGGTAAATCACGGAGGTGAGCTGCAACTGCTGCGCCGGGTCGCGACAAACGGAGGTTGAGTCCTGCACCTTCATCAGCTCGTCAACGAGCTGGCCGAGATTACGCATATGCTCAAGGCACTCGATATCATGAGGGGTGATAAGGGTCTGTTTCATGGTCGCACCTCCGCAACCGGCAGGCGGCCAGCGAACGACAGAACGTAGTCGCGAACGAGGGACAGGCGTGCGGCGTGTTCATCACCGGCAACGGTGCGAAGCATACAGATACGGGGTTTACGGTCTGCGCGACGAACGGCGGCAAACACAAAGACAAACTGCGGATGTGACGGGGTGAGGGTCGTAGCCATGATGGCAGCCTCCATTGAGTAGCGGTTAACGCCACCACCGGAGTTCTCACGCTCGGGTGGTAGCCCAGACGGGGGTGAGAAACCGGCCTCAATGGGTACCGGCCAGCCCGAAGGCTGCCCCGCCTGAGCCACCATTACGCAGATACAGCAACGGCTCAAGAACCGATGCGTAAACAACAGGTGCACATAGGCATAGACACAAAAAAAGACGCATGGCGCGTCCGGTGTCGCCACTGAGTAACTCGGGTTCTCACGCCCGGCTGCCGATTTTGCGACAGCGGGAAAACTATACCTGGAAACAGCGACAGGAAGCAAGCCAGAAAAAGGGGCTGTTTGCTGAACGGTCATCATCATGCGTCATAGCCCCGGTTACGCTCGGCAATGCGATCTGCCATCCATGCCGTGATTTCAGACTGCGCCCACGCCACGTTTTTTCCGCCGAGAGAGATTTGTTTCGGGAAAGCCTCCCGGCTGATGAGGTCGTAAATGGTCGACCGGGACAGACCGCAAAGATGCATCACTTCGGGCAGGCGGATAAAGCGTTCCTGAACGGCATCAGAGACCGGCATCATCGGGGCGGCAGGGGCAGAAGACGGGGAAGAAAAAGCGGTGTGCATCGGGCTACCTCATAAAGTCCATACTGTGCCGGTCGTGTCCGTCCGGCCTCGGGTAGCTCTCTATTTTGTGAATATTTATCCTCAGGGCAACAAGTCTTTTACGGACAATTTTGCATCCAGACCGTTGATTTATCGAATGTGGCAAACCCATGGCAACTGCTGGCAATCAGTGGCAATTGATGGAAAACCCATGATTACTTTTACTGATTAATACCTCCTGCATTGACCGGAATAAAATATAAAAGCCCCAAGATAAGCCAGAACGGCAGGTGAACAGTGGTGAACGGACGGTGAACAGTCAGACCTGCAACTGTTCACCCTTTAACTTACTGTATTATTTGTACTTTTATTTATTGTGAACAGTGGTGAACAGTTATCAGTAAAAAAACAAACGATGAGTAAGGTTTTGCTGAGACCTTTCTCTGGCAAGCCGAGTTTTGAGTGCTGTTTGTGCCAGAACTGCCACAACTGCAATGAATCGAGATGTTGTGTGATGAAGGGCAGAATCATTTCAGGTTGAACACACGGAGAGCCTGAACATGAAACCCGAAACAGTCATTACCGCCCTGCAGAATGCAGCCGCTCAACAGTCAGCAGAGAGCAGCCAGCGCATCACCGACAAGCTGAGCGCATTCACTGCGGCCAGAGACACCCACGCGGCCAGCATGCAGGAACTGAAAGAGATTGATACATCCATTGAACGCTGTAAGCAGGAGCGGCAGACCGCCCTCAGTGAGAGTGCAGAGGCGGAGCAGGACTGGCGCAGTCGCTTCCGCACCCTGCGCGGCAATCTCACCCCTGAAATGAAAGCTGAGCACAGCAAGCGTATCGCCAGTCGCGAGCTGGCCGACGAGTTCACCGGCCTGATTGCGGAGCTGGAAACTGACCGGACACGCGCCATGCTGAATGCCTGCTCGACCGCCAGTAAATACCTGTCAGCGCATGATGATGCCTTTACCACTTATGCCGGTGCGGAATGGGCTCAGGCTGTCAATGCGGTTCCCGTCGCCCTTATCCGCGCTTTCCTGCTGCGCATTCGTGCCCTCGAAATGCAGGGTGACAGTGCACCGCAGTCCGTGGTCATCAGTGAGCTGCGCGATGCGCTGAGCCGTCAGGGCAGCCTGTATCACTTCGATATGAAGCAGGAGCCGGTGTTGTCCGTGACGGGCATGCACCGGCCGCAGATTACTGACGTTGATACGGAGCTGTTACGCAGCCCGGCGAAGAGAATGATGCTCGCCAGAAAACTGGCTGAGAATGGCGAGACAAAAGCGGAGGTATAAGCATGTTTCACTGCCCGTTCTGCAAAACCAGTGCGCACGCCCGAACCAGTCGCTATCTGTCTGAGAACGTCAAACAGCGCTATCACCAGTGCGTGAACGTCGAGTGCTCGGCGACCTTCCGTACGCTTGAATCCGTTGACGGGATTATCCGTTCACCGGTTACTGAGCCGGTTATTCCTGTACCCGCACCGGCGGCCACCGTTAACCGTGCCGGTGCGTGAGCACGGCCAGACATCAGGAGAGATACACGTGACCACACTGACGCTACAGAAAGCCTTTGAGGCCTGTCAGGCAAATAAATCCGCCTGGCTGCAACGCCGTGATGAACTGAAGCAGGCCGAACAGGCATACCGCGAACAGCTTGCCGGTAACGGCCACAGCGGCCGGAGCCTGCAAACCCTGCGCGAAATTATCGACGTGAAAAAGTGGGAAATAAATCAGGCTGCCGGGCGTTATATTCGCTCGCATGAGGAGGTGCAGCGAATCAGCATCCGTAACCGTCTGAATGTTTTTATGCAGGCACATGGCGCGGAGCTGGCCGCCGCCCTTGCCCCGGAGCTGATGAATTATTCCGGGCAGCATTACGCCATTCAGCGCTGCGCCATGCAGCACTCACTCGACTATCTGCGTGAGGCGCTGCAGGTCTGGCTGGCCGCCGGTGAAAAAATTAATTATTCGGCGCAGGATAATGACATTTTAACGGCCATCGGATTCAGGCCTGACGCGGCTTCGCGCGATGATAATCGTGAAAAATTCACACCAGCACAGAACCTGAATTACACCCGCCGACGCGCAGAGCTGGCCGCGCAGTAGTCCTTTCAAAAATTACCGAAAATCCCGCCTTTTTCCCCTAAAAAAGCCATGCATGCATAAGGTGCATGGTTTTGCATGCGTTTTAGCGACACTGGATCCCCCGCCAGCGCCAGCACTGGCGCGCCCTGAGGCCGGTCATGCACCTGCATTAAATGCGCCCCCTTAAGCGGGCAGGCGGGGCGGGGAGAGCATTGCGCGCAATTGGCTATACCTTGCGTCATTGAGAATAGAATTCATATACTCTAAATACCCGCCATAGTTACCTTTGAACTTATTGACTATACGTTACACCATCAAAGAAGTTGTTCATTATATATTCTTCAATCATGCTTGCACCGATTAACCCGGATAATCCGAAAACATAGTTTAAAGTTTTAAGGTGGTCCAGAATGGTATGTAAAGTTAGTTCTTCATTGTCTAAGTCAAGATTTATAGCATCATCAATCTTTTTTGTAATCATGCGCGGTAGCCCATATTCTTCTAATTGATAAACAATTGGAGGGAGAAATGCGTTTGAAGTTTTATAGATAAATGGAGATATGTCTGTGTTTCTATTTGGGATTAGCTCGTTAAGCAATACATTTACATCATTCAGTAATGAAGATAATTTGAATGTAAGGTTTCTTTCTAATTCAAAGAGTTCATTTATCGTAATGTTGTGTTTTGAGAGTTTTCTTAATATTTCAGGGATGGTTAATTTCCAGTTATAACTTGCAATTTTAACATAAGAAACAAATTTATTATACTCAACTCCCCATCCGGCCGGTTTTAATTTAATTATTTTATATAAAAAATAATCCCAGCTTTCAGGGTTTTCAGAATTAAGGTAAGAAATGCTTAACCAATCGCTAGGATTCATTGATATATCCACAGCAATATCTCTGATTAGAAATGGATCATTAGATTTGAATGCACCTTCTGATTGTAATCTATTGAATGTTTCAAAGCCTAATAATGATTGCATTTCTTCTTTATAAGCTATGATGGCAGAAATTTGTTCTGGAGTTAGGTCGTTTTTAAACTCCGTCTCATCAATATCGCCGACAAGTGCATTGGGTATTGTAAGATCTAATTCGTTATCTTCTTCTTTTGGTGGCGGAGACAGTAAGTATATCTTGCCTACGAAGTGTTTGAACATTCTTCCGCTTCTGCCAATGATATTTTTATACATGAAGTCTTTCAGATTGCGGTTTCCATTTTTTGATTGCCATATGATTACGTTTTCTGCTGCTGTATTAACTCCCTCGACAATTGAAGAAGTTGATATTAAGTTTTTTAATCCGTTATTTTCTTCAAATAGTTTTATTTGAATTTGGCTGATTGAACGATGTAGTTGTCCATTATGAATGCCCGTTCCCTTTTCAATAATATCTGCAAGCATCCATTTTTGAGAATAATTCAATCTCAACCAATCAGAGAATTCTTTCAATAACTTAACCTCGCTTTTTTTATGATTATTGAGAATTGCCGCTGATATTTTATTGATGTTAGAATAAGTTCCAGCGTAAATTAAAGATTTTCCTGCTGTGTTTTCAAGGATATCTAAAAGAAATGAGGATTTTTTTTGAGGATCCTCATTTATTTGTTTTGATAGGTCATGTTTTTCTAAAAATACTGTGCTGAAATCCAATTTCAAAAATTCCATTCCTTTTGTGAAAGGATTGCTTTTCAATGTGCTAATGTTTGGAGCTAAAAAATATCGTTGCTTTGCAATTTTTGTGAACTTCATTATTGCTTTCAATAAAGCAGGTGCTCTTTCCTTGTCATGATTCTCACTTGCTTTATAAAATTCATCAATGATTAATAAGTCTAACTCATTAATTTTATCTAAGTAGCTAATTGCTCTTTCTTGTGGGAATATAAATATATTCTTTTGAGAAATGCTAACGTCAGCAGTTGTAATTATTTTATATTCAGCAGCAAATTTTTTATGCAACCTTCTTCGGGTCTCGTCTGTAAGAGATATTGTAGGGACAATAATCAGAACATTAGTCGGTTTGTTTAATGATATAAAAGCATCAATAATGAAGCTTTTCCCAAAACTTGTTGGTGCGCTTACAGCTAAGCTTTCACCATTTAATAATCTTTTTAATATTAAGGATTGCTCTCTGTGTAAAGTGATTGGAGTGTTTAAACCAACTTCAACTTTGAATAAATCATAGATTAATCGTTCATTCCAATCTGCTGTTTCAGCCTGAATGTAAGGATACAACCCTGTGCATCTGATGAGATGATTAACTAAAGGCGTATAATGGATTTTATGTTTTTTATGATAATCTAAAAGAAGGATTAAACTATTCCTGGCTTCATCCTCCTTATCTGAGTTGATAAGGTCGTTTATTTCTTTGCATTTTGAAAATACATGCGCCACATGTTCGCCATCATTGTCAGTAGCACTGGTAATCTCATTGTTCATATTACTGTTCCTTGTGAAAACGAACTGTTTCAACAAACTTATTAATTATTTGTTCTTTCTTTGGAATAGGGAAAAGGATTAGGTGAAACTTTATCTTATCATAATCATGGATGTTTTTTATTTTTATTTGGTGTTTTTTAAAAAAAGACTGAGCTCTTTCTTTATGGAGTTCTATAATTGATGACTTATATTCAGGGGAAAGAGACGAGGCGTTTTCTGTTATAGGGCATTCATGTAAAATGAAAATAGGGATATTGAGTATTGGCTTAATATTATCAATTGAGTTTTTAGATGACAAGGAATACATTATTTTAGATCTTAGTTCATCATTTTTTACCAAGCTAACTAGATCTTTAGTGTTTGTTATTATACTATTTTCTTTCTTTATTTTGTCTGTTGAAATGGAATTGTTAACTGATGTGATTATTGAATCGAATCGGTCATCTTCAATACTATTGTAAAATTTTGCTTCACCGAACCATAACGTAAAGTTGTTGTCATCTTCTATAACAATATGTACGCTGTCTGCACCCTTGGCATTATCTTGAGTGTTCTGTTTATAAAATATTTTAGGTACAACAGGTAGCGCTTTAAAGTGGTGTTTCATAATGCCATATAAAAAAATCTCAGCGAGCTCGCTTCCTTTGCTAATATCTTTTTCACTATCTGTAAGTCTAAGGTTCTGTGCTGCTTTAGCTAGAGATGTGCTAGGGCCACCTATATATGCTTCCCTTTCCTGATTCGATAGAGCGGTTTCTAATATATTATCCCATATAAATCGGTGGAATTTTTGATGGCGCCATTTGCCGTCTTCAAAATCATTTGTCATAGAAATAAGTTTGTTATTTTTATTGATTGTATTAATGCTATCATTAAAGAGTGTCGATAGGCTTTGGTCTATAAGAATATCAAAATCCATTATATTCCTCATTATTCCGTTACTACTAGGCGTGGACTTATGAGCAACCCCTCATCCTAGCGACTTATTCGATATGTAAGCAAAGATAGTATTTCTTTATGATAAAAAAAACTGTAAATAAAAACATGTGTATTTATACATGTTTTTCTGGAGGCTTAAATTTTATCGTTGAACTAGTTCACCCCACCAATTCATTAAAGCAATACGTTTTTCTAGATAGGTAGAGCGGTTATAAGCCCTCCTAACTTCATTTTTATCGCAATGCGCTAATGCTGACTCAATTACATCAGCATTAAATCCATGTTCATTGAGTGCTGTACTGGCAATTGAGCGTAAACCATGAGCCACCAACTTTCCACCATATCCAATTCTCTTAAGTGCTGCATTGGCAGTTTGGCTATTCATTGGACGCTTAGGATCGTTGCGACTTGGAAAAACGTATTCGCGATGCTCACTTATAGATTTCATGATCTCTAAGATTCCTAGCGCCTGCGGTGATAAAGGAACAATGTGTTCACGCTTAGCCTTCATTCGTTCGGCGGGAATCGCCCAGAGTTTGGCATCGAGATCGATCTCGACCCACCGAGCACCAGAAGCCTCAGAAGGGCGCACTAGGGTCAGAAGCTGCCACTCAATAAGACAACGAGTCGTAACAGACAGGTTTGACATGACCAGAGAACGCATCAGCTTAGGTAATTCTTCTGGTCGTAGCGTGGGCATATTCTGCTTTTTGGGTTTCTCAAATGCCATTCCAACACCTGATGCCGGGTTAGCATCAATCAGGCCAGTGTTGACTGCGTAAATCATTATTTCGTTAATGCGCTGGACCAAGCGACGAACAGTCTCTAATGCGCCGCGTGCTTTGATCGGTTCCAATGCTTCAACTATCGTTCTGGCCTTAATCTCCTGAACGGGTATCGCACCGATTGCCGGGAACACGTCTTTATCCAAAGAACGCCAAATATCCTTTGCATAATCCTTTGTGACACTTTTGCTTTTAATCTGGAACCAGTTAGCAGCCACTGTTGAGAAAATGCTGTCTAACTCAATCTGGCGTTGTTCTGAC
Source organism: Enterobacter sp. PL_is379 (assembly GCF_055817355.1). Taxonomy (NCBI): domain Bacteria; kingdom Pseudomonadati; phylum Pseudomonadota; class Gammaproteobacteria; order Enterobacterales; family Enterobacteriaceae; genus Enterobacter; species Enterobacter sp. PL_is379. The sequence continues at coordinate 464,464 of NZ_JBVPGT010000031.1, forward strand.
GCTTGTTCCTGTTGCTGTTGTGGATCCATGCCTTGCGCGAGCGTGGTTAAGTGCTGGTCGCGTATCTGACGAGCTGCTGCGAGTGTAAGGGCAGGGTATGAGCCGAGACTCAAATTTGTGCGGCTGCTGCTTCCCGGTCGTTGATAACGGAAGCGCCAGAGTTTTTTACCGGAGGTTTTGACGAGCAAGAACAGGCCATCACCATCATGCAGAGTGAAGTCTTTTTCGCGGGGTTTCGCTTTCAGGATTTCGTTGTTAGTGAGGGGGCGTGTAATGCGCGCCATGTCTGGATCCCTTCCATAATTGGTACACGTTTAATGGACCACAGTATAGCGTGTACCTAAACGTGTACCAATTTTATCTGGATTTAGCCGGATGTTCTCGGACAACAACAGACACAAAAAAGCCCGCAGAGCTTGTGCCATGCGGGCTTTCTGTACTTCACCGGACGTATCCGGATCATGATTTGGTGGAGCTGGCGGGAGTTGAACCCGCGTCCGAAATTTCTACATCCTCGGTACTACATGCTTAGTTTGTCTTTACATTCGCACGCCAGCTGCGGACAGACACGCCACTAACGAACTAGCCTGATTAGTTTTAACGCTTCAACCCCAGGCAGGGCTTCCACGCGATCTCTTTTGGGTTTGACCTCTCTTTGATCCCCGTCTTAAGAGCGGAAGCTAGGGAGAGAGGGCTCAGAGCAGGTTATTAAGCTGCTAAAGCGTAGTTTTCGTCGTTTGCGACTATTTTTTTGCGGCTTTTAACGAGGCAAACCGCCCCTCGGCATGCACCTTGGGTTTCGCAAATCCCGTCGAATCCAGAATCAGCCCCAATAGTGTTGAACTAAGTATACCAGATTTCACTTCCTGGATACCAGCCCGGAACGCTAACTTATTGAATAGTACAATAAGTGTGCAGAATCAACGTCCTGCGTTTTTCATGATGCGTGCTTTGTCGAGCTGCCATTCGCGCTCTTTCAGGTCAGTACGTTTGTCGTGCTGTTTTTTACCCTTCGCGACGCCAACTTTCACTTTGCACCAGGCGTTTTTCCAGTACAGCGACAGGGCGACCACGGTGAAACCTTCACGGTTAATGCGTCCGTAGAGGGATTCCAGCTCACGCTTGTTCAGCAGCAGCTTGCGGGTGCGCGTAGGGTCACACACGTAGTGTGAGGAGGCGACGGTCAGCGGCGTAAAGTTCGCGCCGAACAGGAAGGCTTCGCCATCTTTCAGGATCACGTAGCTATCGCCGATGTTGGCTTTCCCGGCGCGCAGCGATTTTACTTCCCAGCCCTGCAACGCAAGGCCAGCTTCGAATTCTTCTTCAATGAAATACTCGTGGCGAGCACGCTTGTTGAGCGCAATGGTCGCCGAGCCTGGTTTATGTGCTTTTTTCTTCGTCATAAGTGTCGTAAAGCCGTCGGTAATCTGATTTCAAAAAGTCACCTCATTGCGTCCTGTGAGGTCTAACGCGCTATCTTAGCACGAGATGAGGCTTAGCGTTTTTTTAACAGGTGATAAATGTTATTATTTGTCCGTTGTGTGACCATGGGAAATGCTATGCCTCAGATTAGCCGTACTGCGCTTGTGCCTTACAGCGCGGAACAAATGTATCAGTTAGTGAACGATGTTCAGTCTTATCCAGAATTTATTCCGGGATGCACCGGGAGCCGCGTTCTGGAGTCCGGCCCGACGCAGATGACTGCGGCGGTGGACGTCTCCAAAGCGGGGATCAGCAAGACGTTCACCACCCGCAATACGCTGACCAGCAATCAGAGTATTTTGATGCATCTGGTAGATGGTCCGTTTAAAACCCTGATGGGAGGCTGGAAGTTTACGCCGCTGAGCGCTGACGCCTGCCGCATCGAGTTCCAGCTGGACTTTGAATTTACCAATAAGCTGATTGAGCTGGCGTTTGGCCGCATCTTTAAAGAGCTGGCGTCCAATATGGTTCAGGCGTTCACCACCCGCGCCAAAGAGGTTTACAGTGTCGCATAAGATTGCTGTAGAAGTGGTGTACGCGCTGCCGGAGAAGCAGTACCTGCAGCGCGTGACGCTGGAAGAGGGGGCAACCGTTGAGGCGGCTATCCGCGCGTCCGGCATCCTTGAGCTTCGCAGCGATATCGACCTGGCGAAAAATAAGGTCGGGATTTACAGCCGTCCGGTAAAGCTGGGTGATGTGCTGAAAGAGGGCGATCGGGTGGAGATTTATCGTCCGCTGATTGCCGACCCGAAAGAGCTGCGTCGTCAGCGTGCGGAGAAGGCAGGTAAGTAGCGTGTTTTCCCCTCACCCTGACCCTCTCCCCAAAGGGGCGAGGGGATAAAAGAAATACAAAAAAGGTGCTCAATGAGCACCTTTTTGCTTTTCTGACACCGGATTATTTGGTCAGGGCAGGCTTGTTGTCGATGTTGGTCAACACACCGGCGCTGCTGAAGGTCAGCGTCAGGGTCTGCTGGGTCGCATCTTCGTGGCCCGGCTTCTGACGGAATACATAGAACCAAGTGTTAGTGCCGAACGGATCGGACATCATCGGGGTTCCCAGTGTATAAGCGACCTGCTGTTGTGTCATCCCCACGCGGATTTTGGACACATCGTTAGGGGTAAGGTAGTTCCCCTGGTTGATGTCAGGACGGTAAACCACTTTCTCCAGAGTGGAACAGCCTGCGGTCAACATCAGAAGAACCGCTGCAGCAGCGGTCAGCATTTTACAACGCATAGTGATTTGATTCCTTTTCGGGCCCGAGCAGAACGCGGCTCATATGTAATATGCCGATGATAATAGACCTTGCCCCACTTTGAAACCGGTCTGGCGGCGTTTTTGTTGTTCTGTATGACCCTGAGATCCCGAAAAAGTTTATGCCGCCAGCAGTTCTTTCGCGTTCGCGAGCGTGTTACGCGTGACTTCGCTGCCGCCGAGCAGGCGTGCCAGCTCCTGCAGGCGCGCACGTTTATCCAGCGGCTTCATGTGTGTTTCAGTCATTTCACCGTCGGTTTCTTTACTGACGATAAAGTGATGATGACCACAGCCCGCGACCTGCGGCAGGTGGGTGACACACATCACCTGCGTTGATTCGCCGAGCTGGCGCAGCAGTTTACCCACCACCGCCGCCGTTGGGCCGCTGATGCCGACATCCACTTCATCGAAAATCAGCGCCGGGGTTTCCATTTTACGCGCGGTAATCACCTGAATCGCCAGCGCAATACGCGACAGTTCACCGCCGGAGGCCACTTTGGAGATAGCCTGCAGCGGCTGCCCCGGGTTGGTAGTGACGCGGAACTCGATGCGGTCCGCACCTTCCGCCGTCAGGTGGTTCTCTTCAAAGCGGACATCAATGGTGAATACACCGTGCGGCATCGCCAGCGTGTGCATGCTGTCGGTGATGTGCTGGCTTAGCTCCTGGGCGTAATGCTGACGGATTTCATGCAGCTTTTGCGCTGTCGCCAGGGCCTGTTCATGGTGCAGGTTCACCGCCAGAGAGAGGGTTTCCTGCGAGTCAGCCTGATCGTCAAGCTGCTGCTGCTCTTCCAGCAGAGACTGATAGTAGCCCGGCAGCTCTTCCGGCGTGACGTGGTGCTTGCGCGCCAGTGAAATCTGACGGGAGATACGCTGCTCCAGCTCAAACAGACGGTTCGGGTCGAGATCCAGACGTTCACAGTAGTGGCGCAGTTCGTCACTGGCTTCGGAGATCTGAATAGCCGCTTCTTCCAGCATATCCAGAACGCCTGAAAGCTTGCTGTCCATGCCGACCAGTTCGGTAATCAACTGGCGGACGTTATACAGCTGTCCTTGCAGGTTTACGTCTTCGCCATCCGCCAGCAGGTTAAGCGCATTCTGGCTGGTTGAGAGCAGGTGACCGCTGTTCGCCAGGCGTTTGTACTCTTCGTCGATTTGCTCAAACTCACCCGGCTGTGGGTTGAATTCGTTCAGCTCTTTAAGCTGGTACGCCAGCAGCTCCGCACGTGCGGCGCGCTCCTGGCTTTGCTGCTGATGCTGGGCAAGTTCACGGCAGCTCTGATGCCACTGGCGATAGTGTTCCGCCATAAGCTGAGTAAGCGCGTACTCACCCGCATAGCCATCCAGCAGCGCTTTCTGCTGTTCGGGTCTGACGAGTTGCTGATGCGCGTGCTGACCGTGGATCTGGATAAGCAGCTGGCCGAGTTCACGGAGCTGGGAAAGGGGGACCGCCGTGCCGTTGATAAAACCGCGGGAACGACCGTCGCTGCTGATGACGCGGCGGAGTAAACACTCACGTCCATCTTCGAGCTGGTTCTGCTCCAGCCAGCGCTGGGCGGCAGGGGTGTCTTTCAGGGAGAAACGGGCGCACAGGTCGGCACGGTTGGCGCCCATGCGCACCATATCGCCCTCTGCGCGGCCGCCAAGGCACAAGCCGAGGGCATCAATGGCAATGGATTTACCTGCACCGGTTTCCCCGGTGATCGCCGTCATGCCGCTGTGGAAATCGATCTCAAGCTCACGAACAATGGCAAAGTTGCTGATGGTCAGTTGTGCCAGCATAATTGTTTTCCTGTATGAAAAACCATAACTGTGTTTTCATACAGTATAAACTGGTTTTTTATACAGTAAAGTACTGGATGCAGAATCAGAACAATTTTTTTGACCAGCCAAGCTTCGAGCTTAATGTGTTGAAATAGCTGTAATCTTTCGGATGAATCAGATTCAGGTGGTAATCACACCGACGAATGAGGACATCTTCACCTTCCTGGATTGGCAGCGCTATCTGGCTGTCGCAGCTGATCTCCAGGTCGTTACGGCGGTGCGAGAAGCGCAGACGGATCGTGCTGTCGCCGTTGATGACCAGCGGACGGGCGGAGAGCGTGTGCGGGAACATTGGCACCAGGGTAATGGCATCCAGCGAGGGCGTCAGGATCGGGCCGCCGGCAGAAAGCGAGTAAGCGGTTGAGCCGGTCGGGGTGGAAATAATCAGCCCGTCAGAACGCTGGGAGAAGGCAAAGATTTCGTCGATATAGACTTCGAACTCGATCATGTGCGCCACTTTACCGGGGTGAAGGACCACCTCGTTAATCGCGGTGCTGATGCGCTTCTGGCAGTCCTGCTGGCACACCTGCGCTTCCAGTAAAAAGCGTTTTTCACTGATATAGTGGCCTTCCAGCACGTCGGCCAGCTGCTGCTGCGCATTGTCTGGGTCGAGGTCGGTTAAAAAACCGAGATTGCCACGGTTGATGCCGATGACCTTAATGTCATAGCGCGCCAGCGTGCGGGCCGCGCCGAGCATGTTGCCGTCGCCACCCACCACCACGGCGAGATCGGCCTGTTGGCCTATTTCCGCCAGCGTGCCGGTTTTGACGCTCTTCAGCTGCAGCTCCTGAGCAATCTGCTGCTCGACCATCACTTCATAGCCTTTGCTACACAACCAGCGATACAACATTTCATGTGTCGTTAGTGCGGTAGGGTGACGCGGATGCCCGACGATCCCAATACACCTGAAATGATTATTCATTTTCTGGAGGTCCTTGTGCCTGATGAATGATGACAATCTGTCTTGTTCCCTTGAATCCCGGAAACTGATCCCCATAATAAGCGAAGTTAGCGAGATGAATGCAGAAAAACGCGGAGAAATTCATGAGTAGTAAAGAACAGAAAACGCCTGAGGGGCAAGCCCCTGAAGAAATTATCACGGAACAGCACGATGAAGTTGAGGCTGTAGAGCCAGACGCATCTGCTGAGCAGGTGGACCCGCGCGATGAAAAAATTGCGAATCTGGAAGCCCAGCTGGTAGAAGCACAGAATCGCGAACGCGATGGTGTTCTGCGCATCAAGGCGGAAATGGAAAACCTGCGTCGCCGTACCGAGCAGGACGTTGAGAAGGCGCATAAATTTGCGCTGGAGAAATTCGTCAACGAACTGCTGCCGGTAATCGATAGCCTCGATCGCGCGCTGGAAGTGGCTGACAAAGCGAATCCGGACAACGCGGCAATGATCGAAGGTATCGAACTGACGCTGAAATCCATGCTCGACGTGGTGCGTAAGTTTGGCGTGGAAGTAATTGCCGATACCGACGTTCCGCTGGATCCAAACGTTCACCAGGCGATTGCGATGGTTGAATCTGAAGAGATTGAAGCCGGTAAGGTGCTGGGCGTAATGCAGAAAGGTTACACCCTGAACGGCCGTACCATTCGCGCGGCGATGGTGACCGTGGCGAAAGCGAAAGCGTAATTCGCTATCCGTAGTGCCGGGTAGCGGCGTTCGCCTTACCCGGCCTACAACCTTACTCCGCGATACTTTCGCGCAGGGGTTTAACGGGCAGGACTTTCACCTGCTTGATCATATTGTCCTGCACGTCCAGGATATCAATATCGTATTGCTCAATGCGCACCCGCGTGCCCGCCGCCGGGATCTCTTCCAGCGCTTCCAGAATCATCCCGTTAATGGTGCGAGCCTCATCTTCCGGCAAATGCCAGTTAAAGGCTTTGTTGAGTTCGCGAATGTTCGCGCTGCCGTCAATCAGCACCGATCCGTCGTTTTGCGGGGTAACCTCTTCCGCGAGGGAAGGCGACATTGAGGTGGTAAAGTCCCCGACAATCTCTTCCAGAATATCTTCGACCGTCACCAGCCCCTGAATATCGCCGTACTCATTGACCACCAGGCCGACCTTCTTCTTGTTGCGCTGGAATTTCACCAGCTGCGTGCTGAGGGGGGTTCCTTCCGGCACGTAGTAAATTTCGTCGGCGGCGCGCAGCATCACCTCTTTGGTGAACTCTTTTTTCTCGGTCATCAGCCGGTAGGCTTCGCGCACGCGGAGCATGCTGATGGCGTCATCCAGCGAGTCGCGGTACAGCACAATGCGCCCGTGCGGGGAGTGCGTCAGCTGGCGGACGATGGCTTTCCAGTCGTCATTGATGTCGATACCGACGATTTCGTTACGCGGCACCATGATGTCGTTCACGCTCACCTTTTCCAGATCCAGCACCGACAGGAGCATGTCCTGATTGCGGCGGGAGATCTGCGAGCGGGATTCATGCACGATGGTGCGAAGCTCTTCTTTGCTGAGCGCGCTGCTGATGGTGACGTCGGCTTTGATTCCCACCATCCGCATCAGGACGCGCGTCACCATGTTCAGCAGCCAGACCAGCGGCATCATCAGGATCAGCAGCGGTGCCAGCAGGAAGCTGCTCGGGTAGGCGACTTTCTCAGGGTAAAGCGCGGCGATGGTTTTTGGCAGCACTTCGGCAAACACCAGCACCACGAACGTCAGCACGCCGGTGGCAATCGCCACCCCGGCGTTGCCGTACAGGCGCATCCCGACGATGGTGCCGAGGGCAGAGGCCAGAATGTTGACGAGGTTGTTGCCGATGAGCACCAGGCTTATCAGGCGATCCGGCTTACGGAGCAGTTTTTCAACGCGACGTGCGGCGCGGTTACCCTGTTTAGCACGATGACGCAACCGGTAGCGGTTTAAGGTCATCATGCCGGTTTCCGAGCCGGAGAAATAGGCGGAGATGACCACCATGACGATCAGCGTAACGATCAGCGTGGTGGTAGAGATGTGTTCCAGGGGGAACTCCTTTGTTTCTTAGCCAGCAAATTGCTGTATGAAGCGGCTGCCAAAATAGGCAAGGGTGAGAATGCCTGCACCCGCGACGTTGAACCAGACCACGCGACGACCGCGCCAGCCTTCATGATAATGGCCCCATAACAGGACAATATAGACAAACCACGCGATGATGGAGAGCACCGCTTTATCGATATTCTCCACGCTGAACAGGTTCTTCATGTAAAACAGGCCCGTGCAGAGCGTCAGCGTCAGCAGCACCACCCCCACCTGGGTGATGTGGAACATCTTACGCTCAATGACCATCAGCGGCGGCATTTCATGGTTAAAGGCCAGCTTTTTGTTTTTCAGCTGATAGTCAATCCAGGCGAGCTGCATGGCGTAAAGCGCGGCGATGATCAGCGTCGCGTAGGCAAAGAGCGACAGGCCGATATGCACCAGCATCCCCGGGGTTGCCTCCAGATGCGTAATAAACTCATTAGGCATAAAGGTAGCGAGGGCCAGATTGATCAGCGCAAAGGTGTAGACAATCGGCAGCAGCAGCCAGCCGCGATTTTTAGACGCGACGATGGTCATCACCGTACAGATCATCAGGCTGACCAGCGAGCCGACGTTGAGGACGCTCAGGTTTTGCACGCTGCCGTCGCCGGGAATGATGCGTGATTCCAGCGCAAAGGCGTGGCTAATCAGTGCGATGACCGCAGAAAGAATAGCCATGCGCCGCCAGCCGCTGTTTTTTTGCAGCAGTCCGGGAACGATCAGCGCGAGGCTGACAGAGTAGGCAACAAGGGCGATCAGTGCGAAAACAGGCATATAGGCATCGACAGTTGTCTTAATAAGAAAGAGAAGCAGTATAACGTTACGTGACGCCTGCTCCAACCGTTGCATAACAACAAAGGCGCCTTCATGTTATACTCCGGCAAAATTCTGTGTATGTGTCGCCCATGGCGGCCCAACGTTTCTACTCAGGCGAGAGACAATGTTTGATAATTTAACCGATCGTTTGTCGCGCACGCTGCGCAACATCAGCGGCCGCGGACGCCTTACTGAAGAGAACATCAAGGAAACGCTGCGCGAAGTGCGCATGGCGCTGCTGGAAGCAGACGTCGCGTTGCCGGTTGTTCGTGATTTTATCAACCGCGTAAAAGAGAAGGCGGTTGGTCATGAAGTTAACAAGAGCCTGACCCCGGGTCAGGAGTTCGTCAAAATCGTTCGTAATGAACTGGTTTCGGCGATGGGCGAAGAGAACCAGGTGCTTAACCTGGCGGCTCAGCCACCGGCAGTGGTGCTGATGGCGGGCCTGCAGGGTGCGGGTAAGACGACCAGCGTCGGTAAGCTGGGTAAGTTCCTGCGTGAAAAGCACAAGAAGAAAGTGCTGGTGGTCTCTGCGGACGTCTATCGCCCGGCGGCGATCAAACAGCTGGAAACCCTGGCCGAGCAGGTCGGCGTAGATTTCTTCCCGTCCGACGTGGCGCAGAAGCCTGTCGACATCGTTAACGCCGCGCTGAAAGAAGCGAAGCTGAAATTCTATGACGTGCTGCTGGTGGATACCGCCGGTCGTCTGCACGTTGACGAAGCGATGATGGACGAGATCAAGCAGGTGCATGCCTCTATCAATCCGGTAGAGACCCTGTTCGTTGTCGACGCCATGACCGGTCAGGATGCGGCGAATACCGCGAAAGCGTTTAACGAAGCGCTGCCGTTAACCGGCGTGGTGCTGACCAAAGTGGACGGTGACGCCCGCGGCGGTGCGGCGCTCTCCATTCGTCACATCACCGGTAAGCCGATTAAATTCCTCGGCGTGGGCGAAAAAACCGAAGCGCTGGAGCCGTTCCACCCGGACCGTATTGCCTCCCGTATTCTCGGCATGGGCGACGTGCTGTCGCTGATCGAAGATATCGAGAGCAAGGTTGACCGCGCGCAGGCCGAGAAGCTGGCCAGCAAGCTGAAAAAAGGTGACGGTTTCGATCTCACCGACTTCCTTGAGCAATTGCGTCAGATGAAAAATATGGGCGGCATGGCCAGCCTGATGGGCAAACTGCCGGGCATGGGCCAGATCCCTGACAACGTGAAAGCGCAGATGGATGACAAGGTGCTGGTGCGTATGGAGGCGATCATCAACTCGATGACCCTCAAAGAACGCGCTAACCCGGATATCATCAAAGGTTCCCGTAAACGCCGTATCGCAGCCGGTTGCGGCATGCAGGTGCAGGACGTTAACCGCCTTCTGAAACAGTTCGACGACATGCAGCGCATGATGAAGAAAATGAAGAAAGGCGGCATGGCGAAGATGATGCGCGGCATGAAAGGGATGATGCCTCCCGGTTTTCCAGGGCGTTAATCGCTTTTGAGATTGCTTTTTGCCCGAAAATGAGTAAAATTTTCGGGCTTTTAATATGACACCCGGGCTCCGTTCCTCGATGGGGCCCGGTTGTTTTATTCACACAAGAGGATGTTATGGTAACTATTCGTTTAGCACGTCACGGCGCTAAAAAGCGTCCGTTCTACCAGGTTGTTGTGACTGACAGCCGTAATGCACGCAACGGTCGCTTCATCGAGCGCGTTGGTTTCTTCAACCCACTGGCCGCTGGCGCAGAAGAAGAAACTCGTCTGGATCTGGATCGTATCGCTCACTGGGTTGGCCAGGGCGCTACTGTTTCCGATCGCGTTGCTACGCTGATCAAAGCAGCAAACAAAGCAGCTTAATCTGTCACGGTGGTCATGATGAGCAATAAAGTACCTGTTGAACCGATCGTATTGGGAAAAATGGGTTCTTGCTACGGTATCCGTGGTTGGCTCAGAGTGTTTTCCTCCACTGAAGACGCTGATAGCATTTTTGATTACCAGCCCTGGTTTATCCAGAAAGGCGGTAAGTGGGAAGAGGTCGAGCTGGAAAGCTGGCGTCACCACAATCAGGACATCATCATCAAGCTGAAAGGCGTTGACGATCGTGATGCCGCGAATGCGCTGACTAATTGTGAAATTGTCGTGGATTCGTCGCAGTTGCCACAGCTGGAAGAGGGCGACTACTACTGGAAAGACCTTATGGGTTGCCAGGTAGTCACTACCGAAGGCTACAGCCTGGGGAAAGTCATCGATATGATGGAAACCGGGTCGAATGACGTTCTCGTCATTAAGGCAAACCTGAAAGATGCATTTGGCATCAAGGAGCGGTTGGTCCCGTTCCTCGATGGACAGGTTATCAAGAAAGTCGATCTCACTACTCAAACCATTGAAGTAGATTGGGATCCTGGTTTTTAAATTCTCCGGATAAACGGTAAAAGACGGCGCTATGTGGATTGGCATAATTAGCCTGTTTCCTGAAATGTTCCGCGCGATTACCGATTACGGGGTAACTGGCCGGGCAGTAAAGAATGGCCTGCTGAGCATCCAGAGCTGGAGTCCTCGTGACTTTACTCATGACCGGCACCGTACCGTGGACGATCGTCCTTACGGCGGCGGACCGGGGATGCTAATGATGGTGCAACCCTTACGGGACGCCATTCACACAGCAAAAGCCGCGGCAGGTGAAGGCGCAAAGGTGATTTATCTGTCACCTCAGGGACGCAAGCTTGATCAAGCGGGCGTGAGCGAACTGGCGACGAATCAAAAGCTGATTCTGGTCTGTGGACGCTACGAAGGGATAGATGAGCGCGTAATTCAAACCGAGATTGACGAAGAATGGTCTATCGGCGATTACGTTCTCAGCGGTGGTGAGTTACCGGCAATGACGCTGATTGACTCCGTCGCCCGGTTCATTCCGGGGGTTCTGGGCCATGAAGCTTCGGCAACGGAAGATTCCTTTGCCGGTGGGTTGCTGGACTGTCCACACTATACTCGTCCTGAAGTGTTAGAAGGGATGGAAGTACCGGCGGTGTTACTGTCTGGAAACCATGCCGAGATACGTCGCTGGCGTTTGAAGCAGTCGCTGGGCCGAACCTGGCTTAGAAGACCTGAACTTCTGGAAAACCTGGCTCTGACTGAAGAGCAAGCAAAGTTGCTGGCCGAGTTCAAAACTGAACACGCGCACCAGCAGCATGAACATGATGGGAATGCGTAATACGCTCCCGAATATCAGTTTACCCAGGATAAGAGATTAAATTATGAGCAACATTATTAAGCAACTTGAACAAGAGCAGATGAAGCAGGACGTACCTTCCTTCCGTCCAGGTGACACCGTGGAAGTGAAAGTATGGGTTGTTGAAGGTTCCAAAAAACGTCTGCAGGCATTCGAGGGCGTGGTTATCGCTATTCGTAACCGCGGTCTGCACTCTGCATTCACTGTTCGTAAAATTTCCAACGGCGAAGGCGTTGAGCGTGTCTTCCAGACTCACTCTCCGGTAGTTGACAGCATTGCTGTTAAACGTCGTGGTGCTGTACGTAAAGCTAAACTGTACTACCTGCGTGAGCGTACTGGTAAGTCTGCTCGTATTAAAGAGCGTCTGAACTAATAACGCGCTTTCGCAACATCCGAAAGCTTGTAGAAACAAGGGGTTAGCGTAATGCTAACCCCTTTTTTCGTTTCAGTGTCCATAGAATGTCCACTTAGAAAGGGTTATTGTTAGCTTTACTTACCGCTACTCTTTTCCTACTGTTTGTTTCGTTCATTTGGGTTACACTGAAATTTCTTCAATGTGCGTATTAAGGATAAAGGATGCTTTCCCACTCTTTTGAAGATCTTGCACAGGCCTTCCGGGTTTTATTAGAGTCTAATTGGTCGCTACAGCGCTTGTTGGCTATTGATCGTGCTGAAGCAATTGGCAATTTAGAGTCGGGCCTGAACACACAGCTCAATGCTTTTCATAATTTGTATGACAACATGCAAAGTAATGGGGTAGAGCCTGATTGGTACTTGAAACCAGAGTTGTTAATGATGCTTGTTATTAGAAATGCTCGGCATCATAACAAGGCAAACCGTATAAGAAGTATTTATAATTTTCACCGTCAGGCTATGAGTGATCCTACACAGCAAAAAAACTATTTTTATGTGAATTTCCCAGCTCCTCCTGAAGAAGAAGGTGGAGGTTACTTTGAGGTTCCTATTTCATGGGGCGATATTGATGAGATGCTCTCTCTACCGCGTCAAGAATCTCGACTTAGGTCAGAGGCTAAAGAACGCATCCGAAATTATTTAGATGCTGGTTCATTTGAAGCTAAAGCAAGCCAACTTGGGTTTGCAAAAGAAGATATATTTATAAATTACGTGCCGTTGTCGATGTGTGCAGGAATCGCACTTTATCCTTTCATCAAAGATAATATTTCTTTGAATGAGGATTCAGTTGAAGCTAAAAGTTTTTTATCACTTTTTAAAACAACACATCCTGCTTTAACAAGACAGCATGTCTGTAAGTCAATAGCTTTTTCATTACCAATTTAAAATATGTTAGGCAAGGCCTTTAACTCAGGCCTTCACCCTAAAGCCAGAGTTGCTGTTGCTTGCTGAATCGCCATACGTTTGCTAGTCATTTTATGATGAATGGAGAGGATATTCTTGTCTTACAGCGAATATTGGGCATGCAAACATTAGAGAGACGATGAGATATGCCCTTTTGCTCCAGAACACTTAGAAGATGCCGTATTTTTAATCCATTAATGAATATCAAAGATAGGAAATTTATGAGTTTAAATAATGAAGATGAAAAAAGAGTTACTGAAGATGCTACGAAATTAACTGATGGAGTGAAGAAAATAAGTGGTGAGCGAAGGGTTATCTCCCTTATGGCAAGAAATCCCGGCCTTATAAATATCATGGAGATGTTTTTATGGTTCTATGTTTCTTTCTTTATTTTTATGATTTATAAATCTCCTATGGTCGATACTATCCCTTCTGAAACATCAGCTTTCGCCATGTTTTTAAATATGAGTGCAGGGGTTAAGGCTTTAGCCTTAGGCTTGATTCCATTGGCATTTACAATGGTGTATCGAATATCTCCGATACAAATGATCCTTAGGCGTGCCTTGTCTATTAATGACGAGGTTAGAATTACTTCAGTGGCTCTTGGTGTTGTGAATGATGAACCTCAAAAAACCAAATCAGATTTGGCTGAGGGGTATTTAAGCGATTTGGTCGTGAGCTCCGCTAGGTTATCTAAGGATATATATAGCCGAGGTAGTTTATATTTACTGTTTGGGGTGGTATTTTCAATAGTGGGGTTAGTATTTTTTTACTCGCAAGTTCATGTTTCTGATTCGCTACCGCCTGTAGTTAATATTCCGAAGTCGAACAGCTTCATAAATGAACTGGTTTATCTCGCTCCTAAGTTTGGTATACTTTTTTTTATTGAGCTAATATCATTTTTCTTCCTCAAGCAATATAGAGTCACAATGGATGAATTCAGATATTATGAAGCGATAAAACGCTCTCGTGAGGAAACCTTAGCTGTGGTAAAGCTACTTTCAGTTAACTCTGAGAATGTCGATTACATGGCTGTTCTAGATAGATTAAAGTTTAGTTCCAATGTTGGAAGACTCGAAAGCGGGCAAACGACAGAGCTCCTAGAAGCCAGGAGATTCGATAAAGATGAATTGGATTTTCTAGCTAAAATTGCCGAGGTCGTGGCTAAGAAAGGATGATAAGCAATGTGTGATGACCATAAACTACCCACGCAGCATGTTTTTGACAGCATTTGGTTGCACCAGAGATACATGTTACTAACTGTTTATAATTAAAAGTTTATATTTATCCATGTGATGGATTGAAAGCGTCTGAACTAAGATTCGCTTAAGCGACATCCTGTTAGAAAGGGCTGGCCGAAAGGCTGGCCCTTTTTTTATCCCTGCGCATTTCTCACGTTAACCCTTTCGTCATAAATCATTTACAATGCTTGCCTCTTGAATGGAGGGGAAGTGGATAACGTACTGCATCAGCCTGACCGGAAACGCGCAGCGGCATTGACCGCGCTGTTCGCGATCCTGCTGATCGTGGTAGCACCGCTTATCTCCGTCTCGTTGCAGAAAGATCCCATGAGCGCCATGCCGGGCATGCATCATGACATGAGCATGATGTCGATGGACGAGCATCACGGCGATATGCCGCACACGATGCCTGTCGACCATGCTGAAGCGTGCGGCTACTGCGTGCTGTTAGCGCATGTCCCTGGCGTGATGCTGGCGCTCATCATCCTGCTCAGCGTGGTGCTGCAGAGGCTTCGCGTTAAGCCGCCGCATCAGGCGGTCAACCACTGGCACTTCTTCCCCTGGCTTTACCCTGATACCCGCGCGCCGCCGCGACAGTCTGCTTTTTCCCTTTAAAAACAAAATCGATAACTTTTTGCCTTAAAAAGGAAAAGTATGACTACCTGCACTCCGCGCGCGGCATGGGGAAACCTGCTGCGTCGCCTCCATTTCTACGTCGGGCTGTTTGTCGGCCCGTTTATCTTCTTCGCCGCGCTGACCGGGACGCTATATGTGGCGACCCCGCAGCTGGAAAACGCACTCTACCGGCACGCGCTCCACGCGGATTCCGTGGGCGAGCCGCAGCCTCTGGCAGAACAAATCGCCGCGGCGGAAAAAACCGTTGGATCAGATTTACATTTGCACGCCGTGCGTCCGGGGCTGGTTGAGGGCGAAACCACCCGCGTGATGTTCGCTGACCCGAAACTTGGGCCATCGGAGAACCGGGCTATCTTTATCGATCCGGTGAGCCTGGCGGTGCTGGGAGATCTGACGGTATACGGCACCAGCGGGATTTTACCCCTGCGTCAGACCATTGATTACCTGCATACCTCTCTGCTGCTGGGCGACATTGGGCGCCTTTACAGCGAGCTTGCGGCCTCGTGGATGTGGGTTGCCGCGCTGGGCGGTGTTGCCCTGTGGTTTTATACCCGACCCAAACGGCGGATCAACAATCGCTTCCAGAACCGGCGTCGGGTGCACGTGACGCTGGGCTGGGTTCTGCTGGGTGGAATGCTGCTGTTCTCCGCAACCGGCCTGACCTGGTCCCAGTGGGCTGGCGGGAACGTGGATAAGCTGCGGGCAGAGATGAACTGGCTCACCCCGCAGGTGAACACGACGCTATCCGGCCAACATGAGGTTATGGATGAACATGCCGAACATCGCGGTCATCACGGTGGGATGATGATGCCGGAAATGGCGATGGATTTTACGCAGTTTGACAAAGTGCTAAGCGCGGCGCGTAAAGCGGGGATTGATGCCAACAGGCTGGAGATCCGCCCGGCGAAAACGATGGATCGTGCCTGGACCGTGACGGAAATCGATCGCAGCTGGCCGACCCAGGTCGATGCCGTTGCGGTTGATCCTTCGACGATGCAGGTTCTGGACAGAACCCGATTCGAGGATTTCCCGCTAATGGCAAAACTGACCCGCTGGGGCGTGGATTTCCATATGGGGATCTTGTTCGGCCTGGCAAATCAGCTGCTGCTCGTGGCGTTTGGTCTTGCCCTGTGCGTGCTCATTATCTGGGGATACCGGATGTGGTGGATGCGTCGTCCTGCGCAATCGGCAGTGAGTCCGGTACAAACGCTTTGTCAGAGCTGGCTGGCGCTGTCAGGATGGGGAAGAGGCGTTACGGTGGTAACCAGCGTACTGTTGGGGTTGGCCCTGCCGGTCATGGGCGCGAGTCTGGCGCTGTTTGTTCTGGTGGACTGGCTGCGCTGGCGAGCGGCAACCAGGGTGACGCTCGCCGAATCATCCGCTAAATAACCCTATGGCGTGCTGATAACCACTGCGACGCGGCGGTTTTCAGCGCGCCCTTGTGGGGTACTGTTGCTCGCAACCGGGTATTTTTGACCTAATCCCCGCGTGGTGAGATTGCTGCGCGGGATATTTGCACCCTTAGCCCAGGCTTCGGCCACCGCATTGGCGCGTTTTAACGACAGCGCTTCGTTGTAGCTTTCTTCCCCGTAGTTATCCGTGTGACCGTCCATTCGCGCGTGGTTCAGCCCGGTTTCCGCCAGGCGAGAGGCCATGGACTGGATCTGTGTTTCACTTTCCGGGCGCAGCCTGGCGTCATTTTTATCAAACAGGATGGTGTCCGATATGCCAAGCGACCAGTCACCGTTCAGTTCGTTAAAACCGTAAGACTTCATCGCCGCAATTTGCTCAGGAGTGAATTTGCCTGCCGGCGGCGACTGACAGCCTGCCAGAATCAGTGAGGCCAGTACTATCGGCGCGAAGTAACGTTTTAACATAGAATTTCCTTTCTAACTTATTGTTTTCGTACGCTGGTTTTTAACCTGGTACATGTTGCGGTCAGCCCTCTCCAGTAATGCTTCCACGGAAGCATTTTCCCACGCCAGAGCAAAGCCAATGCTGAGTGACATCGATGCTTTTTGTCCGTTATGAAGATCAAACGGACGGATAAACTGCTGCGAAAGCGCAGCACAAATGTGTTGAACCTCAAGCTCAGAGTGCACGCCGTACAGCACCATGGCGAATTCGTCACCGCCAAGCCGGTATGCCTGGTGACGTTTGTCGCCAAACTCCATCATCCTGCTGGCGACTTCAATCAGCACGCAGTCTCCTGCCGCGTGTCCCCAGGTGTCGTTAATAAACTTAAAATTATCACCGTCGAGGAAGAGCAGGGCCGAGTTTGTTTTGGCTGAAGGGTCGTTCATTAAGGCTGCAATGCTGTTACGAAATGCCGCACGGTTGGCAAGACCGGTAAGCGGGTCGTGCATGGCGGTACGCAACAGCTGGGCGTTTTTCGCCTGCAGCTTCAGCTGCCACTCTTCCATTTCATCCAGAAGACTGTTGAAGTCCTCGCCAAACTGGTGAAATTCTTCGATACGGCCATCTTTCACCCGGCGGGAGAAGTTGCGGTTCGTGCGTACGTCATGCACGACGTCGGTAATGTTCTGCAGGGCCGTAACCATCCCATGATGCAAAGACTGGGTAATGATGAGCGCGACGACGGCGGCAAAGAGAATGCAGCCGGTCAGAACGGCAAACGACATCCAGATGAAATGGCTGATCAGACTGTCACGCGCGGTAAGGCGAATTTCGCCGATCGTTAAGCCGTTATGCATGATGGGCTGCGCAACCGGTACGGGGAAAAGCCAGCGGCTGACCAGTGCACCCAGCGTGTCGTTGTTATCTTCCGGGTTCCAGGACCAGTAGGCGAACCGCTTTTTATGCGCGTTAATCACCTCGGCCACGGCAAACTGCCCCTGTTTGCCCAGGGCGGCAAGCGTTTCGCTGGCCGCGAGCGAGTCGTTGAAAACCAGCGAGGCTTCCAGGCTGTGGCTCATTGTGGCGCCGGTTAATTCGAGATTCTTTTGCGCGTATTGTTTTAAGGTTACGACGGAGGCAAAACAGAGCAACAGCCATATTAACGTCATGGTGATAATGACGCTTATCATGCTGTTTCGCCTCAATGTTCTTTTAAACGTCGGACGTGATGTTGAAGTGAAATCTTTATCCATGCTGCTTATTCCGTGCCAGCATTAATACATCCGGATTGACTCTTACGCCACTGCGCGTCAATGCATCCAGGTTGACGGAAAACCGTACCTGGCCGCGATCGATCATCAGGCAAAAGGCACTGCCAATTACACATTCCGGATTTTGCTCTGAGATTAATAGCAACGCTCTGCCCTGATATTGACTTATTAATTCAAGTTGTTTTGCCGGTGATTCAGATCCGAAATAAATCGCATCGCACGTCGCGGCCAGGGCTTCCCGATCGTTACGTACAATAACGGGGGTATAAGGTAACTCGTTGTGCCCTTCGTCGCCGCTGAGGGCATGCGTATAGCGAGAAGTGGCGTAGACGCAGAGTTTAGGTTGCCCGGTAAGTGACGGCCATCGCGTATAGCTCACAATGCCTGAGACAATTGAGCGTACCGATTTATCCGTTTCCGTAAGTGCGCCTGCCGTCGTTGGGCCCACCATAAGGAACAGCATTAACACCAGAGTGAGTCGGAAAAAAGAGATCAAGAATGAATTTCTCACCAGAATCCGCCACATCGCTCCGGAAATAGACGTCCTTAAGAGTTGTGGGCAGAATATCATTGTTTATCAGATCCGTCATTATGTCAGAAATAGCATGAGGCCAACCTAAGCTAAATCCTACTGTTGTGTATTTTCCGGTGGATAAAAACAGACTTAATTGAGTCTGCTGGAGCGCATACTTTCATCCATCCCTTTCTGCCATGACGCACGCAGTGTTGCCGCGTTTTCGACAGTATCGCAGCTGGCAGGGAAAGATTTCCCTGCTAATCCCCAGGCATGAATAAATCCTTCTTCGCAGACTTTCTTCTGACCATCGGCATAGCCGCGAAGATATTCACTACGATCGACGTGCGTGTCGTTAAAACTATCGGCCAGGGCCTGGTTATCTTTAACCGGCAGGCCATTCATGGCGTCTTCTTTACCGGCATCAAACCAGGATGGGCTGGTCCAGTCGGGCTGGAAGGTGTAAGGATTGATCTGACAGCCCGTTAAAAACAGCGACAACAGCGCGAGAGCAATTGAACGCATAGCCATTCTCCTTTTTTCTTCAGCATAGCCTGGCTAAAGAAAATCTGTCTGTAATTTAAAGTTTACGTTTTTATCAGCTGATTTTTGCAATAAATTGGCATCTGTAAACTAATGTGTACGTATTTTGGATTGAAATGTTTACTTTTTATGGTATCGTGGTCTCACCTCATCGAGGAAAACAACTATCGCAAACGAGCTTTACAGGATCGCCATCATGCAAAAAGACGCGCTGAACAACGTACATATCACTGACGAACAGGTTTTAATTACTCCGGATCAACTGAAAGCAGAATTTCCGCTGAGCGTCGCGCAGGAGGCTCAGATTGAGCACTCTCGTCAGACCATTTCTGACATTATCGCCGGCCGCGATCCGCGCCTGCTGGTGGTATGCGGTCCTTGCTCCATTCACGATCCTGAAACCGCCATTGAGTACGCTCGTCGATTTAAAACATTAGCGGAGGAGGTCAGCGATAGCCTCTATCTGGTGATGCGCGTCTATTTTGAGAAGCCACGTACTACCGTCGGCTGGAAAGGGTTGATTAACGATCCGCACATGGATGGCTCGTTTGATGTGGAAGCAGGCCTGAAGATTGCGCGTCGCCTGCTGGTGGAACTGGTCAGCATGGGGCTGCCGCTGGCAACCGAAGCGCTGGATCCGAACAGCCCGCAATACCTTGGCGATCTGTTCAGCTGGTCCGCGATTGGCGCGCGTACCACGGAATCGCAAACCCACCGCGAGATGGCATCTGGCCTGTCGATGCCGGTTGGTTTTAAAAACGGTACCGATGGCAGCCTGGCGACGGCGATCAACGCCATGCGTGCTGCCGCCATGCCGCACCGTTTTGTCGGTATCAACCAGGCGGGCCAGGTATGCCTCCTGCAAACGCAGGGTAACCCCGATGGCCATGTGATCCTGCGCGGCGGGAAAGCCCCGAACTACAGCCCGGCGGACGTGGCCCAGTGTGAAAAAGAGATGGAGCAGGCGGGACTGCGCCCGGCACTGATGGTAGATTGCAGTCATGGTAATTCGAATAAAGATTACCGTCGCCAGCCAGCGGTTGCGGAATCTGTGGTCGCACAGATCAAAGATGGTAACCGTTCGATTATCGGTCTGATGATTGAGAGCAATATCCATGAAGGCAATCAGTCGTCTGAACAACCGCGCAGTGCCATGAAGCACGGCGTCTCCGTGACGGATGCCTGCATCAGCTGGGAGACCACCGATGCGCTGCTGCGTGAGATCCACAAAGATTTGAACGGCCAGCTGGCGACGCGTCTGGCTTAAGAGGTTAGTTATGGTTGCTGAATTGACCGCACTGCGCGATCAAATTGATGAAGTGGATAAGGCGCTGCTGGACCTGCTGGCGCGCCGCATGGCGCTGGTTGCCGAAGTGGGTGAGGTGAAAAGCAAATACGGCCTGCCGATTTACGTCCCGGAGCGCGAGGCCTCCATGCTGGCCTCCCGTCGCAAAGAGGCGCAGGCGCTGGGCGTTTCGCCGGACCTGATAGAAGATGTTCTGCGTCGCGTGATGCGGGAGTCCTATTCCAGCGAAAACGACAAGGGTTTTAAAACTCTCTGCCCGTCCCTGCGTCCGGTGGTGATTGTCGGCGGTGCAGGGCAGATGGGGCGTCTGTTTGAAAAAATGCTGACGCTGTCTGGCTATCAGGTGCGCATTCTGGAAAAAGAGGACTGGGCGCAGGCACCGGAACTCATGAAAGATGCCGGGATGGTTATCGTCAGCGTGCCGATCCACGTGACGGAGCAGATCATCGAAAAGCTGCCTCCTTTGCCGAAAGATTGCATCCTGGTGGATCTGGCCTCTGTCAAAAATGGTCCGCTGCAGGCCATGCTGGCTGCACATACCGGCCCGGTACTGGGTCTGCACCCAATGTTTGGCCCGGACAGCGGCAGCCTGGCTAAGCAGGTGGTGGTTTACTGCGATGGTCGTCAGCCGGAAGCCTATCAGTGGTTCCTGGAGCAGATTCAGGTATGGGGTGCGCGACTGCACCGCATCAGCGCGGTCGAGCACGATCAGAACATGGCGTTCATTCAGGCGCTGCGCCACTTTGCGACGTTTGCCTACGGCCTGCATCTGGCGGAAGAGAACGTGCAGCTTGAACAGCTGCTGGCACTCTCTTCACCGATCTATCGTCTGGAGCTGGCGATGGTCGGCCGCCTGTTCGCGCAGGATCCGCAGCTGTACGCGGACATTATTATGTCCTCCGAGAACAACC
The DNA here is from genome assembly GCF_055817355.1 of Enterobacter sp. PL_is379. NCBI lineage: Bacteria > Pseudomonadati > Pseudomonadota > Gammaproteobacteria > Enterobacterales > Enterobacteriaceae > Enterobacter > Enterobacter sp. PL_is379. The sequence goes on from NZ_JBVPGT010000031.1 coordinate 485,670, forward strand.
TGGCGCTGATCAAGCGCTACTATCAGCGCTTTGGGGAAGCCATTACGCTGCTGGAGCACGGAGACAAGCAGGCGTTTATCGACAGCTTCCGCAAGGTCGAGCACTGGTTTGGCGATTACGCGCAGCGCTTCCAGAGTGAGAGCCGGACGCTGTTGCGCCAGGCAAATGACAGTCGCCAGTAATGCGATGATGTATATACTGAAAGCCAGCATTGCTGGCTTTTTTCATTTTGGGGAACTGTCATGGCCGAACCGCAGCTGCTGTTGAATTATACCGGGCATTTGCCTGAATGCCCGACGTGGAGCGTAGAAGAGCGCGCGCTCTACTGGGCCGATATTCTTGAAGGGGAGATCCACCGCTACCATCTGCCGACGGCGGAACACACCGTGCTTTCTTTCCACGAGGAGGTGGGCTGTTTCGCGCTGCGCGAGCGCGGCGGGTTTATCGTCGCCATGCGCAATGGCATCTGGCTTGCCGATAAGCATGGCCTTCTGCAGCGCAAGGTGTGCGACAACCCCTCTAACCCGCAGCTGGCGCGTTTTAACGATGGGGGTACCGACCATCAGGGCCGGTTCTATGCGGGCACGTTCTGGGGGCCGGGAGATTACAACGGCGCCCTGCTGATGCGCATCGACAACGACCTGACGCCGAAGGTGATCCAGTGCGATATCCACGGGCATAACGGCTTAGCGTTTAGCCCGGACAAGCAGTGGATGTTTACCTCAGACACGCCAAACGGTGTGATTTACCGTACCCCGCTTGATGAGCAGGGCGAACCGGGTAAGCGAGAGGTGTTTCGTCAGTTTAAAGAGGGCGAGGGGATACCGGACGGCGCGGCGATGGACGTGGAAGGCTGCTACTGGAGCGCGCTGTTTGACGGCTGGCGCATCGCGCGTTTTTCACCGCAAGGGGAGCTGCTGGAAGAATACCGCATGCCGGTACGTTGCCCGACGATGGTCTGCTTTGGCGGCGATGATATGAAAACGCTGTTTATTACCACCACGCGGGAAAATATGGATGCGGAGGAGGTGGCGAAATATCCTCTCTCCGGCGCTATCTTCACCCTGCCGGTGAGCGTGGCAGGGATGAAGAAAAGCCGCTTTATCGAACGTTAGATCGGATCGACCGGGACGACGTTTTCGCTCGGATAGCAGCCCAGCACCTTCATGGAACGCGTGATCTCGCCCAGCTCGCGCAGGGCTTTCTGCATGGAAGCAGATTCCAGGTTGGCCTGGATATCGAGGTAGAACATCTCTTCCCACGGGTTACCGTGGATTGGGCGCGATTCCAGCCTGGTCATGATCAGGTTGTGATTACGCAGTACCAGCAGGGCTTCAACCAGCGCACCGGCCTGTTGGCCGGTGGCCATCAGCAGCGTGGTTTTGGCCGGTACCTGGTCAGACACATTGATTGCCTTGCGGGCCAGCACCACGAAGCGGGTAATGTTTTGCGTCTGGTTTGCCAGGTTGCGTTCCAGCACCTGTAAACCATACAGCGCGCCGCCCGCTTCGCTGCCGAGCGCCGCGACGGTGGGAGAGTTCGCCTGGGCGACTTTTTCCATCGCCGCCGAGGTGCTTTCGGTGTACTCAATTTTCCAGTTCGGATAGCGGTTCAGGAACTGGCTGCACTGCTGAAACGGCTGCGGGTGGCTGTAGACCGTTTCGATCGTGTTCAGGTCCGTTGAGCCGGAGACCAGCACGCAGTGATCGATAGGGATCGTCAGCTCGCCGACCAGCGACAGGCTGGTGTGCTGCAGCAAGTCGTAGACATCGTTGATGGCGCCGGAGCTGGTGTTTTCAATCGGCACCACGGCGTAATCCGCCTGGCCGGTCTCGACCTGGTTAAAAATGTCGGCAAACTTCGCGCAGCCGCTTTCAATAAACTCTTCGAAATGGCGTGCGGCATACTGACGTGCGGCCAGGTGAGAATAGGAGCCCTTTGGCCCGAGGAAAGCGATACGCGCAGAGTGCGGATTGGTCTTATTGAGATGCTGCTGGAGTAGCGCTTGCTGGGTCAGAACGGAGTCTTCGATGATGAGCTGGAACAACCGGGTGATGTAGTGGGCATCGAGATGATGCGCTTTACCGAGTTGGATCAGACGCTCCAGCAGATCCCGCTCGCGGTCGATATCACGAACCGGGCGATGGGAGTCCAGTTTGGCTTTGCCCACTTCAACGGCAAGAGTACGGCGTTCGGCCAGCAGCGCCAGCAGTTTCTCATCCAGCGCGCTGATTTTTACGCGCAGATCCAGTAACGGGTTTTCCGGTGTCATAGTGTTGCCTGTCTCATTTTATCGTTATCAATAAAAAAGGCCCCCCGGTGTGGGAGGCCTTGTTGTTCGTCTTCGCATTCTTTATCACACGACGAAACGCCTCCCGTTCAGGGGAAGGTAAAAAAGAATGCGAAGAAGAACGGCGTAAGTTTCATAAAGTCATCCTGTGAGTGATACCGTTAAAGTACCCGTACTGTTTTCACCCTGTCAATAAAAAACAAAAAACGCGCCCGAAGGCGCGTTGGCGGTACACTCAATTTAAAGGATTACTCTTCTTCAACTTCTTCCGCGAAGCTGGCGTCTTTCACCGACGTTGTGGCGCGACGGGCTTCACCTTTGTGTTGCACTTTATTGAGCTGCCGTTCCAGCTTGTTGATCAAATCGTTAATAGCGGTGTACATATCCTCGTGTTTTGCGCTGGCGACCAGATGGCCGTTTGGAGTATTGATAGTTGCGTCAGCGATGAAACCCTGCGGCTCCTTGGACAGGATGATATGTGGATTAATCAAATGTGTTTGCCATTTATCCAGTTTGGCGAGACGGTCTGCGACGTGCTGGCGAATTGCCGGAGTAATTTCCATTTGTTTACTGGTAATGTTCATTGTCATAAATTTTACCTCTTGTCTTTCCGTCTTGGTGATTCCAGCATACCCGACCTAATGTCAAAATGTGTGATTTAGATCACGTTATTTTGTCGGTTTTTGTCAGGGAATCTTTTTTGTGAGGCAGGGCAGGAAGAGGTGAGATTTACCTTGTAGAAGGCATAAATTGGGGCCATAGTTGACAGGATGTGTTGAGGCTAACGCGCTTCAGCGACGCTCAGAAACGAATAAAAAAACGGCAGCCTTCGGGCTGCCGTTTTGCATTGAGGCAAAATCAGGTGTTGCTGCTGTTCGCGGCGATGATTTTCGCCACTTTTTCAGCCTGAGCGGTCATCTGCATCTGACGGTAAGCATTTTCCATCAGCTTCAGGCCGTCGCGCGTTGCCTGAGTATCCGGATAATCTCGCAGCATACCTTCTACGCGGTTAACCACGGCAACCCATGCGCCACGGCGGGTATAGTATTCCGCCACGGAGTATTCATATTTCGCCAGACGATCTTTCAGGAACACCAGACGCTTGGTGGCGTCGGTCACGTACTGACTGTTCGGATAGCCGCGCACCAGTTTGGAGAAGTCATTGAAGGCATCACGCGCATGCTGCGGGTCACGGTCGGAACGATCCACGCCGAAGAAGCCCTGCAGCGCACTGTCGTCCAGCGCCATGTTGGTGAGGCCGCGCATGTACATCACGTAGTCGATGTTAGGATGAGTCGGGTTCAGACGCATGAAACGATCGATGGTTGCCTGAGCCAGCGGCAGATCGGCATTTTTATAGTATGCGTAGATGAGATCTAACTGTACCTGCTGCGAATACGGACCAAATGGATAGCGATTATCCAACGCTTCCAGTTGCGTTATCGCCTGTTTCCAGTTACCGTCCTGCAACTTTTGTTGTGCAGTCGCATAGATTTCATTCGGCGGATTGTCAGGGACCTGTTCATTTGAACCGGAGCAGCCCACCAAAGCCAGGCTCAACGTGGCCGCTGCCACCAGATATTTCATGCGCGTCATGACGTTTTGACTTTCCTCAAATGTTTGTCCGGGAGAAACTCTGTTCCTGCTCCCGATTAAGACCAGCTACAATAGCACACTATATTAAACGGCAAAGCCGTAAAACCCAACGTTAAACGAAGAAGCAGTTTATGGCACAACGAGTAGAACTCACCGCAACAGTCTCCGAAAATCAGCTCGGTCAACGCTTAGATCAGGCTTTGGCCGAATTGTTCCCTGATTATTCGCGTTCACGCATAAAAGAATGGATCCTTGACCAGCGCGTGCTGGTAAACGGCAAGATCTGGGACAAACCAAAAGAGAAAGTGTTAGGTGGGGAAGCTGTCGCCATCAATGCTGAAATCGAAGAGGAAATCCGCTTCGAGCCGCAGGATATCCCACTGGACATCGTCTATGAAGATGATGACATTCTGGTGATCAACAAGCCGCGCGACCTGGTTGTTCATCCGGGCGCGGGGAACTCTGACGGTACGGTACTTAACGCACTTCTCCATTACTATCCACCGATCGCGGATGTCCCGCGCGCGGGCATCGTGCACCGTCTGGATAAAGACACCACGGGTTTGATGGTGGTGGCGAAGACCGTTCCTGCTCAGACACGTCTGGTGGAGTCGCTGCAGCTGCGCGAAATCACCCGTGAGTATGAAGCGGTAGCCATTGGGCATATGACCTCTGGCGGAACGGTGGAGGAGCCTATCAGCCGTCACCCAACCAAGCGTACCCATATGTCGGTGCATCCGATGGGTAAACCGGCGGTGACGCACTATCGCATTATGGAACACTTCCGTATTCATACGCGCCTGCGTCTGCGTCTGGAAACCGGGCGTACTCACCAGATCCGTGTGCATATGGCCCACATTACCCATCCGCTGGTGGGCGATCAGGTCTACGGTGGCCGTCCGCGTCCGCCTAAAGGCGCATCGGATGAGTTCATCAGCGTATTGCGTAAATTCGATCGTCAGGCGCTGCACGCGACGATGCTGCGTCTTTACCATCCTATCACCGGCATTCAGATGGAGTGGCATGCGCCTATCCCTCAGGATATGGTGGATCTTATTGACGCCATGCGTGCTGATTTCGAAGAACATAAGGATCAAGTGGACTGGTTATGACCAAACTGATTGTCCCGGAGTGGCCATTGCCTGCTGGCGTGGCTGCCTGCAGTTCAACCCGCACTGGCGGTGTTAGCCAGGGCGCGTGGGAGTCATTGAACCTCGGTGCGCACTGTGGTGACAACCTGGAACACGTGGAAGAGAACCGCAGGCGTCTGTTTGCTGCGGGGAACTTGCCGTCGAAGCCGGTCTGGCTGGAACAGGTTCACGGCAAGGCGGTGCTGAAGTTGACGGGAGAACCCTATGCTTCTAAACGCGCTGATGCCTCTTACAGCAATACTCCGGGAACCGTTTGTGCCGTAATGACCGCCGATTGTCTGCCAGTGCTGTTCTGCAACCGTGCAGGTACCGAGGTGGCTGCAGCACACGCGGGCTGGCGTGGACTGTGTGAAGGCGTGCTGGAAGAAACCGTCGCCTGTTTTAAGGATGAGCCCGCCAATATTATGGCCTGGCTTGGCCCGGCCATTGGTCCTCGCGCTTTTGAAGTGGGCCCAGAGGTCCGCGACGCCTTTATGGATAAAGATCCGCAAGCGGTGGACTCCTTCCTGCCCTCTGGAGATAAATATCTGGCCGATATTTACCAGCTTGCGCGTCAGCGTTTGAATAACGTGGGCGTAACGCAGATCTCCGGCGGCGATCGCTGCACATTCACCGAAAAGGGTGATTTTTTCTCTTATCGCCGCGACAAGACCACTGGTCGTATGGCAAGTTTTATTTGGCTGATATAACCTAAAGAATCAAGACGATCCGGTACGTGCCGTTTTCTTTTCACATAATTCAGGTCATTAACCTTGAATAATTGAGGGATGACCTCATTTAATCTCCAGTAGCAAATTTGACCTGTTATGGGAGGAGTTATGCGTCTGGATCGTCTTACTAATAAATTCCAGCTTGCTCTCGCCGATGCCCAGTCCCTCGCACTGGGGCACGACAACCAATTTATCGAACCTCTTCATTTAATGAGCGCCTTGCTGAATCAGGAAGGGGGATCGGTACGTCCTTTATTAACGTCCGCTGGCATTAATGCTGGCCAGTTACGCACCGCTATCGATCAGGCGCTGAGCCGTTTGCCGCAGGTCGAAGGGACCGGCGGCGACGTTCAGCCGTCGCAGGATCTGGTACGCGTGCTGAACCTTTGCGACAAGCTGGCGCAAAAACGTGGGGACAACTTTATTTCGTCAGAGCTATTTGTTCTGGCGGCGCTTGAATCACGCGGTACCTTGACCGACCTGCTGAAATCTGCCGGTGCGACCACCGCCAATGTGACTCAGGCGATTGAGAAAATGCGCGGAGGTGAAAGCGTGAACGATCAGGGAGCCGAAGACCAACGTCAGGCTTTGAAGAAATTTACGGTCGATCTGACCGAGCGTGCTGAACAGGGCAAACTTGACCCGGTTATCGGCCGTGATGAAGAAATCCGCCGTACCATTCAGGTACTGCAGCGTCGTACCAAGAACAACCCGGTGCTGATTGGTGAACCGGGTGTCGGTAAAACCGCCATTGTTGAAGGGCTGGCGCAGCGTATCGTCAACGGTGAAGTGCCGGAAGGCCTGAAGGGCCGCCGCGTGCTGGCGCTGGACATGGGCGCGCTGGTGGCCGGTGCGAAATACCGCGGCGAGTTCGAAGAGCGCCTGAAAGGCGTGCTTAACGACCTGGCGAAGCAGGAAGGCAACGTCATTCTGTTTATCGATGAACTGCACACCATGGTCGGCGCGGGTAAAGCAGACGGCGCGATGGATGCCGGGAACATGCTGAAACCTGCGCTGGCGCGCGGTGAGCTTCACTGCGTCGGTGCCACTACGCTGGACGAATATCGTCAGTACATTGAGAAAGATGCTGCTCTTGAGCGTCGTTTCCAGAAAGTGTTTGTTGCTGAACCAAGCGTTGAAGATACCATTGCGATCCTGCGTGGTCTGAAAGAGCGCTATGAACTGCACCACCACGTGCAGATCACTGACCCGGCCATCGTTGCGGCGGCGACGCTTTCGCATCGTTATATCGCTGACCGTCAACTGCCGGATAAAGCGATCGACCTGATTGATGAAGCGGCGTCGAGCATTCGTATGCAGATTGACTCGAAACCTGAAGAGCTGGACCGGCTCGACCGACGCATCATTCAGCTCAAGCTGGAACAGCAGGCGCTGAAGAAAGAGTCTGATGAAGCCAGTAAGAAACGCCTCGATATGCTCAATGAAGAACTGGACGATAAAGAGCGCCAGTATTCTGAGCTGGAAGAAGAGTGGAAAGCCGAGAAAGCCTCGCTTTCCGGTACGCAGACCATCAAAGCTGAACTCGAACAGGCAAAAATTGCCATTGAGCAGGCTCGCCGTGTCGGCGATTTGGCGCGGATGTCTGAACTGCAGTACGGCAAAATTCCTGAGCTGGAAAAACAGCTTGAGATAGCGACGCAGTCAGAAGGGAAAACGATGCGTCTGTTACGTAATAAGGTGACGGATGCAGAAATCGCGGAAGTGCTTGCTCGCTGGACCGGTATTCCGGTGGCGCGCATGCTGGAAGGCGAGCGTGAAAAACTGCTGCGCATGGAGAACGATCTTCACAATCGTGTGATTGGTCAAAACGAAGCGGTTGAGGCGGTATCGAACGCTATTCGCCGTAGTCGTGCGGGGCTTTCCGATCCTAATCGTCCTATCGGTTCGTTCCTGTTCCTGGGGCCGACCGGTGTCGGTAAAACCGAGCTGTGTAAAGCGCTGGCTAACTTTATGTTCGACAGCGACGATGCGATGGTGCGTATCGACATGTCCGAGTTTATGGAGAAACACTCCGTCTCGCGTCTGGTCGGTGCGCCTCCGGGATATGTCGGTTATGAAGAAGGCGGTTACCTGACGGAGGCGGTTCGCCGTCGTCCTTATTCCGTCATCCTGCTGGATGAAGTGGAAAAAGCACACCCGGATGTGTTCAACATCCTGTTGCAGGTGCTGGATGATGGGCGTCTGACCGACGGGCAGGGGAGAACGGTCGACTTCCGTAATACGGTTGTCATTATGACCTCGAACCTGGGTTCTGATTTGATTCAGGAACGTTTCGGTGAACTGGACTACAGCCATATGAAGGATCTGGTGCTCGGTGTGGTGAGCCATAACTTCCGTCCTGAGTTCATCAACCGTATTGATGAAGTGGTGGTATTCCATCCTCTGGGTGAGAAACACATTGCGTCGATTGCGCAGATCCAGCTGCAGCGTCTGTACAAACGTCTGGAAGAGCGTGGGTATGAAATTCACATCTCCGACGAGGCGCTGAAGCTGCTGAGCGAGAATGGTTACGATCCGGTTTACGGTGCGCGTCCATTGAAACGTGCTATCCAGCAGCAGATCGAAAACCCACTGGCGCAGCAGATCCTCTCCGGAGAGTTGATTCCAGGCAAAGTTATTCGTCTGGAAGCCAACGACGATCGCATTGTGGCAGTGCAGTAAGTCACAAAACGCAAAAACGAGCCGCTTGCGGCTCGTTTTTGTTTAAAAACCAGGCGAAAATTGATGTCTGGAGTCGGTTTTGCCTGGAAAGTGAGCGGTCAGTAAATAAATTTCACTTTATCCTTGCAGGTTCAGAATTACTCCCTATAATGCGCCTCCACTGACACGGAACAACGGCACACACGCCGCCGGGTCAGCAGAGAAAAGCGAAAATAAACGCTTGACTCTGAAGCGGGAAAGCGTAATATGCACACCCCGCGCCGCAGCGAAAAGCGAAGCG
>NZ_JBVPGT010000010.1:0-3205 GCF_055817355.1 Enterobacter sp. PL_is379
GCGTTTACAGGGTGCGGCATTATACGCACGCCTTAGAAAGAGGCAACAAAAAAATATAATTTTTTATATACCTCCCCCCTTATATAATGTTCTTTAAGCCAAGATGCAAGTGACAACCGCACTTTTCACCACAAAAAAAACGGCTAACTTCATCGAAGTTCATAGTAAATGAATAGAAAAGAAGTGGTCATTTAACATAACACCCGTTGACCGAACCTCAGGAAAGGCTCTCAGCGCGTTTCTGCGGCCAGCCAGCCAAAAGCCATGGTTTTCCATTGCCGTATGTTACCAAATCGCCCCTGATAAGTTTTAAGCGCATGCATGGCTATGCACGGAACAACATGTACACCCATTTGATAAAGAAAAGCAGCGATACATGACAAAAGGATCTGTTTACGGGGACCAAACCCGCCCATTTCTGGCGTGATTTTTTGGACGTTAGAAATGATGTCCGGGAAGATTTTTCAGGAACATTACGACACTTGAGGGGCGCTTCGTAGGTAGCACTACCTGCGATCGCTCAAGGCCTGAAGATTGCTCCAGAAATCCTCGTCGGTTCCGAAGATAACAGCCAGCTTGGACGCTTCGACAACAGTGAGGCGCCGGCGACCGTAGACAATATCCTCAACAACCTGACAGGAAACCCCCATCATCTGCGCCAGCGCTTCATGGCTCATGTTCAGTGGCGTTAAAAATTCCTCAGTAATAACGTCACCTACGGTAACCGGAACAGCACCTGCGACAGCGGTATAGTGCGCCATAATTTCTAAACGTCCCTGTTCATAAGTCAGATCACCGGAAATGATACGGGCCTTAATCGACTCATATAACGGAGTCCCACAAGGGTCCATTCCCTCAAGTTTCAGGGAAGCTTCGGCCTTACGAAACCCTTCTGCGCGTAGTTGTGGATCAGGTTGCTTAGCCATGGGCGTTCCTTTGAGCGATAGCGAATAAGGCAGGCGTAAAGTTAGCTAACTTTACATGTCCTGCCCGCATTCTGCCGTTGTTTAGCTGTGCAGACTAATGTGTAAAGGTGGAGGAAAAATTGCAGAAAACTGTGTAATTCAAAGGGAAACAATCAGTATTTACGCCAGAAGCACCACCATCGAGCGGAGGTGGAATGTGGTTTCTCTTCTTTGTGCTCAAGACGCAACAACATGGATTTCAAATCCGCAACTTCAATACGTAAAGCGCGCAGTTCATCCAGCATAGCGTTGTTAGAATCTGTGCCATCGTAGTGTGCCACGCTGTGCCGTTCAGTTGTGCCATCATCAACTAATGCACCATAGACACGAATAAGCTCTGACGTTTCAAGCTCCCGATGCCCATTGCCATCATTTCGCCACGAAACACGGCCTGATGCCATATCACGGTAAAGCGTTCTTCTACTCTTACCGGTTAGTTTTTGTGCCTGTGACACACTGTGCCATGCCATAAGCCCCCCATAGATAAAGTGACACCAAAGAATACGGAGGAAACTCTAGCAGGGGCAGCAAGCGAAAGCACGAAGATGACGGGAACCCGTTTTTCCATAGGCTCCGCCCCCCCGGCGAGTATCACAAAAATGATACTTCAAGCCAGAAGAGGCGAAACCCGACAGGACTATAAAGATACCAGGAGTTTCCCCCTAGTTGCTCCCTCATGCGCTCTCCTGTTCCAACCTTGTCGCTTACCGGATACCTGTCCGCCTTTTTCCCTTACGGGAAGTGTGGCGCTTTCTCATAGCTCACACTGTAGGCATCTCGGTTCGATGTAGGTTGTTCGCTCCAAGCTGGGCTGTGTGCATGAACCCCCCGTTCAGCCCGACCGCTGCGCCTTTTCGGTAACTATCAACTTGAGTCCAACCCGAAAAAGCACGACAAAGCGCCAATGGCAGCAGCCACTGGTAACTGATTTAGAGGAGAGAGTCTTGAAGTTATGCGCCGGATAGGGCTAAACTGAAAGAACAAGTTTTGGTGACTGCGCTCCTCCAAGCCAGTTACCTCGGTTCAGAAACTTGCCGGTTTACTGAACCTTCAAAAAACCACCTTGCCGGGTGGTTTTTTTGTTTCCGAACCAGACTAAATCTCTCAGGCCACCCCGTCAAGAAACGCCTACAAGAACCACAGCTACCAAGCCAAAAAACACACACATCGCTCAAAAAGTAAGCAATTAGCAAGATATACAAAAATTTATATAAAAAAGCACTATCGGAACATCCTTAAAAAACTTTATACTCCAGAGTTGAAATTCTGCCGTCTCAAGGAGAGAGGGGCAGGTAATAGCAACCAACAGAGGAAATGCGTATGTGCGCTTTGAATCGACGACGACACTGATAGGAGGTGTTCATGAAACCAGTAGTATATGTTGGGGGTTCACAAAAAAGCCTAACCGGCCAAAAGGTGTTCCCAAAGAGTCTTGAAGACGAAGTGGCAGTGGAGATAAACCGCTTACAATATGGCTTGTCACCTTTGCGAAAGACCAAGGCGATGAATGGCCTCGGACAAGGTGTTATCGAGTGGGTGAAGAATGGTAAACCAGCTTACAGGATGGTTTACGTAGTAGGTAAAAAGGCAGTCTACGTACTACATGCATTCTCAAAAACGTCAGATGGCACACCAAAGTCCGAGGAGGATACAATCAAGCTAAGGTATAAGATGCTTCCAAAAGACTTCTGATAAATCAGACGGTAACCAAAGCAGTGTTCACAGCACTGCTTTTTTCACTTTCACGTCAATTGGACTCTCTTTGTCGTGAGGTCGAAATGAAACATCCATAACGAATCCAATGCGGCACAAGATCTCCAGTAGCGTATCGATGGCGAACTTTGAAAATTGACCGTTCATAAGATTACTGACTCTTGGCTGACTGACACCTAGCTTCTCTGCTGCGACACGTTGTGACCACCCCTGCTCACGGATCAACTCCGTAAGAATAATGATCAGCTTGGACTTCAGTGAAATCATATTTAGCTCAACAGCGTCCTTAGCAAAGAGTTCGTACGGTTCACTTACACGGTGAAGCATATTTGCCCTCATAAGTCCTGCGAGTGTAAAAAAGTAGATGCAGCTCAAAAAACATTCGAGCGTTTACAGGGTGCGGCATTATACGCACGCCTTAGAAAGAGGCAACAAAAAAATATAATTTTTTATATACCTCCCCCCTTATATAATGTTCTTTAAGCCAAGATGCAAGTGACAACCGCACTTTTCACCACAAAAAAAAC
>NZ_JBVPGT010000016.1:0-71383 GCF_055817355.1 Enterobacter sp. PL_is379
GAGCTGAAATTACGTTCGCATGAAAAGATTGCAGTGCAAGAGTTAGATGCTCTCATATCAATGCTATTTAAATAGTCAAATGCAATCAAAATGATATTAAAATAATGTTTAGGTGATATGAAATGGCAATCCAAAAAAAACCCAAAACTCAACCACCCGTTTCAAAGAATGATGCAGTAGAGAACTTTATAAACTCAGCACCTGATGCAAAAGTTCCCGCTTCGAAGGGAGTGGTAAAAGGAAAAAAACAGCAGATCACAATCACAATGGACCCTGAACTGATTCAGCGTATTGACGAGGCTGCTGCAGAGAACGGGCAATCGCGCGCTGCATTCATAAATATGTCTTGCATCAACATACTGGACTATGGTTTGCAAATTGCGGGCAAGAAGAAAATAAGCGAGTAGGTAACATCAAAAAACAATCAAAGAAATCTCCGTTTGATGTTGTTTTAATATTAAAACAACATCAGATTGAGGTGTTAGATACTTTCAGCTTTCTTAGATTTTTTTTAACAGCGCCACTGCCTCATCGCCAGGCATCTGGAACTGTACCCTGTGCCGTGCCGCCACATCGAGCGCAAACACCTTCGTATACACCTCCGTCGAGCTGATGCTCTTATGTCCCATTAAACTCTGGAGCACCTTGAGTGGTATACCGGCATACAGCATGTGCATGGCGTAGGAATGACGGAACGTGTGCGGTGTCACCGGCACGGAGAACGTCACCCCGTCGGCCGCAGCCGCTTCAACCGCTTCGCTGAGCCAGGTGCGGACCGTCCGATCGGTGATCTCCCAGATACGCGCCTTCTCGGTTCTGCCGCTTCGCTTGTTGCGTCGTTCAAGAGGTATTTTCAGCGTGGCCACCATCATCTCCAGCTGACCGACATAGTTCGCATCGGAAAGCGGAACCAGGCGATGCGCCTGACTGCCGGCAGGCGAGCGGCCGGCCGTTCGGGCCGCTTTCTCCGCCCGTTGCTTGAGTGTGGCCAGCTGCACGAACGGGTAGGGCGGAGTCAGAGAAAAATCACTCCGGGTCAGGGCCAGCGCCTCGTTAATGCGCGCGCCGGTGTTCCAGAGGGTGGCCAGCAACATCTTGCGGTGGAGATCGGGTACATAGTGGAGCAGGGCACTCACTTCCGGCGCCAGCAGATATTTCGGCAGTTCGTCCTGAACCAGTGCCATCTGACGCAGGGCCAGCGCCGCCGGATAGTCGATAGAAACTGGTAACTGAGCACCTGTGGCCGAATACCCTCCCAGGGTTACGAGTCCGGTCATCAGGATGATTCTCCGCCCGGGGATATGCGCAGTGCTGCCGCAATGATTTCCCGGTTTTCTTCGGTACGCGAGTTACCAAAATAGTCCACTTCCAGACGCAGGGAATGGTCTGCAGCCTCTATCAGGTCTGACACTTTCTGCAGGGCATTCTGTAGCTGCGGTGCCGATATCTTCCTTGGCACATCATGTTCATCCACGCCGTTACGGTGTACCAGGTCGTTACGCCAGTCAACGATGATACCCAGCGGCTCAGTTGGCCAGACGGGCGGAATATGAAGCACGGTCCCGAAATAGCGCTCAATGGTTTTCACATTATGAAACGTCATATTCGCAACAACATTCCTTGCCACAGGGCGGAACTTGGTAAGCTCCATCTCGCGGGCCGCCCGCTTCTCTTTCTTGTCTACCTTAGCAAAAGGTAAGTAATACTCTTCAAAGTATCTCTCGAGCGGCCAGTCCTCTTCCAGCAGAGCCCTGGCGCAGTACATCAGGTACGCCTCCATGACCGTCACGGCATGGACGAAAGACATCCTGTACACCAGTTCAGGCTGCTCTGTATCGAGCAGGGTATACAGCTCCTTCAACTCCTGCCTGGCGTGTCGGTAACGCTGATGAACATTGTTCAGGGAAGCCACAAACAGCCCGTGTTCATGATCCCACTGAGCCTGATCGGCGAGATACTCCTGTTCCCAGTAATACAGGTTAGCGGCCTGTTCCCATTCTTCTGAGCCGGGGACAACATCCGGATAATTTTCCGCAAGCCATTTATCAAATCGTTCAGATTCAATATCCATCATCTGGTCTTTCATGCTTCCCATAATGCCAGTACCCTTCAGTGTGGTTCTGTAAATGAAAAAATCCCGCCGATCATACTGACGCAGCGCCTCAACGTAACGGCTCAAAGGCCCGCATGGCGTCGGCCCTGGAGGCCAGTTCGGTACAGTCCCCGCACTGCGGGTCGATCTCTTCGTCAGTGGCCTCGTTATACCGCATACGCAGCCGCCATCCCGTCACGGGAGGAGCGTTCTGTATGGCCAGCACCATCCCTTCCGGTGACAGCAGTTCTCGGAGGGTGTAGCACGCGCCAATCCGGGTCGAATCCCGCAGCCACATCACAGGGTACTCACTGACCAGCTGGTCATACACACATTCCGGCGTATGGAAGTAATTCCCGTCCGCCCTGCATAAATCACACATAATCCTTCCTTTACTGAGAAATCCCGCCGGTCGGTACGTTAGTCAGGCTCGGTAAAAAATCTATCTCTATCTATAAAGAACTGCGCATTTTTAAGAAAGTTAGATGTGAGCAACTCTTTGTTTGTATCTTCATCGGGAAAATCCAGTGGACCATCTGGGATCTGATGCCAGACAGACAGGCTCCAGTCATCAGCCCCCCCTACCTGGAACGCCAGAATTCTTCCTCCAGCAGACCTGATAGTTGAGGATTGCCATAAATCTGGATATAGATCTGTGGAGCCCTCAAATACTGAACCAACATAAAACCACAGACTGTCATGTATCATTTGCAACCCAAATACAGCTTCCTTAAAAGTAAGGACCATTTTTAGTTCCTTATTAAATTATCTCGCCACGCAACCATAACGCACTCACCAACTGCTACATCTGACAGTCACACTCAGTGATTTTCCCATTCAGGCATCATTGCCTAAGTGATAATAAGCAGCCATATAGCCCCGCTATTAAATTACCGGAGAGCCGTTTCCGGCAGATCCGACTTTCTGGCGTACAGCGAATTTCCGGAAGTGTACCACGCACACGGAATAACCACACCGCCCTTTTCCGGTGGTGAGCGGGCGGTCGCGGGGCAGGGGGTAAACACTACATATGGCAGAAACTGCAGCAGACGACGTGGCATATCTTGTGTTTACGGGCCGCAGCGCGCCGGGGCGTTTTCGTTAGATCCGGAACAATGAGTTTTCGGATCCCGGGAAAAAAGGCGAGCCCTGCAGGGCATCAGCGATGCCGGAATGCAGGCAAATAAGACAGAAAGGTACCACCAATGAAAAGTGATGCATATTTTAAATACTGATGCATAACTGCAATACAAGACGTAAAATACATCAAATGTGATTATGGTGAGGAATATAAGCATAATGAATAATGGCATGAAAAAATCACAGGATGCGGCATTCTCCACCCTGACGGTGCGACATGTACCTGCTGACGTCGATGCGGCCATCACCGCCCAGGCAAAAGCCGCCGGCAAATCGAAAAGTGATTTTCTGCAGGCTTTTCTGTCGGCTGCGTTTGGGGATCTGATCGGTAATTTCTCACGAACCAGCGAGCTGGTCGCGCTGATGGATAAAGAGCTGGCCGCAGTCACCGGCCTGCCGCTCACGGATAACTGGTATGACGCTGGCCAGACACTCTCAGAAAACCGCGAATACTGCCGGCTGCTGAACATCGGCAGTGAGGCGGATCTGCAGCGTATCATGATGGGGGCCGTTCCCTGGCTTGCCCTGCGTGTACGTCAGCTTGAGACCGGCATTCCGCTGCTGCCACAGGGGATCTCGCTGACCTGTGCACTGTTCATCGAAGCTGCAGGGCATGAACTGCCGGCGCTGCAGCTGTTTCGCCGCCACCTGTTCTGGATGGCGGAAGAAAAGCAGTTTCGTGCCGACGTGGATGCCATCCGGGCCGCCCGCCTGCTGCCGCCACTGGCCTGGCCGGTATTCTGAAATCATAACGACGGTAATAGCCTTAAAAAAAGGAACTCCTGCCCGGTACTTTGTCCGCACAAGCCGGAGCCGGTACCAGGCAGCAGAAAATCTGGCACTGTTGCAAATAGTCGGTGGTGATAAACTTATCATCCCCTTTTGCTGATGGAGCTGCACATGAACCCATTCAAAGGCCGGCATTTTCAGCGTGACATCATTCTGTGGGCCGTACGCTGGTACTGCAAATACGGCATCAGTTACCGTGAGCTGCAGGAGATGCTGGCTGAACGCGGAGTGAATGTCGATCACTCCACGATTTACCGCTGGGTTCAGCGTTATGCGCCTGAAATGGAAAAACGGCTGCGCTGGTACTGGCGTAACCCTTCCGATCTTTGCCCGTGGCACATGGATGAAACCTACGTGAAGGTCAATGGCCGCTGGGCGTATCTGTACCGGGCCGTCGACAGCCGGGGCCGCACTGTCGATTTTTATCTCTCCTCCCGTCGTAACAGCAAAGCTGCATACCGGTTTCTGGGTAAAATCCTCAACAACGTGAAGAAGTGGCAGATCCCGCGATTCATCAACACGGATAAAGCGCCCGCCTATGGTCGCGCGCTTGCTCTGCTCAAACGCGAAGGCCGGTGCCCGTCTGACGTTGAACACCGACAGATTAAGTACCGGAACAACGTGATTGAATGCGATCATGGCAAACTGAAACGGATAATCGACGCCACGCTGGGATTTAAATCCATGAAGACGGCTTACGCCACCATCAAAGGTATTGAGGTGATGCGTGCACTACGCAAAGGCCAGGCCTCAGCATTTTATTATGGTGATCCCCTGGGCGAAATGCGCCTGGTAAGCAGAGTTTTTGAAATGTAAGGCCTTTGAATAAGACAAAAGGCTGCCTCATCGCTAACTTTGCAACAGTGCCATTTTTTGTACTCTGCGATTTATCCCATCAAGGCCGGGAATGCCTTCTTTTCAGCCCTCCTGAACATGCATCAACAAATCCATTCATCATCAAGGCATGCTCCTCGATTACCATTACTCATTATGCGTAGCGACTTTATGGATGATAATCGTGATGGGTTCAGGCTTATAGAGTTCAATGGTATAGCTGCAGGAATGGGGCCGTTTGGTCAGCGGATACATGATCTGCATCACTATCTACAACGGCAATGTCCCGCTGTCTTTTCTGATTTATCGAATCAGGCAACAGGGGCGCTTGTCGACAATCAAGCGATCGAAGGGTTATCAGCAGCGATTTGTCAGGCAACTTGCAGAATTAAGCAGGAGTTCGGAGACCCCGGCCCTGCCAGGTTCCTGATGATTGTGCAGGAGAATGAAAATAATGTGTTTGATCAACACTTGCTTGAGCTCGCCCTCCAGCAAAAAGGAATCGAAACGCATCGCAGGACTTTTCGTGAACTGCATAATCAATTGAGTACAGGCGCCGACAACAGGCTCATTCTCGAGGGTGTAGGCCCACTTGATACCGTCTACTTACGTGCCGGATATCAGTATTCTGATTATGAAGCATTCAATATCGATGAGCAGGAGTGTTGTCAGGCGCTGATGGCGACCCGAGTATTCATTGAGCAGCACCGGGTTGCAGTGAACGCCACAGTTGGCCAGCAACTGGCGACCAGCAAGCGAGTACAAATGCTGCTCTCGCAATTGGGTTACGACGAGTTTGTCGCATTTGGATTAACACTGCAGGAAGCTAAAATAGCAAAAACGATACTGGGTGAGATGTTACCCATCAGCCCGGATAGTATCAACCTTGCAAAAGAGTCTCCTTCGGAAACCTGGGTTCTCAAAAATCAGGGTGAAGGCGGGGGGCATTGTCTGTTTGGTGCGGATATCCTGACAAAACTGACGGAACTCACTCCACAACAATATCAGTCCTGGTCGCTGATGCGCCGTTTACACCCTCAGCCCCGAGCTATGCCCACCTTGATTGTGCGTAAAGGGGAGTTGCATAAGGTGAATGATTTGATAAGCGAACTTGGAATGTTCTCCGTGCAGACAGATAACAATCCCTCCAGTGCTGAGCACAGTTTTGCTGGATATCTAATTCGTAGCAAATCAGCTGAATCGACAGAGGGAGGGGTCCATAGTGGACAAGGTGTTTTAGACTCGCTGGTATACAGCGATTAGTCCCTTTCAAGGGGGCTGAAATCTGGTTATATGAAAGCATGCGGTAAGTGGTGTTTTAGCCCCAGTGGAGATGATGCTGTTTCTAGACTGAGTCGTAGTAAGCTAATAATAGTATTATAAATGAAGCCATGAGGGTATTTACAGGGCATATCTTATTAAGGGAACAACAGCAAAAACTGCTGCTATAAGAGGCTGCACCCAAAGTTCTTCAAGGTTCACATCATCGCTGCTGGGTCGATGCTGTTTCAGTTACGGGTCAATTTTCAATACCATTAGCTGTTCCTGTGACTACGGTCATTACGCGCTGTCGACATCAATTTGTACAGCAAACAGTCTTAGCGTGGGATATTTTCCGTTTTCCAAGCGGACCCCATCAATGGTGGCGCAGCGTAACGTAACCATCACGGGTGAAGAAACGGATCGCTACGGGCGGCGGCTGGGCACCGTGTGGCTTGGCGCGACGGATGTGAATGCCGCGCAGATCCGCAAAGGGCTGGCCTGGGTATACCGGTACCACGAAAAACCGACCCGGACTGACTACGCTCAGCTGGAAGCCGAAGCCCGCCGTCAGGGTATCGGGCTCTGGTCAGTTCCGGGTCAGACAGAACCATGGCGCTGGCGGAGCCATCATCAGGAGAGAGGTTCTGTCAGATACGCTCCCTGATTCCGCACGTTGCCGACCGCCGGGGAAACCGGATGCCAGGTGAATGCCTCAGCAGGCACCGCCCCCTGTCTGGCTGTCATGCCCGCCTCGTTACCACTGAGACTTTCGCGCAGCCAGTCCCGGGCGGCATCCGGCATCAGCACCAGAGGACGACGATCGTGGATATCGAGAAGCCCTTTGTCCGCAGCTGCCGTGACAATGACAAACCCTTCCCCGTCATCCCTCAGCCCAAACGGCCGCGCACCAATGGCAGCCATGAACACGGGCTGACCGTCCCTGCGGTAAATAAAATACGGCTGTTTTTTGTTCCCCTGGCGCACCCACTCGTACCATCCGTCAGCAAACACTACGGCGCGGCCGCGTTCCCACAGCGGACGAAACATACGTCCCTCAGCTGCTGTTTCAGCACGGGCATTAATCAGGGGCGCTTTGTGCCACCACGGCGGGGAATATCCCCACAGAACAGGATCGAGCTGCAGCTGGTCATTGCTTTCACTGAGCAACAGCACCCGGGTCCCCGGCGCCACGTTGTAGCGTCCGATAGGCTCCGGTACTGCAGAAAACCTGGCATCAACCTCACCGGCCAGATAAGCCAGGTATTCGGCGCGGGTCTGTGACTGAGAAAAACGTCCACACATAAGCGTTTCCTGCCGTTAAAGGGTAAGTATAGGAAAAATGGGATGCATGGATTGTTTAACGGCAACGGCACAACGATCCGGACAGGGAGGCAAAAGCAGGAAGGTACGGGACGTCTAAATAGTGTATTCTTTTTATCAGGTTAAAGGAGACGTGAATGACAGTGAAAAACCAGGAACTTATCGCGGCAGGATTCACCAGTAAGGATATCGAGCGAATCAAACGTCACCAGGCGACGGGGGACTCGCAGGAAAAGGTTCTGAAGGATCTGGCCGGCTATTTCCTGTCGGTAGCCTGGATCACCGGCGGGATGGCCATCATCACCCTGCTCACCGCGTTCTTTGGCAGCGCCAGCCATCTTATCTCCTGCGTGGTTGCCGTCGTCTTTCTGCTGATTGTGCTGCTTCTGGTGATGCCGGTCAGACTTGGCTATAAATCATGGAAGCTGATGAGATCACATATCAGCGATTCCGGTCATCACGGGTAAGGAGTTCCAGTACCACCTTTGCACTGACCCCCCATCCCAGAACCTTCATCGTCAGTTTGCCCGGAGACATGGTTTCCACCTTGCGGTAATAGTCTCCGGGAAGATAACGGAAAAGACGCCAGGCCTCAGCTTTCCCGGTCAGACCAAACACACCATAAACGCTGGCTGCAAGCGTGGTTGCATTAAAGATCCCCAGGCCGACATCGCGGCTGAAGCCCATAAACTCCGCTACGGACATGGCACCGTCCGCAAGGATCCCCTCTGAAGCAGGTTCATTCAGGAACTGACGGGCAGCCTCCCGTGATACCGTATTAAGGGCATCACCGACCAGAACGGCACCGGCAAGCATACCAGCAGGCGTCATCGTTGCGATCATCACACCGCCAAACACAGCCTGAACGCCGGCGAGAACGACCTTAATCCCGGATATGAAGTATCCGACAATTTTATTCTGCTCTGTTACATACTGAATTTCAGCGTAGATCCGGGCATAACCGGTTTTCAGCATGCGCGACTGTTCAAGCAGGAACTCATTCTCAGCCCTGAGGTTCTTCAGGCAGGCAATGCATTCTTCATCGCTCCTTGCTCTTCTCGCCGCGTCAAACTGTTGCATGACAACCTGTCTTATTTCATCCACGAATTTCAGACGGGTCAGTGAATCACTGAGGTGCGTGGCCGCGACGGTATTTGCGGTATTCACAAGCTTACGGGCTTCCAGATTGATCATTGTATCAGCCCACTGACGCCGGCTCTGCCCGGGAAAAAGCGCGATATCCATTACACATTCCTTATCTGTCGTCAGGACGAAATAACATTTATCGACCAGAAGAAGTAATATGTCTTCCCCTCTGGCGTTACCGAAATCAATCCACCCGAGAACCTCACTGTAAACCAGACCGCTACGGTTAGTTACCAGCCATTCATCAGCTGTTCATTCGGCATATCCATGTTTCTGCACAGATTTAAACTTTACCAGAACTTAATGAAATACGTCAGGGCAGGGGAAGAAACTCGAGCTAAGTGGCCATAAACTAGAGCGAAATGTTACTTCGAGTTCATTGCTTTTCTCAGCTTTAGTATCTTTTCCCTGGCGCGTTCCCTGTGTTCATCGCTGATAAGATCCACCGGCTCACCATTAAGGTTAAAACGGTGAGTTCCTTCCACAACCGACATGACATAGCGCGCACTCTGGGTATATCTGACCAGATATTGCTTAATCTGCACCTCAGAGATTGGCAAATCACGCTCTCTGGCATCATTCACCATTGCTTCAGATATCTTGAGGGCCAGCGGCTTGTATTCAGAAAACAACAATGGCCAGAACTGGCTGAGCCTTTCCTGGGTCCTGGTATTTTTCTTGTAATTCCGTCTTGCGCTGCCGCGCAATTTTGCCGGAATATCCTCGCGCATTCCTGGGGGACAATGTAGTTTTTGAACGTCCACTTTCCCTACCTCAACAGGTTCGGCCGGAGCTTTAACCTTAAGCTCTTTCGGCTCAATAATAATGCGCCGACGTTTTTTAATGATGATGGTGGTATCGGCCATGGCTTTACCTCTGCTGGGATCATTCTGCACGGGCAAGTACAGAAGGATTAAGTACCGGTTAAAAGACAACAACTACTCAAATTATAGTCTATTTTCAAAGGGTTAACTATGCCCAGGGCTGAAAATCAAGCAAAAACATGCTCACATTTTATTAGCAATATCAGCTACTTAAAAGGTTGCTCGAGGGTTTACAATATTAGGAATATTCTTTTGCGCAGTGCCGGAAACGGCGGCAAAAATCCTGTGCATCAGCCAACATAAGAACCGGAAAATGACGCTCCTGAATCACGAAACTCGGTACTATCTGGAAGTGACCACGTTGCTCAAAGAAGACATTGATGATTATAACTTCTATTGTCGCAGCAATAATGTGCCCAGCATTACCATATGGCGTTCAGTAAGTTACAGAAGATTTGATGTCGTATGTTCCTGGGAACATCTTGAACATAAAAATCATGAAGTCGTTTGCCACCCACTGTTCGGGCCATGTATAACCGCATACGCAGAAAAGCAGCTGAAAAAAATGATAAACCAGCATGACTGGCGCGGGCCGACCCCTCCTACCCTGGAACTCTCAAAGTGTCGCCAGCTGGTGACCTTCAGGTTGATTCAGAATATAGAATGCGCACGCAAGCTGGCAATCGACAGTTACCTGTTTATTACCTGCCTCATGGAGGAAGTACGAAATCTTCAGGAAGGGGAGCGGATTCTATGATGCGCGTTAGCGCATGTAAGGCGCTAGGAAGAGTTTCATAATAAACAACAGTCAGAGGCGCCGATACCCGGCGCAGCCGGCTACTGTTTTGATAGATTCCGCCAATCGGTCCCTTCGCCCTGCAAAGCCATACCCGCTAAAAGCTACGCAGAAGCTGCTGTAAGCGGTCGGAGTGAGCACGTCAAGGGTTTACCCGCTGACGGGCTGTATCTCCGCGTTAGCGCCGTCAGGCGCTTACGAGCGCACTACTTTCTTACCTCTCGCGATATAACCTCCAGCGCGCAGATGACTAGTTACAACATCCATCATTAAAAGCGACGTTGTTCCGGGCCTTCGGCCCGGGGCGGCCTCGCTTTTCAGTGGTGGGTTCCGGCTCAGAAATTACAGATTTGCACCCGCGCAGTTCAAAAACTCAAATAGTATGTTGTAACTGGGCCGTCTGGGGCCCGCCGCTTTGCGGTGGGAGGTAGCTTTGAAATCTGAGCGGCGCGACCGTAGGTCGCTGCAAGTGAAGTCATTCTTGAGTCTGGCCACAGGGCAGACGACGAACAGGTTATGTTTTTATATGAAGTATTTATATGTCTTTAACAGAGAGTACAGAGCAGGGGTTTAAAAGGATCTACGCACTTTAAAACATGAACGTTTAGCGCTTTAGAACCATATCGAGTTTAACTTAATGGAACGGTCCCTTGCAGTTATGTGGGGACAATTCATTTTGGCGTTCTGTGACATCATCCAGGGGGCATAATTTGTCGGTTTTGATGATACTGAAGGGCCTGGTTCCGGCGCCTTGCATATCGCAATGTACATTAAATGTACGATGGTTTTTGACTGACGTGAGTAATCCTCCGGCGCCAGCCGGATAGCGTATAGGTAAGGCTCAAGTTGTGGTGGCCAGGCGGGTGTGATTATTACCGCGGGACATCAGCATTCGCTCTTTGACACGCCGCGATACTTCTCTGCGAACTGCATCATGATTACCGGTGAACCGTCCCTCAGCGATTTCACGCGTCAGTTGTTGCTTCACGATCGATTCAATATCACGGCGGGTGCGGGTAACGTCCTTGCGAGCACGCGCACGTTTCAGGCCGTGCAGCTTACGTTCCGACTGGTAGCTACGGAAACGTTCGCGAACATAACGCCATGCTCTGGCGATTAACTCATCCATTTCCAGCCGTGGCTTATTCTGCTTTTCACGCTGCTTATTTTCCCATTCAACGCGACTGCGCCGCGCAGCTGCAACAGCAACATCTGAAACATCAAGAGCAGAGAACAGCGCCGGCGTGAACGTTATGTCCGTAGGAATATTGCAACCGATCTGCGGATCATATTCAGTCTGATACGTGATGAGCCCCAGTTCCGCCATAAAGCGCAGCGCCCGGGTAGCCCGGGTAATGGATAGGTTACCCTTTTTAGATTCGGTGGCCAGACCGCACTCAATGGCAAGGTTTGTAATTGAACGCTGAACACGGTTGGCCAGCGGATCGTAGTGAAAACATAATCCCTGGAGTAACGCATCTATGGCGCGCCGGCGAAGCACTGGCGGCATCCTGCGACGAAGCCCTAAGGAGCGCATAAATGCGACGTGCATAGAAAAATCAAAACGGGACGTAAAGTCAGCAGATTTTTCCATCAGCTTACGGCAGAACGGCAAAGTTTTCTTGCCTTCACGTGGCGTAAATTCAGGATTCGGGTTCCGGACCTGCAGATATTGCGAGACCAGAGTTGGAGAGTTAGCCACCGCACCCTGCACTTATGACTGGCGCGGTTAAAATGAGTTGAAATGGGCAACACATAAGATATAATTCTTCCTAGGTTATACCTATCGATACCCTCTTGTTCTACGACGGCCGGTCAAAGCGACAGTAGAACAGAGGGTTTTCACTTTCTGAGGCTTCGTTCACCTCTTCTGCCGCTGATATTACCCCATCTTTTCTAAGTTGCAAATCCTAAGATCTTCTAAGATCTCGTTTTCTTGTCAACGCGATGTGATCTCCTTCACACCAATTTTTAGCACAACGCTTACTGCCCCCCTGGCACTGTCAATGCGTATTAATCCTAATAACCCCCTTAAATGTTCAAAAAACACTCAATTAATCAACTTTTTTGTAAACGTCACCTGATCAAAAAACAAACACCGCCACGATCTTTTATTCTGCTCATTGGATCTAACGCAGGAGAAATGATCGAGGTGAGCAAAAACAACGATCATTTATTCTGATTACTCTGCATGTTATCCACAGGGCAGTGTTATTACGCTGTTTTGCAGGATGTTTACAGCGTTAAATATTGAGGTTATAAAGCAACACAATATGACTGAGCCATAAAGGCAACCAACCAGTCTGGCTTTACTGAACTTTGTTCCTTCGGGGAAGAGTGAGCACGCCTCTTCTAATCAAACTGCAGGTACAAATATCAGTAAGGTAATGTTCATTGTGAACGCCTTTCTTTCTTGGCCACTTATCCCACGGTCAAGAAATGGCGGAGCTTGCAAAATAATCCATACCTCTAATGCGAGACACTTATCATGGAAGCGTGGTATCTGCTTTGCTACCAACCGGGCAAGGGAAATTTGTACAAGGCGCAATTAAGCCTCGACAGAAAAAACATCAATTTCTTTTGTCCTATGTTACGTACCTATCGGGAACGCAAAGACTGTAACAGTTTTAGAATGAGTGTTGAGCCATTGTTTAATGGCTACATATTTGTTGCGTTCGACCCTGAGATAATTCATCCGGCTAAAATCGAAACGGAATGTCCCGGTGTTAGTAAATTTGTACGCTACGGAAATGAAATAAAAAGCTTGCCGCCTCATGTTATTGAAAGCCTGATGGACCTTCCTTTTTGTACAGATGAACTCGACAGATACCGCCTGACGTCTTCATCGACAAAAACCCGTCCAAAGAGACCACCCAAAAAAACCAGACGACGCATGAACAATCCTCAAAAGGTCCAAAGCAGCCTCTACAGCAAAATCAGAGAGATTGTTGAGATCGACGAGGAGCCGTTACGTACGGCGATGTTCGTGGCATTTGCTGAAAGCCTGGCTGAGCAAAGGAGGAACGTTAATGGATATAATTGATCATCTTCAGGATGAAGAAGAATTTTTATTAAATCTAAAAATTGAATCTCGTCGCGCTAAACCGATTATGCCATCTGCAACTCATTGCCAGCGCTGTGATGCTGAAATACCAGAGACCCGACGGGAACTGGTTCCGGGAACTCAACTCTGCGTATACTGCCAGGCAGCAAATGAAAAACTACAAAAACACTTTCACTAATGCCCTTTAGTACCCTTGCTACTCTTGGCCAGCTTATGCTGGCCTCTTTTATTTCAACGCCCCCCTTTTATTTCTAAACAGACCTTCTTATGAAGGCTCATCTTTAGGCCCATCATGAAAAATAAATACCTAATGCACCGCGTTACACCAGAACGCAAAGATGAATTAAATGGCGTAGCTGTCGATCTTGGATATAAACAACGGCAGCCTATTACCGTCAGTGATGTTCTTAATGCGCTTATTGATATGTGCGTAACGGGTGCTGTAAACCGGGAAGATCTTACCAAACAGATCCTGGCCAACTTTGAGAAACCCAAATCAGCTCCAGGCCGGCGCGTCACAGGACAAAAATTATGAATAAGCCCATTACCTGTTTAATTCCCCTTTGCCTGACTGCGTGCCAGACCACTCACGTCAGTAGCCAGCCTGATGCCTTGAGTCTTGTCGATCAGCTGCTGGGCGCTCAGCTGGTAAAAATCCAAATCGAACAAAAAAGCCTCGCGCTTGCAAGTGGCCTAAATTTCCAGCCATTAAAAACGAGTCAGCCAGTTGCGGTACAGAAAGCACAGCTTACGCCTTCAGTTAAAAGCCTACCGGCGCCAAATAGCCTGCTTCCTAAACCAGTTATTGCTAACTCTCAACCGGCCAAAATCCCCAATGTCAGTTTCACCGGGGAGGCCAGCAGCCTTCCGGGCCTGGTGTCAAAGGCAGGGAACAAACAATCTCTGGATAATGCCCTGGGAGTAATCATCCCCTCAGGCTGGACAACGGTGAAGTCTGCTCGTTTAAAATCGGGCTTCAAAACTCTGGTTAGCTGGAGTGCGGGCGATCAATGGCCACATACGTTAAGCAAACTCGCGCGCGAAAATAAACTCCAGGTGACCATTCAATGGGCCTCTCGCCAGGTTCTGGTAGATTTGGCCGATACTCAGCAAGAAACAAAACCTGTGGTGTCTAATCCGTGGGCACAACCTAAATTACTGTCCACGCCGGCTACACCGGCCAAACCTGCCGATCCGGATAAATCCAAAGCTTCTCTGTTAACCACACAAAAGGCCAGTACCCAAAAGGCATCTTTACCACCCCCTCCGCCGACCAGGAAAATCTGGCGCGCAGAGACAGGTACAACCCTTAAAGACGCCATTTTCACCTGGGCTGCAGAAACAACCTGTGAGGCTAATCCTGGGAAAAAATGGACCGTAGCATGGGTAACAACCACGAACTATCGTATCGATGCGCCACTGCAGTTCAGCGGTACATGGCGGGACGCGCTTAATCAGGTATTCACGCTTTATCTGAAAGCCTCAGTACCTCTTTATGCCGGTACTAATACAGCCCAGTGCGTGCTTAAGGTTGATGATAAGCCGGTGGTGGATGATAAAACTGTGCGTTAAGGAGGCCAGATGGGCTACCTGATTTTGGCGATATTCACATCCTTATTACTGCTTGCATCTGGCTCCCTACAGCGTGATAACGCGACTTCAGAGGCAGCTTATACTCAGGGCACTATTAACCAGCAGGCAACAGATACCATGCGGTATCTGAACTCACTTGTTGACTACCTTTACCAACACCCAATTAGCGATGGTTCGGTTCCGGATGCGCAGCTGGGATTCACGCCCCCTGGCGTAAAAAATATCATTCAGAGCGGCCGTTTATGGGTCTATCAACCAAACCAGCACGGACTACTTCGCGCGCTGGCCACAGCCTCGTCTCAGTCGGCTTTCATCGGAACAGTGAAATCCCGCCGGCTGGTTGACCTAAGCGGTCTCGATATGCAGGTCTCCGTACCATCACAAATTCCAGACGACTATATCGTTTACCTCAACTAAAGTCCTTTTCCTCCAGGTTCTCCTGGCTTCCGACACGACGAGAAATCCTCATGAAACAACACTCCATGACCCGGGTGGCAATTGCTTTTGCCGCCCTCGGGCTGCTGGCTGGTTGCTCTAACCTTCAGCGAATCGACGAAACGCAAAATACAGCTGCAGCCGATTTTGATACGGCCAGCCGCAAGATGTCCGTCCCGCCCGGCACACAGCCAGTAAGCGAGATCTCAACTCAATGGATAAATCCGGTCCCACTAAATTCAAAAGGTGGTCAGGAGTTACTCCCTGGATGCTCTGTCACTCTCATGCGTCCGGGAGAGATCAGCCTCGCCGATGTAAGCGCGTTTATCACCCGTACTTGCCGGGTTCCGGTAGTCATTACGCCAGATGCTCGCTCGGCTGCAATGTCCGGAGGAGCGACGGAAAAGATATCAGGCCCAATACCGGCGCCAGTGCCTGCACCTGATGCAACGGGAATGATTCCGCTTAATCAGATGGGTGCAACTACATTGCCTAAGGCAGTAACCGGCACGGATGTTCTGAAAGGCGTTCACTGGCAGGGCGCACTTTCCGGACTGCTGGATCACGTTACGACTCGTTTAGGGCTTTCCTGGCGCTATGAGCAGGGCAGAATCGCTATTTTCTACCTGGACACCCGCTCGTTTCCCATAACGTTCCAGGATTCACAGAACTCGTTCTCATCCAAATCAGTGTACGGCACAACGTCATCGTCCGGGGAGGGCTCTTCTGGGGAGGGAAATACTTCTCAGACAACCACGACTGATATGAACACAAACCGCTATAAGGAGCTTGAAGCAACAGTTAAGTCGATGCTGACGCCAGAAACGGGAAGAATGTCCATAGCTGGCGGGATGCTAACCGTAACTGACACTCCGCGGGTTCTCACTGCAGTACAGCGTTATATTGAAGGACGTAATACTGAACTCACCCGCCAGGTTGTGCTGAGCGTGAAAGTGTGGTCGGTAACCAAGAAAAGGCAGGATCAGCTGGGTATCGACTGGGATGCCGTTTTCCGCTCTGGTAGCGTTGGCCTGTCACTGGGTAATGCGATGTCCGGAGTGGCCAACACGGCGATGACCGGCGGGTTATCCATTCTTGATGGAAAATTTGCTAACTCAAACGCCTTTATTCATGCCCTTTCTCAGCAGGCCAACGTTTCAGTTGTCACACAAAATACCAGCGC
This sequence comes from Enterobacter sp. PL_is379, assembly GCF_055817355.1. Classification (NCBI taxonomy): domain Bacteria; kingdom Pseudomonadati; phylum Pseudomonadota; class Gammaproteobacteria; order Enterobacterales; family Enterobacteriaceae; genus Enterobacter; species Enterobacter sp. PL_is379. The sequence continues at coordinate 16,480 of NZ_JBVPGT010000016.1, forward strand.
GACAACGAACCTCAACCCTGTCCGTGTACAGGTCATTACACAACAGGATTACATCAGTCGCGTCAGTACCGAAAATACCGCGAACGTTGGCTCAAGCACGTCTGTAGAGAAAGCAACCATCTCCACCGGCTTTAACATGACCATGCTGCCGTACATCATGCCGGCATCAGATCGTATGGAACTCCAGTATTCCATATCCATGAGCGACGACCCGGAAATGCAGCCAGAAAAAGTCGGGGACGTAACATTGAAGCTGCCAAAGACGAAAATGCATAACTTCGCTCAGAACGTCATCCTGAAATCTGGTCAGGCATTACTGCTCAGTGGTTATCTGCAGGCTAACAACACTGCAAATAAGCAGGGGGTAGGTTCTCCAGGCTTCTTTGGACTTGGCGGTGGTTATAACGCTGAGAAAGGAGACACGATACTCGTGATCGTCATTACGCCGACTCTGCTGGGGTAAACAATGCAGCACAACACTATTATCCATTCCGGCCGTAACATTTGGGTCGCTGGTTTGCTCTGGAAAGTGGCTGAGGCAAACCGAAAACTGGATCACCGGCGCCTCGCGCGAAAAGAAGATGCAGATCATTTCATTTCGTTTGTTCAGCCCTCTGGTGTCCTTATTGGAACGGCCAACCTCAGCCTCACGGGACTAACGCCACGTCAGTCTGGCAACACTTATGCCCTGGCACCAACCTTACTCCCGTTATTAGGTGAAAATGCGTGGGCGGTCTTTGAGCTCGAAGACGGCGGCTATTATTTTGTGGCCACGACTGGCGGTTCTCTATCCCTCCTGTCTGATATTACCGGCGGCCTCGAAGAAATCAGAAAGGCGGTTGAACGTTATCTTAGCTATACCGGCGCTGAAGCAACCACAGTCGCATTTTGCCCGGTAGGGTTTATGCCTGGCCTGAGCGCCCCGAAAGGGGATATCAGTCAGTTACTGGCTTCCCTCACTCGTGAGCGTGTCTTTCGCCTCAAACCGATATCCACACGGCGTCCAGTAGCTATCTGGTCACTTACTCTTTTACTGGCCATCGCAGGATGGTACGGATATACAGTCTGGCAGCATAACCAGGAGCTGAAAGACCTGGAGATAAAGCGACTTGCTATAGAGAACGCCCAGCGGCTGGTTAAGAAAGATCCTCCAAAGCCCTGGGAAAACGTACCTGACGCAAAGGCTTTTATACAGACCTGCAGTGAAGGCTGGAACGTTCAGTTGAGCATGGCGGGATGGCCATTTAAGGCTGCGATGTGCGGCAAGGATGAAAACGGCTTATTCGTCAGATTAGCCTGGCGTAAACCCGAAGGCGGCACGCTGGCACCATTTCGTCAGCGTCTGGCGTACTTTTATCCCGATCTAAAACCATTTTTTAATATTCCCGGTGAGGCCGATACCGGTGGGGTAAAAAAACCGCTAATCGCTGCTATTCGAAGTTCTGCTCAGGAACATATTGGAGACGGTGATGAAATCACACAGCGCTTAACAAATTACGCCCAACAAATACAGGCGAAACTGGTTTTGAGGGAAGACAATAAAGGTAACGTAATTGTTGACGGTAACCTTGTCGATTTACCCTGGCGTACTTATTCATTTCAGCTCGATACCGACATCCCCCCTGAAAATCTATTTGGTCCTGACTTAGATAAATCAGGAATTCGTTTAAATGCAATTACAATGACTTTAAGCAACGCCAGGCTGCATTACATCCTGGAAGGAACACTCTATGCGACTCGCTAAATATATGCTTACCGCTCTGATGATTCAGAGCATTGGCTTTTGCGCAAGCGCAGCGGAAGGCGAAACCGGGAAAGTAGTCTCAACGCCTTCAGCTACGCCAGTTCAGAATCTGACTATTAGTGAACTTGAAAGAATACAGGCTGAGACAGTGCTTTATGAGGCTCGAGCAAATCGTGCGAAAGCAATACTCAACTGGCAAACAAACGGGAATGGGCTTGATGCACCAGTTCCCGTATTAAGCGCGGCAGCCTCAGCAGAGAAGGTTACAGAACAGGCACGGATTGAGCGGTCTGAAAGCGTTCCCCGAATATTAGAAATTGCCGGCAGTGGTGGCCAGCTGACCTGCAGAATGCTCATGCCAGATGGTACTGTAGTGGAGGCAAGGAACGGTCAACGGCTTCCCGGGTCTGTTTATACAGTAGCAAAAATAAGTTCCCAGGGTGTTCAACTGAAAACTGATGCAGGAAAAATAATTTCTCCATCTTTTACGGAGTAAAGCCATGACAGAGGTAGCTCTTCCGTTCGTTCAGAGCGAGGATATTCATATTCCAAATCAGATTGCGACTCGTATCCATTTAAAGGAAGGTGAATCGCCTTCTTTATTTATTTCAGAGAACGATCGTAACGATGTTCAAATCCAGGCTTTCGTAAGGAAAATTACAGATAAAAACAAAGAGACCGTTTTAAGGTTTCTGCCGCTCAATGAAATTCATGCGCTGAACAAAGGTGACAAACTTCAAAGCGACCTACAATTGACCGACTCGCAAAAAAAGGTCGTAGAATTGTTTAGGCTCGCTGTAAATCGAAAGGCATCGGATATTCATATTGCTATTGGTGAAGAGGGGCTTGCGTTTATAAATTTGCGTATACATGGCAGTCTTATTCGAGTAAATACAGTCCCTAAACAAGAGGGATTAACTCTCGCCTCGACCATAATTCTGTCTATGTGTGATGTGACGGAATCTCAGTTCAATAGCAACCGTCCTCAGGACGGGCGCATTGAAGCGAAATATCTCGAAGGCCTGAATTTATTTGGCGCACGCTATTCACATACTCCGACGGTTCACGGGATTCATGCCGTAATGCGCCTGATTCCTGACGACAGCGAAAATCCACCAACGTTAAGCAAGCTGGGTTTTCTGCCCGAACAGCAGAAACTACTCAAGAAAATGTTAGCCACTCCAGAAGGGATGGTCATAATGAGCGGGCCTACAGGGTCCGGGAAAAGTGCAACACTTCGCACACTGGCCAACATGTATCTGAGTTTCCATGACTACGCTCAGAATCTGGTAACGTATGAAGATCCCCCGGAGGGACGGATAAAAGGTGCCGTGCAGTGCCCTATTATTGCCAACAAAAATAACCCGGAAGACGTTCTGCGCGCATGGCGTCTTTATCTTGCAAACACCCTCCGTATTGATCCCGATGCAATTCTGGTCGGTGAAATGAGGGACGCTTTCTCAGCACAGTCCTGTGTAACAAACGCCATGACCGGCCATCTGGTTATGACAACATTACATGCCAACAATCCCTTCAACATCCTTGAACGACTGCTGACGCTTGAAATCAGGCCTGAATTACTTACTGATCCTCAGCTGTTTATTGGGCTGGTCAGTCAGAGGCTGGTTCAGGTGCTCTGTGAGCATTGCTGTTTGAGCTGGGAAGATGTGGTTAAGGATTTGAGCGAAAGCCAGCAACAGCTGATATCTGAAACCTGTGATATCGGCACTACGCGCTTCAGGAATCAAGCCGGATGCAAATGTTGTGAAGAAGGTATTGTAGCTCGCCGTGTGGTGGCCGAAGTGATACATCCTGATGCGCAGTTTATGCTTTGTTTCCGTGAACGCGGAAAACTGGCCGCGCGCGAATACTGGATAAAAAAAATGGGGGGCATAACCCGGAATGCGCACGTTCTGCAACTCGTTAATCAGGGGCTGGTAGACCCCAGGGCGGCGCAGCGTATTTGCCCTCTTGATGAAGATCGGCGGCTTCTGACAGAGGGAGCACAAGATGAAGTATAAAATCGACTCCTTAATGAGCGGACTTTCAGCTCTGTCTTCAAGCACGTTGATAAGTAATGCCAATGAGTTGCGTAAAACCTGTAACCGCTGGATTTACCGAAAAACGTTCTCAACCGGTGATCGACTCAAGCTTTATGAGGAGCTTGCCTTTCTGCTTGGCAATAATCAGCGGCTGAATGTGGCTCTGGAAAATATGCTATCCACTGCATTAAGCGGCGGGCCTGCGGCAGCGCGTGCTTCGGTCTGGCTCGAAGATATTCTTTCAAGCCTTAACAATGGCCTCGCTCTTGATCAGGCTCTGGCGGAATGGGTTCCCCGGGGCGAATGCGCAATAATCAGTTCGGGTCTGCAGGACGGTAACCTTCCCCTGGCGCTGGAGCGAGCCTCGACGGTGGTTCGCGGGATCGCTGAAATGAAGTCGAGTGTCTTCAATGTCCTGGCGTACCCATTTGTTCAGCTGGCGGTGGTGACTGGCCTGCTGAAGATGATCCACGATTACTTTTTGCCTCCACTGTCCCGTATGTTTCCCCGGGAAGACTGGAGCGGTGCAATGTGGTGGCTCGGGATTAGTGCTGATGTTGTGGCCAAACAGGGTATCTGGCTGGGACTGTTTTTCCTGTTATTTTGTGGCTGGACGGTCTGGTCTCTGCCAAACGTAGGGGGACGCCCGCGGCGCATTTTGGATCACCTGATCCCCTGGTCATTGTACCGGGACTTTCAGGGCGTCGTTTTTTTACTGAATGTGGCTGCGCTACTCGGCGCCAACATCAAAACTCTCGATGCCTTAAATAAACTTGCAACCCACGCTTCTCCGTACATGCTGGAGAGGCTTAACGCCATACGACGGCGGGTAAACGCCGGCGACCACCTGGGGCTGGCCATGCGCAACGCCGGGTACAATTTTCCATCACTTGAAACAATTAACAAACTGGTGCTTCTGACTGCAGGGCAGAACAGCGATAACAGTCAAATACTGATTGAGCGATATGCCATGTATATGTTGAAGAACACCATAGTCTCCATGAAGCGGAGAGTTGTCCGCTTATCTCTCGCCTGTTTTTGTCTGATCGGTGCATATATGGGCATGCTGCTATTCGTTATCCAGCAACTGAATGACCTGGCAGATCAAATAGGCAGATAATTTCATATCCATTTTTTTCAAACCCTCGGGAGCCCCAGTCTGGAGCGCCCGGTTCATCGCTGGTCGCTAGACCTGTCTCTTCAACAAGGAAATACCAATGAGTAAACAATGCACTTTACCTGCCACACGGGTTCATCGTGGCGTACTGAGTATCGAGATGGTCATTATTCTGGCCGTACTCGCAATTGCGGCCGTGACCATCTTTCTTAATGCCAGCAGTCTTTTCAGTAAAAATGAAACGTCTACGGAAATGGCCAACGCGCAGCAAATTACCGTTAATACACGAACATTGCTTAAAACCGGGGGCATTTATAGCTTCAACGGCGCCGCGGATATGACTGGCTTGTTAATCAAGTATGACGGCGTACCAAAATCGATGTCGGTAGTAGGTGATGCCTCAAGTGGTACAGCAACTCTAATCAACGTCTGGGGCGGCGCAGTCACCGTCGAGCCAACTGCCTCCAGCGGTGGTAAAACGGGGTTCACTCTGACGTACGATAAAGTGCCTTTGGCAGCCTGCACCGTCATGGCTTCACAAATGTCTTCTTCATATGGTGAAACTACCGTTAACGGAAGTAAGACGGTAGGCACCGTCAGCTCTGCTACTGCAGGAAGCCAGTGCACGAAAGATAACGGTTCAGCAGGTACTAACACCCTGAAATTTACCAGCATGACCTAATCAACCTAACCCGGGCAGGTCACTCCTGCCCGTTCAAGGAGGCATCCGATGAAAGTTATTACTGGACTGCTGGCCCTGTTGGTTGCTGGCTCCTTTTCGATTTCTGCTGCAGCTTTTTGCTTTAAGGAGGCTGGAGCCCGATACCAAATTGACCCACGGTTATTGATGGCCATCGCGCAGCAGGAAAGTGGAATGAACCCCACAATTATCAATACCAACCGAAATAAGTCCGGAAAAGCGGTGAGCTACGATTATGGCGTTATGCAGGTCAATTCAAACCACATCCCCAAATTAATGGGCATGGGGATTATAAAATCAAAGGATGACCTCCTGAATAATCCCTGCCTGAATGTTCAGATCGGAGCCTGGATACTGGCGACACATTTGCAGAAATGCGGTGTGAACTGGTCCTGCCTCGGCTCTTACAACGCGGGTTTTTCTGAGAATAACGAGCAGGAAACGAAACGGCTAAATTATGCCAGAAAGATTTACCGGCGCTATAACATCCAGCTGGCGGGGCATCCCTGAATGAGCCTGACAGCACTGTATCTTTTTGCTCTGCCGATGATTTATCCCGCGGGCAAAAAATTACTGCACATATCCGAATCGTACATAGAGCGAATGGATAGTGAAAGTGAACCGGAAAATCAATTGCACCATGAGCTGCTTAAGGTCTGGCTCATTCTGTGCGTTGTGCTGATTGCGGTTGGTTTGGCCGGGTTTATGGAGCCGGTACAAATCATCAGAGGACTTCTTGTTGGAGCCTGGTGCCTCGTGCTTGCCGCTCTGGATCTGGCGCGTTTCTGGCTTCCATTTCGCTTTACCGCATCACTGGCCATAACTGGCGTTATGTTTTCGATATGGGTACTGCCAGAGCGTCACCCCGCCCAATTGCTGGCAGAAATCAGTTTCATTTTTATTCCCCTGGAGCTGGTTCGCCTGTCGGCGAATTACTTCCAAAAAGATGAGGTATTTGGCAAGGGGGATGTTTGGTTAATCACAGCGCTCGTTTGCTGGTACCCGGCATTCGATGTACTTGCCGTCACGCTAATCGCGTTATTAGCAGCAATTTGTACTGGCGCCATGACCAAGCAACGTTACCTGCCATTTGGCCCGTTTCTCTGCCTGTTCGCCGTTATCCCGGCGTTCACCACACTGGACATAATCATATGAAGAAGAAAATTCACCGTGGCATGGTGAGCATTGAGATTGCTATTGCGCTGGTTATCGTCATGATTGCCGGAATATACGGCATGAGCAGGTACAGCCAGTATTTAACCGAGCTCGAATGGTCTGTTGAGGCGCGCCATATGGATGCTGTAACCGCTGCCGCAAAGAGCTACATCCGTGACAACCGAGAAACACTACAAAATCAGGTTGGCGCGGGTGGAAGCGTAAAACTTACCGGCGCGCAGCTGCAGCAGGCAGGTTATTTGCCGCAGGGGTTTACGCTAACTAACACCAGTGCTCAAACTTTTCAGGTCGCGATTGTTCGCAATCCTTCTGACAATACAAAACTGGTTGGTTTTGTCCTCACACAGGGAGGTCAGCCAATATCTTATAAGGGCCTGCGATATATCGCTCAGTCGATTAATGGCGCCGGTGGTTATATACAGACTACTAATCAGGCCGAAGGGGCATATGGCTCCTGGAAAATGAACTTATCAAGTTATGGTTTGACTGGTGAATCAGGGCGCCTGGCCGTTTGGCTTTCCTCCGATGTTCTCGGAGCTGACGATCAGGAAAGCGATCGTCTTTATCGTTATGCATTAGCTAGCCGGCCTGAACTCAATCGCATGCACACAGCGATAGATATGAACAATAATAATTTAAACAACGTCGCAACGGTCAATGCGAAAACAGGTGCTTTCACTGAAAACGTCACTGCAAAAAATGGCAATTTCAGTGAAGGGGTAACTGCCAAAAATGGGACGTTCTCAGAAAATATTAATGCCAAAAATGGTGTTTTCTCTCAGGGTATAACAACTGGCTCAGATATTCGTTCTAACGATGGTTGGCTAATTACTCAGAACTCCAAAGGCTGGATGAACGCTACCCATGGCGGTGGATGGTATATGTCCGATGACGACTGGATGCGTAGCCTTAATAATAAAAACGTGTTTACTGGGGGGGAGATTCGTGGTGGTGCATTGACCTCTGAAGGTAGACTCACGATCGGCGAGTATTCCTTACACCAAAAAGTGGAAGTTGCCGGCACAGCCTGTCCGCAAATCGGTCTTCAAGCGCGTGATGCTTCTGGTGGCGCACTTTTCTGTCAATCCGGTGTGTGGAAGTCTTCTGGCTCCTCGGTAAATATTGGTGAAGGAATAATCGACTATGGTTCCCACATGGAAGAGTTTGGCACGGTCTACCAGATTCCGGATGATTCATGCGTGACTGTCAATTATCCAAGACCTATGAGGACTGTTTTTGCCATCAACGTCAGCATAGTAAATAACCGGAATACGAGTGGTGGTGAGATATCAAGCGCTTATGCAACAAAGCTCAACGTAAGCCAATTTCAAATCTGCGTAAAAAATAAGGGCTTCTCAGCTAAGCAGGACGTGGAATGGCGGGCAATTGGAGTGTCTTAACTTCTCCCAAAGGCTCTACTCCTTCTCTGTCAAATCCGGCCTTGACGCCTTAGGTAGTAGAAGCCACCGATAGCGACTTCTACTACCAGGCCGGATGTTCCGAAGAATTGTTATTTCTAGTTGAGGCAAACTGCATCGCAACGATAATTTGAGTAATGTTGGGGAGTGCTTTGCAGTAACCAGTTGCTGCCCGACTTTGTTACCTCGCAGCTTGAAGTATCATCATCATAGCCAATTTTGATCACTCGAACGTAACTTAAAGCGCACATCGAATGCTGCCCCATGTCTATCTTATTGTTAGGAAAAGTTGAGCTGTAGGTGGTGACTTTCTCGTCTGCACCCAGCTTACCCCACACACCGGATTGACAGCTTAGTTAGAGGTGCAGTTTACAATGGCCTGAAAGCATGCATCTCCCTTCGAGTTGTTCGGTAACGAAATGATGAACCGGTTGTTATCAGGATCGAGCACCATTGAATCTGGTGAGTTGTGGTTAGATCCACTTGACCAACCTCTTAACCCATATGAACCTCCAATAGCCACTGTTCCCGTTGGACAATAGGCATAAATAGTTGCGTGATTCACGCATGATGTTTCGCCATATATAGTCTGCATTTTTATTTTTGACGCACCTGACCACACACCGGATTGACAGAAATAATAGCGGAACTATGATTCCCAGCTTTTGGGGTAAACACATGCTGAGAAAACGCCTAAAAAACATGCAACTATCCACGGCGTTGGATAAATATTATGAAACGGTATCACGCTATAAACGAGGTGCATCCCAAGAATTTTATCGGGTCAATGTAATAAAAAGACAACCACTGGCTCAAATGATGATGGATAAAATATCATCAGTAGATATTGCGGATTATAGGGATAAGCGATTATCAGATGTAAATCCGAAAACAGGTAAGCGCATAAGCGGCAATACTGTGCGGTTAGAGATGGCATTGCTGTCAAATTTGTTTAGCATTGCCCGTATTGAATGGGGAACCTGTCGAAGTAACCCAGTTGAGCTTGTACGTAAACCTAAACCATCACCCGGGCGCGAACGCCGATTATCCAAAAAAGAAGAAAGGCAGCTTAATGATTATTTTAGGAATAAGAGTACGGAGTTGTATTGCATATTTCAGTTAGCCCTGGAAACAGCGATGCGCCAAGGTGAAATTCTTTCTCTAAAATGGGCTAATATCAGCTCTGATTACAGCCAAGCATTCCTTCCTGAGACAAAAAACGGTCACGCCCGAACTGTACCTTTTACAAAAAGGGCAAGAGACATCCTTAAAACAATGACGCCGTTTATATCAGAGCGGGAAACGGTATTTTCATACTCTTCGAACGGTTTCAAATCAGCCTGGCGCAAAGCTGTTTTAAGTTTAGAAATAGAAGATTTGCACTTTCACGACTTAAGACATGAAGCTATTTCGCGTTTCTACGAATTAGGGACGCTAACGGATTTAGAAATAAGTGCTATCTCAGGACACAGAACTCTTACCATGCTTAAAAGATATGCACATATTAAGACAACGTATTTAGTCAAGAAACTAAACACGAGAAAGAAAAAAGGAAATACACCTGACCTCTTTATGCCATACCCAGCAAAAGTTTCCTGCTTTGAAAATGGCACGGTTGAGCTACATTTCCCTGATTTTGAGGAACTTAACGTAATCGGAAAAACGTACGAAGAAACGGTATCTTATGCTTCATCAGCGCTTCTGAGAGAGCTGGCCATCCGATTAAAACAAGGGCATTTCATACCTTTCCCTAGCAACATAATACCGGATGACCATACGTATACCGTTATTTCTCCAGTCTAACTCGAAGCTGGCGCCAGCCGGCTTCTTTAATCATCATTCCAAACTCTAACCCTTTATATTCCACCCGGCCGGTTTGTTCGGCTCTATTCATCATTTTCTCGAGAATGACCTATGAAACGACACGTACTCGCGGCGCTGCTGCCTCTGTTGCTTGCTGGTTGTCAAACAGCCTCTGAGGTTGATTGCAAACCAGCCATCCCAAACAGTAATTTACAAGCCAATGCCAACGCCAGTCAGGCAGGTATGACGACATTATTGAAGTCTGGCGCCATTAATCAGAAAGCCTTCCAGTTAGGAAATGGAATAACTGCCAATAGTCAACGAATCAGCATTGAATGGGATGGTGATGCAGTTGAGTTGTTAAATACCCTCGCCAAACAACGTGGTTATCGATTTGTCTATACCGGCACCCGGCTGCCGCTTCCTGTCAATGTGCATGTGAATAATATGACGTTTGAGCAGGTCCTCGATCTCGTTCGTGTCCAGACTGGCTGGCGAGCAAAATTAGTTCAGGAAGGCGTTGAGTTACGGCTTTACTTTACGCTCCCGGATAAAGGGGGTCGTCTCGCATGAAACAATTCGCACTGGCAGGCCTTATGCTGTTCTGTGCTTTGTCGGCTTATGCAGATGAGATGGATGCTCCTCCCGGAGATATTTCCTCTTATTTGAATCCTGAGATAAACGATTTCAATGGCCTCAGCGAAACCGTGTGGCAGATGCTGAATGATGCCGGCCGAACGATCGGATTCCAGGGCGGAAAGGCGCAACGTTCATACGAACTCAGGCAGGCTCTTATCACAAGGGACGATATCCTGAGTAAAACTTATGACTTTCGTCCTCTGATAAGTCGCCAGGGATACTTACCACCGGTCATCGCAACATCAACCGACCTTGCACATATCACTGCAGATCAAATCCGTACGGCTTACAGAACATACAACATCATTGTCCCGGCTCGGTTCGTTAGCAACCCTCCCGGCTGGCGTTCATACCTTTTACTGGGACTTTCAGGTAAACGCATTGATGCCCCGGATGCTGCGGTTCGGCCAAAAAACAGCAAAGAGAAAGCCGTGTGGGAGGAAGCGATTCGCAAGGGGTGGGAAGAAGGACGCCAAAGCGCAGATCGCGCGCTGGAAGCAAACTTTAACCGTCTTACCCGCGATTACACCGGCATGCTCCGTTACTCCACGCTTCTTCAGCAGGGCATTATCCAGGCACCAGACATCAAAGAAACTCAGCAAAGTGTAACCGGCACCAGGGATGAGTTGATGATCGGTGACAAAGTGAAACGCATTCAGGACCCGGCTGGTTTTGTTGTTGATAAAAACCGCTGGAAGCCCTCAGTTCGTAAGGAACCACAATGACATTCCCTTCATTCGACTTCCATGCGCATGGCGGCATTACGGGAGATGGTCTGAGATCATTTCTCGTCCATTGCGCCAAAAACAACGTGTCCGATATTTTTCTGCAAGGTGGCGGACCGTTGGTTGTGGATTTGCATGGCCGCAAAATTCGCGCCAGCGAGTTTCGTATTGAACCACCTCAGTTAACCCGGTTAATGGATGACGTGTTTTCGGAGCAGATCAAGGGCGACCTGAAGGCGGGAAAAGGGGTTGATAGAGCACTGCAGCTGACCGGCGATATGTATAAGCGCTACGGACTGGAACGCGGTGAAAGCCAGCGCTTTCGCTGTAATTTTGTCCAGGCAACGATCGGCGATTACGACACGGTACCGGCACTGACTCTAAGGACGATCCCAACGGTCATACCGGAGCTCGACACGTTGGGGCTTGAAGATGATTTGCTGCCTTGTCTGATGCCTCACAATGGGCTTGCTTTGATCACCGGCGAAACCGGGTCAGGTAAATCCACCCTTATGGCGTCGATTTATCAATATATCGCTCATAACGATCCCGACCGTAAGATAGTCACAGCTGAAGACCCAATCGAGTTCCTGCTGAATTTTCCCAAAGCGATACTGATGCCTGAACAGTCACAAATAGGCCGGGACGTAGCGTCATTCGCGGAACATCTTCGACTGACCTTGCGCCGCGCGCCTGGCGTGATTGGCGTAGGTGAAATTCGTGACCTGGAGACACTGAGCGGCGCTATTGTGAATGGACAGTCAGGGCACTTCTGTTTGTCCACTATGCACACGAACTCTCCTGGCGAAACAATTCCCCGCGCACTGATGCTGGTACCTGAGAATCAGCGTGAAGCGATGGCATGGAATTTACTCAGTAACCTGCGGTATGTCGTTACCCAACGCCTGCTCCGGACAACAGACGGCAAACGCCAGTCGATAAGGGAATATCTCGTTTTCGATGATGAAGTAAAAATCGAACTCGGTAAGTTGAAACATACTCAGTGGCGTACGTGGATCGATAACCACCTGAGTGAGCGCGGTGAACGAATGAGTGATAAAGCCTGGGCTCTTTTTGAGAGTGGGCGTATCAACGAAAAAGAGCTACTCACTGTCATTTCCCAACGTGAATTAGACAGGAGGGCAGCGATGTGAAAACCAGCCAATGGCGAGACGCAGGGCGACGGCTTGAAATTGCGGGTGTGCCGGTCGTTCTCTTCTCATTGTATGCCGCATGGTTTCAGTGGCCAGAAACAACAACGTTCTACATCGTCACCGGCATCATTATTTTTTTCCGCATCCTCTCCTTCTTCGGTTTCACCATCACCATTTTGTGGCAACGCCTTCTCCGCCTACTGCGGGGCCTTCGACTGACGGGTCGTCCGTGGTGGTACCGCAAGTTCTTTGAGTAACGAGGAACAAAACAATGCAAAAACGTACTTACCTGGCCATTACCAAGGAAGCAAAAAAGGAAGCCCTTCGCGCTGCAGGCCGGCTTCCTAACGGAGATTACGCTCTCGAATATGACAGATCGCAAAAAGTATGGTTTGCGAAAGCCGAGGCAGATCTTGAAAAAGTTAAGGCCTGGCTACCTGAAAATATCGTTACAGGACAATCCAATACTGTCACCGAAAATTTATCGCCTGCAGAAGAGTTCGCCCAGAAACTGGAGGATGCCGGTTTTATTCTTCCGGATAACGGTTTGCCGGAAATGGACGGAAAACGGCACAGGGTCGCAACGGAGGGAGATAAACCTGGGACCAAATCTGGTATCTACCAGGGTTATCTGGATGGCCGCCCTGCTGGCTGGTACCAGAATCATCGCTCCAGTGAGGGAAAAGTAAACTGGACCTCGACGGGTACATACCAGTATGACCCGGTAGAAGCCATCAAACAGCGGGCACTCGCTGCACAGAAGCGCTGGGACAGAGAGATTAAAGCGCATGATGATTATGCTCGTATCGCTAAAACACTCTCGAGCCAGTGGTCGAAAATGCCAGATGCGCCAGACACACATGCGTATCTTGCCCGCAAAGGGGTTACCGCCAGTGCAGGGGTAAAGCTGGATAAGTACGATAACCTTGTCATTCCACTTCGTAACACAGATAGCGAGCTGCGGTCGCTGCAGTACATCAAACCGGACGGCACAAAAAACCTGAAGAAGGGTGCTGAGAAGACAGGAAATTACTTTGTCGTTGGGGGGGAGCTGAATCCGCAAGTGCCTCTTCTTTACGCAGAAGGATATGCCACCGCAGCAAGCCTCCATCAGGCCACCGGTATGCCGGTAATAATGACGGTTGACGCCGGCAACATGGTGACAGTGTCACGCAAGCTTAGTGAATTGTATCCCGATTCTGCGCACATCATTTTAGGTGAAGATGACTTCACAAAAGATGATAACAAAGGCCTCAATAAAGCCCGCGAGGCCGCAGAAGCTATCGGTGGCACTTACATCATCCCGCAGTTCACCGAAAGCGAACGTGCCCTTGCTTTTGCCGGCGCAGGTTCATTCAGTGATTTTAATGACATTCACGCCTCCCGCGGTATCGATGCCGTTCGCGATCAACTTGCGCCTGTGCTCGACCCGTTGCTTCCTGACTGGCGTCAGGCCTTTAATGAGAATAACTCTATGCCAGACAATCAAATCTTACCGGAGCCACCAACAGAGCATGACGCTGGTCCTGCACAAGAAGAGGTAGACCTTTCAGAATATGCAGACTTCATGAGCCAGGCGCCTGCCAGCCCTGTACCAGAAGACAGCATTCCTGGTAACACCCACGCAGAACCTGTTACTGAACCAGGCCTGACCGCGGATGCAGTTACGGTATCGCCGGCAGCAGAGACCTCGCCAGAATCAACAGCGCAGCTCTCTGAGCATAACGGCCATGTACCTGTTCCTGATGCTGAACAGCCCAAACCGGAAGTCGAACTGATTGATAAGCCGGTGCAACCTGAAGAGGTTGTTGAACCTCTTCAGCCACTCGCTCCTGAGCCTGCACCAGAAGAGCCTGTACAGATGCCCACACCAGGTGTGGTTGAAGCTTCAGAAACAGAGCCAGTCGTTAAACCGAAAGAACCTGTATCAGACGAGCCTGTGAATTCTGATACCACTGAGCCTGAGATTATGGCGCCCGCCGGCGACAGTGAACCAGCGGCAGCCGAAAATGGGTTTAACTTTACCTTTGGGCGCCATGCGGGTGATATCAGCCCGGGCGATGACCCTACACCTCTGATAAATCTTGATGAGCTGCTTCAGGGGCTGACAAGCCGTCAGGAAGGCAGAACCTGGATTTATTCGCTCGATGGACAGGATGCTTTCCGCGATTACGGCGACCGCATTGTAATGGCCACTCCCGAAGCCAGCGAGAATGACCGAATGATCCTCGCGGCGCTCCTTTCAGCCAAAGCGAATCAACGTGGTGCAGTTGAAATTACGGGCAGTGACGAATTTATTCAGCGAACTATGGGGCTGATCGCTGATCACAACATCGATGTCCATTTCAAAAATCCTCAGCAGCGAGAGCAATTTGAGGCGCTACTGAAAGCCCGGGTCGAGAATACCGTCCCACAAAATGGTCTGAATATCGGTCCTGAATCAGGTCCTGAAACCTCAGCGCCTGTATCGCCGGCACCTGGTCCTGGTGTAGCGGAACCAGCAGTATCGGATAGTAGTGCCAGGCCGAAAGAAGCAACGGAGCAGGCAGTCACACCGGAATTAAGCGTCCTGGATAAAGAAACCTTGCGCACAGGCCTGACTGGAAAACTGCTCGATGCCGGAAAGGCACCGTATAAGTTTGATAAATCAAACTCCGAAAGCTTTTACGTGCAGATGCGTACCAAAAGCGGCAACAAAACGTACTGGGGCGTCGAGCTGGAGCAGGCGTTAAAGGACAGCGGTAATCAGCCTGGCGATATGGTCAAACTGCAGTATCTCGGGAAGAAGGCCGTCACCGTCAATGTGCCGGTGAAAGATGCCGATGGCAATGTGACAGGTTTTGAACGACTTGATACGCATCGTAACCACTGGACAGTAACCCCCGCCCTCGACAACCAACTCCTGGTAGCTGACAAGCATGCAGTGGCACCGGCGGAACTGGCCGCTTACGACGGCAATGCGTTCTGGAAACTGCAGCAGCAGATTATTCAGAATAACAATCTGCCACTTTCTGCACCTGCACCCAGCGGACACGGGTTGCTCTACACCAGTCCTGATGGAAAGGGTCAGATTGCGCCTGAGGTACCGCCAGTAAACGCCCCCGTACCGAATCATTCTAAAGCTGCGGGTTCTGTAGTAATGGCGGCGCTGGATGATAAGGGTGAACTACTGGCTCATCTGGTGAAAGGCCACGGGGATTATCTGCAGGGGGTTATTCGTCATGAAGGTGAATTGAAAAATGTCCTTGCGCGAATCTGCACGACAGAGAAAGGCAATACGTATCTTGCCTTAAACAGCGTACAGGACAACGGCAAACTCCAGCTGATTGGCCACGCTTCAGCAGTTAACACGCTCAGGAACGCGGAAGTGAACTACGACACTTTTGCATTTCAGATGAAGGGCAAGGACGAGCACAAATTTGCGGTTCCCCTGATATCTCCAGAAAAGATCCCGCCGGCACTGCACAGCAAACTGGGTTTCTCGCAGGCATATGCGCCACCTAAATCCGAGGAGCCGGTTCAGACACCTCATGTACAGGCTAAGCCGGCTATTCAACCACAACCGATGTGAGGTCATCATGCACAACATACGTCGCACCCTTTTATCCACATTAATCTGCCTGGCGTGCATCCCTTTTGCTGATGCAGCGTCCTGCAGAGCGGGTACTGCTGCGCAGGCAGGAAGTCAGGCCGGTTACAACCGGGCTAAAGAAGCAGCCGAGGCATGGTCGCAGCGGCAAAATAATGTTTCCGCATCACTCGGGGATTGCCTGGGAAATATTTCAACGACGATTACAGCGCCAACATTCCCCAATCTGGCCGATGCCTTAAACCAGATCGGCCAGAAAATTTGCTCTGCAGCGCGCGATAAAATTAATGACTATGTTCCCTCAACAATCGACCCATGGGGTGATTTGCCTTCAACTGCAAGTTTATCGTCTTACAGCTCATACATCCCGGCCACTCAGTCCCGTTCTGCCGTTCAGCTGCAGGCAACACCGCAACCAGCTGCAGGTGATTCAGGGACAGGCTCATCATCCTTCATATCCCTGAACTGATGGAAGACACGCAGAAATGAAAAAGAAATCAGCCTCCCAAAAGGAGGCTTCTCCTGTGGTAGATGAAGCCCAGCGCAAATCTGACGACTCGATGATTCCATTTATGGATGCACTGGAGTTACAGCAAAAAAACATGCTTAACGCTGGCTTCGCCCGGAAAGCACTCCAGGTTGCGCTTATCGCCTGTACGGTAAGCGCTCTCCAGTTTCCTGTTAACGCCTGGCTGGTCTACAAGGTGGCTAACCCGCCCACAAAATACTTTGCGACCAATAAGGGTAGCGTTTTGAAGCAGGTTCCCACTGATGAGCCTGCTTACAAAGATGACGATGTAATCGACTTTGGCGATAAGCTCATACGTTCAGCGTTCCAGCTCGACTTTAAGAACTACCGGACGCAAATAAGCGATCAGCAACAGAAATTCTCTGAGGAAGGTTTCGCCAGCTACTACAACGCGCTGACGAATTCGAATCTGTTCTCCAAGGTGAAAACTGAAAAAATGCTGATGTCTGCAAACGTCACCCGCAAAGGGATGATTTACCGGCGTGGCCAGGAAAGCAAAAACGGACCGTATATGTGGGATATTCAGTACCCGGTCACTCTGAGCCTTGACGGTCAAACCAGAAGCTTACCTTCGCAAAACTTCATCTTCATCGTTCGCATCCAGCGCACGGATGTCTCGCTCAAGCCAGAGGGTATTGAAGCAGTGTCAATTATCACCCGAGACGCTGGCTAACTTTATTCAGGTAAAAAAATGAAATATTTGATTATTCCGGCTGTAGCGATCGCGCTATCAGCTGCACCTGCGCTTGCCGCTGACTGGGCCCCAGCCCAAACAGGAAACACCCCGACAACCGAGTTACCAGCTGCACCTGCGCCAACAACACCAACAGCCCAGACCAACAACCAGCCACCGCAGGAAAACGTTCAGACAGATATAACAGCACCTCTTCGACAGTCCGCGCCGCCAGCCCCCCCTACCTCAGCTCAAGCCTGGGCAATGAGCCAGGCTAATCCACTAGGGGATCAGCAGGGGATTGAAATGGTTGGTGAAGTCATGGACGGTGCTAGTCGTGGCCGCGCCTGGCAGGCTGCTGATATCGTCCCCCGGATCTCAACACTAACCATTAACCTGTCACCCGGCGCTTCTTTACCTGTGTTAAGGACCACAACATTTCAGGCCAGTACAGTCATGTTCACTGACAACACTGGCGCGCCCTGGCCACTGGCTGCCCCGCCTTACAACGGGAATTCAACGGGTTTTGCGGTCAATTTCATTCCTGAAAGTAGTGTGATGACCGTACAGGCCAAACGTTTATATGATCGTGGAAATGTAACGGTCTATTTGAAAGGTCTGGCGGTACCGATAATTATCGACCTGAACAGCGGTGAGGCCAGCAACCAGGCGAAATCACGCGTAATAGACAGTCGTCTGGATCTTCGTATCCCTCAGCGCGGGCCACAGGCTAAAAAACTTCCTACCGGACAGACGAAAATTGGCCTGAATAATCCAACACTTCAGGCGTTTCTCGACGGCGTGCCACCAAAAGAAGCGCGCCGGCTAAAAACACAGGGTGAGTTACCTGATACACAGGTATGGCAGATGGGTGACGATCTCTATATCCGCACACGCAGCGAAATTCGCGATGAATTTGAGCTGACACAGGCTTCCGGCGATGGAACCTGGCTCTATAAATTACCTCTCACGCCTGAGGTTGCCTTTTCCCGCGCCGGCAAAACTGTCTATTTATCAATTTCTCTGGAGTAATTATGGGAGCAGATAAAGACGTCGGCCGGGACGTCAAAAAAACCGGCATTATCTTCGTCACTGTTATTTTTGTGATACTTGCGGTTGGGTTCCTGTTGGTTTCGTGGATGAGCGCACCACAGTCGGTATCCAAAATCAACGTGGATAAAGCTGCAGGCGGTTCAGGAAAAGCAGCTCCGGAAACGCCGCAGTACCATAAAATTCTTCGTGAGAACAACGAAGCTGGGGCAAAACAGGCCCAGGCCGCAAACTCCAGCTTCATTGCATCAATTGGTTCCGGCACTGTACGTCAGGTTCCCCCAATAGATGCGACCCCAGCTCCGCCGCCCGTGCCTAAGCCAGCTCCAGAAGCTCAGTATGCTCAGCAGCAACATGTGCCCCAGCAAAGTCTTGACCCTGATCGTAAAAAAGCACTTGAGGCCTTGTTGAAAGAACTCGTAGCACAGCGGGTTGCTCCCACGGGCGAACTGGCAGGTGTCGCCGGCAATATGACCGTAACCGCAGGGGCACAGGCGGGAAATGCCGGAGAGAGCAGAGCCGTTAACGCCTATTCAGGATGGACTGAAAGTCTGGCACCAGTAACTGTGCAGCCGGCATCTTACAACTCTGGCCAGAATGCTAATCGCGTTTTAATCCCCATGGGAAGCCGCCCCGGTGCGGTGATTGATACTGAGATTGACTCCGACAATACCAATTCGGATGTACTGGCTCATATTCCGGCCGGTCCTTATCAAGGGGCTCAGTTGGTGGCCAGAGGAATTCAGCTTGCAGGAGACGGGGTTAAGATCCATTTCACCCAGATGAACTGGAACGGAGACACATGGCGCGTCGATATTTCGGCAGCTATGCCTGATACGCTCCGATCCTCCGTTGCCTCGAGCGTGAATAATCGATACGGCACCCGAGTTATATTGCCGGCAATCGCTCATGGTCTTGGGCTTGGTGGCCAGCTCTATGCCAGCGCCAACACTCAGATACTGAGTAATAATTACAGCCAAATCGAGGGCCGTGTTGGCATGCCAAATGGTGAAGCTGTCGCCGGTACCATTTTAGGTGGTGCAGCTCAACAGGCAGGCCAGGTGATCGCAAACGATGCTCAGAAGTTACCTGTGAAGCAGGTGATAGTCGATCGTGGCCAACCTGTAGCGCTTCTTTTCATGTCAGCTGTGACTGAAAACGACCGAGTCACCAACTCTACTCCAACCAGCACAAACACAGGTACTCGCCAGCCCTCAGCTGGGTCCTTACTGCCTGCAGCTCAACCCTAAGGGACCATCATGAAAGATAGTTTTTTTGATCCGGACCTGGAGCCGGAGGATTCCGCATTACCTGAAGTTACTGCAATTCCCGAAAATGAGAGAGAGCCCCAGTCAGACAAGACGCCAGCAAAAGAAGTACCTGCAGCGCCTAAATGGGGGCTGTGGGGTTATGACCTTAAAACGCTACTGCTTGCCGGCGCTGCCGTGATTGCACTTCTGGCGTATGCGTTTTGGCCAGATGAACCGCCAGCCCGGGCGCTTATTCCTGATCCACCCACACCTGCTCAGCAGGAGGTGAAAGCAGGGCAAGAGCTCACTGCCCCTGGTAAACAGGACAGCGATCTGAATTCACCCGCTCCTGATGAATTGACAGAGCCAATGCCATCCCAGCCACTGCCTGAAGACAGTGATCGGGAGCTTACCGGAACGACAGGGTCCTTCGATAACAAGAAGGTCAGTGAGCTTAAGGAGTACGGCGAAGCAAACCGGCAGGCAATAACACTCCTGAATGACAGGGTAAGGGATAGCGAAAAACGCCTGGCTGATATCGAGGCAAAGTTAAATAGCCTCAGTACAAAGCAGGCGGCTTCACCTCAGAAGGGCACCGCCACTACGACCGCTCGCCGCGTGAAAAACGTATCAGCAGCCGGCAGTAGCGGCCTGAAAGGCTGGCGCATTAACACCGTATATCCGGGGATGGCCTGGATAACCCATAACGGTAGTACATGGTCCGTCCAGCCCGGGGATCAGGTAAATGGCCTGACAATCCGCAGCATTGATGCTGAGCGTCGAATCGTCGTAACCAGTAAAGGCGTAATTCGCCAGGGGGATTGATGGACGCTATCCAAATCCTGGTCCACGTAGCTGACAACCTAAAGACCAGCGGCATACGTCTCATTCTGGCACTGGGGTTATTTTTTGGCGCCCTGGGCTGTCTGGGCACCCTGGTATCGGTCGTCAAGCGCTCCCGCAGCGGTAAGCCGGCAAACGGCATGAAAGCCCTGGCGTCATTTTGTCTGGGCGGTGCTCTCATCGCCATGCAGCAAATGATGAACAAAGCGGCTCACACGCTGAGTTTCGGAGATGTGTCATTCGATGCCATCGCCTATGCCCCCGAATCTATGGGGCAGGCGAAACTGGCCATCGATGCCGTCTTAACGCTTCTGCGTGTGGTCGGGGTTTTATTTTTTTATATGGGCATCAGACGAGCCAGAAGGTCCCTGGTTGATGGCCATACCGGCTTGTCAGCCCGTGAAGATGTTTCCACCGGAATAGTTATGGGAGTTGTTGGCATCCTGCTGGCGTGTAATCCCGAACTACTTAATGCACTGCAAAAAACACTGGGTTTAACCTGGAATTAATTCAACAACAAAGAGGTAGTAATAATGCGTAATTTCACACTGTTCGTTTCCGTTCGCATCCTGATGGCGCTGTCTTCACTGCGCGCACGATTAGGAGCGGTCCTTACATTATTGCTTGGGCCGCTGACTTTACCTGCGTATGCAGACGATGATCTTTTCGGCATGTTTGATGGTGTGGCGGAAAGCGCAGATGGCTCAGGAAAAAGTATCCTCAAACTTTCCAAGTTCGGTGGGATTGGATGCGTGGCAATTGGGGTATGTCTTTGGGTTGCTAAAAAGAAAAATCCTCAAATTGGTTGGGGATGGGTACTGACCTTCATGGGTGCAGGCTTCGTCATGATTGCCCTCGACCAGTTCATCAAAAAAGGTCAAACGACTATCAAGCTGAATCCAGTAGACGTCGGCTAAATCCTGAAACTATCGCTCCGGCCGTGCGCCGGAGCTTTGCTCACTAATCCGGAGGAATACCCTTACCCATGAACATCGAAATTTATTATTCAGAAGCCCATGATCGTATTTACGCTGCCGAAAAAGGAACAAAACAAGAAACAGACGTAACAGAGCAAGTAGTCAGAGCCGTCATGGGGAAAATTGGTGGTGTTGGTTATAAAATCCCGGTTCAGAGTCAGGGAAAAATCGTAGCTGAAATAGGGATGTTCCTGCCGGAGCTGCCTGAATGCTAAAACTTCATGAGAGGTTATACACGATATGCCCCATTGAAATTGAGGCATGTTTAGACGAAGAAAAAGATAATAAGCCGGATTCCCTGCTTATTAAGCCGCCTGAAAATGTGGCGTTTTGTTCAATCGTCGAACCCATTAGTGAGGGATTTCATTTCTGCGGGATCACGCGCGATGCACAGGGTAACGATAACGAAATCTATCTTCTGCCAATAAATCACCTCTCCGAACAGCTGATGAAGCTACGTTCTTCAACAGCTGATAACGAGCTCATAGAGCTTTTACTTAAACGCAGCCGGCGATGGCTGCGCATGGATCTGGAATATCTGCGTTTAGCATTCCCGGTTAAACAGGAAACGTTCGATGTGGGTCAACAAATCTGGGGCCATGATATTGCTGCCCCCTCACCTGTTTTAACGCAGCGCGCACACCGACTCACAGGCGGAAAATGTGTCATCTGCGAGCATTACAGCCGGCATAACACACTCTTTTTCAGAGACGGCAATCCGGATAATCAAGTTGATGCAAATCTTGGCGTTGTTTGCCCTATTTGTGCGTGCAGTCGCCGTCTTAACAGTTTGGGAGCGAATGACGGTGTGATGGTTTATCTGCCTGAACTAAAACCAGAAGATCTCAGTCTCTTGTTAAGAACGGTAATCACTGCGCGAAAGCATGGAGATGATCGCCAGAAAAAGGGAGCCACAGCAGTTCTACACTGGCTAATCGAGCATCGAAAAGAAGCAGAGTCTTTCTGGGGTACGAGTCACCCAGGAGAGTTTGGGCAGGCGCTTATACAGGTTCCCGAGGAGAAAAGAGAAGAGCTACAACAGCGATTAAGACACATCGCTCTTATTCCAAACCCCGACATCTTTAACGATCACATTGAAAATCCGGCAGTTAAGCCAACAGCATGGCAATCTCTGCTAAAAGAATATCGCAGTCATCCCTGACCGCCCACCTGAGAGTAACTCCATGAAAAATCCTTTAGTCTCTGCGCTTAAATGCGTTGAAGAGGCGTTGGCCTACGCCTCTCGATATGCATTGGGACATGACTTCACCCGCTACTGCGACTTACGCACGACCATAGGACTGACCGACGATGACAAAAAACGCCGGCCGGAGATGAACGCCCCCTATATCTTCCTGACTGAGCAAGGGCATTACGCCAGTGTCTTTGAGGTAGAGGGGACCTACTGCCAGTTTAATGAGCAGGAGGCTTTAACAGAGGAAGAAAAGCGAGATCCCTCCCTGTTCAGTAATTACATCGACCGCCTTCAGAACCTCCTGAACAGTGAATTCAAGAATGTTGGCCATAAGCTGAGCTTTGTCTTTGAAAAGGACCCTGATAAAGCCGAAGAAGAGTTGCGTAAACTACTGGCTCACCAGTATCGCTCACTCAAACGTATGGGGCTTGATTTAACCGATATACTTGACGAGCGAATTGAAAAAATGGTGCCGTTTGTGGCCCGTGAGCGCGCATTTTTGGTGGTATACACCGCGCGTGAGGCGTTAGCCCCGACGGAAATAAAAGATGAGGAAAAAAGAAGAGAGACGATACTTAAAAACACTCCGGGTGCCCGTTATGGCCAAAATCCGGCATTCCAGGAACTGGAAGGTTTAAAAATCCGCCACGATACGTTCGTCAGCACCCTGGAAAACCAGTTTGGTAAGGGTGATTTCGGCACGCGTATTCGGTTAATGAATGCCCGTGAGCTTGGCTTTCATCTACGTGAGGAAGCAGAGAGAAATAGCACCTCATCGACATGGCGACCTTTTCTGCCCGGAGACATTAAATGGCCTCACGGATTGCCGAAAGGTGATGATCATTCTTCCCTGCTTGCCCCTCATCTCAATTACCAGCTGTTTAACAGTAAGCCTGAAGTTGAAGGTGATTTCATCCGTCTCGACGGTTTATGGCACTCAACTTTAGCCGTATCGCTCGGACCGCAGCAGCCTGAAACGTTCAGCCAGCTTTTCAGCAAAATGAGTCGCACCCTTCCCTGGCGTATACGAATGGATTTGATGCCTAATGGCCTCAACGTCCTGGGTGGGAAAAAACTGGTGCTGAGTATGGCGGCCCTCCTGCCGCCTATTCGACCGATCTATAACTCAGTTCAGTGGCTCGAAAATGCCGGCAAATCAGAGCCTGTATGCGTAATGACTATCTGCGCATCAACCTGGGGGCGCACAAAAGAGATTGTTAAACGAAACAGAACTCTTCTGAAGAAGGGTCTTCAGTCATGGGGTATTTGTGAGGTTACAGATACATTTGGCGATCCTGTTCGCGCCTGGGTATCAACGATGGTCGGTGCCAATGCGCTGAGTATTCCATCATTAATGTTTCCTCCACTTTCAGAAGCACTGGCGCTTCTGCCATTACAGCGACCGGCAACACCCTGGGCTGATGATGCCAGCATTATTTTTGGCACACCTGACGGCAAACCTTTCCCGGTCAAACTTGCGAGTAACCTTCAGACCAAATTTACTGAGATCGTGGCCGGGGAACCGGGAACCGGTAAATCTGTCGCGCTGGGTTCGTTGAGTGAGGCAATACTGTTTTCCGGCCAAAATAGCCTGCCGTTTTTATCTTACATAGATAAAGGGTTCTCGGCGCAGGGGCTGGTCAGGCTGATTCGTGACGCCCTTCCATCTCACCGGAAGCATGAAGTGGTTGGTCTGATTCTGGAAAACAGCCGTGAATATTGCAAAAACCCTTTTGATGTCCAGCTGGGAATGAAATACCCACTGACTCCTGAGAAAGAATATCTGGTCAATATTTGCGAAACTCTCTGTGTCAATCCGGAGACTGGTATCCCTCCTAATGCTCAGGATTGTCGCCAGATTCTCAGTAAGGTCATTGATAAAGCCTATGAATTTAATGCTGATAAACAACCGGTATTTTATGCGCAGACACTCGAACCGGAAGTAGACGAAGCCCTGGATAAGACGGGGATACGTCACGAATTCGATGAGACGTGGTGGAGTAAAGCTACGTGGTACGAAGTTCGCGATTTGCTTTTTAAGAAAGGAGAGATCAAAGCTGCGACGAGAGCTCATTACCAGGCAATGCCTGAGCTGAGCGACCTGCAGCTTTATCTCAATGACGAAGACGTCAAATCCCAGTATGGAGAGATCACGCGCCAGGGTAGTGGTGAAAAACTGCTGTCTTACATTGGTCGCTGCCTGGGTGACGCATTAAGTTCCTATAAAATGCTTGCCGGCAGAACGGTATTTGAACTTAATCCGGATACCCGTGTTATCGCAATCGACCTTAACAATGTCGTAGGTGGTAAAACCCGAGCCGGGCAAGTTAAAACTGGTCTTATGTATCTCTATGCTGGCCAGCTGGCCGCCGGGCACTTTGAGCTGCCTCAGTACCGCAACGAGCTCATGAGTCATTTGCCTGAAGCATACCGTCCTTTCCATCACGAACGTCTTGTTCAGCTGGCGCAGGAGGTAAAAACCAAAATCTACGACGAGCTGCATAATGCGAAGGACATCCCCTTCATTATGAACAAGCTGGTTACTCAGGATCTTGAAAACCGTAAATTCTTTATCCGCACCGTTTTAAGCTCTCAATACCTGAACCACTTCCCGCACGAAATACTGAAGTCTGCGAACAGCCTGTACCTGATGCAGGTCAGTCATGAAGATTTACCGCTCCTGACTGAGCATTTTGGTGTGCCGGCGCATACGGCTCAGGCTTTCCGGTATATCGGCTCGGGTGCATCTCCTGACGGCAGCGGAACCCACTTCCTCGCAGTATTCCGGCTCAAAACAGGGCGTGTGGTACAGATACTCAAAAATACCCTTGGCCCTAAAGAACTCTGGGCGCTGAACTCCACGCCGAAAGATGCTGCGCTACGTGATCAGCTGTACGAAATGCTTGATGGCCGCACCGCTCGCTCAATTCTTGCCGACGCCTTCCCTACGGGTAGCGCGGTTAAATTGATCGAATTACGCCAGAAAGAAGCGAAAGAGACAGACCACGGCAACGTGATTAACAGACTGGCCAGCGAGCTGATCGCCGCCCGCAGCCTGCAAATCTGATTCAGGAAACTCTATGAAGATAAAACTTTTGGCGGCCGTAACAGGCAGCCTGATGCTATCCAGCTTCACGGCATCCGCTTATACGGTCAACGTTAACAGCAGCATACCAATCACTACACAGGTTGTGCCTCAACTCTCAACGGCTAACGCGACGTTGGGCACTATTCTCACCACCAACCAACAAATAGGAGGGGCGATTAGCTCAGGTAATGACAAGATTGCCGCAATGATTCAGCAATCTACCGAGAACATGCAACAGTATGCGACGTATGCCCAACAGATTAAGAATCTGGAGGACGCCAGGCGCAGTTACACCGTTCCTGACTCGATCTGCAGCGAATCTTCGTCGGGCCAGGCAACACAAATTTCCCGTCAGGCCGGGGCTAAACAGGCAAGTCTGTCCCGCGGTGGGGGCGTTAACAGTTCCTCAGTCAAAAAAGCCCTTTCATCAAAACCTGATGCGCCAGAGAAGGACCTGTTTGCCACCGCTGACATCCACCGTAACTACTGCACCAAAGAGGACGCTGATGCCTGGGGAGACCTCTGTAACGGCGTATCCGATCTGCCCGGAGGCGATAAACAAATCCGCTCATTACTGGCTGGCGCCGGCCCGGAGGATAAAGCCCCGGAGCTCACATTTAGTCAGGAGCAAACCGACGCTGCCATGATGTACCTGAAAAACTCATCGCGCCGTAGCGTGGGACGAGCGCTGAAAAAAGGTGAAGTCAAAACCGACAGCGGTCGCCAGTACATAGGAATGATGACAGAACACGATTCGATCCAAAGCGCTGCTGAACAGCCTCAGCTGGCCATGGTTGCGGCCAGCCAGCCAAACGAAGCAACGAAAGATGTACTGGCAGAAACCCTGCAAACACCATCCAGCAAAGCATGGTATGACGCGAACGCCTCTGAAGAGGCAAAACGTACCGGCATGATGTCTCTGCGTGAATTTGAGTCCTTCGAAGTCAACCGTCGCTATGCCAATACCGATTACCAGACCGACCTGCAGGGGATGGATGGTGATAACCTGGTACGCGAATCCATCCGTGTCCAGAGTCTTCAGAACGCTCTTCTTCTGGGTATTAAACAGCAGCTGCATGAGAACGCTATCCTGATCGGGCAACAGCTCAGCTTACAGGGCGCTCAATACTATGAACCACGTCTGGCGCAGAAACTGCAACAGGCTACTGCAGGGGCAACTCGTCAATGAAGAAAATTGGAAAAAAAGCATGGTTCACCGCCAACCTCGTCCTCCCGCTATGGGAGGCTGGTCGCATGGTTCACGCTGCCCGATACGCAGCAGAGAAAAATGCAGAGCGGTTTCGCCGCCTAAAACCGGAAGCAACCAAAAAAGAAACCGAGACGCTCAGTTTTGATGAGGCCGTAGCCGCCAGCGGCCAGAGCCGTGAGTCGTTGATACGGCGATACCTGCTGGCTAAACGGATCTGGTTGATGATGTTCTTCATGACGGTCGGGATTTTGATGCTACTCCCGATCGTGACCCTGGCATCCGGTCTCCCTGTGTATGGGGTATTCCTGTTTCGGTTACTGAGCATGATGTTCATGCTGGCCGCGTTTGCCGGCATGCTGTTCGTAAATGCGATGAAAAATCAGTTTCGAATATGGCAACTGCTTAACAAGGAGTTAGGCCCGTTTATCCAGTGGCGAACCTCGCAAGCATGGATTAAAGACGTATTCACCTGGCGTTCCCCTGCCTGATTTCATCTGTGTCGTCCTACGGACGCGCATTCTGCTCGTTTTGGAAAAACTCTATGAAAAGACTGCTTCTGTTACTGGCCGCTCTCGGAGCGGTCAGTTTGTCGTTGCCAGCTTTTGCAGACAGTATCAATTACGACACCATTACCGGCGCCGCGACACGCAACTCTGACCTGTCTCGTCAGTTGCTTATCATGGTGTTTGGCGATGTTGTAAATAATCCTCTGCAACCGCAAAACGTCAGTTTTATAGGCCTGTTATATGGTGTCTTTAACGCCATTATCGCTGGTCTCGCATTTATCTGGTTTATGGCGATCACACTGCGTGCCACCGTACTGACCGGCAATCGCGGGAGAGTATTTGGACAGGGGAATACAATGATGGCGCCGGTGTCCTCACTGGCTGGCTTCATGGCCCTGGTACCAACGCCTTCCGGATGGTCCATATCCAATCTGGCATTCTTGTGGATGGCCTCGATTATGGGTGTTGGCAGCGCCAACCTTCTTACCGACAAGGCTGCTGATGCAATCATGGATGGTCAGTCCCTGATAATGCAACCCGTCGCCGGTGAGACCATCACTGCTGCACGCGGAATATTTGACATGTATCTGTGCAAAGCGGCGCTTAACACTGAACAGGCTGAAATGCACCAGGTTGGGAGCAGCAATACGCCCGCAATGTCTGAGCAGCACTCCTCCGATGGGCGCGAGATTCGTATTACGAACGGCAGCGCTATATGTGGGAGCGCAGAACTTCCGCAAACCAAAGACAGTGACTCATGGTTCTCTTTTAGCGTGCCGATAAACTCCGGGCCACTTGAAAATGCACAGATGAGCGCCTTTTCAGAGATCAATAACACTCTCTCCAGCAGTGCCGAAAACTTTGTGAGCGCGTGGAAAAGTTACCA
This sequence comes from Enterobacter sp. PL_is379, assembly GCF_055817355.1. Taxonomy (NCBI): domain Bacteria; kingdom Pseudomonadati; phylum Pseudomonadota; class Gammaproteobacteria; order Enterobacterales; family Enterobacteriaceae; genus Enterobacter; species Enterobacter sp. PL_is379. The sequence continues at coordinate 44,794 of NZ_JBVPGT010000016.1, forward strand.
GGAGGGCGGTCAGTCCAGACTCCCTGATGTGGAAGAGGAAATCCAACAAGCAGCACGGCGCTATGAAGACACCATAACAGCGGCAGCAGCAAGCGTAAATAATGAAGGAACGATTCGCAATGAACTTGCAAACTACCTCAAGCAAAGCGGTTGGATCGCTCTCGGTGCCTGGTACCAGTCTTTTGCAACAGCAAATCAGAAAGTAAATTCTATTGCCAACAAAAGTCCTGTAGTAACCGGTCAGTCAAATTTAGGTGAGGTTGGAGTAGGTAAGCTTCATCAAGAAATACGTACTGCCCTAGCCGCACAAAGGAAAAATTCTAGTTACACCCCTCCTCTTGGTTCGGTTAATGCCGCAGGGAATGAGAATTTTGAGGATGTACAAACGGCTAATGATGCAATACTAAAAATAATGCCTAGCTCTCAAAAATTAACCAGCTGGATTATTAACTCAGTTATGACTGATAAAAACAGTGATAACTCTGAGCAAATTAATCCTATGCTAAAAATGAAAGCAATAGGCGATTACACCTTAGTATCTGCTCAACTCACCTTCACCGCCTTTACTGCAGCGAAAGCGGCCGTTGATTGGGCCTCCGCTGACGGGAACGGAATTGCAAAGATAATTAACACTGTTTCTGGTGTTGGTTATATAGCTAAAAGCATAATGAGCTCAGTTTCCCCAGTGGTGTACTTCATTCTCTTCATACTACTGAGCGTGGGGTTTTCTCTTTCGATATTCCTGCCATTCATACCGTTGATATATTGGATCACAGCCTGTACGTCCTGGCTTGGTAGCGTGTTAATCGGTACAACTGCTGGGTCTCTGTGGGCCGCGACCCATATTGGGACGGAAGAGGATAAAGGTAGTCGCGCTAATTATGGCTATATCTTCCTCATAGATGCGGCTATTCGTCCATCCCTTATGGTGTTTGGGTTCTTCTTTGCAAGCCTCGTAGTTGTTGCCATAGGTACGCTTCTGAACATGCTAATTACCCCAGCCCTCGCAAACGTGCAGGCTGATTCAGTAACCGGTCTGGCAAGTATCATCGGGATTTTGATGATCTATGCTCGTCTTTGTACCACGTTGGTTTCGTCAGCATTTAGCCTCCAGGTTTATTTACCGGATTACGTGATAGCTTGGCTTGGAGGACGGGAAGCTGCTCAAATGATGAAAGGTGCAGTTGAATCTACCCGCAGTATGTTTGCAGGTTTTGGCGGTAAAGCTGGACAAGCACCAGGCCTGAAAAAAATCGACTCGGTTAAACCAGGGGATGATGCCAACGGGTTTAAATAATGCGATTACCGCCGCAAAAAAGACCTATATTTAGGTCTTTTTTGTGCTACATTTAGATCAGCACCTTCATCTGATACCTGAGGTAAGCATGCCAAACACTATTCATAGCGACACAACGGCAAGTGTCAGCGAACTGAAGAAAAATCCCATGGCCACAGTCAAAGCCGGCGCGGGTTATCCGGTGGCGATAATGAACCACAACCAGCCTGCTTTCTACTGTGTACCTGCTGAACTCTATGAAAAGATGCTGGAATATATCGACGATCAGGAACTCGCTGCGCTGGTTGAAAAGCGGAGCAATCAAGCCCTGCATGACGTTGAGCTGGATCAGTATCTATGACCTATAAGATTAAGTTCAGGACTGACGCACTCAAAGAGTGGAATCATCTTGATAAATCTATCCAGCAACAATTTGCCAAAAAGCTAAAGGCATGTGCAGAAAATCCGCATATACCTTCGGCAAAACTGAGGGGAATGCCTGACTGCTACAAAATAAAATTGCGTGCCTCAGGCTTCCGGCTTGTTTATCAGGTTATTAATGATGAATTAATCATTGCTGTCGTTGCAGTTGGAAAACGGGAGCATAGTCAAGTTTACAATCTGGCCAGCAAACGGCTCAGATAGATATCAGGAAGATAAATATGTCAGTAAAACACTTTGACACTTACAGCAAAAATTGGCCCGTAGCTGTGACTGGAGTTTTATCCATTGGCTATCTGCTTGTTGTTTTACCCTTCCATTTCGCTTATGGCTTCTGGCTGTTTTCAATGCTAGACAGCCCGAGATATGGCTTACGCCCGCAAGATTATTCGCAGGCAGTATTTGTTTGGATTTCATTAGCTATTGCCATTTGCCTGACGTGTTACTGTATATATAAGCAAAGAAAAAATCTCAAAGCGTTCTCCAATTTCTTCCGCGAATCAGGATTAAATAACCCTTCGCCACAAAATATTGCCATGAATCGCACTGGCTGGGGTTACCTGGGGCTTGATACGCAAAAAGGGACTATTCTCTACATCAGCCACCCGGAGACGTCCATTCTGAACTTCTTTTTCCCACGCGACGTTCGTGTAATGGGGTTTGGAATGTATGACTGGAAATCAGTCGAACTTGAGGGCAACAGGCTGACAATTTATACCGGTAATCCAGAGCTCCCAACGGTCTCAATTACTTCCGGTAAAGCAGCAATGCTCTACGAGAAAATCAATGCCATGCGTCATCAACAGTGGAAATACGAGTATGACGTACCCGGATGCGTTGAGCTCCAGGCTAAGAAAATCGCAGAAGCAAATAGCCTGAACCTGGTGCTACCGCCACAGTAACACTCTCCCACAGCAACATCCTCCGCGCATATCCACTTCGGGGCACCCTATTCAGGGTGCCTCTTCTTTATATCTGAATACTGCAGGGTCCTCTCATGGCACAACCTGTCCGTAAGGACGTTCAGTCTAATAATGACTGGACGATGGCCGCTGTCGGCCTGTTTATTACACTAATGGTAATGGCTTTATTTTTTAGGCAGTTAACCATTGAATGCACAACCACCCTTCTCTACTGGCTCTGGAACCTGGCTGACTTTCCGCAATTTCATAGTGCAGCTTCGTGGCGAATCAACTTGCTGGCCAAGACGCATAACAATGCCGAAAACGTGTCATGGAGTGAGTTTTTCACTGTCATGGATGCCACGGCAGGTATTTTGCTAATAGCTCTGGTACCACTGGTGATCGTCGGCATTGTTGCTGTTCGTCGGCACCAGGCGAGCCGAACCAGCCGTGATATATCCATTAATACGCTGCCCCGAATCATGGCGCAGTTCTCCCCTGCCATTCTGCCGGCACTGAGCTATGGGGACAGGAAAACGCAGCTATTGAATGTAGATCCGGCTGAACATCGCAGCGCGATGACGCCAGATGAATTTGTCATCGAGCACAAGCTTGTTGTTAACAACCGGCTGAAGAAGGACCAGGCAGAAAAACTCTTCATCGAGCAGTTGGGTACACCGCTGCAGCACGATATAAAAGACTTTGACCGCTTCAACGATCATGAACGCGCAATGTTCGCGATTTTTGGGTTGCAGCATTTCCTTGATAAACGTGGCGAAGCGGAGCAGCTGTTAGATGCACTGAACCGCTCCACTCTTAAGTCAGACCGCAAATACCGCAACAAGATTGGATATCCCAACCTCTCACTGGCCACTTCAGCATATCGCAAAGTCACTGCAACGCCGGCAGCGCAAAAATGGATTAAGCAATACAACTATGTGCGAACCGCCATCGCGGCACTGCATGACAACGATCTGCATCTCCCTATTAGAAGGTACCGCTGGCTTAAGGGGCTTGATCGTACGCTCTGGTATGCCCTTGCTTCCACAGGCCGGCCCTGGCCATTCGTCGAAGGTGCTGGCGTGGTCAGCCAGGCACACTGGGAGAAGCTGGCTTCACGGTATCGGGTCCGATTAATCAAACCGATCATGTCACTGGCCATCGAGGGACTTGAAACAGATTTGAGAAATATAGGCGCTGTCGTAGTAGAACCCGCCCCGACAAAACCCTCTCCTGCCGATGTTGATGACGAAGACGACGATGAAGACGAAGCAGGAAATAACCAGTTAGTGAATTCCGCAGCCGACGAACAGCATGTCCATCGGCACGTACATACATTCCGCCCAAAAATGAGATAACCCCATGTCAGAACAAATCGTAAACCAAACTACTACCGAAATTCATGGACAACACCTCCAGATTCGCCTCAATGGCCATAGCCTGTTTAATCTCTATCGGCCGCTGAATGATCGCTACCAGCTGACGCTTGAGCTGGATAATGGACTGCACACTATCTGGCTGCGCCACGCTTACAACGGCGTTGCCAAACTGTTTTCTTCGGAAGACCAAAAGCTCGCTGAAAGTATTATGGACGCTACGGCCAATGCTCTGCAGAGCATGGCCATTAATGCTCCTGATGCTAAAGAACAACGCAAATCTGGCTTTCGCTGGTTGATCCCGGTTGCTATGACGGCGTTTCTCGTTGGCTCATGGACCACCTGGTTATGGCATTCATCTTCTTCAGTACAACCACCAGTACCAGTAATGGCATCGCAGCCGCCGGCATTACCCCATGAATCAACCCCTGTCGGATCACCGGCCCCTGTGCTCGTAAAACCGGCACCTGCAGTATCTGTTGGTTCCACTGTGCCGGCTGTATCAACTCCACCGGCAGAGCCTGGTTCGCTTTCAGCTGAGGAAGCTGCTGAAGCCCGTAATCTCCTGGCAACACGTCTGAAGAACGGTGCTGCAAAGCAGGAGTTTACTATTCAGCTCTCTTCTGGCCACCCGCGAACGCTATACATCTTTTCCGATCCGGAGTGCCCAAATTGCAAGATTTTTGAGCCGACCGTGCAGGCTTTCTCCTCGCAGTACAACATTGAGATTTTCCCTGTGACGCTGATAGGTAAAGCCCGAACAGCAGAACAGGTTGTTCCAATGCTGTGCGCACCTGCAGATAAACGGGCGGATATGTGGCGCGGCCTTTTCGACATTGGCGCCGGCATGCTGAACCCGAGTGCGAAAGCTGATACGCCAGCCTCCAGTTGTGAAGCAGGGCAAAACGCCCTGGCCCGTAACGATATGGCTTTTGAACTCTACAAATTGCCTGGCACGCCGACCGTCATAACCGATGACGGTCGTCTGGTTCCATTACAGGCCATGACAAGCGATGCAGCTCTGCAGGCTTTCATGAATAACGCGCAATGAGGGATTTAGGATGGATCTAAAAAGTCGCCATGGGCCGTTAGAAAACAGGCTCGTTAGCCGGCAAGTGCAGGGGCGTCTGGCAGAACGAATAATGCTTGCCCCGTTCTCTGTACAGCTTTTCCTGGCGTGCTCGCTTATTTTTGGTGTGGTATGGCCCGCCACCCTTCTGCTGTCTTTGCCATTTAACATCATCCTGCTGGTCGCATTCAGCGATCAGCGTTTTAGATTACCCCTCCGGATACCGATGGATGTAGGTGGCTTCGACATCTCCACTGAAAGAGAAGAAAGCTGGAATATCCCTTTTCTGAAACTGAATCTGCCTAAGATAATCGTGGGGAAAGCGAAAGGGGTCCTCTGTCTTGGTATAGGACGTGGCCGTGACCGCGGCAAAGAGTTATGGCTTGAAAGCTCTGATGCTCTGAGGCACATGCAGATCATGGCCACAACCGGTGGCGGTAAAACTGAAACCCTCTACTCGCTGTACTTAAATGCGCTGTGCTGGGCGCGGGGATGCTGCATTTCTGATGGTAAGGCTCAGATAGATCTCGCCGTGGCAACGTGGTCAATGGCCAGACGTTTTGGGCAGGAGGACGACTGGCACGTTCTTAACTTCATCACCGGCAATGACGACCGCTTCAAAAAACTGATGATCGGGGATAAATCCCGCCCTCAGTCCAATAGTACCAACCCGTTCGCCTATGGCAGTCCGACCTTCATTATCCAGCTGATGGAGTCACTGTTGCCTGCAGGAAACGGCAGCGATGAAGGATGGAAGGATAAAGCCCGAGCCATGATGAATGCCCTGATCTACGCTCTGTGTTATAAGCGCGCGCGCGATAACATTATGCTGACTCAGGCCGTCATTCAGTCCTATCTGCCGCTTATAAAATTCGTCGGGCTGTATCGTGAAGCTCTTGAAGAGGGATGGCACGAAGAGGGCTATAAGCCCATGGAAAACTATCTGGCCAACCTGGCCGGCTTTGATATGAAACTCATCAACCGCCCCGGGGAATGGTCCCAGGGTGCGCTTGACCAGCATGGCTATCTCATCCAGCAGTTTACCCGCATGCTCAGCATGTTTAACGATACCTATGGCCACGTCTTTCCCAAGAACGGTGGTGATATCGATATGCAGGATATCCTGCATAACGATCGCACCCTGGTAGTGCTTATTCCGGCGCTGGAGCTTTCTGATAACGAAGCAGCCACCCTGGGTAAGCTGTACATCTCTGACATCAGGATGAATATCGCAAAGGACCTGGGTAACAAAATTGAAGGTTCCCCGGAACACACACTTACGGTGAAGAAATTCGCCAGTAAATTCCCGTTTATGCTTATCTGCGATGAGGTAGGTTACTATTTCGCACCAGGGCTGGAAAAACTTGCGGCCCAGATGCGAAGCCTCAAATACATGCTGGTAATTCTGGCGCAGGACCTGCAGGCGATGATGCGCCACGGGAAAGAGGTTCATTCAGTTAATGCCAACCTCGGTACCAAACAGTTTATGAAAACTGAGGATACCGAAGATACGCTGAAGATGATCCGGGCTGTTGGCGGGACCGGGCAGTACGCTGAGCAGCGCACCATGAGCCGAACCGGCATGGGAGGCTACGAGGACGTGGATCGCGTTGAGTTCAGAGACAGGGATAACATCCAGCTGGATGAGCTCAAGGCTCTCAAGGAAGGACAGGGCATCATTGTCTTTGAAGATCGCCAGGTACGTAGCAGTTCTATCTACATTCCTGACAACGAAAAGATTTCAAAGCTGAACGTCAAAATTAACCGTTATGTACCCTTACGGCGTCCTGACTTCAGTGATTTATGCAATGAAGTACCTGCAGCTGCGCGCCGGCGCCCAGTCTCACAGGATCGAGTTTCTAATATTATCGATATCTGTCGCTCGACTTTACCAGGGGCATGGAATAGCCGCCTGAATGCTCGCTTAGCCGATAAAACGCTGATGGCCATAACCAGTGTAGCCACCGACCTTGATAACCGTGACGACCTGAATTTCACGCCAGAACAACGTGGCATTCTCTTATTCGAAACGGCTATTGAATCCCTGGAGCAAACCGGTGGACGCTATTACTGGCTGAAAGAGCAGGAATCCATTCGTATTTCCAAAAAGCGAATCGAAGAGGCGCACAGGAACAGTGCCGGCATTACGCTTCCTTCCACTTCACAAAGAGAGCCGGTCCCGGACCAACCACCTCCGGTCGGCCAACATGTATCCCAACCAATTTCAGAGAGCAACCGCGGTTATGACGACTGGTATCAGAACATTACTCAGCACGATTATAGTGACGATTTTACTAGTACCTCTGACGACATCAGGTACTGAATTACGCATCACCTCGGGGTTCTCTCCCGGGAAGGGCGCAATTAATAACATTCTGACGGCCATTGACAGCGCTCATGAGACCATCGACGTCGCTGCCTACAGTTTTACGAGTAAAGAGATCGCATTAGCGCTTGAGCGAGCCCGGGAGCGCGGTGTCAGGGTGCGAGTAATGGCTGATGCTAAAGATAATGGAGGGCGATACTCTGCCGTGACCTGGTTACAGCACAAAGGGATTCCGGTAAAACTAAACGGCCAGTACGCCATACAGCATAATAAATTCATGGTGGTCGATAGCATCACAACCCAGACAGGCTCATTCAACTACACCTCAAGCGCAGTTAAGCGAAACGCAGAGAACACGATCGTAATCTGGAATGAACCATCTACAGCTCGCGCTTATCAGCGGGAGTTTGAACGCCTCTGGGAAGAATCCAATTAGCCATAGTCAAAAAGCCGGAAGGGTGCTCCCCTCCGGCTTTTTTTTCGTCCTGGCAGTGCCACAGCTATTTGCGAAGATATTTTTTCTTGATACGGAACGCCGGGATAAAAAACGAAGCAACCACTCCAGCCATGAAAGTGGTTATTCCCAGTGCAATCTTGGACAGGATACCCTCATCCAGTATCTCGTAGATGAACAGCGCACCTAAACTCAATAACATTGCGATCAGGGTAAAGCGAACCAGACCGGCCAGGGGCAGTTCATGCACACTGGTTTTGACATACATCTCCCCATCCTCTCTGCTGGTCTTATCACGATCCAGCACATCCCTGACAGCATGCATATCGATCACGGGTTTGTGAAAGGTCGTCTCATCCGTGCAACACAGCTGGTTAGCCAGGAGGTCCGATATTGATGGCCATCCTGCTGGCCACTTACCAGGGAACGCTACCCCATAAGCGCGCAAAAGTGGGAGCGCAAAGGCATAGTGAGTAACCTTCTGAACATAGCGATTATCAAGAACGGCCCATACATCCAGCCCTCCTGCAGTATCCTGAACGTACACAGAGATTCGATTTGCTTCAGGATAATCATGGGGATAAACCCGTGCCGGGATATATTCGATACCGTGATGGCGGCAGAAGTTAACACGATTTTTACCTTCACCCGGGCAGAACAATCCCAGCTGAGGAATGAAGGTATAGCTCGTACTTTTCAGCCCGTAATCAGAAAAAATGTGGCGCCGTATATCGTGTTCATCTTTGTCGCTACAATAACGATCGGGCCACCAACGCCAGCTGCAGCCGAAGGTATGTAAGGTAGGAACCAGCATTTCAGTTGCCGAGCAGGTTTCAAAATCTCGCGGGAAAAAAGGAATGATGCTGCAGAAAAATTCCTGCCCGAAATGCGGCCCCCATTCTCCTCCAGTCATGGTCCCATGCAGGTCTAGTGGTATCCCTGACGTACCGCCTCTTGCTGCCATATCGATACGAAACTTCAGGTCAACAAGCTCCCTGGCGGCTTCCCTCACCGGTTCTGGCAAAGACGATAAATCCGCATGTTTTAGCTTCTCATCCATTCAGACACCACCTCCATGGTATGGCGTTAGTTCTTAATATTGGGCTTGGGCGGTACATGAGGCCGCATATTTCCACCTGCAGCTGGGGCATCATGCCGGGTCTCAGTCGGGGCATGATAACCTGCCTGCTGGCGCTGAACAGGATGCGTCAACGGAACTGTTTTTCCTGACGATGCGTTGAAATGCGGGATGTATTGAATGGTCCCGTTAACGAAGGATTTATCCCCTCGAATCTCAACTTTCTCACCACTCTTCTCACCACAGATGTGCAGCGCCATAGCGATGTTTTTACCCTTCTCTGCCGGTGCATCGGCAACCTCAATAAGCAAACCACGATCAAGCAATACAGGGTTGCCACCGGAGCTATATACAACGGCACCGTCGCGGTTAACCTGTGTTTCATAACCACGAATTTGAGCAGGACGGATATCATCAGCAACAGAGTTGAGGATGATGTTGCCGGAGATGGCTGCCGTGCGATTGTTTCGCTTCTCCCGATATGCCCAGCCACGAAGTTGCGAGATAGCAGCAGCATCATGTTTGGTGGCCTGCATCTCTACCCATGCTCGATACGATAACGGTCGGGAACCTGGCATCTCTTTAAGCGCTTTACGCTCTTCTCGGATTTGCAAACGCAAAGCGGCCATATCTTTCATTTTTTCGACTTCCAGCGCGCGGAACATCAGCTTACGAAGCAGAGGATCACGCTGTGAAATTCGGACATTATTTTTCCGGATACGATAGCTTGCTGACAATTCACGGAAACGTGTTCTTACGGAGTCGGCCGAAATTCCAGGGCGAACAAAAGCAGTTTTATACGCTTTATAGCGCGCAATTAAATCCTGACGAGCTGCGGCACGCTGAACACGGCGTTCAGCGCGGGCGCCCTTATCACGACGATGAAGACGATCGTTGTACTGGGTTTGAATATCTACCGTGCTCAGCAAACGTTCTCTGCCCACGTGATCAGTTTCACGATGAATCGTGGCAGGAATGAATTTACCGATTAATTCCTGCTGACTGTCTAGGGTAAGTTCAGGATGGAGATCGCTGGCCTTGATAGGTGCCTGGGTATCGCTCCCCAAATCATAAATAGCCAGGCCCTGACCTTTCGGACGTAGCTCGAGTCCAGCTGAAACTAATACGTTATGAACATCATCCCAGGTGTAGTCGGGCTGAAGAAACACTTCATCAATTTTTCCGCGGCAATTATCTACAGCATAAGAAAACAGGCTTTCTTTATCACCAAAGTGCTCCAGCTGGCGCGCAGCTGAAGGCGCAGATTTATAGAAGCTGCGGTTACGAACGATCGCGCCGTCTTCGTTAACTTTGTATGGGCCATTATCATGTTTCCATCCGTTCTTCAGCTCGAGCTCACGGCAGCAGCGGTCCAGGGTGAAGTGATCGTTATACAATGAGGCAGCTTTATAGCTCACCGGGTTAATGCGGTTCACCGTCAGATGGCAATGCAAATTATCAGTATCATCATGAATAGCGAAGACATACTGATGCCCTTCCATACCCATACGCTTCAGACAATGGCGAGCCGAATCAAAAATCTGATCTGGAGTAGGTCGCTCGGATTCCGGCCAGGACAGAATGACGTGATATACAGGGTCGTTACAGCGGGTGTTTTGCATGGCAACCATATCCATTTCAGTGGATGCCGTGGCCAGAGAGAAGCAGTTGGTTTCACAGATGACTTTATCGCAACGCACCTGCTGGCGTCCGTCCGGGAACGTTGCGATAACATCCTGTGAATCGGGTAGTGCATTACGCGTTGCATACCCTACCAGGTCGTTGAAAATCTTGTCCTCAGAACGGGACTTACGGACAAAGGGTTTTTCAGGCGATAGCGTTTCGCTCATCTCAACATCATCACGCAGGATGGTATATGAGACGAGTTGAACAAAGCTTGATTTACCATCACGACGGCGTTCAGCCACTACCGCAAGCATTTTAGTCCTCTGTATTGTTCAGGCTGTCAGCCCTGAATTTCATTAACGTCTTCTGCAACTGAGCCAGTGTCTCGGCAAACTGCTTACTCAGCTCTGGAGTCATCATTCCCTGCTTTTGCATCTCAGTATAAAGATGCTTTTGCAGGCCCCCCAGTTTAAGAATTTCATTCATCTGCCGGGTGTCACCTTTCGCGACAATACGTCTTCCGAGAGCAGCTCGCCGCAAAAACTCACCTGTTGAAATGCCGGCAGCTTTGGCACTTTCCTGTATCTGTGCTTTCTCTTCAGGGTAACAACGAACGCTGCCCAGCAACGCTGATCGCTGGCGTCTTTCACTCTTACTCATTCTCAATCCTTGCACGGCCTGACAGGCTTGCACGATTAATAGGGTGTCGGGACGGAGTCCTGACCAGGGCGTTTTGTGGGACCGTCTGCGTGCAGGCGGTGCTACAAAACATACCCTGTCCCACGTTTGACACTAGTTTTATGTTCCTGAGCTGAAGTATATGTGATTTCGGCTTCGCCGTCACTGGCTTACGCCAGGAAAAACATGGGTTTGCCACTCTGACAGGCGAAAAGGTATACTTCTGTCTGAATAATTTCGTTGTGTAGGAAGGAAACATTGAATGTCTGATAAAAAATGGTATAGCGAAGAAGATATTGTACTGGCTAAAGATGCGCTTAGTGAGCTCCCGGATCTTTCAAAGAAACGCCTTACTAAAACTGACGTTCTTGAGCAGCTGCGTGACCAGATTATCGAGCTGTCAGAGAAAAAAGGTTATAGCATCGAGGATATACGGGATGCGCTTTCTACGGCTGGTATCCCAACCAGCGTGAAAGCAATTCGGGAAATACTGAATAGCAAAAAGAAACCCACAAACCGTGCAAGCAAATCCAGAAAAAATTCTCAGTCTGAAAGTACGCAAGATTCAATGAACAAAACTGCCTGACCTAACCAGGGGAGCCCCTGGGGGCGGACGGGTGAAAGGTAAACGCTACGAATGTGGCGATTACCTTTCGGCGGGCGGGGGTGATCAGTTTGTTCAGGTTCAACACCTGAACAAACTGAAAGGGAAAAAAAAGGCGGGGAATTATCCCCACCTGATTAAGATTAGGCTTTAAGCTCCTTCATTTTTTCGGCCATTTCCCACAGCGCGCGGTTCAGCTTTACGTCACCGTCAATTCCATTAACGGGGCGGGTACGCTGGAATTTTCCTTTTGCGGTTTTCCCCCATACGCCGCCTTTCGTCATGTTCTCCTGAACGCGCTGATAAGTTGTCCAGAGGTCATCACTTTTGTCTTCATTACGGCGCGCCTGAAGAATATCATCAGGCACTAGCGGGATATGTTTCCCGACACCTTTATCATCATATTTCCAGTTAAGTGCGATTTCAGCAAAGATACGCTGCTCATCCTTACTCAGGCTGATTTCCTTCATCTCACTGCGTGATTCTTTCACACCGTCGAAAATTTCAAGAACCTCATACGCCCCCTCGATCACCTGCCCGACAACGTCACCTTTGTGCGGTACGCGAATCTCTCCAAAGGTTTTTCCGCAAACCATTCCGTTCATGCAAACGAAGCGGAACATGCCAGGGATCATTTGATAGCTGCTGCTACCATCGTGGCTGTTGAGGAGAATAATTTCTGGCACCTCTTCACCTGCAATTTCTCCCTCACGACGCAGGCGCAACATATGTTTGGTATGTTCGCGCTTGCCGATATCACGCGTTCTCGTCTGACAGGCAAAGAAAGGCTGAAAACCTTCTTTCCTCAGATTGTCCAGCAAAGTGATGGTTGGGATGTACGTATAACGCTCACTGCGTGATTCATGTTTTTCCTCTGAAAATACGCTTGGTACGAAGCGCATAAGTTCATCATTGGTCAATGCACGCTCTTTACGGATAACGTTCGCGGTACGGAAAGATGAAGATAAACGGGCCATGATGATTCTCCTCTGGATTTAAAAGTAACTTTCTTCTGGCGTGAACTTTTTGATGGTGATTCACCATCGCGGAGCGCCGTTGCCGTGATGAAATGACCGGTCCGGACCATAAGTGGCTAATACAAGGGGGCAACCGGAGGCCGCAGCGCAAGCGAACGACCAGAGGGAGAGAGTGCGAACGGGTGAGGATTGCAGGCTTCAGCCTTTCCCCTTGTATTCGTCACGGGCCGGGCCAGTGTCTTTCACGGCAAAGGTGATTCGTGATGAGTCCGTGAACTAAAAAGAGAAACGCCAGAAAGAAGTGGCGGGCTATGCCCGTTTCCTTTCAGGAGCCGTCTTGCGGCGACTGTGGGGGCGGCGCAGGCAAAGCCTGCTGCAAGCCCCTGCGCCGATGGTTGGAGGTATGCCCGGCATGTAGCCGGGCAGAGAGTTACCAGTCAAAGGTTGGTGCACCTTCTATTTCATCACCTACAGATGAGAAATGAATCATGCTTATGTCGGCCTGATTTCTGGCTCGGGCTATTAATGCCCGTGTCGTTCTGGAAATTCCGAGACGCCTCAGCCTGATAAGCGGATCATAGACGGCATCAAGGCGTAATAAATACCCCACTCCTGAATTTAAGATCCAGCCGCTATCCTCATCTCGTGAACTCAAATTCCCTAACAATGTGTTGTCAGCTTCCGTGATATGGGATGTGCTGCATTCCAGTACAGGACGTAACATCATTCGGGGTAGCTCCACTCGCTCCCCCCAGTTCAGCGAATCGGTAACGTCGTTCCATGCCCAATCCTCAACATCAGGAACGGGCAGCGCCAGAAGACGGAACGGCACCCCCATACTTCTGGCAAGGATTTCGCCTAAGCCGATTACCGAATCGTCACGCTCCCCCAGATCACTACAGGCAATAAACTCACCATCAAGATAGACAGCTTCATCACCGTTATCGAGCTGAATAGCGGTTACACCACGGGGTGCATTCTGGAGATAATATTTTGGCATTTCTGAATTCTCGGATATGTGGTTTAAAAGCCGCCCCGTTGCGGGGCGGCGTCTGTCATGCGCTTACACGGGTTTGTTCCGTTGAGGTGAGGAAGTGCCCCAGCTCTGCGCAACTCATAGCCGGAATACGAACGGGTTTATGGCGGCGTTCTGCGCGTACCACAATTTTCCCTAGTGCCTGAATACGGCGTGCGATCACGTCAGCAGGAATGATCTCGGCGGGCTTACGCTTGTGAGGACGCTTGTTTTTGTTATTTACAATGTAATCACGGCATGCAATGATAAAGCGGTCTTTCATGATGTATCTCCATCTGAGACAGTTAGTTATCCGGTCTGCTCCAACAGACCGGGGTGAATGAGCAGAGCTTTTAGCTCTGCTTTTTTATTTCTGCTTTGCGTACACCTCCTGCTCTATTCGTTGAATAATTTCGCTATGTTTCATGCTCACACGGTCACGAAAACGGAAGTAGCGGCCACGGTAATAGGCGTAAATATCGGTCACGTCCTCCGCGTGCATCTCAGCTAGTTTGAATGACTGGTCGTCTCCTTTTCCGTACCAGTCGATAGGCGGCATCACCTCAAGCTGGTCGTTAAAAATTTCCGCAGTGATTTCTTCAACTGGTTTACGCGCGGCTTCACGGATCATTTCAATTGCTTCATTACGGGAAACCAGTACGTACTGTTCGCCCTGCATGTTCAGAACATCCAGCGGCTGTTTACCGTAGCGAGTCACGAATTGCTTACCGTCGTGAATGGCGTCCTCAAAAAACAACTGCCCTTTCGGGTAAAAAACCATATCGTCCATAACTTTCTCCTCGTTGGTTGCCTCCGGCTCCCTTCTGGCGTTTCCCTTTTATTTCCGTTTTCGGAAGCGGGGAGCCTGGGGCCGTGACTTCAGACCGCCCCGGCCGTCCGGGCCAGAAACAAGGGCGATGCAGGAAGCCGCAGCGCAAGCGAGCGACCAAAGGGAGTGAGTGCGAACGGGTGAGTGCAGCGGGCTTTAGCCTTACCTTGTTTATGGACCAGGACGGGGCAGCGTCTGTCACGGCCACAGGAGCACCGCGATGTGAGGTAAAAGGGAGACGCCAGATGAGCCGGGCTTTAGTCCGGCTTCCTTTGCGGCCGCAACGCGGCCAGTGAAGCGGCTGCTGCCGTGAGGCAGCTGCAAGCGTGGTTTTCAGGCATCGCTTGCTATCCGTAAGGACGGAGACGCGTGCGGCTCCGCGGAGCGCGGTGGACACTCTGGCCACCACGCGGAGTGCAGGCGACGACCCGGCTACGACGGGGAGCCGAAGGTGCCCAGAGTTTCGCCCTTGGCCCTGGTTTTCTGTCTTTGAGATCATCTACCAGCGACTAACGCCGTTCCGGCACAGATCCTGGTAAAACTGGATCAGAACCTGACGTGGAACTTGGTCCGGAAATCACTCGCTCAGCTGGCCCGGTTAAAGCAGCGGCAGCAAAAGTCGATGTTTGTTCATTCTTTGCTCACTCTCGGCTCGGAATACCATTTCATGACAAGTAACTTGTTGAACTTTCCAGCCAAAAATTTTCGTAGCTTGTGATATTGGTTGCAGAAAACCCTTTTTATAACTCTGCATCAACGTTAAAATAAGTGCAATTTCTGCACTTTTTCGAGATAATTATGAACGGCTTTGAGTTGCGCCTCTGGCGAAGAGGAATGATGTGGAGCATGGATCGTGCAGCTGAAGAGCTGGGTGTGAGCTTGCGAACCTACAAGGATTATGAAAATTCGCCGAACATAAAGCGCAGTGTCGCCCTGGCTACCGTGACATTATCGCTCCGGGAACAAATGAGCCATCACGCCCGGAACCAGACAAGCGGAGAAGATCTGCGCTTTATGATCAGCGCAATGATTGCTGATACCTTGCGCAGCAGCTGAAGGTGGGCACTGAATCCCCGGCGCTCGATGCGCTGGGGATTCAGCAGGGCAGCAGATTCAGGCGTCACGCTCATCATCATGATGCATCGCAGCAACCGGCAACAATCCCGAAAAATCAATGCTCATACGGTCGCACAGGTGCATCAGGTTCGCCAGCAGATCCACCATGATGGTTTCGACAGGCTCCCCATCGCGGGCCTGTCCCGTTCTCCTCGCGAAGATACATAACACTTCCGCAGCCAGTGCTGATCGTTCAGCATTATTCATCTCTGCGCCCTCTACCGGCTCAGCCTCTATTATCAGCGAGACCAGCTCAGGAATTGACGCAGCTGTTTGTGCTTCTTCGTTATTCATTGGTGACTCCGGCAATCATCGCTTTAAGGTGCTGTTCCTGCTGTGTAACGTTCATTTCGCCATTCATCAGTACCTGGGCAAACCAACTTTTTCCCTTTAACAGAACATATTGGTTCGCATCACCCTGCGCCCGGATTTGTAGCGTCTGATTTTCCTCCGCGGCATGAATGAGCGCCAGCGCCGCCTCAATGCAGGGCAGTAACATAGCGGAATCCGTACCTTCTTCCGGGTTGTCGAAAATCAGGTCGGTTTCACAGTTGATATTGTCCTCAAGCCAGCGGGCAAGTATTTCAAGGCCTTCCGATACTGCTAATTTTTTTGTCATAATGATTTCCTTTCATGCCCGGCCAGCTGGCCGGGCTTTTTTATCAGTCGATTGCACGGAAAATCTGGCTGCTTTCCGGATGTTTGATGATGCTGACATAGTCCTTAAGCGCATCCTGACGATCGACAAGCCCCTGACACGTCATTGCATACTCTTCACCCATTTCGAATAACTTGCATGAGAGGAAATTGAGCACAAAAAGCGTTGCGATGATCCCCACAGCATCCGCAGAAACTTCCTCGTCAAAATAGTTACCGGGGATGGTCAGGCGATATGTGCCATCGGGCGGCGTGATATACCCGGTAGGGCGGGTCGTGGCAATTTCCGTCCATCCTCCGATCTGGCCAGTAATGCCACGGGGAACCTCAAAGTATCGCCACTTGCCACCGTCATAATTACTGTGTCGTTGCAGGAAGTTAGCAGCCATCTGATCGCCAAGCGGGGAGGCAAACAGACGGGGGATGAAATTCAGGCGCTGGCGCGGGTGTGTAATTTCAATGCTTGTAACCTGTTCAGTCTGGGCAGTAGTGGTTGATGCGTTCATTTTTATCTCCTTCGGCTTCTTTCTGGCGTCCCCTTTTTCCGGTTCCGGAAGGCGGGGAGCACGTTGCTGTGACACATGACCGCCCCGGCCGCCCGGGCCAGAAACAAGGGCGATGCAGGAAGCCGCAGCGCAAGCGAGCGACCAAAGGGAGTGAGTGCGAACGGGTGAGTGCAGCGGGCTTTAGCCTTACCTTGTTTATGGACCAGGACGGGGCAGCGTCAGTCACAGCAAAAGTGAACACCGCTGAATGCAGAGGAAGGAGATGCCGGGAGAAGCCGGTTCACCGGCTTTCCTCAGCGGCCGCCACCGGCGGCCAGTGAAAGCGGCGCTGCCGGCACGGCAGCTGCGAGCGCTGGGCTCAAAATCGGAGGTCAGGAAAAGTAAAAGGGACTGCCCGATTGCTCAGACAGTCCCTTCAAAAAGGCGCTTCAGGTGCAGAACGCAACACTATCAGCCTGAAAAGCGGGGGGTTCCCCCCCCGCTCCAGGTTCCTACTTACCAGATTCGTAAGCCAGAGTTGCAGCAACCTCCCTGTTTCCATCCTTTAGCCGGAGCTCGCACAGGCGGGACCGGGTCAGGAGCGTGAATATCAGCAGTGTGAGACACACTATCAGTACACACCAGATTACAGGTTGTTGCGGCAATTTCATGGCTTGCTTCTCCTTGCACTAGGCACGGTAAGAGGCTATCCTGATGGTGTCGAATCATGCAGGGGCCTCGGTTAATGAAAATTAACTGGGGCTTTTGTCTTTCTGCCACACGACACCCAAACCACTGAAACATCATGAGGCAAAAAGCCTCAAGCGCCACGGTCATTATACCGCCATTAGTACCATTCTGACCAGGAATAACCGTTGAAAACCACGGTAATTCAGCGACCTGCATACTCCAGTTTATTCGGCACATAAAGCCTTTCCTGCGCCCGGATCACTTCGGGGGTTCCCGGGTGGCTGCATTTTAAAATTTACGCTTGCCAAAACTTGCGGTGATTTCTCGTTCATTCGCGATATGTTTGCGTGCTTTCTGCATCAGTTCTGCTACATGTTCGCGGTTCAGCCAGTGTCTGACAGGTGTGTCCGGGCGGACTACGCAGACCTGCGGTAAACGGTGCTCACATACACGCAGCATGCCGAACTGGCGCCATACAACAAGGCCTATCGTCATTACCTCCGCTCCGTAAACGAGGATCTCAGTAAGCCATGCCTGCAGTAGTTGCTCTCCGGGATACATCGATGCCGGTATGTCGTACCAGGCTTCTGCTGCGACAATGAAATGCCGTGTTTCGCGTTCAAAAATATGGGCGCCGTCGTAGCGCGCGCCTGTCTGTTGCAGGATAGTTTCGGCATCACGCCTGAATGTGTCGCCCATAACCCACAGCTCGTCCTGCAGCGCTAATGTCAGATAGTCCTGGCAAATCTTCTCCGGTTCAGGAATGCCAGCCACTTTTACGTCTACAGAAATCTCGATGTAACCGATCTGCACGTAAACCTCAGCCGTAATGTCGTTTTCACGGCAAAGCGCCTGCAGGGACTTCACAGCGCCCTTAGCAAGCCGCCCACGTTCTGCCAGGTGTGGTACCAGCTCGATCAGAACAGCCGCGCTTACAGTACCTTTCAGCGTTATTTGCTTGCCGCATTCCGGGATATCCATACCGAGCGCCGGCCAGTTGTTTTTTGCCAGGATCTGGCGGCCCCGGGCCGCCGTCAGAAGGGAATAAAGATTCACAGGATCACCTCTCCGTCCCGGACGCCGGCAGCAAAGGCGGAAGCATCTTCAGGGCAGTTAAAGTCGTAACGCAGTCCCTTTGGATGGCTCCCGGAAAATACATCCACATAGAAACAACCCTCACGGCCGAAGAGACCCGCCCAGTCAGGATCGCCTTTCACCCCCTGATAGGTGGTGACAATGTCAAAATGCGAAAGCGCTGCGGCAAACTCAGGGGAAGAAACCAGCAGTCTGTTAGTGAGCGACTGCAGCAGGTTGGTAATAATCTGACGATCGGTCATTATTTTCTCCTTCTGGACGAATAAATTTTTTCTTCTGGCGTCCTCCTTTTAGGAGGCTGGTCGTTGTCTCCCGCCATGAGCGACGGACAGCAACGTGCCTCCAGGCAAAAGTCATGCCCCGGATGCAAAGCCGCAGCGCAAGCGATCGACCATAGGGAGAACGCGCGAACGGGTGCAGCAGACGGCGGCTTGACTTATGCCGGCACGGTGCAACCGTCTTAGCGATGGCAGGAGATAACGAGTGCAGAGAAAGAGGACACAGAACGTTTTTTATCCGGAACAGGCCCGCTTCAGCGGGCATCCTTTACGGCCAGACCGACAGTCTGGCCAGATTAAGACCGGGGCCGGCGCCCCGGTCCTTCTTAGTCCCCGAGCAACGCTCGCATGTTGTTTAAGGTTGACCAGAGTTCAAGCCGATCACGCCAGCCGCCCAGATACCACAAGGGAGTCCGGTAAGTTCTCTGCGTTTTAAGGGTCAGCGTATTCGCAATGCTTACTTCCGCCGGGATACCCAGGTAGGAGAGCTGCAGATAGCACATGTGCACCGCGACGGGGGAAATATCGTTGCAGCTGACAAATAGTTGTTTCTGAGGATTAAGGCCTTTTTCAAACATTGCTTCAGCAAAGGCGATGACCATGCTGCCGGCGCCAACCGCTGGCTCATGAAACGTTATGAACGGCGCACTATCCAGCTGGCCGAACAGTTCATCCGTCGTCAGGCGTGCCATCAGGCTGGATAAGTAGTACGGGGTAAAAAACTGGCCCATTTCCGCCGAAGCTATCTCGAGTTCGGAGAAGATCTGCCCCAGAAAGTCCCCAGGCTGGCAATCCAGAGCTGCCGCCATACACCCCAGCAATCGGGACATGTTAAGGAGATCATCTTTTTTATAGCGGCGCGCCAGGTTCAGGTATTCATCTTCCAGAGCCTCAGATCGCAGAAACACGTTCTGTACGGCCAGGGCGCCCATTTCCGCGAAATCGCGGAATACTTCATAACGGTTGTGATACCGCGCAGTGTCCCGGAAGAGGGTTATAAACTCACGGCGATAATGCTCATAGCCGCTTTTACCGGCGTGCTTTGGATGATGGGAGATATTGTGCGCAGGCAGGTTAAGTGTCAGTTGGCTCATTCTGGCGTTCCTTTTTAGCCGGCGGTCTGCGTTGTGCTTCCGCCATACCGCACACGACGCAACGTGCCTTAAGGAAAAAATCACGCTCCGGCGCAAGGCCGCAGCGCAAATGACTGACCAGAGGGAAGGAATGCGAACGGGCGCCGCGGTCGGTGGCTTGAATTTTTCCGGCACGATGCGACGATTAAGCGGTGTGGGGGTAGCAACTCAGAGACAGCTGGTTAAACAGGAAGACGGGTTTAGGCGGCTTATTACGCCGCCAGTGATGGAGACTTAACGGAGATCGTGATCCTTGTCGAGCAGTCCAAGGCGAACCATATAGGCAAGAACAGATTCCGGGCGTCGCTGATACTCCCTTGCAAACTCTTCAACATCGAGCATGCCCGCCTCGGCCAGGGCGATCAGGCGTTGTTTCTCCTCCTCGTCCCATTTCACGCCGTGGCGCGGATACTGCTGCTTATAGCCTGCGCCAGGCGAAGAACGACGCGTAAGCTCCTCACGCAGCTGACCCAGGGTCATGTTTTCCAGGCCATCGACCACATTCAGGGATTCGAGCTCACGAGCCGCTTTGAGGAACTGGCGGACAAGCTTTCCGTGTTCCCGCAGATCAGACATTGTTTCCCGTCCCGCCGAACATGCTCCGGGCATTATTTCGGGTTTCGTCATCAGGCGATACCGAATCGCTCATCTGCTCTTGAGACTGAGGGGCCGCGATTACTGCCTCTCGCGCCCTGCCCTGCAGCAGAGCCTCGGTTTCGCGTGGGTAAACGGCTTTAAGCAGCTGCAGCAGGTCATCAAATGACGTATCGCGGTTAAGCAGCTCGCTGAAGAGGAACGGCAGCCGTTCATCCTGCTTGCCAAATGCAAAGCCGGTAAGCAGCGCGGCGCGCCATAAACGCCCCCTGTCCCCCTGAGGCGTTTCGTCCGTTTTCTGGCAGACAAAGCGGTCCGCTTCGTTAGTTTCAGGATTCAGGTAAAACGTAATTTTGCGTCGCGTATCCATGGTTTTTATCCAATAAGGTACATACCGTTAACGAGGTCGAACTGAGACGTACTGGTTTTGTAGAAACGTTCTTCCCTGACTGCACAGTGTTTTTTTACTGCCTCTGCAATGAGTTCGGCGCCACCGCCAATGACCATTACATGCGAGTATCCCTCAAAGCGACTGACAGCTTCAATAACCCTGTTAACAAGCCGGCTGTGAGCCGATGTCATTGCTTCACAAACAAGATCGATGCGTGAGGTATCGTTAATGCGTGACGCCAGGTAGGCCGCATCATTACGGTGAATGATGATATCGTCGGCCAGATAGCTGCTTCCCTTCGTGCGAGCCAGCGAAAGTGCGTCTCTTACGGCACCGGTCATCAGAGAGACGCCCAGCGTGGAATCACCGTAAATACGCGATATTCCGCGCATTTTCCCCATCACCTGAGAAATATCGAGCGTCGTTCCGCCCAGGTCAACGATCAGCAGTGAATCAAGCTCATTGAGGTTTTTAACGACTTCGAAACCAGCCGGGATGGATTCTGGCATCACGTCAACATGACGAACGGAGAAGGTTTTCCCGCCATTGAGTTCGACCGGCCGCAGCAGGTTTGTTTTCTTACGTTGAATGTTTGCTTCGTTGGGCTGATTGTTCTTGTCGTAATACTCCGCCAGCGGCAGTGTGACAACGATATCCACTTCACACGGCTCAATGCCGCTGTTGAGAAGCGCATGATGAACAGCAACAACGTTCACATCGCTGTATTGCCACGCAACGTTAGTCGTCACAACCGCTTCTGGGCTGATCGGGTCGAAAGAATACTGCTCCCCGTTCAGTTGATAGTTGAACGCCTGCTGAGAACCGAACGCCACCGCCCATTCACGTTTGAAGCTGTTAGGGCTGATTGACTGCCTGACCTGTCCGGCTTCGTTCCACTGCAGTTTGATATTGGTAGAGCCGTCATCAATGAAAATTTTCATACCTTTCACCTTGGAATAGTTTGGATTGAAACGAGCACAAACAAAAACAACCTAGAGAACTATTTGAGAACAATATGAGAATTATACAAATCTCGGACACAATAACAACCCTGAATGAGAAATAATTGAGAACTATTTGAGAACTAAAAGAGAAGGAGATAGGGATTGAAGCTATTCATACGCCAGCTATTTGTGCCTAAAAATCAGCCGGTTGAAATAAAGGGACCGGGAATAGCTTGCTTAAAACTGGGTTCATAAAAATAATACTGTATATATAAACAGTAATAAGGAGGGGTATAAAATGGTCAATATCAGCTTTATCGCACCGGCAGACTCACCAGATAAAATGCAGCTGCCGTTATTCGCCGATCTGGCCTCATGTGGTTTCCCTTCACCTGCAGCTGACTATGTCGAGTCCGATCTGGATCTCCATGATTACTGCATACGGCATCCAAGCGCGACTTACTACCTTCGCGCAAGTGGAGACAGCATGGCCGACGGCAGCCTGTACAATGGCGATCTGCTGGTTGTGGACAGTGCCGAGAAGCCCCGGCATGGCGATATTGTGGTGGCCAGCGTGCAGGGAGAATTTACGGTTAAACGGTTGCTGCTGACGCCACGACTGACGCTGCAGCCCATGAACGCGGCCTGGTCGCCAATTTATCCCGACCCGGACGATCTGGATATCTTTGGCGTCGTCACGCACATCATTCACCGTCCCAGGGAGATGTACTGATGTTTGCCCTGGCCGATGTGAACAGCTTTTATGCCAGCTGTGAACGTGTTTTCCGCCCGGATTTGAAAGGAAAGCCGGTTGTGGTGCTCAGTAATAACGATGGCTGCGTAATCGCAAGAAGTGCCGAGGCAAAGCCCTGGATCAAAATGGGCACGCCGTGGTTTCAGATGAAAAACGAGAGATACCCGGAAAAAATATACGCGTTCTCAAGCAACTATGAACTTTATGCATCGATGTCGGCGCGCGTGATGAACTGCCTGGAGGAGCTGGCCCCCAGGGTGGAACAGTATTCGATTGACGAGATGTTCCTCGATCTGACCGGTGTGGAGCATTGCATGGACCTGGAGGACTTCGGCCGGCAGCTGCGCCGGCACGTGTATGACTGTACCCGTCTTACCATTGGCGTGGGCGCCGGACCGACGAAAACACTCGCAAAATCAGCCCAGTGGGCCTCAAAGGAGTGGAAACAGTTTCGTGGTGTGCTCGCCCTGACCCGGGGGAATCCACAGCGAACGCGGAAGCTGCTTTCACTGCAGCCGGTCGAAGAGATCTGGGGCGTGGGAAACCGTATTGCACGCAAGCTCAATGTTCTGGGCATCAAAACCGCGCTCGATCTGGCCCTGACGAACCCGGCCTTTATCCGCAAAAATTTCTCCGTCGTTCTCGAGCGAACAATGCGCGAACTGAACGGGGAAAGCTGCATGTCGCTTGAAGAAGCCCCGCCAGTGAAACAGCAGATCGTCTGCAGCCGTAGCTTCGGCGAGAAGGTCACTGAATACGATTCGCTGCGGCAGGCTGTCTGTCAGTACGCAGAGCGGGCCTCAGAAAAACTGCGTAAAGAGCGGCAGTATTGCCGGCATATTTCCGTTTTCATTAAAACGTCCCCTTTTGCCGTTAAAGAGCCTTACTACGGCAACGTGGCCACGGAGAAACTGCTTACCCCCACTCAGGACACCCGGGACATTATTGCGGCCGCCACAACGGCTCTGGAGCGTATCTGGAAGGACGGGCACCGGTATGCCAAAGCCGGTGTGATGCTGAACGACTTCACCGGCTCCGGCGTTTCGCAGCTGCAGCTGTTCGACGAACGTCCGCCACGTCCTCACAGCGCTGAGCTGATGAAGGTTCTTGATGGAATTAATCATTCCGGTCTGGGACAGGTCTGGTTTGCCGGGCGAGGGATAGCGCCTGCATGGCAAATGAAACGCGATATGCTCTCCCCTGCGTACACCACCCGCTGGAAAGATATCCCCATAGCGAGGATCAGTTAAATTTCGCCTTTCAGAGAGCCAGTAGTGCTCGCCGCAGCGAACGACAGGGCGCAGCCCGCGAGTGAGCGAGGAAGCACCAGGGAGCCTGAAGCCTTTTAAAGCACCTTACGCTCTTAAGTTGTATAGATTCTATAATGAGTTATCCACATATCCTTTGAGTAGATCCAATAACTTATCCTAAGTTACCCGAATAGATCCAAACTGATCCCTTTTGCTGCAAAGCCTTTGTCTACGGGCTTCTTAGCGTTTTCTGGTGTGTCGTAGTGGGAGAAAGGTGTTTCGAAGCGGGAAAAAGGTGTGTCAAAACGGGGAAAGGGTGGGTAGAATCGGGAAAAATGGTGTGTCGAAACGGGAACGAATAAATAATTCAGGCACATATCGATCATATACTGGAATGGATATAACTATATGAATGAAAATGTTTTTATCGGAGAGGTTATAGGTCCAGATTGTGAAAGTGTTAACAATAAGCTCACAGTAACTAGTAAGGCAACAGTTCAGCCTGTAGCCCTGATGAGATTAAATGTTTTTGTTCCCTCAAGCAGACCTGCAAAAGGAGCCAGAACATCAATCGATGCGACCTCTGTTCTCAAGGATTTGGAATTCTCAAGGCGAGAGGGCTACGACGATATTCGTATTACCGGCGAACGGTTGAGTATGGCCATCGACTTCAAGGTATGGGTAGGTATCATTGAAGCTTTTAGTAAGTACGGTTTAAAAACGAACAGCATTAAACTTACTTTTCATGAGTTTGCAGGAATGTGTCGCTTTGAGTCTAAGAGATTCGATTCCCGTCTTAGGAAAAGTATTTCAGAAGCTTTAACCAGGATACGTGGCAAGACCATTACCTTTAACCGCAGCGGGTCAGAGGGCCTTCAAAAAGTTTCCGTGACAGGTTTGCTTAAGACTGGTGAATTGGATTTTGCAAACGACCAAGTGGAACTTGAAGCTGATCAGCGTCTATGGGAACTCTACCAGACTGATTACACTGTATTGCTTCGACATAAGCCTATAAACGCTTTAACTCGCAAGGAAGCTGCTCAGGCCCTGTATACTTTCATCGAAAGCCTGCCTACGAACCCAGTCCCTATATCTTTCAAACGAATACGTGACAGGCTCTCACTGCTCTCTCCAGTAAAGGAACAGAACCGTATCATTAAACTGGCCCTTAAGCAGTTACAGGATATTGGGTATCTTGACCACAGCATCACAAAAAAAGGTAAAGAGACTTTCGTTCTGATACACAGTCGCTCCGCAAATCTGAAACCAGGATCAGCTGTATAAGGTGTGTCAATACGGGAAAGCGACTCTATTAGGGTGTGTTGAAACGGGAGGCCTTATATCAAACATCTTGATAGGTGTGTTGTAGCGGGAATCCTCCTCTTAAACGTCTTAATAGGTGTGTTGTAACGGGAGGATTACTCGTTAAGTGCTTTTTTCACTGCCGTACATTCCCACTTCAACACACCTTTTGGATACAAGTGAGAAGCTATCCCGCTTCAACACACCTTTATCCCAAATTGCCTCACCCTGCCCCACTTCGACACACCGAATCTGCAAAGACTTCCCACTACGATCCACTTTTTGCTTCCCGGGGCCATTTCTTTCGTTAAGCGCGGCTGAGGTATAGCCCATACTTCAGTACATGCTGTACAAGTAATGCATAAAATCATGTTTACCATCACATAGCAATCATTGTGATATGGTTTTAATATTAAAATACAATCATAAAGGTATCATCATACTGTTAATTTCACTCATCCAAGACTTGACTTAGATGAGATATACTTACTACTATGTTGATAGTTTTTTAATATTAAAAAGAGATGAAAATGATACTAACGATTGCCAATACGAAAGGAGGAGTAGGTAAATCTACTCTCGCGGTTAACATCGCAGTTGCAAGAGCTCGGCAAGGCAGAAAAGTATGGTTAGTTGATGGTGATAAACAAGGGTCTTCTCAAACAGCTATCCTGGTTCGTTCAGAAGACGGGGTTGAACCAGGTATTGCTTGCTCGCATTACCCAGAAGGCCCGGTGTTAAGGAGCCAGGTTCTCCAACAGAAAGATAACTTTGACGATATCATCATCGAATGTGGAGGCCGTGATTCCACTGCAATGAGAGCTGCTCTGACAATCACAGACGTCCTTTTAGTTCCTTCAGCGCCTGGAAGTTTCGAAGCCTGGGCCATGGATGCCAACGCCGATCTAATCAAAGAAGCGCGAAGTATCAGAGATGGCTTGGTCTGTTATTCGCTTTTGAACAAAGCAGATACTCAAGCCAGATCCTCCGACAACAGAGATATGCTGGAAATGATGGAAGAGTACAAAGAGGACATCCCAATCCTAGACAAAATCATCTATCAAAGAAAAGTTTACGCCAATGCTGCGGGCAGTGGGAGAACCGTAAGTGAGCTGAAATTACGTTCGCATGAAAAGATTGCAGTGCAAGAGTTAGATGCTCTCATATCAATGCTATTTAAATAGTCAAATGCAATCAAAATGATATTAAAATAATGTTTAGGTGATATGAAATGGCAATCCAAAAAAAAC
>NZ_JBVPGT010000006.1:0-3020 GCF_055817355.1 Enterobacter sp. PL_is379
CGGCGCCTGGAGTACGATTATCGCAATAACCTGGTGCGGGAAGAACGGGACGATAACCCGTTTAACTGGAACCGCTGGCAGTACGACAGCGCCGGGGCCTGCTCGCTCAGGACGGCTCGCTGCCCGGTCAGGAGCAGTGGCACTGGGATGCGGCTGGTAACCCGTTAGAGGGCGCTGGAAAGAAGACTGCCCATAACCGGGTCACGCAACTGAACGGTATTCAGTGGCGTTATGACATCCACGGCCGTACCGTAGAGAAGGATAACGGCCAGATCCGCTGGCACTACCGGTACGACGGCGAACACCGCCTGGGGCAAGCTGCTGCGGGAGAGCGAGACGCAGGGATCAGGATATTCCCAGAACGAGCGGATGCAGGGGCAACACCTGCATTGTGAGAGAGTTGCACGACAATCTGTTCAGGTATTACGACCCGGACTGCGGACGGTTTACGCATTAGGACCCGATAGGGCTGGCGGGGGGATAAATCTTTACCAGTATGCGCCGAATGCGCTGGGGGGATCCTATAGGTTTAACCGCTTGCAAAAATGGAAGCCCTAAACGGTCAGTGAGAAACATGTCATTTGCTGACTGGATTAAAAGAAAGGCAAAAGGTGGGAATAATACCCATGTGTATTTAGGATTTAGAATCACTGAAGAAGGCTAAATCGCGGTCATGCACGGAGCATAGAATAAGCAGTTATTCACAATAATTCCCATTTTGAAAATTCTATCAATAGCATAAGTCCTACAAGAAAGTTATACTCGGATGCTGTTTTGTGGGGTGGAAACTGGCTTAAAAACAATGGGGTTAATGTAAAATGGCCGACAGACTTACAGTAGTGTCAGGAAATGAAAAGCAAAAAAAGTGGCCAAAAGAAGGCGATGTTTTTTACTTCCAGTTAAATGATGATCGATTAGGCTATGGTATGGTCGCCCTGGGTAAAATAGATGTCGGCCCATTCAAAAATACTATAGTTATATATATATATGACTATTTTACATCTTCGCTTCAAGAAGATGCTGTATTGGCAAAAGATAATTTGCTATTGCCACCAATTATTACTGATAATTCATGTTGGAAAAACGGTTCTTTCGTAACGTTTAAAACTATCGAAACGAGCGAAGTGGATATTTTACCACAGCATTATTTTAAAAATCCTGTCAGAAATAAAATATATGATCAGCATGGAGTGCCAATTGAATCGCCGACTGAGAATATACCAGTCGGTGAAGAGTCGATTCAATTCTATAAAAGCATTATAAAATCTATAGAAAGCTTTGTTAACTAATAGGCTAGACCGGGGAGGTATTTCCGGCCTTTGCTTACGCAATGAGAAAAATCATAAGCATACAAACAGATACTACCACTTTAGTTATTTATGATTTGATATCATTAAAGCATAGAATAAATGGAGACGTAGATTGGTGGAGTCTTCCAGAAGATGAAGTAGAAGAGGTAAATAAAGGGAATGTATTATTTCTCAATCTTGGGGATGATGGCGCCTATAAAGTCAATATTAAAAAAACTTACCTAAAAACATGTTTAGAATGAGTGACGGAAAACACTTCCAGAAAGCGAACAGACAATTATATTATAAAATGAATAATGACCCATCATATAGAGCTTCCCTTGAGGAAAAATTCCCGGGCATATTTGAAAAGGTTTCACCAGGTAAGCGTGGCGCGCTCCTAAGAACAGCTCCAACAGGTTCTGGTTGGGAAACAACTTGGCATCATCATGAGCGAGTTGGTGGGTTGTTACAATTGGTTGATTGGCCAGATCATAACTCAAGGCATCTGGATTATGACCCGAAAGGATATGGTGGAAGAAAAACTTGGGGGGGCTCGATGCAGATAATTGTGAGGGTATAATGAATACATATACATCTATAGATGAATTAATAGCAAGTCTTTCTCAGTTAGAGCCGGGTGAATGGATTTATACTAATATAAACACATGGGAAGCACGGCCTGAAGATACTCACTTCTTTTATATTTCTTGGGGTTATATCCAAAGTTTGGAGGATGACGAAATATACCTTGATGAAGAGGGTCTGGAAATGCCCTTAGCAGTAGAAACTTTTTCTTTGAAAGGATGGATGTTAGTCAGTTCTTTGAACTATATGGTGAAGAATAAAAATAGTGGAGGTCATGGGAATAAATGGTTTATCGATGAGGTGAATTATTATAGGGAAAATGACACATATAGAACATGATTTTAATAATGATGAGCAGTTCGCTTAATTAAGCAACCAATTCGAAATGCCTTGACAAAAGCCCACGCTCTGTCGTTTCTGGAATGCGGGGCGGAAAAGCTCCAATAGTGCATGATACACAGTGGAGCGGGAAAAATAGATCTTATGTCCTACACCAGAGAACCCCTATCCAACATGGAGGCGGTATTTATGATGATTGATAATCAAGTAATCGTTACAACAAAATATCACCTTGACATTCTAGATCGTGCTTATCATTTTTGAGGTCTAATATGCAAAGACAAGTGCTTATCGAACTAATAAGGAAAATCCAACACAGCGAAGGGACAGAAGAAGAAGCTGATAATGACATCGACCTCCTTTGTAGAAGTGTCGCAGATCCTCAGGCAGCTAATTATATTTATTATGAAGAACTTAGCGCAGAAGAAATTGCGGATAAAATTATAAGTTATAAACCACTTCAATTATAAGTAGTATTCGGGGGGCGCAATGAGTCCCCCATATTGAAAAAAACCATCCCAAAGCTTGGTTTTTTTTCATTCAAAACAAATCAAACGTTAAACAAGAAGTTCATTACGTCGCCATCTTTAACGATGTAATCTTTATCGATGGGACAACTTTACCGGCAATGCCCAGCGCCCGTCGCCGCGCCGCTGGTCCCGCCGCCTGGAGTACGATTATCGCAATAACCTGGTGCGGGAAGAACGGGACGATAACCCGTTTAACTGGAACCGCTGGCAGTACGACAGCGCCGGGGCCTGCTCGCTCAGGACGGCTCGCTGCCCGGTCAGGAGCAGTGGCGCT
>NZ_JBVPGT010000002.1:0-637 GCF_055817355.1 Enterobacter sp. PL_is379
CGGGAGGGCGCTTACCACTTTGTGATTCATGACTGGGGTGAAGTCGTAACAAGGTAACCGTAGGGGAACCTGCGGTTGGATCACCTCCTTACCTTAAAGAACCTGCCTTTGTAGTGCTCACACAGATTGTCTGATGAAAAACAGCAGTAAAAAACCTCTACAGGCTTGTAGCTCAGGTGGTTAGAGCGCACCCCTGATAAGGGTGAGGTCGGTGGTTCAAGTCCACTCAGGCCTACCAAATTTGCGAAGCAAATTTGAAGAGGTTAGCAAAACGATGGGGCTATAGCTCAGCTGGGAGAGCGCCTGCTTTGCACGCAGGAGGTCTGCGGTTCGATCCCGCATAGCTCCACCATCTTTTACTGCGAACACAAGAAAACTTCAGAGTGAACCTGAAAAGGTGCACTGCGAAGTTTTGCTCTTTAAAAATCTGGATCAAGCTGAAAATTGAAACGACACATCTTTAAGGTGTGTTCGAGTCTCTCAAATTTTCGCAATCAGAAGTGAAACATCTTCGGGTTGTGAGGTTAAGCGACTAAGCGTACACGGTGGATGCCCTGGCAGTCAGAGGCGATGAAGGACGTGCTAATCTGCGAAAAGCGCCGGCGAGGTGATATGAACCTTTGACCCGGCGATGTCC
>NZ_JBVPGT010000009.1:0-3072 GCF_055817355.1 Enterobacter sp. PL_is379
ACAATATGGTGAGGTGTCCGAGTGGCTGAAGGAGCACGCCTGGAAAGTGTGTATACGGCAACGTATCGGGGGTTCGAATCCCCCCCTCACCGCCATATTTGAAGAAGAGCTCGCATGAAAATGCGGGCTTTTTTTTCGCATATTGCATGCCTGCGGGGGATTCGAACCTTGAAACTCCCTGCGCTCTTTATGTCGGGTGGCGCTGCGCTTACCCGACCTACAAAAAGCTACTCCTCCACCATCTTCGCATACTCTTCAGTCAGAAAATCCACCAGCGTCCTGACCGACGGCAGCATGCCGCGCCGCGAAGGATAAACGGCGTGAATCACTTCCCGTCGGGGTTCCCACGCGTCCAGCACCCGTACCAGTTCCCCTGACGCAAGCTGATCCTTCACCATCAATATCGGCAACTGTACAACGCCCACGCCCGCCATCGCCGCTTCCCGCAGTGCCAGCATGTCGGTGGTAATAAAGCGCGGTGCGTAGTGGATCTCCGCTTTCGCCCCCTCTGGACCACTGAGCTCCCATTTATGCACCTGTTTACCGGCCCCCATACTTAATCCAGGCCATTCACTGAGCTCGGAAGGCATTCGCGGTTTACCCATACGTTCAATCAACTGCGGACTTGCCACCAGGCAATGCCCCCTGTCAGCCAGCACCCTTAAGACCAGATCGCTATCATCAAACGGACGCGGACGCACGCGGATAGCGACATCAATACCTTCGCCAACAAGATCGACCCGACGATTGGTGGCCTCAAGCTGGAGATTAATCCCGGGGTAGCGCGCCATAAACCGCGCCAGCATCGGTCCCACGTGGACGTGCAGTAACGTGACGGGACAGGTGATCCTGACGACGCCGCGCGGCTCAGCCTGCAGCGCAGCAACGGCCTCCTCTGCCGCTTCTGCTTCTATCAGCATTGCCTTACAGTGCTGATAGAAAGTGTGCCCCACTTCCGTCACCGTAAACTGCCGCGTCGTGCGCTGTATCAACCGTACGCCAAGCCGCTCCTCCAGCTGCGCGATCCTGCGGCTCAGTTTGGACTTGGGTTGGTCAAGCGCCCTTCCCGCCGCCGCAAACCCCCCGTAGTCCACCACCTTCACAAACCAGACGAAGTCATTGAGATCCTGCATAAGTCCTCATTGTTCTATTTTCGGAACAGTGAATGCCATTTTCACTATCTACCGGGATATTAACCCTGAATATAAGCTAATTACATCAACAGAACATCAGGAGTTAATCATGAAAAACGTAACAGGCGTTTATACCGCTCCTCGTCAGCACTGGGTTGGCGATGGTTTCCCGGTCCGTTCAATGTTCTCTTATCAAACCCACGGCGAGCCGCTGAGTCCGTTCCTGCTGCTGGACTACGCAGGCCCGTACACCTTTCCGGCAGATGGTGCGAAACGCGGCGTAGGCCAGCACCCTCACCGGGGTTTTGAAACGGTCACTATCGTCTATTCCGGTGAAGTGGAGCATCGCGACTCCACGGGCAAAGGCGGCGTGATTGGCCCCGGCGACGTGCAGTGGATGACCGCAGGCGCAGGTATTTTGCACGAGGAGTTCCACTCAAGCGCGTTCTCGCAGAAAGGCGGAGAACTGAAAATGATGCAGCTTTGGGTCAACCTCCCTGCGAAAGACAAGATGGCCGCACCGGGCTACCAGAGCATCACGAAAGCCGACATCCCGGTGGTGACGCTGCCTGAAAACGGTGGAACGCTGCGGGTTATTGCCGGTCGCTACGACACGGTTACCGGCCCGGCGCACACCTTCTCGCCGCTCAACGTCTGGGACATCGCACTGAACCAGGGAAGCCATCTGGCGCTCAATCAGCCCGAAGGCTGGAGCACCGCGCTGGTGGTGCTTGAGGGCAACATCACGGTGAACGGTACCACTCAGGCAGGTGAAGCCCAGCTGGTCGTACTGAGTCAGGAAGGCGACAAACTGCACCTTGAGGCAAGCAGCGATGCAAAAGTGCTGCTGATGGCCGGCGAGCCGCTGAATGAACCCATCGTGGGCTATGGCCCGTTTGTGATGAACAGTAAAAGCGAAATCAACGAAGCCATTCGTGATTTCAACTCCGGCCGCTTCGGCCAGATCTGAACGTAATAAAGGAGAAGAAGATGTCTACACCTGCGAATTTTAATGGCTCCCGTCCGGTTATTGATGTGAACGATGCGGTGATGTTGCTTATCGATCACCAGAGCGGTCTGTTCCAGACCGTCGGAGATATGCCAATGCCAGAGTTGCGCGCTCGTGCGGCAGCGTTAGCGAAGATCGCGACCCTGGCGAAGATCCCGGTGATCACCACCGCGTCCGTTCCACAGGGACCGAACGGACCGCTTATCCCGGAGATCCACGCCAACGCGCCGCATGCGCAATATGTTGCCCGTAAAGGTGAAATCAACGCCTGGGATAACCCGGAGTTCGTGGCTGCGGTAAAAGCCACCGGGCGCAAAACGTTGATTATTGCGGGCACTATCACCAGCGTCTGCATGGCCTTCCCGTCAATTAGCGCGGTGGCGGACGGGTACAAAGTATTTGCGGTGATTGATGCCTCCGGCACCTACAGCAAGATGGCGCAGGAGATCACCCTGGCGCGCGTGGTGCAGGCCGGTGTGGTTCCGATGGATACGGCGGCGGTGGCCTCTGAGATCCAGCGAACCTGGAACCGTGAGGACGCGGCTGAGTGGGCTGAGGTGTACACCCACATCTTCCCGGCTTACCAGCTGCTGATCGAAAGCTACGGCAAAGCACAGGAAGTGGTTAAAAACAGCGAAGTGCTCGATTCTCAGCGTTAATAACCCGTGCTGCGACAAGAGCTGATTAAGGCTTAACCGAACGCACACGAATACAGAAAATCTGCTTGACCGTTTTAGCGCAACTCCCTATAGTAGCGCCCCGTTGCCCCCCAAGCGGTCAGGCAGCAAAACAATATGGTGAGGTGTCCGAGTGGCTGAAGGAGCACGCCTGGAAAGTGTGTATACGGCAACGTATCGGGGGTTCGAATCCCCCCCTCACCGCCATATTTGAAGAAGAGCTCGCATGAAAATGCGGGCTTTTTTTTCGCAT